>URBK01000010.1 GCA_900546065.1 uncultured Alistipes sp.
GTGCGACTCGCCCTGCGTCGGGCCGGAGAACTGGGAGGAAACGCTTGGCGGGTTGACGGAGCTGTTCTACCACTTCAAAGGCGCGTGCGGCGAACGTCTCGGCGACGACGAGCTGCTCGCCGCGCTGGTGCGGCTATACAACGGCTGGGCGGGCGGCTGCGCGGACCGCATCGCCGATCTCGATGGCCGCGCGATGCTGCGCTTTGCGCGCACGGGAAGGGTGGGGGGCGATGACGAATGAGCTGACGCACCCCCTGACGGGCGCCGAAGAGAGGCTGTGGCAGGAAAAGCTCGCCGCGCTGCTCGTAGTTCTTGAACAGGTCGAAGCTGGCACATGCCGGTGACAACAGCACCACATCCCCGGCCGCAGCCCGCACCGCAGCCGCACGCATAGCCTCGTCGAGCGACGAGGTCGATACCACCTCGGGCACTACGCCCGTGAACGACTCCACCAGCTTGGCATTGTCCACGCCCATGCAGACGAGGCACTTGACCTTCGCCCGCGCGAACTCCTTCAGCGGGCCGTAGTCGTTGCCCTTGTCGGTTCCGCCGGCGATCCACACAACGGGGCGCGTCATGCTCTCCAGCGCATACCACACCGAGTCGACATTCGTAGCCTTCGAGTCGTTGATCCACAACACGCCGTCACGCTCGCCCGCAGGCTCCAGACGGTGCTCCACGGGGTCGAACCCGTATATCGATCGCGCCACCGACTCGGGCTCCACACCCGCCGCCAGCGTGGCCAGAGCCGCCGCCATGGCATTATAAGCGTTGTGCAGGCCGCGGATCTTCATCTTCGCCGTGTCGATGGTGACGCTCTTCCTGCCCACGCGCGCCGTAAACTCGCCCCCGCCGTCCAGCCATGCGTCGCCCGCACCGCTCGCAACGGCCGTATGCGCCGCAAATGGAAGCTGACGCATGCGAAGGTCATACTTGCCCAGCTCGCCCGCAATGACGGGATCGTCGGCCGAGTAGACGAAACTGCAACGCGTGTTCTGGTTGCGGATGATGCGCATCTTCGAGTCGACGTAGTTCTGGAAACAGTAGCCGTAACGGTCCAGATGGTCGGGCGTGATGTTAATCAGGACCGCCACGTCGGCCTTGAAATCATACATGCCGTCGAGCTGGAACGAGCTTATCTCCAGAACATACCAGTCATAATCGCCCGTAGCGACCGAATAGGCGAAACTCTCCCCGATGTTGCCGCCGAGAGCCACACGCACGCCCGCATCGCGCATAATGCGGTAGATGAGCGACGTGGTGGTGGTCTTGCCGTTCGAGCCGGTGATGCAGAAGGTGCGGGCCTTGCCCTTGTATCGTCCCGCAAACTCGATCTCCGAGATTATGTGTATGCCCTTCTCGCGCAGCGCCTGCACCACGGGCGCCTTCTCGGGTATGCCCGGCGACTTGACAACCTCGTCGGCGGCGAGTATGCGCTCCATCGTGTGGCCGCCCTGCTCGTACTCCACACCCCACTCCTCCAGCACGTGGCGGTAACGCTCGGCTATCGTCCCCGCATCCGAGAGAAACACATCAAAGCCCTTTTTCTTGGCCAGCACGGCAGAACCGTATCCGCTGATTCCGCCGCCCAATACAACTACTCGTTTCATCGTATATACTTTTTACTCTGTTTTCTTGTTTATTCCAGTTACTCGCTCGCGGCATTGCCGCAGGCGATTATATCAATCTGAACTTCAATATCACCGGATTATCGTCATTCTGCCCTCTCAACGCTTCCAACACATCTTCCCCCAAAGGTGAAAGTTCGGCAGAGGCATCCCTCAACGCATCGGCCGGTCCCGGCACCACGGCATAGTAGAAACCGTCGCCGCACCCGGCGGGACGCACCCGGCAGACCAGCCCGCCGATACCGATGCGCCGCGCCACAAACGACTCCCCGCCACGACGGCAGTAGGCCATCATCGGCGGCCGTTTCTGCAATCCGACGGCATTGGAGAACCAAAAGGCCGCATCCCCGCCCTCGAAATAGCCCATACACGGGATATGGCAGTAACGCAATATTATCGCGTCGGACTCATAAGAGAGTATATAAGGCTCCCAGTCAAAGAATCCGAGTGTCTCATAAGCCTCGTCGGGAGCAGCATAGCGGCCCATGTCGAACATCGCGACCGGACGGCACTCATCCGACGTAACGCGGTAAAACATAAACGGATTGTATTCGCAGGCGACATATACGCACCCATCATTGCCTCGCGACAAACAGTCGGAGGAGAGGTCCTTGCCTTTCCACTCGCCTGCGGCTAAAGCCGCCGACATATCTCCCGTATCAATATCCATACGCTCCACCGAGTAACTCGGCTTTCTCCCACCGTCGCCGCTGAAACGGGTTACGCCCACCAAGAGGTTCCCGTCATCGAGGAATTCCACAGCGCCGACCATGGCCTCGAGCCGCAAAGTCCTTATATGACGCATCTCCGACAGATCATAAACCAGTACCTGACACATTTGGGCATCGCTTATGACAAGCATATCGGAATCGGGATCGTAAGCGAAATCCGATATAGCGGCATATTCCCCCGGGCCTCGACCTGCGCGGTTGACACGAACCGCGTCACCGCTGCGTCCGTCAACACATAGCAGCACGTTGTCGAAGTTCATAAGAATCAGGTCTCCGTAACCCTTGCATCTACGCACCTCCCCTACGGGATACTCCGACTTTACGGGAATTACGCCGATGGAAAGCGCCACATCGGCAAGGTCGTAATCCGACGCGGCATCCACATCGACGGCACACGCTCCCTCAACTCGATTGGTATCACCGCACGAGACAGCCGTCAGGCAGCACAGTACACACAATATGAAAGCCCTGATTCCGGTATACATAAGGTTCCGTGATATCTGGTTATCGTATCTTAAGCGTCACAAGGGTCATGGCGCAGAGCAGGATCGAGACAATAAAGAAACGCATCACGATCTTGGTCTCGAACAGGCCCTTCTTCTGGTAGTGGTGGTGCAGCGGCGACATGAGCAGCAGACGCCGCCCCTCGCCGTAGCGCCGACGCGTATATTTGAACCACCCGACCTGCACCATCACCGACACCGACTCCACGAGGAAGATGCCGCACAGCAGCGGCAGCAGAAGCTCCTTGCGTATGCAGAGGGCGAAGACCGCGATGATGCCGCCGATCGAGAGCGAGCCCGTGTCGCCCATGAATATCTGCGCCGGGAAGGAGTTGTACCACAGGAATCCCAGCAGCGCGCCCCCCATGGCCGCGGCGAAGACCACAAGCTCCGAGGCGTCGGGTATGTACATGATGTTGAGATAGTCGGCGTAGATGATGTGCCCCGAGAGGTATGCCAACGCCCCCAGCACGATCACTATCGGCACCGACACCAGCGTCAGCTGCCCGTCGAGCCCGTCCGTGAGGTTGGCCCCGTTCGACACCGCCGTCACGATGAAGATCGCAACCACGATGTAGAGTATCCACGTCATAAGCTCGTCGCCCCCGACGACCCAGCCGTAGTCGAACTCATTATCCTTGACGAAGGGTATCGTGGTATTGGCCACCTTCTGCGGCTCGGAGTCTATGACCGAGCGCTGCACCTGCGTCACCACGGTCTGGCCCGCCTCGTCGGTATATGTCACCTCGACCGGGCCGTCGATCTTCTCGCGCACCACGACATCCTGCGAGAAACACATCACCGACCCGACGATGATGCCCAGACCTACCTGACCCACAATCTTGAAACGCCCCTTGAGGCCCTCCTTCTTGTGGCGGAAGGTCTTGATGTAGTCATCCAGAAAACCTATGCACCCGAGCCACACCGTCGAGACGAGCATCAGCTGCACGTATATGTTGTCCAGCCGCCCCACCAGAAGCGTCGGCACCAGAACCGCCAACAGTATCAGCACGCCGCCCATCGTGGGGGTGCCGCGCTTGGAGAGCTGCCCCTCCAGCCCCAGATCGCGGATCTCCTCGCCTATCTGGTGGCGGCGCAGCATCCGTATGATCGAACGCCCGAATATGATGGTTATCAACAGCGCCAGAATCACCGCCAGCGCCGAACGGAAAGATATGTACTGGAACATTCCCGAACCCGGGATGTCGTACGCCTCATCGAGATATCGGAATAGTGAATATAACATCCTTGATCAGCTCTTCTTCTGTTTTCTATTATTTTTCAATAAACACCATTATGCAATTTCAACCGTCGACCAACCGACGACCAATCAACGTACTATCGACGCCCTATCGACGTTCAATCAACGTTCCGCAATCACTTCACCGCCTCGACAAGACGCAGCGCCTCGGCCGCCTGCTCGCGGTCATCGAAATGGTGGCGCTCGCGGCCCACGATCTGGTAGGTCTCGTGGCCCTTGCCCGCAATCAGTATGATGTCACCCTCGTGCGAGAGCATCACCGCCGTGCGTATGGCTTGCGCGCGGTCCGTAATGCGCAGACAGCGCGACCCGGCCTCCACGCCCTCCATGATCTGGTCGAGGATGGCCTCGGGGTCCTCCGTGCGTGGGTTGTCCGACGTGAAGACCGCCACCGACGCCTCCCGCGAGGCTATGGCCCCCATCTCGGGACGCTTCGTGCGGTCGCGGTCGCCGCCGCAGCCGCACACCACGATGAGCTGCTGCTCGGGACGGCGTATCTCGTTGATGGTCTCGATGACGTTCTGCAGGGCGTCGGGCGTATGCGCATAGTCGACTATAACCGTACGTCCCGATGCCGAGCGTACGGGCTCGAAACGGCCGCTCACCGAGTGCAGGGCACTCAGGCACCGCAGAGCATCGTCCTCGCCCACACCCAGCAGCCGCGCCGCACCATAGACGGCCAGCAGGTTGGCCGCGTTGAAGCGGCCGATGAAGTCTACCCACACCTCGCGGCCGCCGATCGAGAGCAGCATGCCGTCGAAGTGCATCTCCAGCACCTTGCAGCGGAAGTCGGCCATCGACCGCAGGGAGTAGGTCGACACACGCGCACGCGTATTCTGCACCATCACCGCGCCGTTGCGGTCGTCGGCATTAACCAGAGCGAAGGCCTCGCGCGGCAGCGTGTCGAAGAGCCGTTTCTTCGCCTTGACATACTCGGCGAAGGTCTTGTGGTAGTCGAGGTGGTCGTGCGTGAGGTTGGTGAATATGGCCCCAGCGAAGCGCAGCCCCCGCACACGCTCCTGCACGATCGAGTGCGACGACACCTCCATGAAGCAATACTCACACCCGTCGTCGACCATCTCGCGCATCATGGCGTTCAGACGCACGGCGTCGGGCGTAGTGTGCGTGGCCGCAACCTCCCGCTCGCCGACGCGGTAGACCACTGTCGAGATAAGGCCCGCCTTGTGTCCCAGCATGCGGAACATGTCGCACAGCAGCGTGGCGACGGTCGTCTTGCCGTTCGTGCCCGTAACACCCACCAGACGGAGTTCATGCGAGGGGTTGTCGTAGAATGCCGCCGCCATGTCGGCCAAAGCGCCGTGGCTGTCATCCACGACGGCGTAGCTCACGCCCTCGGCCGTATGTTCGGGCAGGCGCTCGCACACTACGGCCGCAGCACCCGCCTTGACGGCCGCGTCGATAAAGTCGTGGCCGTCGCTGCTCTCGCCGCGCACGGCAAAGAAACAGTCTCCACGGCCCACACTCCGCGAGTCGTAACTCAAGGCCCCGATCTCGGGATCGGCCGACGTTATGATCGTCCGCACCGCCGTGGCCGCCAAAAGTTCGCTAAAACGTTTCATATATCTTCTCTCCTTTTCGTATTTCCATTACAAATGTCTCTATTACATGCAGTCTCCGATCACTTTACAAACAGACTCGCACCATGTCATCTGCAGTTAGACCTCCACCGCCCGACGACCGCTAACGCAGCGTTATCGTCACCGTCTGTCCGGCCCGTATGCGGTCGCCCGCACGGATGCTCTGCGTACGCACGCGCCCCTTCCCCGAGCTGCGCACCCTGAGGCCGCGGCTCTCCAGAACGTAGATCGCATCCTGCAGGCCCATACCCACGACGTTGGGCATGGTCTTCGGGTCGGCATCGATCGTACGTATGTCGACGTTGCAGAGCGAATCCATACGCGTCACGCCCCAGCCGTTGCGGTCGGTGAACGACACCCGCGGCGAGAACTTGTCGGCCACACGCCGTACATAGGCTATGTTGCCGCCCTTGACCCGCGAGGGATAGTGCTCCTCGTCCGACGGCGTCACCGTCTGGTGCCACTCCTCGTCGCGGTAGAATATGTAGTTAACGATGTCGCGCTGCACGGGGCCCGCAAGACCCGCACCGTAGACCGTCGTGCCGCGGCCGCGCCGCGTGAAGATGGACGTCATGACCGTATATTTGGGGTTGTCGGCCGGGAAGTACGTCACCATCGATCCCAGATAGTAGCCGTCGGAGTACTTGATGCCGCTCTGCGCAAACTTGGCCGTACCCGTCTTGGCACCCACACGCAGCAGGACCGTATCGCGGAAATAGGCGTGGGCCGTACCCGAACGCGCCGTCTCCTCGAGGCACTCGCGCACGATCTTCAGCGTCGCATTGCTGCATATACGCTCCACAAGCACCTGCGTCGGGTACTCCTCCACCACGCGCGTGCCGCGCCGAACCTCCCGTATGAGGCGCGGAGCAACCATACAACCCTCGTTCGCCACAGCGTTGTAGAGGGTCAGTATGTGTATCGGCGGCAGCTCTATCGCATAGCCGTAACCCATGTTGGGCAGCGTATGTCCCGACCACTGGTCGGTCTTGTATTTGGGTATCAGCGGCGCCGCCTCCCCCATATCGTCGAGCCCCACCGTGCGGTCGAGCCACAGATGGCGCAGGAACTTCACATAACGTCCCGGGTCATCCTTGTAGTGGTCGTAGACCGCCTCCGCAAAATATACGTTCGACGACTGCGCCACCGCCTCCTTGAGGTCGATCTCGCCGCCTATGTCGTGCGAGTCCTGTATGATGGGGCCGTACTTGCCGCCTACGCGTACAGCCCGTCCGTGGTGCGTGTCGTAGGTCTTGTCCACCGGCATGTTGCAATCCTCCACCAACGCCAGCAATGCCGCCAGCTTGAAGGTCGAGCCGGGCTCCATGCGGCGGCTCAGGGCGTAGTTCTCCTTCTCGATATAGACGCCGCTGCGCTCCGACGTCTCCCCCAGATTGGCCATGGCCAGAATGTCGCCCGTGGCTGTCTCCATAACCATCGACGTACCCCAGATGGCGTGCTGCGCCGTAAGCTGACGCCGCAAAGCCTGATCGGCTATGTGCTGGATGTCGGCATCGAGCGTGGTCACGATATCCATGCCGTCCTCGGCGTCGATATTCTCGCTGCTGTGCACGACGCTCGAGAAGCCCGGCGCTATGCGCTGGCGGACCATACGTCCGTTGCGCCCCTCCAGCTTCTCGCGGTAGATCGCCTCGATACCGTAATTTCCCTTGTCGCCCACAAGTCCCAACGTACGCCGCGCCAGCTCCCCGTATGGATAGACCCGCTGGTCGAGCGTCACCAGATTGTATGTCATACCCATGTTCCAGTTCAGGATGGGGTACTTGCGCAGCGTCTGCCACTCGTTGTAGTCGACCGCGCGCGGCAGGATCGCCACGGGGCGGTGGTCGCGCAGCGTGTCGTAGAGTTTCACCGTCTTGAACTCGTCATGCCGCAGCATGTCCCATATACGGGCGAAGAAACCCTCCGAGCGCAGCACCGTCGTATCCTTGCGGTAGACCACGCGGTAGTGCTTGTCGTGCTCCTCGATCATGCGGCGGCGATACTCCGCGGCCGAGCGGTCCCCGAAGAACCGCGCCAGAAGCTTGGACAGGGAGTCGGCCTGCTCGCGGAACAGAGCCAGAGAGTCGAATCCGTCGCTGGCCATGTCGAAGTCGACGCGGTAGCGCAGGATCGACGTGGCCAGAGGCTCGCCGTCACGCGCCAGAATCGACCCGCGGCGCGAATAGACCGAGTCGACGATAAAGATACGGCGTTCGAGCCGCTCGGCATTGTATGCCGTCTCGGAACTGAAGGCCGACACCCATACCAGACGCACAACCACAAGCAGCGCCACGAGGATGAAGACTCCGTAGACCCTCTTCACCCTCGAGTACATCTCGTCCTTGACATCGGTATCGCGTTTCAGTTTTGCCATTTTTCAGTTCCCGTTTTCCGTCCGTCCGGATCCTTACCGTCCGGCTCTTCTCTCACCTCTATCTTCCGCCTAATATATTTATTCTACCCCCCCCTCTCGTATCGCACCGTCACTCCTCGACCACGGCCTTCGGGCGGCGCGGATCCTGAAGGTCGATGCCGCGGCGCTCCAGCTCCGCCGAGATGGCGGCATGGGTCGTACGCTGGTAGAGCTGCTCCTGAAGGCGTATCGACCGCTCGCGCAGAAGCTGCACCTCGCGCTCCATGCGCGAATATTTCATGTCGGCCGCCAGCGAGGTGAACATCACCACGATGCTCACGAAGCACATCACGGCTATGGCGGCAAAATAGCGGTAGTTCTCCGCCACGCTGCGGTTAACCAGAATGTTGCCCGAGAATATCTGCCAGAAGAGCCGCGACCGCTTGCGCGCCGTGCGCTGCTCGGCCTCCTCGCGCTCACGCTGCTCCTCGGCCTCCTGCTCGCGGTCGCGCGCGATATCCTCGTCGGCCTCGCCGCTCTGTACGCGCAGGATCTCACGCCGCACACGGCGGCGGAACTCCTCCGCCTCCTCGCGCTCGCGAAGCTCCTCCTCGCTCAGGGGGTTGAACTCATCCTCCTGCGAAAGCCCCATCCGCTCACGATCCTCCTCCGTAGCCATAGTCTTCTTCTATATCTCTTTTTCCTTATATAATTCAATTCCCGTCCGCGGCAATAACCCTCTCCTTACGTTCCCTTGACGCCGCGCAGAGGCTCAGCGTTTTTCGGCGGCGCGCATACGTGCCGACCGCGAGCGCGGGTTGGCCTCGATCTCGGCCTCGGATGGCACCACGGCCTTGCGTGTCACCACCTCGAAGGGTGTTGTCTGACGTCCGTAGAAGTCGCTCTCGACGCGCCCCTCGAAATTACCGCTGCGCATGAAGTTCTTGACCAGACGGTCCTCGAGCGAGTGGTACGAGATAACCACCAGCCGTCCGCCCGGGCGCAGCACCCGCAGCGACTGTTCGAGCGCCATCTTCAACGCCTCCATCTCGCCGTTGACCTCGATGCGCAGCGCCTGAAACAGCTTCGTAAGGAACTTCGCCCCGTCCTTGCGGGGGGTGCAGGGCGCAACGGCCTCCACCAGCTGCCGCGTCGTGAGTATAGGCTCCGTGCGGCGGCTGCGGTCGATGCACGCGGCGATCTTCCACGTAGTCTCCAGCTCGCCCCAGTCGCGCAGCACCCGCGCCAGAGTATCCGTATCGTACCCGTTCACCACATCGGCCGCGGTACGGCCGCCGCGGCGGTTCATACGCATGTCCAGCGGACCGTCGCTGCGGAACGAGAATCCCCGCGCAGCATCGTCGAAGTGGTGCGATGAGACTCCCAGATCGGCCAGTATGCCGTCCACCTGCCGCACACCGCGCAGACGCAGCGCCCCACGCATGAAACGGAAGTTGCTCTGCACGTAGTGCAGGCGCCCGTCGTCGGGGACGTTGGCCTCGGTGTCGCGGTCCTGATCGAAGGCATAGAGCCGCCCCTGCGGCCCCAAGGCCGAGAGTATGCGGCGCGAATGCCCGCCGCCGCCGAAGGTAAGGTCGACATAGGTGCCCGCCGCGTCGATCTCAAGCAGCGATATGGCCTCGTCGGCCATGACGGGTATGTGGTATGGTACGGAGCCCGAAGAGGTTGTCATTTTCAAAAGCGCATATTCGGTGGTAAAGTTACTGCTTTTGGAATAATTCTCGATGGCTTGGCCGCATATATTTTTTCGGCCGCGGCGCCCCCACGCCCCTACCTCAACAACATACACCCGCCCCGCCCGCCGGCACCGGACAAAAAAATCCGACCCTCCGCCCGAAAATCGAGGGCGAATTTTGGAGGTCTCTATTTTTATGGCTAACTTTGTGCGCAACAAAAACCCCAAGTACTTATGTCGTTCATAGATGAAAGGGTACAGTCGACAGGGTTGACTTTCGACGACGTGTTGCTCGTACCCGCCTACTCAGAAGTGTTGCCGCGGACAGTCTCGACCGAGACATACTTTTCGCGAAATATCAAGTTGAACATACCCATCGTGTCGGCCGCCATGGATACGGTCACCGAGGCTCCTCTGGCCATAGCGCTCGCTCGTGAAGGAGGCATAGGCGTGATTCACAAGAATATGACCATCGCCGAGCAGGCTGCGCACGTGCGCCGCGTAAAGCGTGCCGAGAACGGCATGATCTACGATCCCATCACCATCACCAAGGATCAGACCGTAGGCGACGCCCTGCAGCTCATGCACGACAACAAGATCGGCGGAATACCCGTCATCGACGCGCAGAATACGCTCATCGGCATCGTCACAAACCGCGACCTGCGCTTCCAGCGCGACATGAGCCGCCGCATCGAGGAGGTGATGACAAAGGAGAACATCATCACCACCCACAGCACCGAACTCGAGAAGGCCTCGGAGATACTGCTGCGCAACAAGATCGAGAAGCTGCCCGTGGTGGACGACCACGGCAAGCTCATCGGCCTGATCACATACAAGGACATAACCAAGGTTCAGGACCACCCCAATGCCTGCAAGGACTCGAAGGGACGTCTTCGCGTAGCGGCCGGCATCGGTGTCACGGCCGACGCCGTGGAGCGCGTGCGCGCCCTCATCACCGAGAGTGTCGACGCCGTAGTCATAGACTCGTCGCACGGACACTCGAAGAATGTGGTCAACACGCTCAAGCGTGTCAAGAGCGAGTTCCCCGAACTCGACGTGGTGGTGGGCAACATCGCTACGGCCGAGGCCGCACGCTACCTCGTGGAGGCGGGCGCCGACGGCATCAAGGTGGGCATAGGCCCCGGCTCGATCTGCACCACGCGTATCATCGCGGGCTGCGGCGTGCCCCAGCTCTCGGCCATCTACGACGCGGCCCACGCCATCAAGGGCAGCGGCATCCCCGTCATCGCCGACGGCGGTCTGCGTTACTCGGGCGACTGCGTCAAGGCTCTGGCCGCAGGCGGCGACAGCGTCATGATCGGCTCGATGTTCGCCGGCACGGAGGAGTCGCCCGGCGAAACCATCATCTACAACGGCCGTAAGTTCAAGACATACCGCGGTATGGGTTCTATCGACGCCATGAAGGCCGGATCGAAGGACCGCTACTTCCAGAACGACGTCAACAACGACAACAAGCTCGTACCCGAAGGCATCGTGGGCCGCGTACCATTCAAGGGCTCGCTCAGCGAGACGGTCTACCAGCTCGTGGGCGGCATACGTGCCGGCATGGGTCTCTGCGGCGCAAAGGACATACCCTCGCTCAAGAAGGCCAAGTTCGTGCGCATCACCTCGAACGGCGTGGTTGAGAGTCACCCCCACGACGTGACCATCACGCGCGAGACGCCCAACTATTCGCGCGGCGAGTAACGGCGGCAACAACCATCGGAGAAACCAAAGGACATTTATGACTGAAAAGATATTGATCATAGACTTCGGGTCGCAGTACACGCAGCTCATAGCGCGGCGTGTGCGCGAGCTGAATGTCTACTGCGAGATCCACCCCTACAACCACCTGCCGGCGTTGGACGACTCGGTGCGGGGTGTGATCATGTCGGGAAGCCCCTTCTCGGTGCGCGATGCCGCGGCCCCGCGCATAGACCTCACACCCGTCAAGGGACGGCTGCCGCTGCTGGGCGTATGCTACGGTGCGCAATATCTGGCGCACTTCTACGGCGGCGAGGTTAGCCCCGCCCCGAGCCGCGAATACGGCCGCGCCATGCTCACGGTAAAGCGTGCGGACGACCCTCTGATGCAGGGACTGCCCTCACCTACACAGGTATGGATGTCGCACGGCGACACCATCACCCGCGTACCCGCCGGATATGAGGTCATAGCCAGCACCGACGATGTCGAGATGGCGGCCTACCGCATCGCGGGCGAGCAGACGTGGGGCATACAGTTTCACCCCGAGGTATTCCACTCGACAGACGGTACGCACCTGCTGCGCAACTTTGTCGTAGGTATCTGCGGATGCTCGCAGTCGTGGACCTCGGAGAGTTTCGTCGAGACGACGGTTGCCGAGCTGCGCCAGAAGATCGGCGACGACAAGGTCGTGCTCGGACTCTCGGGCGGCGTCGACTCGTCGGTTGCGGCTGTGCTGCTGCACAAGGCAATAGGCGAACGCCTCTACTGCATCTTCGTCGACTCGGGACTGCTGCGCTGCAACGAGTTCGAGGAGGTGCTCGAATCATACAAGGGCATGGGCCTCAATGTCAAGGGCGTGCGCGCCGCAGACCGTTTTCTGGGCGATCTGGCGGGCGTGACCGACCCCGAACAGAAACGCAAGATCATAGGCCGCGACTTCGTCGAGGTATTCAACGAGGAGGCCCAGCGCATAGAGGATGTCAAGTGGCTGGCTCAGGGGACGATATATCCCGACGTCGTGGAGTCGGCTTCGGTCAACGGCCCCGCTGCCAAGATCAAGTCGCACCACAACGTGGGCGGCCTGCCCGAACACATGAACCTGAAGATCGTCGAGCCCCTGCGCCTGCTCTTCAAGGATGAGGTGCGCCGCGTGGGCCGTACGCTCGGCATCAGCCCGCTGCTCATAGGCCGCCACCCCTTCCCCGGCCCGGGTCTCGGAATACGTATTCTGGGCGAGGTCACGGCCGAGAAGGTCGCCGTGCTCCAGAAGGCCGACAAGATCTTCATCGACATGCTCCGCGAGGCCGACCTCTACGACAAGGTATGGCAGGCGGGAGTTATGCTGCTGCCGGTACAGAGCGTGGGCGTCATGGGCGACGAACGTACCTACGAAAGCTGCGTTGCGCTGCGCGCCGTAACATCTACGGACGGCATGACGGCCGACTGGGTACATCTGCCATACGATTTTCTGGCCAAGGTGTCGAACGAGATAATAAACAAGGTCAACGGCGTAAACCGCGTAGTCTACGATATCTCGTCAAAACCGCCCGCAACAATCGAGTGGGAGTAACCCGACCCCGATAATAACCATATCAGCAGCCCCGACCCTTTGGCCGGGGCTGTTTTCGTATCCGTCTGTATCGCACCAATATCTGATTTCACGACACAAAAATGCCTCCGCACAATCGCACGGAGGCATTTGCCGCCGTTACCACCGATATCTTAATAATCGCACGGAGGCATTTTTTATAAACATACTTCGCCGGCCGCCCTTACATTCCCTCGACACCCGTCAGGGCTTTCATGGCGGCGCGGCCCTGCGCGCCCAGCGAGAGCGAGAAGTCGTTCACGAAGAGGGCTATATGCTTGTCGATAACATCATCCTCCAACTCCTGCGCATGCTCCTTGACGAACGGACGCGACACGTCGGGGTGGGCGAAGGCATACTCTATGCTTCGGCGCAGCAGGCGCTCGAAGCGGCCGATCGTCTCCTCCCCCAGCGTGCGGCGCATGACGATACCGCCCAGCGGCAGGGGCAACGAGGTGCGGCGCTCCCATTCGAGTCCGAGGTCGGCGACGAGTTCGAGGTTGCGGCGCGCATATACGAATCGTCCCTCATGTATCAGTACGCCCGCATCGAAGTCGCCCCGTTCGACCGCCGCGGCGATCTCCGAGAAGAGCAGCGGCACACGCTCCCCGATCTCGGGGAACAGACGCGCCACCAAAGCGTTGGCCGTAGTATGCAGCCCGGGCACGGCGATACGCCGCAGAGGTGCCCGTTCACCCCACCGCCGCACCAGAAGCGGGCCGTTGCCGCGGCCGAGAGCCGCACCGCTATCCAGAAGACGGTACTCGGACGTTATCTCCGGCAGCAGCGCACAGCTCATCTTGCTTATGTCGGGTGCGCCCGCCTCCAACGCACGGTTCAGCTCCTCGATGTCGTGATACGCCACGTCGAAGGCAAAACCGTCAAGGTCGATGCGGCCGTTGATGATGGCATCGAACATGAAGGTGTCGTTCGGGCAGGGCGATATGGACAGTTTGAGTCGTTGCATGGTTTTACGTTTGTCAGATTCTCGATTTGAGCGTATAGTGTCCCGACGCCAGCTCGTAGAGCGCGCGGCCGTCGCGGACGCCTGCGCGGCGCACGCCGTCACCCTCCTTGACCTTGGGCTCCGCACCCGAGAAGGGAAGCCATACCGTCGCCGTCGTGCCGACGGGAACGTCACACTCGAGCGTAAAGCGTCCCTTGCGGTTCTGCCAGCGGATGGCTATCGGGCCGTATGTCGTCATGTGGGTATATTCCACCCACTCGAGGCCCTCGGGCACCGACGGACACACCTCGAAGCTGCGGAAGCCCGCCTCGGTGGCACGCAGGCCCGCCAGATCACGGTAGAACCATACAAGGCCGCCGCCGAACATCGGGTGGTTGTGCGAGTCGTTGCCGTTCCAGTTCTCCCACGTGACGGTCGCGCCCTGCTCGATCCACCAGCCGTAGCCCGGGAAGGTGCGCTGATTCATTATCTTGTATGCGAGGTCGGCCATACCGTTGTCGCACAGCACCTCGAAGAGGTAACGCGTGCCGACGATACCCGTATCGAGATGGTCGTCACACTCGGCTATGTTGTCCCTCAGCGCCTTGACAACCTTCGCGCGGCAATCGTCCGGAACACCTATGCGCAGCGCCAGAACATTGCTTCCGTGCTTGCCGTAGGATCCGGTTGCAGGGTCATAGAAGGCACGGTGGAAGGCTGCGGCCGTACGGTCGCGCAGCGCCGCGAACTCCGCCTGCTCCTCCGTGCGGCCCAGCACTTCGGCCGCCGAAGCCGCGATGTCGGCACACTGCCACAGGAAGAAGGTATGTACGAGATCCGTACGCGGCAGCTCGCGCGGCGGAAGCCAGTCGCCCAGATTCTTCCACGGCTGCACGTCGTTCGAGAGCATGATGCCCGTATCCGAGTCGACCCATGTGGTCATCCAGCGCACGTGACGGCACATCGACTCGAAGTTCTCCTCCAGCTCGCGCCGGTCGCCATAGTGGCGGTAGAACTCCCACGGCATGATCTCCATTGCCGCGCCCCAGCCTACACCGCCGCCGCACCCGGGCTGCCACGGCGCCGAATTGGGAACATAGCCGCCGTAGGTCTGCGCACCGCGTATGTCGCGAAGCCACTTGTTGTAGAAGGTCTGAGCCTCGAAATTGTGCATCACCGTGGCGCATGCCACCTGCCCGTCTCCAGTATAGGGCGAACGCTCGCGGTGCGGGCAGTCGCTCGCAACCGAACCGTGCATGTTGTCGAGCTGGCTGCGCTGCCAGATAGCGTTTATGCGGTTCAGAAGATCGTTCGACGTGACGAAGTGTCCCGATACCGATACGTCCGAATTTACGGCATGGGCCTCGACCTGATCCGCACGCAGCTCCGACAGGCCCGAGATCTCGACCTCCGAGAAGACGAACCACGTGAAACGCGCATGGTACGACTCGTCGCCCGTGCCGCGTGCCGTATATGAGTTCGTCCCCATGAACGACTCGCACACATATTTGATCTCTATGCGGTCGCCCGCCGCGGCCGCGATATTCTTCAGCGCCACCCATCCTGACACCTCCTCCGGAAAACGCACGCGGAACGTACCCGCATCGGTGCGTTCGATGCTCACGGGGGCATAGCGGCGCGTGATGCGGTCCGCAGGGCCGTTCTGTGCGATGAGCTTGCCGCAGGGGGCGCGCTTCACCGCCGCGGCGGCCCACGACGAGTCGTCATAACCCGCCTCGGCCCAGCCGTCATGCTCCAGACGGGCATCGTAATGCTCACCCAGATATACCTGATCGCTCACGATGGCGCTGCGCTCCACGCGCCACGACGTATCGCTGGCGATGACCTCGCGCGTGCCGTCCTCATACTCGATCTCGATCTGGCCCATGAATCGCGGCGTGCCGTAGCCCAACGCCGCCCAATACTCAACCATGTCGTAGAAACCGTTGCCGAGAATCGCACCCACGGCATTAGCACCCTCGCGCAGCAGGGGCTTCAGGTCGTAGCTTACGTACATGACCGTATATTCACGGAATGGATCCGTCACCACGATCGGACGCGTACCCAGTTTCGGGCGGCGGTCGTAGTTTGTCTGGTTGGGCGTCAGGTAATCCTCGCCCACGCGGCTGCCGTTAACATAGAGCTCGAAGTACCCCAGACCCGTGCCGTAGAAGCGGGCCGAGCGTACACCCTTCCCGACCGTGAACTCACGGCGCAGCAGCGGCGCCGGCACCACGTCGCGGCTGCCCGCAACGTCGTACGACTCCTCGCCCTGCCACGGCGCGCCGATCCACTCGCCGCGCCACTCATCCTTCGAGAGCAGGCCCGTATGCCAATGCGCCGGCGCACTCCACTCCGAGGCGCGCCCCTGCTCGTCCCACACCATCACCTGCCACCAGTAGGATGTGCGCGACGCCAAAGGCCCCCCGTAGGGTATGAAGGCCGACTCCGACGACTCCACACGGCCCGAATCCCACACTGCCGAATCAAAGCCCGTCTCGCTCAGGGCCACACGTATGCGATAGGCCGTCTGCGCGGCGCCGCGCACGTCTCGGCCGTTCATGTTGATCCACGCCAGCCGCGGCTGCGACACATCTATCAGCGGGTCGGCCGCATATTCGCATGTCAGGCGTTCGGGGGTAATGGAACTCTCGCCGCGTACGGCCGCGACGCCCCGCACGCCGCACGACAGCACCGCCGCCACCGCGACTGCCGCCAAAAGGGTAATTTTTCGGATGTTCATTCAAATAGGTTTTAGGTTGGTGTTTTCTGATTGGTATTTTCTGCGTATGATTCAGGTTCCGGGTTAAGGTTAAGGTTAAATTTAGAGTTATAATTCGAGCGGATTCGTGTTCGGATTCGGGCAAGCCGTCTAATGGTTGCCTTCGAGTTCGTCGATACGCCGCTGCAGCTCCTCCGTGCGGCGGCGGCACTCGGCGCGCCCGCCCATGTGTCCCAACAGCCACCCCGCAAAGAAGGTGAAACCGAACATCAGCACGTATGTGCCCACACGCGACAGCCACAGGCTTATGTTATCCTTCAACAGCAGCATCACGACCAGCACTATGGCCACAGCCAGAAGGTAGATCAGGTATTTGGTAAAATTGTTCATGGCTTCAAATCTTATATGGCATCTCTTACAGGGCCACGCAAGCCTTACGACATACGTCCGTCCCGCAATATTCTGTCGGCGGCAGGCATCCCCTCCGCCGCAACACACATATCGTCCCGCTGCAACACACATAACGTCCGCCGCAACAGCCATGCCGCCCCGGCCGCTGCACATGTCATTCATCCATCGCCGCTGCTGCGGCGCCCAGAGCCTCCACGGCCTCGGCCTCGCGCCACTCCAAGCGTTTGTCGCCAACGTGGTTCGAGATGGCGCGAAGGTGCATATACTTCGTCTCGAGCTCCCGGCATACGGCCGCCACGGCCGCCCCCTCCATCTGCTCGACAACAGGCAGCGCCGTACCGTAATTCTCCATCTGCGGCTCCGAAAGCGACGCCACGGCCTCGCCCACGACATTCACCGTAACGGCCCTTGCCGCCGGAAGCGACGTGCGGCGCGGCGTGAGATAGCTGAGCCGATAGGCTGCGGGCAGCGCCGCAACGCTGTCCTCGACTATCTCCACGACATCGCCCGCATGCAACACCCCGTCACATGCCCCCGCGATACCGCACAAGACGGCACGGCGCGGACGCCACACGCGCAACGCCCGTACCGTACCCGCCGCAGCCTCGGCCATGCCTACCCCCACTACCGCTATCGCCGCATCGGCACGCCGGCGGCGCAGACCCGCCGCCTCGCCTTCGGTAGGGAAGAGGTAGAGCGTCGAGACCTCCCTTGCGGCATCAGTCGCGTCCGACGATGGCCTCGACATCCTCGACGGTTATAGGTATGGTTCTGTCGCCCACGATCTTGGCGCCCGTATCGGTGACGATAAGGTCATCCTCGAGGCGTATGCCGCCGAAGTCGCGGTACGACTCCAGCTTCTCGTAGTTGACGATACCCTTGCACTTGCCCTCGGCGCGGTACTTGTCGATGAGTGCCGGCACGAAGTATATGCCCGGCTCGTCCGACAGGACCGTACCCTTGCGCAGACGCCAATAGGGGCGCGTGATGCAGCAGGCCGATATCTTGGCTCGCTCCTCGAAGTCGGCAAACGAGAAGCTGCGCTCGCCGATATTCTCGCAGTCGTGAACGTCGAGACCGATGCCGTGTCCCAGACCGTGAGGCATGAAGAGGTATCCCGCCCCCGCCTCCAGAGCGTCGTCCACCGATCCGCGGACGATATCCAGAGCCTTCAGACCCTCGATTATGGTGCGGAAGGCGGCATCCGAATACTCCGTGTACATCATCTCGGGACGTACGGCCGCAGCCGCAGCGTCATGCGCCGCACGCACGATCTCGTAGATGTCGCGCTGCTTATCGGTAAAGCGCCCGTTCACGGGATAGGTACGCGTATGGTCCGACACGTAGCCGTTGACATGCTCGCCGCCGGCATCGCACAGCAGCAGACGTCCCGACTCGAGCGTACCCGAGTGGTCGTGGTTGTGCAGCACCTCGCCGTGCTGCGAGAGGATCGTCGCAAACGACACACCCGTACCGTACGACATGGCAACGCCGTCCACGGCACCCGCGATCTCATGCTCGCTGCGGCCCGCACGGCACAGACGCATGGCCGTAGTGTGCATGTGGTAACCGATATTGAATGCCTCCTCGATACATGCAAGCTCCTCGTCCGACTTCACCTCGCGCATCTCCGCAACCGCAAAGAGAAGGTCGAGCGACATGCGGTCGTGCACCATCGACGGCACGATGCCCAGCAACTGAGATATCTGAAGCGTCGTCTCGCCGCGATACGGGGGCAGGTAGTGTACCTTGCGTCCCTGTGCCAAGGCGTGGCGCAGATCCGCCGCCAGCGCCGCCATGGGCCGCGACTGCGACACCCCGACCTCGGCCGCGAGATCCGCTACCGACGGCTGCGGGCCCATCCAGATGATATCCTCAACCGTAAAGTCATCGCCATAGAGCGTCTCGGCACCGCTGTCGGCGTCGATAACACCCGCCAAGGCGGGCAGACTCTGTCCGAAAAAGTAGAGGAACGTCGAATCCTGACGGAAGTTGTAGGCGTTGTTGGGATAGTTCATGGGCGCCTCGTAATTGCCCGGCAGCAGGATCAATCCGCTGCCGATTCTGCGGCGAAGCTCCGCACGGCGCTTCGCATAAGTCTCTGCCGAAAACATAATTTTCCAGTTTTTATTTATTCAACAATTTTCTAATATCTCTTTATTACCTGTCTCCTTATTACATTGCCGATTCTCTCCCTATTACCGATTCTCTCCCTATTGCCGATTCTCCCTATTACCGATTCTCCCTATTGCCGATTCTCCTATCGCGGATTTTTATCCTTTACCCCCCCCCTCTCAGCAATGCCGCCCCGGACTAAGCCTCATCGGCGGGCACCATCTTATATAGGCGGTCGCCGCGGCGCACAAGCTGCGGCGTACGGATCGAGCAATAGTTGCCCTGCGTGACCTCCGTCGCGGGCTGTTCGTCGAGCATCAGCCCCTCGGCACGCTGCTCCAGCGCCCCCGTCGTCTCACCCGTCCAGAGCAGCGAGTCGCCCTCGCAGAGGGGAGCCGCCTCGACCAGAACCTCCGCAACGCCTATACGTTTGAAGTAGTTGGTCACACGGCCCACGTAGACCTTGCGCTCGGTGGCCGCCGAACCGTAGTGGGCGCTGTGCTCGGCCATCGGGCGGCCGGCATAGTAGCCCTCCCAGAAACCGCGGTTGAAGACCGTAGCCAGACGCTCCTTGAGCGAGGCGGCATATTCGGGCGTGTACTCCCCGCGCTCGATGGCGCGCAGGGCCGCATCGTAGCTCTCCACCACGCGCTTGACATACTCGGGCCCGCGGGCGCGGCCCTCGATCTTCAGCACGCGTACGCCCGCCTCCAGAAAGCTGTCCAGAAAATCTATCGTACACAGATCCTTCGGCGAGAGGATATAGCGTCCGTCAACGGCCAGCTCGCGGCCCGACTGCATGTCGGTGATGGTATATTTGCGGCGGCATATCTGGCGGCACGCCCCGCGGTTGGCCGAACACCCCTCCTCGTGCTCGCTCAGGTAGCACTTGCCCGAAATAGACATGCACAACGCCCCGTGGGCGAACATCTCGATACGCACGGGAAGGCCCGCAGGCCCCGTAATGCCGCACGTCTCGATCTCGCGCGCGATATGCCGTATCTGCGGCAGGCTCAACTCCCGCGCCAGAACCACGACATCGGCCCACTGCGAGTAGAACTTCACCGCCTCGGTGTTCGAGATGTTGCACTGCGTCGATATGTGCACCTCCAGCCCCGCACGCCGCGCGCACATGATGGCCGCGATGTCCGACGCGATAACGGCATCGACACCCACCTCCGCCGCACGCGCAATGACCGCCGAAAGCTCCTCCATCTCGCCGTCATAGACGATCGTATTGACCGTGAGGTATGCCCTCACGCCGTGTTCGTGCGCCGTCTGCACGATGCGCGTCATGTCGTCGAGGCCGAAATTGGCCGACGACCGCGCCCGCATGTTCAACGTCCCCACACCGAAATATACGGCATCAGCACCCGCGTCGATGGCCGCCTGCAACGCCTCGTAACTCCCCGCGGGAGCCATGACCTCAACGTCCGATCTCTTTATCTGCAACATATCTGCTCTTCGGCTTCTCTCACCCGTTAAAACGCGCCGCCGACGCACCGCGGCCATATACCCGCCGCACGCCGACGCCGCGACATATCTTATACTTACTATCTTTCCTAATTACACAGCCGCCACCCGGCATCTCCAGTTACGCCGCCGGCTCACGCCGCTTATCCCGTAAGAAATTACTTCTTGCGGCCCACGAGGTTGCGGGCGAACAGACGCAGATGCTCCGTACGCTCGCGCGGGATCTCAAGCGAGTCCAAGATGGAGATCGCACGCTCGAAACGCAGCGATATCTGCTGGTTGATCGTGCGGGGCACGTCATACTTGTCATAGACGGCCTTCACGCGCGCGATCTTCTCCTCGGGGGTGAGCGTCTCGTCGCAATAGGTATGGCGCAACGTCTCGCGGTCGGCCTCGTTCGCACGGCTCATGGCGTGAAGCATAAGGCAGGTCTTCTTGCCCTCGAGGATGTCGCCCCCGATCTTCTTGCCCAGCTCGGCCTCCGTGCCGTAGATGTCGAGCATGTCGTCCTGCAGCTGGAAGGCCAAGCCCAACTCTATGGCAAACCGGTATATGCTGCGGCAGTCCGACTCCGACGCCTCGCCCAGCATCGCCCCTATGGATGCGGCCCCGGCAAGCAGCACCGAGGTCTTCAGCTCGATCATGTTCATATACTCGACCACGGCCACCTTGCTGCGCGACTCGAAGTCCATATCGTACTGCTGCCCCTCGCACACCTGCAGCGCCATCGCCGTGAAGGTCTTCAATACGCGGGGCAGACGGTCGGCGGGCAGCTGTTCGAGCAGCTTGTATGCGTAGATCATCATGGCATCGCCCGAGAGTATGGCCACATTCTCGCCCCAGCGCGCATAGGCCGAAGGCTTGCCGCGCCGTACGGCCGCATTGTCCATGATGTCGTCATGCAGCAGCGTGAAGTTGTGGAACATCTCGATCGCGGCAGCTGCGGGCAGCGCCCCCTGCACATCTCCCCCGAAGGCGTCACAGCACAGCAGCAGCAATGCCGGACGTATGCGCTTGCCGCCCTCCGACATAGAATATATAATCGGATCATAGAGCCGGTGCGGCTCCTCGGGCAGCGAAATCTGAGCCAAATATTTCTCAAAAAGGGTCAGTATCTCTTCGTTGTTTTTCATCGGAACGGATTTTGTCGATTGATCGCTTCGTGCCCCCAAATTTAGGAAAAAGTTTGAATAAAAAATAATTTTATATTAACTTTGACCTGCAAACCATATGCGAAATTTCTTTTTTTGATAAACCATAAACTACCGCAATCATCATGAAAAAACTTGCAATGGGTATCGATATCGGCGGAACCAATACTGCGTTCGGTCTCGTCGACGAGGACGGTACAATCTTCAGCGAATCGGCCATCTCGACCGAAAAGTACAAGAAGTTCGATGACTATGAGGCATACATCAAGGCTCTGTGCGAGTCGATGCACGCCCTGATCGGCAGCGTATCGTTCGATTTCGAGCTCATCGGTATAGGCATCGGCGCCCCCAATGCCAACTATCACACCGGTATGATCGAGGCCCCGGCCAACCTCTGGAAGTTCCGCGACGACGAGCCCAATCCCGACGAATCGCGCCGCATGTTCCACTTTGTGCACGACATCAAGTCTTCGTTCCCGGGGGTCGACGTCGCCATCACCAACGACGCCAACGCCGCCGCCATCGGCGAGATGGTATTCGGCAACGCCAAGGGCATGAAGGACTTCGTCGTCATCACCCTCGGCACGGGTCTGGGCTCGGGAATCGTCAGCAACGGCGAGCTCGTTTACGGACATGACGGTTTCGCCGGCGAGTACGGACACATCGCCGTCGACAGCCGCACATACGGACGCCAGTGCGGCTGCGGCCGCCGCGGTTGCCTCGAGGCATACGCCTCGGCTACAGGCATCAAGCGTACGGCATTCGAGCTCATGGCCAAGATGTCGTGCGACAGCGACCTGCGCGACACCCCATACTCGAAGTTCGAGGCCGTGATGCTCTCGATGGCCGCCGACAAGAAGGACCCCATCGCTCTGGAGGCTTTCCGCTATACGGGCGAGATCCTCGGCAAGGCTCTGGCCGACCTCATGGCCACCACCTCGCCCGAGGCCATCATCCTCTTCGGCGGACTGGCCAAGGCCGGAAAGTATATCTTCGAGCCCACGAAGTGGTACATGGAGGAGAACATGATGGCCACATTCAAGAACAAGGTCAAGCTGCTCCCCTCGGGCATCGAAGGCAAGAATGCCGCCATCCTCGGCTCGTCGGCCCTCATCTGGCAGAAGCAGATCAAGTAACCGCAGCCGGAGAGACTCATACGCCAAGCCTGTCCGGCACATGCCGGGCAGGCTCGCTTTTTCGGTCGCGGCGCCACGCCACGACCAAACTTATCATCCGTCACAATATTTTCTACCGATGGATTCCCAAAGCAGAACCAGAACCATATATCGCGTAACGCTCGCCGGCAGCGCCGTCAATGTGGTGCTCGTGGTGCTCAAATTCATCGCCGGCGTCGTCGGGCGCAGTTCGGCCATGGTGGCCGACGCCGTACACTCGCTCTCGGATTTCGCCACGGATGTCGTGGTGCTGCTCTTCGTGCGCATCTCGCGCCGCCCGCAGGATGCCGCTTACGACTACGGATACGGCAAGTATGAGACCATCGCCACGCTTATCATAGGCATGGCGCTTCTCGTCGTGGGTGCAGGCATAGCATACAGCGGCGGCTCGAAGATATACGAGGCGCTGCACGGCACCGAACTCGAAGCACCCTCGGCCCTCGCATTCTGGATGGCCATCATCTCGATCGCCGCCAAGGAGGTGTGCTACCGCTTCACCGTCGCCGCAGGCCGCAAGGTGGGCTCGCAGGCCGTCATTGCCAATGCGTGGCACCACCGCAGCGACGCCTTCTCGTCGATAGGCACCGCGATAGGTATCGGCGGCGCCATCATCCTCGGCCCCCGCTGGCGTATTCTCGACCCCGCCGCCGCCGTCATCGTCAGCCTCTTCATCATCAAGGTTGCCGTGCAGCTGCTGCGCGAGAGCTTCGGCGAGCTGGCCGAGAAGTCGCTCCCGCCCGAGGTCGAGCAGGAGATCATCCAAACCACCGAGAGTGTCGACGGCGTCAGCTGCATACACAACCTGCGCACACGGCGCATAGGAAACTATCTGGCCATCGAGATGCACGTGCGCCTCGACGGCAGCATGACCCTCGCCGAGGCCCACGAACGCTCGTCGCTCGTGGAGCGCAGGCTCAAGGAGCGGTACGGCGCCGAAACGTATGTCAGCATCCACATCGAGCCCCTCAAGAATACGGGCGACAAACAGCAGGCATAGCCGCCCGATGCCAAACGGACGAGAGAGGCCGAGAAAGAGAAGGGAAGGAGATAGTGGAAATTGGAAGAGTGTGTGATGGAAAATGTGTGAGGGAGTGATGGCGGCAAAGGCAATCATAGAAAACCTGAAAAACGAGCCCCGCACAGCGGAGCATCTAATCCAAATGAACAGACCATGAAGACAATGAAGACAATCGCAAGACTCTGCACATTGGCTGCTGCGGCACTGCTGCTCCTGCCGACGGGCATCGCGGCGCAGAATGCGGCCGTCAGGAAGATCATGCAGACGGCGCGCGAGGATAACCGCGCGATGCACCACCTCGACATTCTGTGCAACCGTTTCGGCGGCCGCATCACCGGCTCCGACGCTCAGGAGAACGCCCTGAAGTGGGCGTCGCAATGTTTCGAGCAGTGGGGCTACGAGGTGGAGATGGAGCAGGTAGGCATCCTCGCCACGGGCTTCAACCGCGGCGGCTGGTGGGGCCGCATGACGGGCGACGAGCAGATGACGCTCAACTTCGTCACGCCGTCGTACACCGCCGGCACGAAGGGGCTGCAGCGCGGCCACGTCGTCATCGAGCCCACCACGCAGGAGGAGTTCGACCGCATCAGGGGTCGCCTGCGCGGCGCGTGGGTGCTCCTGAACGGCCGCTGGAACGGATTCGCCTTATCGAGCAGCCCCACAGCGCGCGAATACCGCCGCAGGACAATCGTCCAGAACGCCGAGAACGAGCGTTACAACCGCGAACATGCGGGCGAGGACGGCGAAAAGCGCCACATCAGCGACAGCCCCGGGCTCTTCTACGACGAGATGGCCGAGGCGGGCATCCTCGGCATCATACAGGCCTCGGGGGTGCCCCTGCGAGCGCTCTACGACACTTACGTGGTCAACGAAAAGGTACCCTTCGACAGCCTGCCCGCGCTGCCCGACATACAGCTCGACGAGGAGCAGTACAACCGTATACGCACCCTTGTCGAGCAGCGGCGCAACATCTATCTGGAGTTCGACATACGCAACCATTTCCGTCTGGGCCCCATCCCCTACCACAACCTCGTGGCCACGCTCAAGGGGTCGAAGCACCCCGACGAGTATGTGGTCGTGGGGGCTCACATCGACTCCTTCGACTCGGCTACGGGAGGCGTCGACTGCGGCTCGGGTGTCTCGGCCGTAATGGAGGCGGCGCGCATGATCGCCACGTCGGGAGCCAAACCCGACCGCACCATAATCTTCATCCTCTTCACGGCCGAGGAGTTCGGCCTGTGGGGATCGCAGGCGTGGGTCAAGGCCCATCCCGACATGGTACCCCGCATATCGAACATGTTCAACCGCGACGGCGGCCCGATGCCATACGTAGGTTTCGCGGCGCCCCCATCGCTCAAGGGCGAGTATGAGAAGATCGCGGCGCAGATACGCGAGCTCTATCCCGACTACCCGTTCGAGGTGCGCGACCTCAAGCCCCGCCAGAAACCCAACTACGGCGGCAACGACGCCTCGGTCTTCGGCCATGCGGGGGTTCCCGTACTACAGATGGACGAGCGCGATGTGAAGGGTTACAACTTCTCCTACGGCGAGATCTGGCACACCGACCGCGACCGCTACGACAAGAGCATCCCCGAATACCAGCAGCAGGCGGCCGGAGCCCTCGCGCTGATGGTTCTGGGTACGGCCAACCTGCCGCGGCGCATCCCCGTGGACGAGGTATATGTCGAGCCGGCGGAGCAGCAGAAGCAGGAGTAGAAGTCCGCACCGACGCATATACGACACTGCACACAAGCGGCGGCGCGATCCTCCCGCGGGGAGTCGCGCCGCCATTTTTTTTGCCGTCGAAGGCGTCGGGGCACGTGCATTTTCCGAGATAAATTTTTAACTTTGCACCCAAAATAACAATAACGACAAATCTTATGAGTTTAGAACTCAGCGAACAGGAACAACTGCGCCGCCGCTCGCTGGCCGCGCTCCGCGAACTGGGCATCGAGCCCTATCCCGCCGCCATGTTTGACGTCACGGCCACGGCCGCACAGATCACACAAGGACTCACGGCCGACAACGCCGCCGACTTTGCCGACGTACGCATCGCCGGCCGCATCATGAGCCGCCGCATCATGGGCAGCGCCTCGTTCTTCGAGTTGCAGGACCACACGGGCCGAATACAGGTATATATCCGCCGCGACGACATCTGTCCCGAGGGTGACCCCACGCTCTACAACACCGTCTTCAAGAAGCTGCTCGACATAGGCGACTTTGTAGGCGTCGAGGGCTTCGCCTTCATCACCAACACGGGCGAGAAGTCGGTGCACTGCCGCCGCCTCACAATCCTCTCGAAGTCGATACGCCCCCTGCCCATAGCCAAGGAGAAGGACGGCAAGCAGTTCGATGCGCTGACCGACCCCGAGGTGCGCTACCGCCAGCGTTATGTCGATCTGGTGGTCAACCCGCAGGTGCGCGACATCTTCATCAAGCGCGCCAAGATCATCACCACCATGCGCGAGTTCTTCAACGAGCAGGGCTATCTCGAGGTCGAGACCCCCGTACTGCAGCCCATCCCGGGCGGCGCGGCGGCGCGTCCCTTCATCACGCACCACAACGCCCTCGACATGGACTTCTACATGCGTATCGCCACGGAGCTCTACCTCAAGCGCCTTATCGTCGGAGGCTTCAACGGCGTCTACGAGCTGGGCAAGAACTTCCGCAACGAGGGCATGGACCGCACCCACAACCCCGAATTCACCTGCATGGAGATATATGTCGCCTACAAGGACTACCGCTGGATGATGGGCTTCACGGAGCGGCTGCTGGAGCGTATATGCATGGCCGTGAACGGCACCACCGAGGTGATGATAGGCGAACACAGGATATCGTTCAAGGGCCCCTTCCGCCGCCTGCCCATGACCGAGGCCATAAAGGAGAAGACGGGATACGACATCACGGGCCAGAGCGAGGAGCAGCTGCGCGAGGCGTGCCGCCGCCTGAATGTCGAGATCGACGACACGATGGGCAAGGGAAAGCTCATCGACGCCATCTTCGGGCAATATTGCGAGGGCGACCTCATACAGCCCACCTTCGTGTGCGACTACCCGATCGAGATGTCGCCGCTGTGCAAGCGCCACCGCGACAACCCCGACCTTACGGAGCGTTTCGAGCTCTTCGTCGCCGGCAAGGAGCTCTGCAACGCATACACCGAGCTCAATGACCCGATCGACCAGCTGGAGCGTTTCCAAGAGCAGCTGCGCCTCTCGGAGAAGGGCGACGACGAGGCCATGTTCATCGATATGGACTTCGTGCGCGCGCTGGAGTACGGCATGCCATCATGCTCGGGCATGGGTATGGGTATCGACCGTTTGATCATGTTCATGACCAACCAGACAACCATACAGGAGGTGCTTCTCTTCCCGACGATGCGCCCCGAAAAGAAGGTCGTGGTCGACGACGAGGAGCGATATACCGCCATCGGCATACCGGCCGAGTGGGTGCCCGTCATGCAGAAGATGGGATATATCACCGTAGAGTCTCTGGGCAAGCTCGCCGCAGGCAAGTTCTTCAACGACCTGTGCGGCTTCAACAAGAAGAACAAGCTCGGACTGAAGAATCCCACCGCCGACGAGGTGAAGGCATGGTGCGAGGCAGCTGCCGTGGAGAAATAAACCCATAAACGCGACGCCACAGATGTGTGGCTTACGGCAAGATCTGGCGGGAACGGATTGTCCGTTCCCGCCAGATCTTTATACATAAACGCACCCGCGACACACCTACTGCACGGCGGAGAGGTCGAACCTTATACCCACAAGAAGAGGATTCCCGCCCTCGGGGATCACGCCGAAACGCTCCGCAAGATAGCGCGACACGGGGCATGCCCGTTCGTCGAGCCCCTCCATAGTCCTGCGGTCGTATATTGTGTAGAGATAAGTTTCGTCCGCCGCGACAAAACGCACCGGAAAGGCATAACCATCGGGAGCCGTAAGACATATACCACTGCCGTCGGCTTTAGAATAGACATACTCGTACGATCGCGCCTCGGGACCGCATACCAGAAACGAAACAATATCGCGCGTCTCCCTCACGTTCATCACCATCTTGTAGGCATCGGACATGATAAGCGCGTAAATATCGAGTTCTTCACCTTCGCAGAACCTAGTTTTAGAAGCCAACCCCCTGCTGCCGAAATCTATACCGTATGCAGCTTCAATAGCCCCACGTCCGGATGCCCACACCGTACGCTCCCGGCCCACCGGATTCACGATGTAACGGTTGTCGAAGCTCTGCGCAACCGGAGCTGTATCCAAAACAAAGTCATTGCAGGCCAGACCTTGCGCCACCTTTACGCCATCGCTGTCAAACTCATGGATACAATATCGGCTAAGCTCTATTTCCCGCTTCATGAGTTTGGCCGAGAAGATATAGAAGCCGCCGCTCTTCTCGTTCGGGAATATCGCGTCGGAACGCAACGCCTCGCCACGCCAGTCGAGGGTAACGGCACGCACGAACGCTCCCGTCGCGGCATCGAAGAACAGAACACGGTTCATCCCGTCGAGCACGAGCAGCATGCCCGACTCCCGATCCAGAGCTATATCCTGCAAGGCGACATATTCATCCTCACCTTGTCCCATACGGCCGAAACTGCGCAGAAGGAGGCCATCTGCCGAGAAACAAAAAACGTTACTCTCCGTTTTGACAAACAACTCGCCATCCGCACCGAGCAGCAGTTTGTTGCGGATGTCGCCTAATGCAAGCGACGTCTTCATCTCGACGACCTTGACATCCTGTATGATGTCCGTCATATCGGCACCCGCCGCAGGCACATACTCCAACGCCCGTAATATGCGGCCGCACGCATTCCCGCCGTCGGCCGCAGCATCGTACTCCGCGACAACCAACTCCCTCACCCGCGTGGAACAACCAACAAAACCGAATGAGAGCGTTGCCGCCGCCAAACATATCAATACGGGATTCATTTTACAATTTCATTGCTAACATGGCGTACAGAACCGGACAGACAAACGCCTATTTACAAATATAGTGACAGTAAAGCCATAATACAAAATTCGCAATGTTTTTTTATTGCAAAATATATATTATATTTGCTCGCCTCAAACGTTGCACGCCACGCCATTATCGACAGCGGCGGCACCAAATGGAAGATGCTGTACGATCATACTTTTATCGTGACCGGCACAAATATCCAAGGCTTCGGCAGGAGCGCACAATAAAGGCTGGAGCGCAGTAAAGGCCGGAAACAGAGAATACATATCAGTCAAACAATAAAAACGATCGAAAAAATGAGAAAGAAGATTGTTGCAGGAAACTGGAAGATGAACACTCTGCCCGCAGAGGGTGTTGAGTTGGCCAAGAACATCGTGGCCGGACGCGGCGAGGTTTGCTCGTGCGTGAACTTCATCGTATGCCCTCCCTTCACACACCTCTCGCAGGTGATCGACGCCGTGAAGGGTTCGGACATCGCCGTAGGCGCGCAGAACTGCGCCGCCGAGGCAAAGGGTGCATACACCGGTGAGGTGGCTGCTTCGATGATCGCAGCGCTGGGTTGCGAGTATGTCATCCTCGGACACTCGGAGCGCCGCCAGTATTACGGCGAGACCTCGGAGACGCTCAACAAGAAGATGGCACAGGCATACGCAAACGGCCTGAAGCCCATCTACTGTGTAGGTGAGAACCTTGCCGAGCGCGAGGCCGGCAAGCACTTCGACGTCGTGAAGGCTCAGATCGAGGAGGTCGTATTCAACCTCACGCCCGAGCAGTTCTCGCAGCTGGTTATCGCCTACGAGCCCGTATGGGCCATCGGTACCGGCAAGACCGCCACGGCTGATCAGGCCGAGGAGATCCACGCCTACATCCGCAAGGTGCTGGCCGAGAAGTTCGGCGCCGCTGCGGCCGAGTGCCCCATCCTCTACGGCGGCAGCTGCAAGCCCTCGAACGCCGCCGAGATCTTCGCCAAGGAGGACGTCGACGGCGGCCTGATCGGAGGCGCAGCCCTCAAGGCCGAAGACTTCCTCGCAATCGGCAAGGGTTTTCAGAAGTAACCGTACTTCCGCCAAGGGAAGCAACCCTGCGCTGAAAACGGCATAAATGGCAAAACGGGCCGGACTCTTCGACGAGTCCGGCCCGTTTCGTTTGCGGCATGCCTGTCGCATGCGGCCCTTACGGATATTATTCCATTACGGTAATGGCGCTCCAGAGGTCGCCGATGCGGACATAGATGTAAGAGTCGTAACGGTTCTCCATGCTGACAATCCACTCGCCGTTGGCATCGCGCTCGACAACCAAACCCGACGTCGTCACAATCTCGTCGGCACGGTTCAGAAGCTCGGCATCCTGCTTTTCGAACACGGTGCCATAGCTCCCCCCGAGGTTATACACGCGCTCGAAAGGCTCGGGCAGGATGCCGGCATCGCCCGCGCGGTCGGCATAGTAGACCACCTTCACGCCCGTCATCTCCTGTTTGCCCGCGGCATTCTCGCCCGTGATGATCGACTGGACGCGCATGCGGTAGTAGGTCGTTCCCGCGGCCAGCGCAATGTGTCCCGACGGGAACTCGTGCAGAGACTCGCCGTCATAGACGAGATATCCGCCGCCCACATCGACGGCAGTCTTGCGCACGAGGTTGTCGAAACGAATCGGCACACCGTTCAGGCCGTTCACGCGGCCGACGTATGCTATCACAGCCGACGAGCAGACGAAGTTGCCCGCATCGTCGACATATACATCCGACGAGCCGAGCAGGGTGCGGCCGTTCGATTCGTTCATCATGTTGAGTAAGGCGCTCCCCGCAGGGTCGCCCTTGGCCCCGTCATCCTTCGAGCAGGCGCCGAAGGCCACAGTACACAGGGCAAATGCAGCAAACAAGATCTTTTTCATATCAAAATTCGGGTTTTTCGGTTTACGTCGGGCGGCCACACCGCCCGATTACGTTACAAATATAGTGTTTTTTCGCCGTTTGCAATACCCCCCCATAAAAACCGAAATATTTGCGCCGCAACGTTTTTTTACGCTCTGACGGGAGAAATGGCACCGTTGCGGCGCGGATTTTGACGCTCGACGACAGGTATGGCCGACACGCACTATAACCGCGACCTTGTGGTGGCGAACATCCTCTTCGGGGCAAACTTCTCGTTCTATGTCTCGCTCACCGACGGCGGCATGGACTTCCGCATCATATTCCTCTGCCAGATACTGGTCGGGGTTGTGGTCTTCGTGCCCGCGGCCGCCGTCACACGCGCCTTCTACCGTCTGACGCTGCGCGACGCCGCCGTCATGGCCCTCGTCACGCTGCTCATAGTCTACGGGTGGCTCTACATGCTGCTGTGGGGCGCCTCACTCACATCCCCCATCGACGCCTCCACCATAGCCACACTCGGACCCGCATTCACTCTCGTCACGGCCATCATCCTGCGCCACCGCCGTGTCATCTGGGCCGACATCGCAGGCATCATCTTCGCCCTTGCCGGCGGTGCCGTGCTCATATTCAACCGCGGCGAGGGGCTCGTACGCGGCAGCGAGGGTTACGGCAACCTCATCGTCCTCGGCGCCGTCATCGCCGCCGCCGTGAACACCGTCCTCATCAAGCCGCAGCTCACGCGGCTGGGCGTGAGGCAGGTGCTCGGGTGGTGCTATCTCATGGCCGCCGCTGCCGTCACGCCCCTCATCATACGCTATGCCTCGGCCGATACGGTCCGGATGCTGAGCCACGCGGCCCTGACGCTCCGAACCGAGATTCTCTACCTGCTCATCTTCGGCACCGTGCTGCCCATATACCTGCTCTACCGCGGCGCCGCGGGCCTCACGTCGGTACATACGGCCCTCTACCGCTATATTCAGCCCATAGTGGCCACGGCCCTCGCCCTCGTGCGGCGGCAGGAGCACATCGACCGCGCCAATACCGTAGCCACAGGGCTTATCGTCGCGGCCGTCATCTTCACGATGATAGGTTTTTCTCACGCAAAGCGTACACATCAACAGAAAAAGTTGTAACTTTGTACTACACGGGACGAAAGCCCTGCCATACACAAAATCCTACAACTTAAAGAAACCTTAAAAATGGAGACCCCGAACAGGATCTTACATACGGTCGTGGCGAGCCTTGCCGCGGCCGCATTTTTTATCTTCACGGCGTGCACGGCCGCCCCGCAGGCCGATATTTACACAACCACGGCCACGGCAGACCGTCTCTTCGACCACACCCGGCAGGCTCTCGAGAGCCGCAGCCGCGACACCCTGCCCGCGATAACTATCGACACGGCCTCGCGCCTGCAGCCCGTCTACGGTTTCGGCGCCGCCATAACCGGCTCGACATGCTACAACCTGCTGCGCATGAGCGAGGCCGACCGCGACTCGCTTCTGCGCGAGTGTTTCGACCCCGGCCGCATGGCCTTCAGCTTCATACGCATATCGATCGGGGCATCGGACTTCTCGCTCGACGAGTACACCTGCTGCGACCGCCCCGGAATAGAGTTCTTCGAGCTGCACGAGTACGACCGCCGCGACCTGATCCCCATACTCAAACGCATACTGGAGATAAACCCTGCGGTGAAGATCGTCGCCTCGCCGTGGTCGTGCCCGCGGTGGATGAAGATCGGATACGACAATGACCGTCCATTCGAAAGTTGGACCGACGGCCGCCTCAACCCCATGTACTATGACGACTATGCCGAATATTTCGTGCTGTGGATCGCCGAGATGGAGGCCGCCGGAATACCCGTATATGCCGTAACGGTGCAGAACGAGCCCCTCAACCGCGGCAACTCGATGTCGCTCTACATGGGGTGGGAGCAGCAGCGCGACTTCATCCGCGACCACCTCGGCCCCGCCTTCGAGCGAAACGGCATCGACACCAAGATATGGATATTCGACCACAACTACAACTACGACAACATAGCCGACCAGCAGGACTACCCGCTCCGCATCCTTGCCGACACGGCCGCCGCACGCTACATCGCGGGCTCGGCATGGCACAACTACGGCGGCCGCGTCGAGACCCTCGACCGCATACACGACGCATGTCCCGACAAGGAGATATTCTTCACCGAGGCCTCGATCGGCACGTGGAACTACGACTTCGGCAAGTGTCTGGTCAACGACTTCGCCTCGATATTCCTCGGCACACTCAACCGCTGGGGCCGCGGCGTGACGCTCTGGAACCTGCTTCTGGACGAGAAGGGCGCCCCCAACCGACCCAAGGGGTGCCGCACATGTTACGGAGCCATCGAGATCTCGAGCGAGAGCTACGACTACGCCTCGCTCGTGCGCAAGAGCCACTACTACGACATCGCCCACTGCTCGAAGGTCATAGCCCCGGGGGCCGTGCGGCTGGCCTCCGCGCCGGAGTGCGGCGAGGCCATAGTCTCGGCCGCCTTCGCCAACCCCGACGGCTCCTATGCCCTTGTCGCCGCCAACCTCTCCGAGAGCGAACGCAGCGTAGAGATTACCGGTACCGGACGATACCTTACGCTCACCCTGCCCCCGCGCTCGATCGTATCGGCCAAGTGGTGATAGTCAGCCATAAGGAACGATGCGGGGCCGCACCTTTCGGAAGGTGCGGCCCCGTATGCGTCTATGTATGTCTCCGTAACAGGCGTTATGCCTTGTCCTCAGGTTCGGGCCCGTCGCCGCCGCGCAGGACCTCGCGCCACGTCTCGGGCACCTCGACCGACGACTGTGCCGCCATGTCGAAGGCCACCATCACCGCACGGCAGCGCGTACACTCGACGCCGTCGCTGCGCACGATGCGCTGCATGAGCGTGATGCTCTTATGCCCTACGGACTCCACCTCGCTCTCGACCGTGATCTCGTCCTCGTAGCGTATCTGTACCATGAAGTCGGTATGCGCCGAGACAGTCACGGCCGACGTCCCGCGCGCGACGCTCCCCACGCCCAGACGCGCAAACAGATCGGTCTTGCCCAGATCGAGATAGGCATACTGCGCCGTGTTGTTCACATGGCGGAAGGGATCGATGTCGCAGAAACGCTTCTGCACCGCGGTCTTCACTCTCGGCCCCATGGCGTCACTTGCGTATGATCTTCACCTCGCCGCGCGGCCCGAAGGCTACGATCGAGCTGGGCTTGCCCGTGGGGTGTCCCTGCACGCGCGGGTTAACCACATAATCCACACCGTCGATGATCTCGCGGCTCACCTTGTCGAGCCCCTTCGGGGTCTCCTCACCCGAGATGTTGGCCGAGGTCGAGACTATCGGCTTGCCGAACCGCCGCAGCAGCTGCTGGCAGAACTCGTGGTCGGGCACGCGCACACCCAGCGTCCCCGTCTCGGGGATGAGGTTCGGGGCCACGCCAACGGCCCCTTCCAGAATCAACGTCAGCGGCTTGGTCGCCATCTCCAGAACCTCGAAGGCTATGCCCGGCGCCTTGTTGACGTAACGCACGATCATGTCGGCATCGCGGCACAGCACCAGCATCGAGTGCTTGTTGACGCTGCGTTTAAGTTCGTAGATGCGCTCCACGGCCTTCTCGTCCGTAGCGTCGCACCCTATGCCCCACACCGTATCGGTGGGATAGAGGATCAATCCCCCGCGTCGCAGCACCTCAAGCGCCGCTTCCACTTCCTTTTCCATCATAATACAGGCGATATTTTCGGCAAAAATAACTATTTTAACGTCAGCGGCCCCGCCTCGGGCAGGAATTTTTATGCGGAGGTTGTCCGAAAGCGATTATTTTACTAATTTTACGGCGCCAAAATCCGGCAACGGCCTTTTACGCCGCACGATGCCGCTGCAACTGACATAACAACATATTGGTTTAACTCAAGCCGCGAACCGCCCCGGCAGGCGGCCCGCACCGAAAATAACTACACAAAATTATGGGAAGAGCTTTTGAATACCGTAAAGCGAGAAAACTGAAGCGCTGGGGACATATGGCGCGCGTATTCACCAAGATCGGCAAGGAGATCGAGATCGCAGTCAAGGCTGGAGGATCGGACCCCTCGGGAAATACCCGCCTGCGTATCCTCATCCAGAACGCAAAGGCCGAGAACATGCCAAAGGAGAATATCGAACGTGCCATCAAACGCGCTACCGACAAGGACGCCGCCGACTACAAGGAGGTGATCTATGAAGGTTACGGCCCCCACGGTATAGCCTTCCTCGTCGAGACCGCTACCGACAACACAAACCGTACGGTCGCCAGCCTCCGCATGTATTTCAACAAGTGCGGCGGTACCCTCGGTACTTCGGGCAGCGTGGCATTCATGTTCGAACACAAGTGTGTCTTCAAGTTCCGCGTGCCCGCAGGAACCGACCTCGAGGAGCTCGAACTCGAAATGATCGATCTGGAGGTCGACGAGTTCTATCCCGAAGAGGACACAATCACCGTATATGCTCCCTACGAGTCGTTCGGCGCCATCCAGAAGTGGATCGAGGACAAGGGCTTCGAGACAATATCGGGTGAGTCGGTACGCATCCCCGTCGACACCAAGGAACTGTCGGCCGAGGAGCGCGAGTCGGTAGAGAAACTTCAGGAGCGCATCGAGGAGGATGACGACGTGGTGAACGTCTACACCAACATGCGCGAGCCCGAAGACGACGAGGCCGACGAGGAGTAACTCCGCCTTGCCGCAGAGGCTGTCTGTCGGTACAAACCCAAGGGGCCAATCAAGGGGCGAGTCAAGGGGTGCAGTCCAAGGGGTGAGTCAAGGGGTGCAGTCCAAGGGGCCGAGTCCAAAGAGGGGGCGAATCCCAAGGAGGCGAGTCAAGGGGTGCAGTCCAAGGGGCCGTCAAGGAGGTACAGGACGAATCCAATGGGCTTCAATCAGAAGGGCTGGCGCCAATCCAAGAGGCTGCGGGTCTGAAATGTACGGGTCTGTACAGGCACTAATCTACATAAGAATATCGAACAAAAGGACGTTCCGCTGAAGTGAACGTCCTTTTCGTTTTCGGGGTGCACACACAACAAACAAAGATGCACACTCAAGAAACAATATGGCGGGCTCCATTTCCATAGCCCGCCTCATTATTATATCTTCATTATAATACGTCTCGTCAATCCTCGGCTTCACTCCGCCACGTCACTCCGCCTCTTCACTCTGCCGCGGCTTGCGCCCCTTGCGGTGCGCCGACGACTCCGCGGCCAGACGCTCGGCACGCTCCCGCTCCTCGCGTTCGCGCTCTGCGCGCTCGGCCTCGGCCTCCGCGCGCGTCACATCGCACACCTTCGTCAGACCCTCCTCCGCGGCCAGACGCTCCATCAAGGCATAGGCCTCGTCGTAGTCGTTGTGTATCTCGCCGTCGAGGATGGCGTTCTTGATCGCCTCCTTGATGCGGCCGATCGTACTGCACGGACGCAGAGCGTAGCAGCGCATGATGATATCGCCCGAGACCGGCGGCTGGAAGTTGCGTACGCGGTCGCGCTCCTCCAGATCGCGCATCTTGCGCCGCACAAGCTCGAAATTGGACATGTACCGCTTCACCTTCGAGTCGATGCCCGACGTGATGTCGGCCTCGCAGAGCGTCATAAGCGCCTCCACGTCGTCCCCCGCCTCGAACAACAGACGCCGCACGGCCGAGTCGGTCACCATATCCTCCGAGAGGATTATGGGCCGCAGGTGCAGGAAGACCATCTTCTGCACGAACTTCATGTGTTCGTTCATCGGCAGCTTCAGACGCCGGAATATCGCCGGCACCATCTTCGACCCCACAACCTCGTGCTGGTGGAACGTCCACCCCACACGCTTGTCGTAGGCCTTGGTCAGCGGCTTGGCTATGTCGTGCAGCAGCGCCGCCCACCGCAGCCACAGGTCGTCGCTGCGGCGCGCAACGTTGTCCAGCACCTTGAGCGTATGCAGGAAGTTGTCCTTATGTGCATGCTGCCCCACGCGATCCACACCGCGCAGACGGTGCAGCTCGGGGAATATCAGCTCCAGAAGGCCCGTCCGCTCCAGCAGGTCGAAGCCTATCGACGGCACGGGCGAGAGCATTATCTTGTTGATCTCCGTGATTATACGCTCACCCGAGACGATCTCGATACGGCGGCGGTTGCGCTCGATGGCCTCGAACGTCTCGGCCTCGATGTCGAATCCCAGCTGCGTGGCGAAGCGCACGGCACGCATCATGCGCAGCGGATCGTCCGAGAAGGTTATGTCGGGGTCGCACGGCGTGCGGATGATGCAGTCCTCAAGATCGTCCATCCCGTAGAAGGGATCCACCAACTCACCGAACCTCTCTCCGTTGAGCGACCACGCCAGCGCGTTGATGGTAAAGTCGCGCCGCCGCTGGTCGTCCTCCAGCGTACCCGCCTCGACGGAGGGTTTGCGCGAGTCGTGGGAATAGGACTCCTTGCGCGCCCCCACGAACTCGACCTCGACGCCGCCGGCACGCACCATGGCCGTCCCGAAACGGCGGAATACGGCGACGCGCGAATGCACCTCGCGGCCCAGAGCCTCCGCCACGGCGATGCCGTCGCCCACAACCACGACATCCACATCGGTCGAGGGGCGCCGCAGATAGTAGTCGCGCACGTAGCCCCCCACGACGTATGCCTCGACACCCATGGCGTCGACGATACGCGAGAGGCGGTGGAAGAGGGGTTTGTCCAGAGGCGAGGAGTTGTTCATCGGCAGCGGCTTGCGTCAAAGGTTTCGAAGGTCAGTGCCCCAGACAGCGGCGGTAGAGACGCACCGTATTCTCCATGCCGTACCACAGGGCGTCGCATATAAGCGCATGGCCTATCGACACCTCGTCGCACCACGGGATGCGCTCGGCAAAGTAGGCCAGATTATCCAGATTGAGGTCGTGGCCGCCGTTAAGACCCAGACCCGCGCGGCGCGCCGTCTCGGCAGCCTCCACGTATGGGGCGATGGCAGCCTCGCGGTCGGCGCCGTAGCCTGCGGCGTAGGCCTCAGTATAGAGCTCCACACGCCGCGCCCCGCACGCCGCAGCACCCTCGACCATCTCGCTCACGGGGTTGACGAAGATCGAAGTACGGATGCCCGCCTCGTTGAAGCGGCCGCAGATATCGGTCAGGAACCCGCGGTTGCGGACCGTATCCCAGCCCGCATTCGAGGTGATGGCGTCTGCGGCGTCCGGCACAAGCGTAACCTGCGCGGGCACGACCTCCAGCACCAGATCCACGAACGACGGGATCGGGTTGCCCTCGATGTTGAGCTCGGTGGAGATGGCGGCCTTAAGGTCGCGCACGTCCTGATAACGTATATGTCGGGCATCGGGACGCGGATGCACCGTGATACCCTCGGCACCGAACCGCTCTATGGCCAGAGCGGAACGTACCACGTCGGGGAGATTGCCGCCGCGCGAGTTGCGCAGAACGGCGATCTTATTGATGTTTACGCTGAGTTTTGTCATGGCTCGAAAAAACCTTTTGCGGCTGCCGTCGCCGACGTCGCCGACGCCCACTCCCTCAAGGAGTATGCCCCGCGCGGCCGGCAGCAAATAAATTTGCTATGCAGCGCCTCATGTGCTATCTTTGCGGGGTAAAGTTACTCATTTTTTCCGACGCGAGGATGAAAATCATACTTTTTTCCCGGGACCAGATAGACCACCGTCCGCAGCAGATGGCGCAGGTGTTCCGCGCCATCGAACGCAACGGCTTCACTTTCGCCGTAAACGAGGAGTTCGCCCGTATCGTGGCCCACACGCTCGGCCGCGTGATCGACCCCGCCGACATATACCGCGACACCACGGGCCCGCAGCCGCGCGAGAGCGTCATGGTATGCTACGGCGGCGACGGAACCCTGCTCGAGGGCATACAGCGCCTGAGCGACAAGTCGATTCCCGTGGCGGGGATCAACTTCGGGCACCTCGGCTTCCTCACCACGGCCACGCGCGAGGGTGTCGACGCCCTGTTCGACGACATAGCGCGCGGACGCCTGCTCACGCAGCCGCGCACGATGCTCCGCATCGATGGTGTGCGCGGCGTCGAAGGACCCCTGCTGGCGCTCAACGAGGTGGCCGTACAGCGTCTCGAGGCCTCGATGATAAAGGTCGTGGCGCGCGTCGACTCCCAGATCGTCGCCAACTACAACGGCGACGGCGTCATCGTCGCAACACCCACAGGCTCCACAGCCTACTCGCTCAGTGCCGGAGGCCCCATACTCTCCCCCACGTGCGCATGTTTCGTCATCTCGCCGCTGGCGCCACACAACTTCGGCATGCGCCCCGTCGTCATCCCCGATTCGAGCAGCATAGAGCTGCAGCTCCACTCGCGCCGCGGCCCCGCACAGCTCTCCGTCGACAACCGCACATACCCGCTCGACGACGGCGACAGCATCACCATAGCCCGCGCCGAGCAGAGGATTTTATTAGCTGTACCGCACAATATATCATTTTACGAGACGTTACATAGTAAAATGATGTGGGATGTGGACATCCGCAATTAGGCGCGCCGACACGCGCCGCGGGGATCGTATGCCCCCGCGCACGGCCGACACTACGGATAAAAAGCCCGACAAAGCTTTCTTTTCCGAGTAAAATTGTCTACATTTGCAGGTTATATGAACCAAACGACTCGAATACCAACGCACGTGGCCATAATAATGGATGGCAACGGCCGCTGGGCCCGCCGTCGCGGCAAGGAACGCTACGAGGGGCACATAGCCGGTGTGGACGCCCTGCGCGCCACGGTCATAAACGCCTCCGAATACGGCGTCCGCTATCTCACCGTATATGCCTTCTCGACCGAGAACTGGGGCCGCCCCCAACAGGAGGTCGAGGCCCTCATGCACCTTATATGCAAGGGGGTGGAGATGGAGACCCCCGCCCTCGTAAAGCAGGGCGTACGCGTGCGCATCCTCGGCGACAAGAGCCGTTTCTCGGGTGAGGTGCTCGAGGCCCTCGACCGCATCGAGAGCCGCACCGCCAACGGCACCCGCATGACCCTCATCATAGCCCTCAACTACTCGTCCCGCAGCGAAATAACAGCCGCGGCACGAAATCTGGCACGTATGGCCGCCGCAGGCGAGATCTCCCCAGACGACATCACCGAAGAGAGCTTCTCGCAGGCACTCTACACGGCCGGCATCCCCGATCCCGATCTGGTCATACGCACAAGCGGCGAGTACCGTCTGAGCAACTTCCTCCTCTGGCAGGCATCCTATGCCGAATTCTACTTCACCGACACGCTGTGGCCCGACTTCGACAAGGCCGCCTTCGAGAAGGCCATGCAGGAGTATGCCGCCCGCGACCGCCGTTACGGACTGGTCAAGCAAGATGAGCAGGAAGAGCAGGACAAACAGCAATAACCGTAACCCCGAGGGCCGATCCGACTGAAGATAACGAGAGGGTCAGTCAGAAGATAAAGAGGGGTGTCCGGCTGAAGATAAAAGGGACGGTCCCACTGAGGATAACAAGATAACAAGCTGGGATTCCGGCTGAGAATAACAAGATGACAAGCTGGGAATCCGGCTGAAAAAGATAACAAGACGACAAGCGGGGAAATCCGCCCGAAGATGACAAGCGGAACGGCCCGACAGAGAGAGATAACACTAAACCGATAGGGAAAAAGAAACTTTTTGTTGATTAAATGAGATACGCAGGCAAACAAATCGTTGCGGTCGTAGCGGCGCTCCTCCTCATGGCGGGCTTCGCTTCGGCCCAGACTCAAGATACGGTTCGCGTCGACAAGACAGACCGCGAAGCAGAGCAGAGCCTCAAGGAGCAGAATGCCGACAAGCAGCAGCAAGACGAGGATGAGGAGGAGGACGACGGGTCACACTTCGACCGCAACGCTCCGGTCATGAGCGCCGAAGCCGAGCCCCATCTCTACTATATCCGCAAGGTGAACGTCTACGGCGTCCGCTTCCGCGACAAGAACCTGCTTCTGTCGACGTCGGGCCTCATGCCGGGCGATTCGCTCTATCTGCCCAGCACCTTCATATCGGACGCCATAACGCGTCTGTGGAACCAGCGCTACTTCTCCGACGTGGAGATCGGTGCCGAGATCGAGGGCGACAGCATCGACCTCAATGTCTTCCTTCAGGAGCGGCCGCGCGTGCGCAGCTGGTCTTTCGAGGGCGAGCACATAGGCCGCAGCAAGCAGAAGGACCTTATGGACGAGCTCAAGCTCAAGGCCGGAACCGAACTCTCGGACTACGTCATCGACAAGAACGAGAAGCTCATCAAGAAGCACTTCATATCGAAAGGATTCCGCAATGTGGAGGTCTCGACCCGCATCGAGAACGACTCCATACGTCAGAACATGGTCAACGTCACCTTCCGCATCGACCGCAACGAGAAGGTGCGCGTGGGGAGCATCACCTTCAGCGGCAACACCCAGTTCAAGGAGCGCCGCCTGCGCCGCACGTTCAAGAAGACCCACCAGAAGAGCATAAACTTCTTCCAGAACACCAAGCTCAACGAGGAGGACTACAAGGAGGACAAGAACCTGCTCATCGACTTCTACAACTCGCAGGGCTACCGCAACGCCACGATCCTCTCGGACTCGGTCTACGCGATCAACCCCGAGCGCATAGGCATACACATCGACCTCTCGGAGGGTGACAAGTTCTACATCCGCAACATCAAGTGGATCGGCAACTCGATCTACCCCACCGAGGAACTGCAACAGATCTTCGGCGTCAAGTCCGGCGATACATACGACAAGAAGTCGATGCACAAGCGTCTGGGCATAGGCCGCGAGATGAATCCCGACGGAATGTCAGTGGCAAACCTCTACCAGAACAACGGTTACCTCATGTCGCAGATCGAGCCTTCGGAGATCGTCGTAGGCAAGGACTCGATCGACCTCGAGATCAAGGTATTCGAGGGCAAGCCCTTCACCGTAAACGAGGTGGGCATCTCGGGCAACAACCGCGTCGACGACGAGGTGATCCGCCGCGAGCTCTACGTCTTCCCGGGCGAGTTGTACAACCGCGCGCTGCTGATGCGTACGCTGCGTATGCTCATGGGCATGGGACACTTCGACGCCGAGCAGCTCCAGCCCGACATACAGCCCGTCTCGAGCGACAAGGTGAACGTCAACTTCCCGCTCGTGGAGACCGCCAGCGACCAGTTCAACGTCGCCGGAGGTTGGGGATCGGGATCGTTCGTCGGCTCGGTCGGCATCACTCTGAACAACCTCTCGACACGAAACCTCTTCAAGAAGGGTACGTGGACCCCATACCCCATGGGACAGAACCAGAAGTTCTCGATCTCGGGACAGACCAACGGTACATACTACAAGGCCATCGCCGCCAGCTTCACCGATCCGTGGGTGGGCGGACACAAGCCCAACTCGCTCACCGTATCGGGACACTGGTCGGAGCAGAACAATGCATACTACGTATGGCAGTCGGCCACGATGTATTTCCGTTCGTTCGGTCTGGCCGCGGGCCTCGGCAAGCGACTCAAGTGGCCCGACCCCAACTTCTCGCTCTATCTCGAGGCGCAATATACGCGTTACAGCCTCAAGAACTGGAACTACTTCATCATGAGCAACGGCGTGGCAAACGAGCTCTCGTTCAAGGTTGCGCTGTCGCGTTCGACCGTCGACCAGCCGATCTACCCCCGTTCGGGATCGGAGTTCTCGGCCGTGCTCACACTCACGCCCCCATACTCGCTCTGGGACGGCCGCGACTACTCGGATTCGAGCATGCCCGACAGAACCCGTTACAAGTGGATCGAGTACCACCGCTGGCAGTTCAACGCCCGCTGGTTCCTCCCCATATCGCGTAACAACAAGTTCGTCCTCATGGCCGCCGCCGAGATGGGATTCCTCGGCCACTACAACAAGAACAAGGTCTCGCCCTTCGAGCGTTTCGAGGTCGGAGGCGACGGTATGAGCGGATATACGATCTACGGTGTGGACATCATCCGCCTGCGCGGTTACGAGAACGGCGCCCTCGACCCCACAAGCGATTACTCGATAGGCTACAACAAATATACTATGGAGCTGCGTTATCCCGTTATATTGAAGGAGTCGTCGCAGATCTACGTACTCGGATTCCTCGAGGGCGGTAACGGTTACAGCTCGTGGAAGGATTTCTCGCCCTTCAGGATCAAGCGTTCGGCAGGTCTCGGCGTCAGAATTTATCTCCCGATCGTCGGACTGTTGGGTCTGGACTGGGGTTGGGGATTCGACGCCCCCGCAGGCTCGACACGCCGCAGCGGAAGCCAGTTCCACTTCACCATGGGTCAAACATTCTGACATGATTGGCAGAATATTTGAAAATAAATTCATACATTTGTAAGTTAGTGCCACATAAAACCGAGTTATTATGAAACGATTAACATTGATCTTGGCATTCGCTCTGTCGGCCGTGGGATTCGCCGCCGCACAGAATACCGCCGTGGTGAACAGCGAAAAGATATTCAAATCGATAGACGCATACAACGAGGCCCTCAAGCAACTCGACCAGATGGCCGAGCAGTACCAGAAGGATGTAGACGAGAAGTTCAAGGCCGTGGAGGATCTCTACAACGCCTACATGCAGCGCAAGTCGACCCTCTCGCAGGCCTCGCAGCAGGCAAACGAGGAGAACATCCTCAAGATGGAGAAGGAGGCCACCGATTTTCAGGAGTCGATCTTCGGCACCGACGGCACGCTCATGAAACGCCGCATCGAGCTTATACAGCCCATACAGAAGCAGGTCTTCGGCGCTATCGAGACCTACGCCAAGCAACACGACATCGACATGGTAGTCGACATCGCGCAGAACGCAACGATGCTCTACTACTCGCCCGATGTGGACCACACGCAGGATATAATCGACATGCTGAAGGCACCTGCAACGACGGCCCCCGCAACAACGGCGGCTCCCGCAACGGCGGCGCAGCAATAACACTGCGACAGCGCGGCAGAAATGCACCATGACGGCGCTGCAACAAGGACGCATGCAACAGAAAACAGAACATAAAATTACACACGTAAGAAAACCATGAAAAAAGCATTGAAACTAACCCTTGTGGTTGTATGTACGATGATCTCGACATCGCTCTTCGCACAGAAGTTCGGCCGCATCAACTCTCAGGAGATCGTAACCAGCATGAACGAGTTCAAGGAGGCGCAGACGCAGATACAGGCCTATGCCAAGGATCTCGACGCGCAGCTTGAGACCATAGGCGTGGAGTTCAACACCAAACTGCAGGAGTTCCAGCAGAGTGCCGATACGCTCGGCGACGCCATGCGTCAGCTCAAGGAGAAGGAGCTCAACGACCTCCAGACCCGTTATCAGGAGTTCCAGCAGATGGCAAGCAGCGACATGCAGAAGAAGCAGATGGAGCTTCTGCAGCCCATACAGCAGAAGTGTGTCGATGCCATCAAAGAGGTAGCGCAGGCCGGAGGCTATATCGTTGTCTTCGACATGGCGACCGGATCGCTCGCATACATCGACGAGGCCGCCACGACGGACATCAGCGCCGAGGTCAAGGCCAAGCTCGGCATACAGTAACGATACGCATTCCCGAGGCCGCGGCCAGCGGCCCCGAAGCATGCCGTCCCGACAGGGGCGGGGCGTACGCGGGACACTTCACATGAAGGAGTGTCCCGCGTACGTTTGCATACAGCCACGACCATATACGGCGCACAGCCGCATGCCGAGGCCCATTGGAGAGGCAAAGCCATGGCCGTTCGGCAAAAAATCACTATCTTGGGGGCTGCAAAAACTACATTCTTACCTATGATGAACCGAAACCTTCTCCGCGCCGCAGCCGCAATGGCCGTGACACTATTCACATTTTTCGCACTGCCGGCCGCCGCATCCGAACCCGTACCTCCGGCACAGCTTCCGCGTCTGATCGACTCGGGAACGTTCCCCACGGGACATATTCAGGGCATAGCCGTCGACACCGAACACCGATACATATACTATTCCTATACGACGATGCTGGTCAAGGCCGACATGCAGGGCCGCGTCGTGGGCACGGTCACGGGACTCGTGGGACACCTCGGCAGCCTCACCTTCAACGCCGAGGACGGCCGTGTCTACGGCTCGCTCGAATATAAGAACGACGCCATCGGCCGCGGCATCCTCGCCGCGAGCGGCCACGATGGGGAGATAAACGATGGTTTCTATATCGCCATATTCGATGTCGACCGCATCACCCGCACGGATATGAGTGCCGAGCGTGACGGCGTCATGACCGCAGTATTCATAGGCGACATTCTGCGCGACTACACGGCCACCGTCCGGACCGAGCAGGGGGAGCGGCAGCACCGCTTCGGGTGCAGCGGCTTCGACGGCATCACATTCGGGCCGCGCTTCGGCCGCACGGGCGGCCGCCGCTATCTGACCCTCAGCTACGGCATCTATGACGACACCACCCGAACAGACAACGACTATCAGGTGCTTCTGCAATACGACACGCGCCGCTGGCGCCGCTACGAGGCTCCCCTGAGCCAGAGCGCGATGCACCGCAACGGCCCCGAGCATCCCGACGGCCGTTACTTCGTCTTCACCGGCAACACGGCCTACGGTGTGCAGAACCTCTGCTATGACGACGCCACCAAACGCTGGTATATGGCCGTCTACTACGGCCAGAAACCGCAATACCCCAACTATACGCTCTTCGCCGTCGATGCGGCGTCGCGTCCCGTAAAGAGCGCCCTGCGCGGCGTCCCGTATGTCGGGCGCGAGAATGTGCTGCCGCTGTCGGATACGGGCGTCGAGGACAAGGCTACGGGCATACGCGGCTGGCACTTCCCCTACGGTTCGACAGGCCTCTGCGCCATCGGTGACGGATATTTCTACATATCGCACCACTACGTCGAGAACAAACGTCAGGGCAGCAGGATACGCCTCTACCGCTGGACCGGCAGCGCCGAGCACCCCTTCGAGCAGGTGCGCTGACCTCAACCGTAACATAAGGAATCCTCACCGTCATGCTCAAACGCAACACACCCCGCCAGCAGCCCTCGGACCGCGAGGCGGCCATCGAGGAGATGGAGTGGTACGACGCCCTCGTGCGGCGCAAGCTGCGCACGTGGGGCCGGTGGCTCGACCGTGACCACAAGCGTATCCTCACCGACAACTTCGACGCCTTGTCCGCGAGGCGTGAGGCGTTGCAGTTCATTGTCGACGACGAGGGTTACTATATCGGCGAGGTGGACGAGGAGTGGTTGCGCCACGGATTCGGAGTCTACACCTGCAACACGATCGGCCCCAAGCGGTGGGTCATGCAGGCGGGCATGTGGCACGAGGGGCGCCCTACGGGCCCGCATACGCTCTATGACGCCAGCGGCCCCAGCGGCCAGCACTTTCTGGCATCGGTCTACTACACGGGCGAGCGGCGACACGAACGCGGCTTGGTGCAGTTCTCCATCTCGGATGACGGATACAACGGCCGCCCGCGAAAATATCGCCGTTACGAGCGTTTCTCGATGGCGACACTCGCCGTCGGGCTCGCAATCGTCTACATGATCTGCTTCTTCCTCACGCGCCGCATGTCGCTCAGCCTGATGGTCTGCGCCGTGGTCGCATTCCTCTATCTCATAGGAGCAAACCGCCGCCAGATGTAATCTCTTCGGACAAGCACAAGGAGCCCCCTCCCGCATGCAGGATACTGCATGTTCCCATAAAATGATGTCGGGAAGACTCATTCAAACGGAACGAATCTTCCCGACACCCGTATTGTAAAGAGTAATCTTATCCGACAAACTTCATCCGGAAGGGTATTTCCTATTATCCCCCCCGCTCAGAAGAATATCGGTCTCACGCCCCTATCGGGCCAGCTCCTTGATTATGGCACACATCCGGTCGTACTGCTGCTCCATGCTGCACAGCAGCTTGTACTGGGCGTGCGTACGGACAAGGTTGTGGTCGGCGTAGGCGGTCTTGTAATACTTGTCGCCGTCGATATAGTCCATCAGGAAGCGCAGCACCTGCTCGAAGGTGATGTAACGTGCCGAGAAGGCCAGCCAGTCGAGTTCGCTCTGCGTCATCGTGGCGCGCTGCTGCGACAGGTAACCGTCGGCATAGGCGCGGAACATCTCGATGCTCAGGCCCACGTTGTCCAAGTTGCGGTCATCCTCCGCACCCGTATTGGCATACGAGCGGATCGCGTCGCCGAAGTCGTTGAGCGACGTCGAACTCATAACCGTATCGAGGTCGATCGCGCAGAGCACCTTGCCCGTAGGCTTGTCGAAGAGGATATTGCTGATCTTGGTATCGTTATGCGTAACGTGCGTAGGGATTGTGCCGTTCTCCACAAGCGACCAGAAGTCGAGCATCTCGCCGCGGCGCGCCTCGATCCAGCCTATCTCCTCCTTGAGTGAGGCGGCACGTCCCGCAGGGTCGGCCGCGAGGGTCTCGTCCCACTGCTTGAAGCGCCAGCGTATGTTGTGGAAGCCCTTGATGGTCTCGTTCAGCGGCTTGTCGAAGTCCGCCAGCAGCGCCTGAAAGCGTCCTATGCCCACGCCTCCCTGATATGCCAGCTCGGGCGAGTCGGCACGGTCGTAGCTCAGCGTGTCGGGAATGAAGAGGCACACGGCCCAGAAGTTGCCCTCATCCTCCACATAGAGACGGCCGTCGCGCGCAGGTATCACCGTGAGCGTCTCGCGCAGCGGATCCGCAACCTTCGCCTTGATGTGCGTCGTCACCGCCATGATGTTGTCCATCATGCCGGGCACGTCGGGAAAGACCTGATGGTTCTTGCGCTGAAGAATATAGTCGGGGGCGTCGCCCGCAGTGCGGACGATGAAGGTGTCGTTGATGAAGCCCTCGCCCAGCGGCTTCACCGTAGCGATCTCACCCTCAAGGGCAAAACGCTCGGCAATGGATAAAAGTTTCTCGTTGGTCATGGTTCTATTCAGGTTTTTATTATTCGAATGGGTATATATGGATACTATGCCGCACGGCCGCCGCGGTCAGAGCAGCACTATCTCCCCGAAAAATTCGGGACGGTGGAAGTCGGGCTGCGGCGTGCGTACGGGCGCCCAGCTCAGGAAGTGAGGTTGCGCGCACTTGTCACCGCACTTGTAGAAGTTGGCCTTGAGCCGCCGCGGAGCCTCCCCCAGACCCAGCAGTTCGAAGGGTATGACCTCCACGAGCCACCAACGCTGGCCCTCGCCCCGCACATCGATCGAGGCGTGCGGCAGCGACGTTATGCGCCGTATGCGCGACATGCGCCCCTCGTCGAAGTGCCGGGCGTCGCTGCGCGAATATCTGTGCGCCGCAAGGGCGGTGCCTATACAGTTGATCTCGAAGTTGAAGTAACCGTCCCCCACGGGGTCGGCCACGAAGAACTCCACGCAGCTGTCCTCCCACACGGGACCGTTATCCTCGGTGGTCACGGCGCGCACATGCTCCTCCTCGACCTCGAACATCACGGCCAGACATTCGTCCGAATGTGCCACGCGGAACGACACCTTCGGTGCATAGGGATATTCGGGCCAGTCGACGCAGGCGATGGGACAGCTGACGAGCCAGTCGCGCATGACGGGCATGATCTCCGCATCGGTCAGACGTTCGATATTGCGCATGAAACGCGCTTCGACAACAGGCGGAGCATCCACGGTCGTGACGGCCGGTCGGGCTACAAACTCTTCCATTTTCTATCCGTTATAAATCAAACTTTTCAAATTTAGTTAATAATCGACAGAAAAACAACTTTTTCCGCAAAAAGTCGCAACTTCGCATGACCATATTGTCAAAAAAAAGCAGATTTTTTCGAGGTTTCACACCTTCGGCCGCCGTTCGGCCCCCCCCCGCTACGCACGGCAGAGACGCCGCCGTACGGCCTGCGCCGCACACCGTGCCGCCGCGCCCGACACGAGACCCACGACTACACCCAGCACGATATCGACAGGGAAATGATAGGCAAGATATATGCGCGAATAGCATATCACGACCGTAACCGCAATCATCAGCACGGAAAACCACCGTCTCCGCACCGCCGGCAAAGCCGTCACGCATAGCGCCGTCATCGTGGCGGCGTGTGCCGAGACCGTACCGTATAGGCCCCCCTCGCGCACCGTATGGACAAGGCCCTCGAGCGAGGGTGTGTGCATGGGCCGCAGCCGTGCCGGGAATGACGGCCACAGCGACCCCAGCAGACCCGCATGCTTGAATATGCCGGCCACCATGTCGGCAAGGCCGAGAGCCGCGCCCGCAGTCACCGCAAAGAGCAGCAGCGCCCGCCACCCGCCCCGACGCCACACAAGCCACAGCATCACCACATAGAGCCACGCCCACGCCGCCGGCGTCGAGCAGAGCACCATGATGCGGTCCATGACGGGGCCGCCGTCGAAGTTGAGCGTAAGAAACAGCGAGTGGTCAAAGGTGTACATAACGGTTCGGGGATATCATGCCCCTGCAGTCAAACCCGACGCAGGGCGCACCCTCTTGTCTTAATCTTATCCTAATCAAAGGTATGGATAAATGTCGGTACCGCCAAATTTTTCGATCCGTAAAATCCCGCCGCGCACACAACATAAAGGCGGGCCGCCCCCGTGAAGGGAACTGCCCGCCCGTATCGGTGTATCACGCATATCGAAGTGGAGTATGCGTGCAGCCGCTGCTATTCCGACATCATTGCCCGCTTCAAGGCCCTGAGCTTAAAGCCGAGCCATATACGGAACACTCCGTAGATGATCATCGCCGTCGAGAAGAATGCCACTACGAAGGCGCCGCCGAAGATCGGCGAGCTGAAGATGAATACCACCGAGAATATAAATCCTATTATGGCCATAGCCAGCAGCCAGCCCCAGCCGCGCACACCGAGCGAGCCGAGCTCCGAGGCCCCGCCTATTGCCCAGAGCGAGCGCAGCATGATCCAGAAGCCCACGAAATATATCAGCACGGCCGTAGCGACGGGAGCGGGGCTTGCGGCAAGCATAAAGCCCAACAGCAGGTCGACGATACCGCCGCTGAGAGTCCAGCCCCAGCCGTGCATGTGACGGTTGGCCACGGCGAAGACCACCTCGAAGATACCGCTCGCGAAGAAGGCCACGATGAAGAGCATGGTCAGCGCACCGAGCGTCGACATCGGCGTGATGAAGCACCACACTCCGAGAATTACGGCCAGAAGGCCGATTACAAGCGACGTCCACCAATGCCGTACGGCGCCGCGCATCTGCTCAACCAAATCACTCATAACGATACGATTTTAATGTTTGAAATATCGGTTATCGTCCCGTACGCTGCAAATAGTGTGCCCGCCCGAGCCACCGCCCGACGCCCCGCCTGCCAGCGCATACCCGTGCCGAACATCCGGCCATAAAAAGCAACCCGACGGCCAACGCTCGCGTCCGCCTGCGGAGGGCGGGCAACCGCCAGAGTGTCATACCGATCTGACAGGGCGTCAGCCGCATGACACAACGTCAAAGCATATCCCGTACCGCCGCCCCGCCGAGACGAATATGCAACCCCAAATATAAAACACGGCGGCGCCGCACCCGAGGTGTGACGCCGCCAGATATTCGCGGAATAACGTTACGCTACCACTTGTTGTATATGACCACGGGGCGCGAGCGTCGTACGCTCATCGACGGGAACCACATGTCCTCCACCGTCAGGCCGCACTCGCGCACCGCCTCGACGCAATACTCCAGACGCCCGAAGTCGGCATCGACGTTATTGGTGCCGAAGGTGAACTTTATGCCCATATCCTTTGCGCGGCGGATGATGTCGAAGCTCGGGATACGGTAGCGGGCGTTGATCTCCAGCGCTATGTTGTAGCGGCGCAGCACCTCCAGAACGCGGTCCACACGCTCCGTCGTCCAGTAACGGTCATAGTCGGCCTGCATATCCTCGGGGATATACGTCGGGTTGGCGTAGATGTCGGCAGGCTCGTTGGTGAGGATCTTGACCGTCTGGTCGACAAGATGGTCCATATACTGCTCGCGCGTGATGCCGTCGTAGTGCACCTCCTCGGGACGGTATATGCGCGAGAGGCGACCCTTGTGGTCGACGATGGTCATGGCGTCGGTGAACAGGTAGTCGAAGACTCCCAGAGCCTCCTGCGAGAAGGTCTCCGTCCACTTGCGGCCCTCGCCCTGCACGCCTCGCAGGAAGGGCATGTCGCGTACCTCATCGAAATATTCATACACCTCCTCATCGTCGGCAAGCATGCGGCCCACGCCGCCCTCGCCCGCATTGGGCGCAACGCCGTAGTTGATGCCGTAGTTCATCGACATGGCATGCGCCATCTCCTTCGTCAGGCCGCCCTTAAGGTGTACGTGGTAGTCGATGACGGGGAAGCCCTGCTGCTGCAGGCGTATGATGCCGTCCGTGCGCTCGTCGACAACGGCCATCGTATCGGCCTCGTTGCGGACCGTATCGCGCAGCCGCACAACACTCATGTCGCGGAAGGTGACGCTCCCCGCAACACCCCGCAGCGCAAACATACCGTATCCCAGACGGCGGTCGGCATATTCGTCCGTACGGTACGGTTCGTCGGGCTCCGTGTAGCACACCACCTCCGTGCCCGCGATCGAGACCGTGATGTTGCGTCCGCGCACCGCCACCTCGAAGTCGAACCACTTGCCGTCCTCGGCAAGCGAACGGTAGAGGTCGCGCACCGCCGCCAGCGACCCGCTCTTGCGCGTGCCGTCGATGGCGCCGTTGCGGAACAGAACCTCATATCCGCCCTTCGTGCCGTCGGTATGGAACGCCAGAGCCGCCTCGGCCCCGGGCGAGGTGAAGGCCTGACCCTTGAGCATGAAGCTGCCGTACTCGCCCTCGGCAAGCCATGTCTCCCCTGCCGAGACCGTTATCTCACTGCCGCGCACCGCACCACCCGCAACATTGCGGAAACGGTCCAGAGGTATGGCCACATCGTATCTCACACATCCGGCAACCGCCGCCGTCACGGCCGCCGCAACAAGAAGGCGCCGCACGCCCCCAAGCCCCAAATCGAACATTTTCATATTGATCGTACTTTTTTTAATTAACCTTATTCTCAAAAGAGTCCTCCTACCGCAATTCGACGATAAGGGGGCCGTCGCTCACCGTAAGCCGCACCTCGTCCGTACGCTCCAGCCGCTGCAGCGGCTCCACGCCCTCGACGGGGTCATAGACCGCGATGCAGCGCATGCGGCGCGGCAGCCGCACCGTCACCGTATCCTCACCCTCGACACGCTCGCCCCATACAACGAGCCACAGCGAGCCGTCGCCCTTCACCAGCAGCAGGTCATGCACCGTCGCAGGCTGCGGCTCGATGGCGTAATCGAAGCGGGGCAGCCGCCGCGCCGGCGCCTCGTCGTGAAGGATCGTCGTCAGGTTGTGCAGGCAGTCGGCAGCCATGCGTTTGGTCGTATAGTCCGAGCCGTAGAAACCGAAGCGGCCGTCGCCGTCATCAATGAACTCATAGATGAATGTCTTGGTCCAGCCGCGCGCGAACTGCGCAAGGTAGACATTCATGTAGTTGTGCGCCTGCACGCTCTCCGTAATGGCGCCGTCGCAGTCACCCACGCGCACGCCCGTCTCGGTCGTCACGCGCGGCAGCGTGTCGAGCTGCGCCTGCGCGTAGCCCTCGAAGCCGCGACGCCACGTACGGCCGAAATTGCCGTAGAGACCGTCCGCATGGCATTCGGGCGTCGGGTCCGCAGCGTTCCACACCTGATTGTCGTGCGGCGCCCCCGGCCAGCTCGGATGGTACATGTAGTTATGGCAGTTGGCGTAGTCCGCATAGCGTGTGCCCGCGGGCATCAGCGTCCCCGCACCCTCCGGTATCTCCAGAAACTGCAGGCCGCAATTGTCGCTCTGAGCCCCCATCTCGCTCGAACTGTATACGGGATATTGTCTGAGGTCAGCGTCGGCCTTCACCGCGGCATAGAGGTCGCGCTGCATGCGCGCCACGGGAAGCCACGACAACTCGCGTCCGCCCACCTCGCCTCCATAGGTCACGCCGCCGAAGTTGTTGGGTTCGTTCGGCCCCTCGACGGCAACCAGAGCCCCCGCCTCGTGCAGCTCGCGCGCCGCCCGCAGCGTCGACTCCACGCATCCGTCACGTGCGCCGCTGCCCGGGCCGAAGACAACCCCTACGCCTGCCTCGCGGTGCACCAGCAGCAGGCCCGACATGTCGTAGTTGCCGTCGGCCGCATCGCGTACATTACGTACGCCCGTATATCGCAGCAGAGGGGCTATGCGCGCAGCATCGTCACCGTGCTGTATGTGGAGACATACCCCGATCGAGTTCAGAAAGTCCCACGCCCGCGCCGTACGTAGCCCGCCATCGGCAGGCTCCGCCGCCTCCGCACGCGGCATCCATGACATCACAGCCGCAACAACGGCCGCCACCGCAACAAAACCTCGTTTCATCTCTCCATTTGGTTTTAGTCAGTTTGCAACACACTCCCTTTCCGATCTACTTCAGGCCGTGCGCCTCGCGCAGCAGCTCGCCCAGAACACCGATATTCTCGACTATAAGGTCGGGCTGGCGCGGCGCCGCATCCGCCACCTCCAGAGTCGTCTCGCCCGAAAGTGTCAGCACGCCGAACGCGCCGGCGTTATGCGCCATCTCGATATCGGTATATATACGGTCGCCCGTCATGATGATCTGGTCGGGCCGCAGGCCGCAGCGACGCTCTATGCCCGCCAGCATATTGGGGTCGGGCTTGCCCAGCGTTATATCGGGACGCCGTCCCGTCGCATGCTCCAGACACTTGCATATCGATCCGCAGTCGACCAACACGACACGCTCGTCCGTGGGACATACGCGGTCGGGGTTGGTCGCGACGTATGGCAGTCCCTGCGACACCCACCACGCCGCACGGCACAGACGCGAATAGGTGAGCGTCATGTCGAAGGCCGCCACAACGACATCCGGCACGTCGTCCGGATCGTCCGCCGTCGAGACGAAACCCGCACGCTCGAACTCCGACACCATGCTCGGCGTCCCCAGCAAAAACAACCGCCGCGCCTCGGGCCACCGCGTGTGTATGTAGTCGATGGTGGCCAGCGCCGTGGTGTACATCTGCTCGCGCGTGGCCGCAACACCCAGATGCGAAAGCTTGTGCAGGTAGTCGTCGATCGACTTCGAGGGGTTGTTCGTAAGGAACGAATGCGTCACCCCGATCCGCGAAAGCCCCTCAAGGAAGGGATTCGTGCAGGGGAACAGCGACATGCCCATATATATCGTGCCGTCCATGTCGAGCGCCACGTGGCGTATATCCGCAAGCCGGCGCATAAGCTCCCCGTGCGGATATATCGAGCGGTATCTTTCGAACTCCATATCCTCCTACTCCTCCTTTGCCGCGGTTGCCGCATTTGCCGTCGCGGCTGTACTCTCCGCGGCCGCAGCCTCAGCCTCGGGGTCCATGATAAAGTCCGCAATGTCCATCTCGGCGCTGCGCGGAAAGGCCTTCGGGAAGACCGAACGTATGCGTCCCAGCTCGATTATCGCCTCCTCCATCGTGAGGTAACGCCCTACCGACACCGTAAACCACGGATTCTCGTACGTAACGTCGATATTCACACCCTTGAAGTTCTCCTCGAAGGTCTCCTTGGCCTTGACGGCATTCTCGCGCGCCTGCTGTGTGTTGTCGAACAGTATCACGATCGTATAACCGTTCACCTTGGTGCTCTTCGTACGCTGCTCCACGGCCCGCACCGCCGCGGCGGCATCCGCCGTCTCGGTCACACGCACGGCGTCACGCCCCGAAGCCATACGGCGCTGCAGCGCCGCGATCTCCTGACCGCGCGCACCGTATGCGCAGAGTATGCATGCAGCCGAGGCCATAATCATCAAAAATCTTCTCATCGCGTTATTATATTTTTACTTGTTTATCCTCTCCGTATCCGCGCCCGACACCCTGTCGAGCACATTCCACAGGCGCTCCATATCCTCCGGACGGAATATCTGCTCCAGCGTTGCGGGCCCGTCACTCACGCGGCCACGCCATGCGCCGCGACGCACGGCCAGCTCCCAGTCGAGCGATATTGCCGCGGCATCGCGTCGCTCGATGGCCGCACGCAGCGACAACGCCGAGGCATTGCGCGCCACCCTCAGACGCAGCGGGACCTCCACGCGCCACACGCCGCGGTCGGGTATGCGTACACGCTCCCCCAGCACCAGCACCGCCGAACGGCCCCCGCCGCACGTCACGCGCAGGCGTCCTTCGCGCAGCACAACGCTGCCCGCAGGGTTGTCTATCGTAAGCCGCACCGTCACACCCGACGGCCACGCCGCCGAAAAGTCCCCGGCATCCGCCGCGGCCACCCCCGAGGGCATGGGCCACTCCGTCGACACGACCTCGATACCGACAACCGAGGGAAGCTGCCGCTCCCCGCCGCAGGCGGCCGCCAGCAGCGCCGCCGCAACCATGATAAATATACGTAACATCTTCATCTATGCCTTCTTGCCGATATATATCTGTGCTATGCCCATACAGAGCGAACGGCGGCGGCAATCCGTAAATCCCACGCCCCGCATGATCTCCAGAAACCTCTCGGGCGAGGGGAACTCCTCGATCGAGGCAGGCAGGTAGCCGTAAGCCTGCTTGTCGTGCGAGACCATACCCCCGAGCGGGCGCAGTATCTTGTCCGAATAGAGCGAATAGGCCCACCGCACAAACCGATTGCGCGGCGTCGAGAACTCCAGAACCACAAGCCGGCCCCCGCCGCGCAGCACACGCAGCGCCTCCGACAGCCCCGCCTCCATGTTGCCGAAGTTGCGCACGCCGAAGGCTACGGTCACGACATCCACCGCGCCGTCACCCAAATCGAGCCGCTCGGCATCGCCCTGATACAACACCACATGATCGTCCAGACCCTGCCGCCGCACCTTCTCCGACGCCTCCGCCAGCATCTTCTCCGACAGATCCACACCCATCACCTGCGCCTGCGGAATACGCTTGGCCATGAGGATGGCCAGATCTCCCGTACCCGTGGCCAGATCGAGTATCTGACGCGGGTGCGCACGCCGGACAATACGCATCACACGCCGACGCCACACCCGGTCGATCGACAGCGAGAGTATGTGGTTCAGGCGGTCGTACGTCGGCGCTATGTTGTCGAACATGCGTTTGACCTCCTCCTTCTTGCCCGCATTGGGCGTATTGTATGGTTTCATATCTTTACGGTAGTATAATTTTCTTCTGTTCCCTGTTTTCTTCTGTTCCATGCCCTGTGCCGCGGCTATTGGCGGTATTTGAGGGTCTGTTCGGGGCTTATGCGCGCCACGATCATCGACGGCAGCGTCATCACCGCCACCGTCACGGCCACGGCCCCCACGTTCAGGGCCACGACCCACCACGCCTCCACACGCACGGGCAGCACCGAGAGCATATACCCCTCTGGGTCGAGCCGCACGGGGTGCAGCCACGCCTGCAGAGCCACGATAGCCAGCCCCACGGCATTGCCCCACGCGGCGCCGCGCACGAAGAGCATAGCCGCACGGTAGAGGAAGACGCGCCGCACGGCGCCGTTACGCATACCCATAGCCTTCAGCACGCCGATCATACCCGTGCGGTCGAGCACCATGATCAGCATCGCCGAGGCCATGTTGAACAACACGACGGCCATCATCACCGCCAGAATCACCCGCGCGTTGACGTCGTGGGTCTTCAGCCAGTCGAAGACTACGGGGTAACGCTCCCTCAGCGTGACGGCAGCGGCCGAGCCGACACTCTCGTCACCCGCATAGAAGGCCGTCTCGATGGCCTGCTCGGCCGCTGCGGCAACATCCGCGGCATCGGCACCGCGCGCGGCCATAATCTCGTATCCCGAGATCAGCCCGTTGTCGGGCGAGGCTATACGCTGCACGTTGCGCAGGTCGGTCAGCGCCGTGGTACGGTCCAACTCCTCGAAACCCGTATCGTAGAGCCCCGAGACCACGAAACGGTCGCGCCGCGGCCGTCCCTCGCCGTCCATGAACAGCATCTCGACCTTGTCGCCCACGCCGAGGCGCAGCGCCGAGGCCGTCGCGCGCGAGATGAGCAGATCCTTCGTGCGCTCATCGCCGCCAATGGAGGGCATCTCCCCCGCCACAAGGCGGCTGCGCCACCACTCGAGATCACACTCACCGTCCACGCCCTTTATTCCGAGCCCCGCGACCTGCTCGCCGTTCTTGGCCATGCCTGCGGCCTCGGCGTAGGGCCACGCCGCAGCCACACCCTCACAACGGCGCAGCTGCTCCAGAAAGGAGTCGCTGAGGGGCATGGGCTCACCCGAGCCCGAGCGCAACACCCTCACGTCGCACACACGCACATCGGACCCGAACCCCCGCAGATCACCGTATATGCGGTGCCGGAACCCCGACACCACGGCCAGCGTCACGATCATCACGGCGATGCCCAACGCCGTCGATACGGTCGCTATGCGCATCATGATCCGCGCGCGCGAGGCGCGGCCGCTGCGGGCCGTGCGTTCGGCCAACATGTACTCAAAACTCATGGGGCGTCATATTTCGCTATAACTGTACAAAGTTATGTAAAAAATTCGTACTTTTGCCTCTCCGAGCCCCACCGCGATACCGCCGTCGGAGGCTTTTTGTGTCGGAGCGCCCCCGCAAAAGGGTCTCGCCCCGGCCCAACACCCCGACGACGACGCGCGCAACGCCCGGCACAGATGTTTTTTAGCCCTTTGAGGCCGCAGCCGCATACGCTGCGAGCAGAAAAGTGCGTTATGTAGGAAAAAACCAAAAATTTTCGATCGTACCATGTTACAACTTTTGCAATTGGCACAGGACTACTCGTCTTACGACAACTCATTCGTCGGCGGAGGCTTCTCCACGTCGGGTTCGATACTGCTCATGGTCATAATAGCCGTGGCGGGATATATCGTGCAGGCACGCCTGCAGTCCGTATTCCACAAATATTCGCAGGTGGCATTCCCCGGCAACCTCACAGGTGCCGAGGTGGCCGAGAAGATGCTGCGTGACAACAACATCCACAACGTCAGGATAACCCACGTCGGAGGCATGCTCACCGACCACTTCAACCCCCAGAACATGACCGTCAACCTGAGCGACTCGGTCTACTCGTCGCGCAGCATCGCCGCCGCGGCCGTCGCCTGCCACGAGTGCGGCCACGCCATACAGCACGCACGCGGATATGCACCCCTCGCACTGCGCTCGGCGCTGGTGCCCGTAGTCAGCTTCTCCTCGCGCATAGCCACATGGGTCATTCTGGCCGGTATACTCATCATGGCAACCACCAGCAGCACCCTTGTCTGCTGGATCGGCATCGCCCTGATCGCCATGACCGCCGTCTTCTCGATAGTGACGCTGCCCGTCGAGTACAACGCCTCGCAGCGCGCGCTCGAGTGGCTCGAGTCGAGCCGCACGCTTCAGGGCGCGCAGCTCTCGTATGCACGCGAGGCGCTCAAGTGGGCCGCACGCACATACCTCGTGGCCGCACTCTCGGCCATAGCCACCGTCCTCTACTACGTATCCCTCATCTCGCGTCGTGACTGATGGCTAAACGTCCCGAGGACTATACCTCACGCACATTCCTTTTCGCCATGGCCACGCTTGTCGTGCTCATGGCGATAAGTGTAATACCCCCCATCGAAGCGGGGGGCATATCGCTGCGCCGTGCCAATATCCTCTCGGACCTCATACGCTTCGACAGCGACAAGGCCCCGGCCGCCGAGCCCGCACAGCCCGAGATCGACGTCGAGGAGTTCCATGTCGACATGGAGGAGGTCGAGCGTCAGGTGGCGCGCGTAGCGCAAGAGGCCTCGCCCACGGGTGACGGCACCTCGGCTTCGTGGCAGGGGATATTCGAGCAGCAACCCGTCGAGGCCGACACCACCCTCACCGACACTTTTGCCGCAGACTCCCTCGAGGCACACCGGCGTGCCGTCGCCGAGGCCGACTTCTCGGCCCTGCTGCCCGCCGATACGCTCATAACCCCCGTCGAGGAGTTCTTCGAGGGCGAGGGCCCGTCGCCCCTGCAACGCCTCTACGACAAGCTGCTCGACGGTTCGCAGCCCGTGCGCATAGCCTTCATGGGCGACTCGTTCGTCGAGGGCGACATCCTCACGGCCGACCTGCGCGAGATGCTTCAGGAGACCTTCGGCGGCGGAGGCGTCGGGTTCGTACCCGCAGCCTCGCCCTTCACGGGCTTCCGCCAGACCGTCAAGACCACATCCAAGGGGTGGACCCCATACAACATCATGCAGCGCAAGAGCGTGCCCGACCCCTATGCCGGTGACTTCTTCGTCTCGGGCTGGGTCGCCGCGGCCGCCGACGGCGCATCCACACGCTGGGACATGACCTCGCGCCGCCGGCATCTGGAGGAGTGCAGCCGCGCACGCCTGCTCTTCATCAGCCGCAGTCCCTCGCAGGTGAGCGTCACGCTCAACGACGGCGAGGTGCGCACCTTCGGCTTCGAGGGTGACGAGGTGGTGCGGCAGATCGTCGTCGAGAAGCCGCAGATACGCTCGCTCGAGATGAAGGTCGAGCGCGGGGCCGACGGATTCACCGCCTACGGCGCCGACTTCGACGACCTGAAGGGCGTCTCGGTCGACAACTTCTCCATACGCAGCAACAACGGGCAGGCCATGTTCTGGACATCGCCCTCAGTCAACGCCCAGATCAACTCGATGCGCCCCTACGATCTGGTCATACTCCAATACGGACTCAACATCATGCAGGCCGACCGCCACGACTACTCGCTCTATGCCGAGCAGGTCGAGAAGATGATACGTTTCGTGCGCAGCTGCTTCCCGCAGGCCGCCGTCGTGGTGATGGGCGTAAGCGACCGCTCGCAGCGCGGCGAGGACGGCATCGTCCCGATGGAGTCGGCACGCGACCTCTCGCAGTGGCAGCGCTCGGCCGCCGAGGCGTGCGGCGCAGCCTATTGGGATACGTACGGCGCCATGCAGCGTCTGGGCGGCATGACCTCGTTCGTCGACAACGGCTGGGCCGGAAAGGACTATACACACATAAACTACGCCGGCGGCGCACAGGTCGCACGCGCCCTCTTCCACGGATTGCTTCAGGGCGTGCAGCGCCATATCGAATATATGCGCGAGGCGATCGAGCGTCAGCGTCCGGTGATAGCCGAGCCTCTGGATGATATAGCCCCCGTCGGGACGGACACTCTCGACGCGGAGCTGCCGACACTGCCCGCACCTCTGACGGATGACGACCTGCGGCCCGAACCCGAGCCGCTGCCGCTGCCCTGACCGGCACAAAAGGCCCCCGACCGATAAATCCGATAAATAAGAGGCTACCGACAAGAGAGATACGGCCGAAACGACCGATAAGATAGACACCGCACCCGAAAAACAACCCTTACGCCGATGGAACAGATTGTAGAGAGAGTTCTGGAGCTGCTGCACTATGACGCCTCCGCGCCGCTGATATTCAACAGCGGGCTCTTTCTGTTTCTCTTCGTAGGTTTTTCGGCGGGGTATGTGCTGATGCGGCGCGCCTCGACGCTGCGCATACTCTACGTCATACTCTTCTCCATATACTTCTACTACAAGTCGAGCGGCATCTATTTCCTGCTTCTGGTCTTTGTTGCCGTGAGCGACTACTGGATAGCCCACGGCATAGCCGCCGCCCGCTCGAAAAAGACAAAACGGTGGCTTGTGGCGCTGAGCGTGGCCGTAAACCTCGGCATGCTCGGCTACTTCAAGTACACCAACTTCTTCATCGAGATCGCCAACAACATCTTCGGGGCGGGGTTCCTCGACTTCCGCAACATCTTCCTGCCCGTGGGTATCTCGTTCTTCGTCTTCCAGTCGATGAGCTACACCATCGACGTCTACCGCGGCGTCATACGCCCCCTCGACCGCTGGATCGACTACATGTTCTACCTGTCGTTCTTCCCGCAGCTGGTGGCGGGCCCCATCGTCCGCGCCCGCGACTTCATACCCCAGATACGGCAGCCGCTGCGCGTCACGCGCCGCATGTTCGGCCTCGGCGTGGCCTTCATCATCATAGGGCTCATAAAGAAGGCCGTCATCTCGGACTACATATCGCTCAACTTCGTCGACCGTATCTTCGACGACCCGGCCCTCTATTCGGGATTCGAGTGCCTGATGGGAATATACGGATACGCCCTGCAGATCTACTGCGACTTCTCGGGCTACTCCGACATGGCCATAGGCATCGCCCTGCTGCTCGGATTCCGCTTCCCCAAGAACTTCGACGCGCCATACAAGTCGGCCACCATCACCGAGTTCTGGCGCCGCTGGCACATATCGCTCTCGTCGTGGCTGCGCGACTACCTCTACATATCGCTCGGCGGCAACCGCAAGGGCCGCGTGCGCACGTACGTCAACCTGCTGCTGACGATGCTTCTCGGCGGCCTGTGGCACGGCGCCGCCGTGCGCTTCATCCTCTGGGGCGCGCTGCACGGCGTGGCCCTCGCCCTGCACAAGATGTGGATGGCCGTGGTGCCGTGGGCCAAGATCAACGGCAAGGATATGAACATCGTGCTGCGCGTGGTGGGTATCATCTTCACGTTCAATCTGGTATGCTTCGGATGGCTGCTCTTCCGCGCCGAGGACATGCAGACCGTACACGTCATGCTCTACCAGATATTCAACAACTTCAACCCGGCAATCATCCCGCAGGTGGTCGAGGGATACAAGGCCGTCTTCGCACTCATAGTGCTGGGCTACGCCATGCACTTCCTGCCCGAGAAGATCGATATCGATATCCGCAACCGCGTCGTCAACGCCTCGTTCTGGTGGCAGGTGGCGCTTATGGCCCTCACCATCTGGTGCGTCATGCAGATCAAGTCGAGCGACATCCAGCCCTTCATATATTTCCAGTTCTGACAGCCTCAGGGCCGCCGCGGCCGCAAGGATATTTACATGTTGCGATATACATATTGAGATATCGCATCCCCCGAAAGGAGTTTTCGCGCGGGATGTCCGTACTGCTTGTTTCAGTGTGGGGCAGCGAAGGCCCGAGCGTGGATAAGTTCTGTGCGGCTCCCGCGTTTTACTGTCTGCAAACAACAATCCTCGGAATAACGTCCACGCCGTATAAAACTATCCCCGAAAAATCTCTCCCGAAAAATCCCTCCCGAAAAATCCATCCCGAAAAATTCCTCCGAGAAAACTTTTGTGCGGGTGATTTGCTTCTCCCGCACCCTTTTCATATCTTTGTGTCGGCGCGCCGCCATGCGGCCGCCAAACATATTACGAACGTTTTAGTTACGTATCTTTCTCGCTCAAACTTCGCAACTTTGACCAATAGAAAGGAATGTAACAAGGACGCTCCGTGGACGTATGTATCGTCACGCAGGCAGGCCTTTTGGCCTGCTATGTGTATGGTACGCGTTTCGCGTGGGCTGTCCGTGTTGCTTATTTCTATTGGGGGCAGCGAAGGCCTGAGCGTGGATAAGTCAATGCGGCAACCCACGTTTTTATGGCTTTCGATTACGACTACACGGGCAACATAGCCCTGCTCGACCTTCCGAAGGTCGCATTCTTCGCCTCGCGCGAGGTATCGCCCGAGCAGCGGCGCAGCGCCCTCCGCTGGGCCGAGCAGACGATCCGCACCGGCGACGCCGTCATCAGCGGCTTCCACTCGCCCCTCGAGGCCGAGATCCTCGAACGGCTCCTCGCCGCGCGCCACCCCGTCATCTGGGCGCACGCCCGCACACTCCACCGGCACTATCCGCCACATGTCGAACAGGCCATGGCCGAGGGGCGCATCCTTATCTTCGCCGCGCGCAACATTCCTCGTGCGGGTCTCCGTGCCGCGCAGGCGCGCAACTGCATCGTCGCCTCGATGGCCGCGCGGAGCCTCTTCGTCATCAACGCCTCGGCCGGCCGCCACAGCTCCCTCGCCGTCATATACGACATGGAACGCATGTCGGGACGGGCAACACTGCTGCAATAGGCCCGCCGCATTTATCAAAAAACATATCGGCAACGGCCGCCATATAGTTAAAAACGACATTCCGCACACTTTAACGCCCGTTACGGTGAGGTTTTTGTTCGGCAGTTTCAGTATATTTGGTAATATAATGCCAATGTTGATAAAATAATCCGGAGATAGACGACACACAGCGTCTTTTTTTTACTATCTTTGGACTATCCGCTTGGCAACCGAAAAACTATCCTGTCATGAAACCGCGAATATGCCTCACGATTCTCGCCTTCGCGTTCATCGTCCCCGCCACGGAGGCCAACGCTCAACTTATGCCCGACTCGACCGTGCAGATCACCGCATACTGGCAGAAGGGCGACCAGATGACTTACGACTACCGCTCGACCGAGTGTCTGGTCGAGGATGGCGACACGGTGCGCCTGCGCAGCTACTCCGACATACGCACCATAGAGGTCATCGACGCAACACCCACGCGATACACCCTCCGGATATCAAACCACCGCCACTTCGAACAGGACCCAATCGCACAGATGATCTACGGGCTCGAACAGCGCGAGGGGCTCAACGTACCCCTCATAATCGAGACATCGCTCGACGGCGAGCTGCTATGTGTGGTCAACGCCGCCGAGATCGTCGAGGCCGCGCACAAACTCTCCGACCGCGCCGCCGAGACCCTCTACGACAGCCTCCCCGACCCCGTGCGCCGCACTACGCCCCAATGGGAGTGGCAGAACATAATCGAGAAGTGGATCAACCCCGACGCCTCCACGACACGCACCATAGAGGACATAGGCCGCATATTCTTCTTCCACGGCACGCGCTTCCGCCCCGACACCGAATATGAACGGCACGAGAGCCTCCGCCTGCCCATGACCGATGCCGAGGCCGACTGCGTCACGACATTCTGGGCCGACGGCGCAACTACCGACGCCGCCTCCGCAATGCTCCACACCCACTCCGTATCGCAGGCCGAGGAGGCCATGCGCACAACCGCCGCCGCACACCCCGAAGCTCTCCTCCTCGGCGGCGCCATAACTCCCGAACAGGCCCCCGACACCAGCGTCACGATGGAGAGCTTCTCGGGCGAGGAGATACACTTCGCCTCGGGATGGCCCCTGCAGGCATACTGGAGCACGCGCCTTACGGCCTCGCCGCCCGACGGCCGCAAGATCCTCATACGCGTGCGCAAGCAGCTCACACGCCGCGACAGCGACGCCCCCCTCACCTCCGAGGCCGAGACCCCGCCCCTGTTCTGAGGCCCCATTACGTCACATCCATAAATCCCCCCGCCGCGGACGAAACCCGCCGCGTGAGGCCCTGCATAATGTCCCCCGCCGCGGCCGCACGGCATGCCGGTTGCGTGTTTCGATAAAAACATTATCTTTGTACATTGCAACATGTGTGAAAGAGATATTGTGACAACGCAACACCGCAACCTTATGGCTACAATACGTCTTACCAAGGAGTTCTCGTTCGAGGCCGCGCACGCCCTCGAGGGATATGACGGCGCCTGCCGCGAGATACACGGTCACTCGTACCGTCTCTTCGTCACCGTCAAAGGCGAACCCTCGACCGACGAATACGACCCCAAGCAGGGTATGGTCATGGACTTCGGACTGCTCAAGCGGATAGTCAACGAGCAGATCGTCTCGCGCCTCGACCACGCATTCATCATACGCCGCACCGAGCAGGGAGAACTTCTCCGCGGAATGCTCGCCGACCACTTCTCGCGCATAGTCCCGGTAGACTACCAGCCCACGTGCGAGAACATGCTCGTCGACTTCGCCGAGCGTCTGCTCGAGGCGCTGCCCGACGAGGTGCAACTCTACTCGCTGCGTCTGCACGAGACCGCAACCTCTTTTGCCGAGTGGTTCGCCGACGACAACCTCTGAGACAGCCGACAGCAACCCCTAAGACCGCCGACAGCAACCCCTGAGACAGCCGACAGCCCCCACAACACCCGCGGCAGCCACCCCGCACACCAATGCGGCGAGGCCTCCGCACATACCGCACGCACAATGAAACGATTATTTCTCATAGACGCCTACGCTCTGGTATTCAAGTATTACTACGCCTTCATGGGGCGCCCCATGCGCAACCGCCACGGCATGAATACCTCGATCCTCTTCGGTTTCACGAAGTTCCTGCGCGACATCCTCAAGCGCGAGCAGCCCGACCTGCTGGGTGTGGCATTCGACCCCAAGGGGGGCTCGTTCCGCAAACAGATATATCCCGAATACAAGGCCAACCGTCTCGATACGCCCGAGGACATAATCCTCTCGGTACCCTATCTCCAGCGTCTGCTCGCGGCCATGCGCATACCCGTATTCGAGATCGAGGGCTTCGAGGCCGACGACGTCATCGGCACCCTCGCATACCGCGGTGCCGAGGCCGGGTATGAGGTCTTCATGGTGACGCCCGACAAGGATTACTGCCAGCTTGTGGGCCCCCACCGCAACATCTACCGACAGAAGGGCGACGGCATCGAGATCCTCGACACGGAGGCCGTATGCGCCCGCTACGGAATCGCGGACCCGATACTCGTGCGCGACATTCTGGCCATCTGGGGCGACGCCTCGGACAACATCCCCGGCGTGCCCGGCATCGGCGAGAAGGGCGCCTGCAAGCTCGTCGCACAGTGGGGCACCGCTGAAAACATACTTCAGAATGCCGCCGAGATCAAGGGAAAGCAGGGCGAGAAGATCGCCGCATGGGGCGACCGCCTGCTTCTGGCCAAGCGTCTGACAACGATATGCACCGACGTGCCCGTCGCGTTCGAGCCCTCGGAGCTTGAGATATGCCCCCCGAACGTGGACGAGCTGAAGGCGCTCTTCGCCGAGCTCGACTTCACGGCCTTCGCCCGCGACATATACAACATGGCCCCCGCCGAGGAGCCCTCCGACACACCCCGTCAGGCGCCGCAGCGGCAGCTGGCGGAGATGGCGCGCGCCAAGTCGGCCGCGGCACGCCGCGAGGCCCTCGCCGGACAGGGAAACCTCTTCGAGGCTCCCGCCGAGGATGCTCCCGCCGCGCCGCAAGCCGCAACCGATGCGCCCGACACAACGGACGAGGGCGACACGGCCGCCGCGACGGATCCCGTATTCGCCACGGCCGCAACCACGCCCCACGACTACCGTCTGGTTACGGAGATCGGGGAGCTGCGCCAGATAGTGGAGCGTCTGCGCACCGAACCCGAGATATGTTTCGATACCGAGACCACGGGCCTCGACATCTTCAACGACCGCATCGTCGGACTCTCGCTCGCCGTGCGCGAGCACGAGGCGTGGTACATATCCTTCACCCCGCAGAACACACCCGACTTCGCCGAGGCCGTGCGGCCCCTGTTCGAGAACCCCGACAGCGTCAAGATAGGCCAGAACATCAAGTTCGACATCATGGTTCTCGCGCATCTGGGCATCGAGGTGCGCGGCCGCAAGATCGACACCATGATCCTCCACTACCTGCTCGACTCGGAGGCCCGCCACAACATGAACTACCTCGCTCAGCGATACCTCAACTACTCGCCCATAGCCATCGAGACCCTCATCGGACGCGGCGCGCGCCAGCTCACGATGGATCAGGTCAGCATCGAGAGCGTCAAGGAGTATGCCGCCGAGGATGCCGACATCACGCTGCAGCTCAAGCGCGTGCTGTGGGAGGAGGTGTGCCGCCAGTCGCTCGACCGACTCTACCTCACCATCGAGGAGCCCATGATCGACGTGCTGGCCGAGATGGAGATGACGGGTGTGAAGATCGACTCGGCGCTGCTGGCCGACTATGCCGTGGAGCTCAACGCCCTGCTCGCGCAGCTCGAAGGCGAGATCCGCCGCGAGGCCGGCGAGCCGACGCTCAACGTCAACTCGGCACGGCAGATAGGCGAGGTGCTCTTCGCCAAGATGCGCATAGCCGAGAAGCCCCGCATGACACGCACGCACCAGTTCAGCACCGAGGAGGAGTACCTTCAGGGCTTCGCCCGCAAACACCGCATCGTCGACCTCATACTGCAATACCGCGGCGTGAAGAAGCTCCTGTCGACATACGTAGAGGCGCTGCCGCAGCTGGTAAACCGCGCCACGGGACGCATACACACATCCTTCAATCAGGCGGTCACCTCGACGGGGCGGCTCTCGTCGACCAACCCCAACCTGCAGAACATACCCGTACGTGACGAGCTCGGGCGCCGCATACGCGAGGCCTTCATCCCCTCGGACGGGGAGCATCTCCTGCTCTCGGCCGATTACAGTCAGGTAGAGCTGCGGCTCATGGCGCACCTGAGCGGCGACGAGGCCCTCATCGCGGCTTTCCTCCACGGCGAGGACATACACGCCGCCACGGCCGCGCGCCTCTTCCACAAGCCGCTCACGGAGGTCACATCCGACGAGCGCCGCAAGGCCAAGACCGCCAATTTCGGTATCATATACGGCATCTCGGCCTTCGGGCTGAGCCAGCGTCTCGACATCCCCCGCGGCGAGGCCAAGCAGATCATCGACGGCTACTTCGCCTCCTACCCCAAGGTCAAGGAGTATATGGATTCGGCCATAGCATCGGCACGCGAGACGGGATTCGTCACCACGGTCTTCGGCCGCCGCCGGTACCTGCGCGACATCACCTCGCGCAATGCCGTGGCCCGCGGCGTGGCCGAACGCAACGCCATAAACGCACCCATACAGGGCAGCGCCGCCGACATAATGAAGATAGCGATGATCGAGATCCACCGCCGCCTCCATGCCGAGAACCTCCGCTCACGCATGATCCTTCAGGTGCACGACGAGGTCATAGTCGACATGGTGTGCGGGGAGCAGGAGCGCGTCATGGCAATCGTGCGCGAGGCGATGGAGGGTGCCGCCAAGCTGAGCGTGCCCCTCGTCTCGGATGCTGGCGTCGGCCGCAACTGGCTCGAAGCACATTAAAATCGAAGCACATTAAAATCGGTGTACACTAACCGGAGCATAGAATCCCGAAAAATTAACTATAACAGAAGATACTAACCCCAAAACACACACAGAGATATGAATCTACGCACAGCGCTCGCAACCGCACTTGCCATGGCCGCCGCGGCGGCATACGCGCAGCCCGTAGACCGCATGGTGGTCGAGGCGGACAAGATCGGGGCCGAGATACGCCCCACGATGTACGGACACTTCTTCGAGGATATAAACTACGGCGCCGACGGCGGTCTCTATGCCGAGATGGTGAAGAACCGCTCGTTCGAGTTCCCGCAGCGCCTCATGGGGTGGAAGACATTCGGCAACGTCGCCGTCGAGGATGACGGCCCCTTCGACCGCAACCCCCACTACGTACGCCTCACACCCCCCGACCACCCGCACATGGCCACCGGCATCGAGAACGAGGGATTCTTCGGCATGGGTGTCGTGCAGGGCAGCGAATACCGTTTCACGGTCTGGGCCCGCGGCAAGGCGCAGAGCATACGCGTCGAGTTGGTAGACAACGCCTCGATGGAGGAGACGCAGACCTTGGCCGGCGCCGACCTTGCCATCGACTCTGAGGAGTGGAAAAAATATGAACTGCGCCTCACCCCCGCCCGCACCTTGGACAAGGCGCACCTGCGCATATTCCTCACCTCGGGCGGCACGGTCGATCTGGAGCATGTGTCGCTCTTCCCCGTCGACACGTGGAAGGGCCGCGAGAACGGCCTGCGCAAGGATCTCGTGCAGGCTCTGGCCGACACGCGTCCGGGCGTATTCCGCTTCCCGGGCGGCTGCATCGTCGAGGGCACGAACATCGAGACCCGATACAACTGGAAGAACTCCGTCGGCCCCGTCGAGAACCGCCCCCTGAACATCAACCGCTGGCAATACACCTTCCGCCACCGCTTCTTCCCCGACTACTACCAGAGCTACGGCATGGGATTCTATGAGCTCTTCCTGCTGGCCGAGGATATCGGAGCCGAGCCACTGCCCATCCTCAACTGCGGTCTGGCGTGCCAGTACCAGAACAACTCGCCCGAGGCGCATGTCGCCGTATGCGACCTCGACCCATACATAGACGACGCCCTCGACCTCATCGAGTTCGCAAACGGCGCCGCGGATACCGAGTGGGGTGCGCTGCGCGCCGAGATGGGACATCCCGAACCATTCAACCTCAAATATATAGGCATAGGTAACGAGCAGTGGGGGCCGGAATATCCGGAGCGTCTGGAGCGTTTCGTCGAGGTGCTGCGCAAGGCCCATCCCGAGATCATGATCATAGGCTCGTCGGGCCCCAACTCCGAAGGCTCCGACTTCGACTACCTCTGGCCCGAGATGCGGCGCCTCAAGGTAGACCTCGTGGACGAGCACTTCTACCGTCCGGAGCGTTGGTTCCTCGCCTCGGGCAGCCGATACGACAACTATGACCGCAAGGGCCCCAAGGTCTTCGCCGGAGAGTATGCCTGCCACGGCGCCGGCAAGAAGTGGAACCACTTCAACGCCGCACTGCTCGAGGCCGCATTCCTCACGGGCGTGGAGCGCAACGCCGACGTGGTCCACATGGCCACATACGCCCCGCTGCTGGCCCACGTCGAGGGGTGGCAGTGGCGCCCCGACCTTATATGGTTCGACAACCTGCGTTCGGTGCGTTCGTGCAGCTGGCACGTCCAGTACCTCTACGGCAACAACAAGGGCACCAATGTCGTACCCCTGACGATGGCGGGCCGCCCCGTAAGCGGACAGCAGGACCAGAACGGACTCTTCGCCAGCGCCGTATGGGACGAGCCTTCGCAGAGCTACATAGTCAAGGTGGTGAACGTATCGGATGCGCCCCGCACGCTGGAGATAGCATTCGAGGGCCTCAAACGCTCGGCCTCGCTCACAGCAGGCACCTGCACCACATTCCACTCGGATGACCCCGATGCCGACAACACGCTCGACCGGCCCGACAGGATCGTCCCCGTGCAGAGCGCCGTCACCCCCGACGGCAACACCCTGCGTGCCGCCCTCGGCGCCCGTACCTTCGCCATCTACCGCCTGCCCGTAACGCACAAATAGCGTGTCGGTACAGGCATAACAAGCCACAGGAATCTCCCCGTCAGGATCTCAAACAATCCCCGGCGGGGAATCTTTTATGATATACACCTGCAAATCGCTCCGCAAGGTTGGTCGGGAAACAACCGCAAACCGAAGGGATCACACCGCCGCCTGAGGCACGTCGGAGCGGGAATATTAAATTTTTTCACGAAATCATTTTGAAATTATTTTAATAATCCCTATATTTGCTTCAACGTAATTCATCAACGTATGAAGCGGAACTCACATACGGATTCCAATATCGGCAGGCTGATGCTTGCCTCGCTCGAATCCGCCGCTTCGCGACAATGCTGACGTCACGGGAGTATGAATCTCCGCGTGGCGTTTTTTCGTTCCGACCCATCCCATTCCCAACCATAGATTGTTTTCCTCATTGAGTATCCGCACGCGCGGATCCCAAAACCGTTGTTTCCGGAGTCTCACCCGTTGAGATTCCTTTACTTAACATATCAACTTATGAAGAAGATCGAAGCGGTCATCCGTCGGACAAGGTTCGACGAGACCAAAGAGGCACTTCTCGAGAACGGCGTCGAATGGTTCTCCTATGTCGACGTGCGCGGCTCGGGCCATGCCCGCAACCGCCGTGTCTACCGCGGCGTCATGTACGAAACCGACATCATCGAGCGCATGATGCTCATACTGATCGTGCGCGACGAGCTCTGCGACAAGGCCATCGACACGATCATCCGCACAGCCCGCACGGGCGAGATCGGCGACGGCCGCGTATGGGTCTCGGACATAGACCACTATTACAGCATCCGCACGGGCCGCTGCGACGAACTCATAAACAAGAAACGCTCCCCCGAGCAGGTCGAGGCCGACCGCGCCGCCGAACAGGCCGCCCACGACGCCGGCAACGCACACACGAAGGAGGCCTCGGGAGGCAAATAGCGGCATCGGGTATTTTATTTTCGGTTAGGTTAAAAATAGAGTAAGTATATGGAGAACAATCTTGACATAATGACACGCCTCGACTACCTCGTATCGGGTATCGACACCGTATGGGTACTGCTCGCGGCAATCCTGATATTCATGATGCAGATGGGATTCGCATCGGTCGAGGCCGGATTCACCCGCTCGAAGAACACGGCCAACATCCTCATGAAGAACCTGCTCGACTTCTGTTTCGGCTCGCTGCTCTTCTGGCTCTTCGGCTTCCGCATAATGTTCGGTGCCGACGCCTTCGCCGGACTCATAGCCGACCCCTTCGCGCTCGGTTCGGCCGTGCCCTCGAACATCCCGCAGACGGCATTCCTTATCTTCCAGACCATGTTCTGCGCCACAACCGCCACCATCGTCTCGGGCGCCATGGCCGAGCGTACGCAGTTCCGCGCATACCTCGTATACTGCATCTTCATCTCGGCCTTCATCTACCCCATATCGGGCCACTGGACATGGGGCGGCGGCTGGCTCTCGGCGCTGGGATTCCACGACTTCGCCGGCTCGGCCGTCGTACACTCGGCGGGCGGATGGCTCGCACTGGTGGGCGCGGCGATGGTAGGGCCACGTATCGGCAAGTACAAGAACGGCAAGCCCCACGCCATACTCGGCCACAACCTGACGATCGCCACGCTCGGCGTCTTCATCCTCTGGATCGGATGGTTCGGATTCAACCCGGGCAGCACCGTCGGCATCTCGACACTCGAACTGCAGCAGAGCGCCTCGACCGTATTCATGAATACCAACATCTCGGCCGCAACGGGAGCCCTCACGGCACTTATCGTGGCGTGGGTGCGCTACGGCAAGCCGTCGCTCTCGCTCTCGCTCAACGGCGTGCTTGCGGGCCTTGTCGGCATCACCGCAGGCTGTGACGCCGTCAGCACCGCCGGCGCGGCACTCATAGGCATCATCTGCGGCGCCGCAATGGTCTTCGCCGTCAGCTTCTTCGACAGCGTGGCCAAGGTCGACGACCCCGTCGGCGCAATATCGGTTCACGGCGTCTGCGGCTCGCTCGGAACGATCCTCACGGGCATCTTCGCCCTCGACGGCGGCCTGCTCTACGGCGGCGGCCTGCACATGCTCGGCGTACAGTTGCTCGGCGCCGCAGTATATGCCGCGTGGGCCATACTCTGCGGCCTGATCCTCTTCTATGTGCTGCGCCGCACCATCGGCCTGCGCGTCGACCGCCGCGTCGAGGAGGACGGACTCGACTACTACGAGCACGGCGAGACATCGTACAACATCTGACCCCCAAACTCAAAATATATTTATGCGAAAAGGGACCTTCCCACAACGGGAAGGCCCCTTTTCCGTAAGTGCCCCGACGGCTGCGACACACTGACTACTCAAACAATCACTTCACGTCGGCAGCGGCATATACGGCAAGGTTCTCCAACATCCTTTTCATATTCGCGGCATTCTCCCCATCCGATACGGTCGGATCCTTGACAAACCGATGGCAAGGCAGCTCGGCACAACCGCCACAGTTCCGTCTGCCGCGCCCCTGACAACATCCGTATATCGGGCATACACTCTCCCCGGTATATGCAAGCCAGAACACCTTACCCCGAATTTTGCGGCAGCCGCCGCACATGGCGGGAAATCTGTCGCAGTCGACACATCTTGCACCGCAAGCCGACGGCTCGGCAAATTCATCCTTCCAGAGCCACCACCGGCTCTTCGCAGGATCGGGATTTTCCGTATTGACGAAATAGACGACCGCACGATAGAGATACAGCTGGCAGCGGTCGATCCGGCACCCCCGAAGACGGCACTCTTCGGCATAGAGATCCTCGGCCGTCTTGCCCCTCAGCGATTCAATGGTTGTGTAACCCATGGCCAGCAGATCCGCTTCGGTCCGCGGCCCGACATTCGGTATTTTACGCAGTTCAGTCATGGCTGTTTGTTTGGCTCGCCGTAGAGCCGTTCCAGATCGAGTTTTTCTATACGAGAACGTATCGCACCCGGCTTGCGCATGAAATGCGCCGACAACTCCTTCACCGTCACACCCTCGCACCACAGGCGCGTCAGCTCCAGATCATCCTCCTCCGACCACGGCATATAGGCATTCGGATACTCCGCACGGCAGGCATAGACCGAATATGTCGGCTCGCCCGTCAGCTGCTTGTAGGCCCGGAGGTAACGCTTCAGACGTCTGACATCCTTATCCGAAATATACGGCAGGCAGCGAATATCCATATTGTCCGCGAGGTCGTTCAACTTGACCGCCACGGCCAGAGGATTACCCTTCACGCGGGCGATATAGCGATCATACGGCTCGCGGGGATCATGCGTCAGGCAACGCAGCGCCGCAATTATATCCGGCGCAAAGCCTTCGGCCGCAAGCCCCTCAAATGTCCAGCCGCTGTCCTCCACAACATCATGCAGCACGCCGACTATCTTCTCGGCCGAACTCCTGCCCGCGGCCATCACCCGCAGCGGGTGCCCGATATAGTCGCGGCCGGCCTTGTCGCGTTGGCCGCGGTGCGCCTCGGTGGCAATCTCTATGGCTCGTTCCAGCGTACTCATATCCTCGGTCGCGGGCCGAATGCTACCCGCAACAACCCTACTAACAAAGTTATGCAAATTTACCGTCAAAGCCAACATGCAACCCGGAAAAACAACACCCGCACACGAGACGACTGGTCGGATATACGCCTCCGACACGACAATGAGATCCGCTTCGGGGTGATACCAACAAAAAAAGGGAGCCTTGAACGAAGCTCCCACAAAAAAAGAATCCCCGAAGACGCTCCCACAAAAAAAGGGAGCCACCGAAGAAGCTCCCTACGGTGCGGATAAAGGGACTCGAACCCCCACGCCTTTCGGCATCAGATCCTAAGTCTGACGTGGCTACCAATTACACCATATCCGCTTGTCGTCTCATATCTGCCACATGTTCGCCCTGCATCCGCCTCGCCCAGACATATCGTCCGCCCCGCATCCGCCTCGCCCAGACATCTCGTCCGCCCGGCATCTGCTTCGCGTCCGCCTCTCACCGGCCCCGGGGCCGAATCATCCGCCTGCGGCAACCATGTGACAAATCAGCGCAAAGTTAATAAAAATAACACTTCCACACGAAGCGTACGGATAAAAAATTGGGTATTTGCCTTTTTTTAGTTACTTTTGTAACCAATTAAACCGATTGACACAATGCCGGCAACCGTAACACTGACACTCACACCCAAACAAGCCGCCGACTTCGAGCTATGCACCACACTCGCCGCGCGGCAGATGGGAATACGTCGCAGCGACGTGGCGCTGGCGCGTGTCGTCAAGCGTTCGATCGACGCACGACGCCGTCCCGTCAAGGTCAACATCTCGATTGAGATATTCGCCGACAACGAGCCGCAGCCCGCACCCCTGCACTTCGACTATCCCGACGTGAGCCACGCAACCGAAGTCATCGTCGTCGGGTCGGGGCCTGCGGGGCTCTTCGCCGCGCTGCACCTCATAGAGTGCGGCCTCAAGCCCATAATCCTCGAACGCGGCAAGCGCGTGCTGCCCCGCAAGCAGGACATAGCCCTCATAAACCGCAACCTCGACATAGATCCCGACTCGAACTACGCCTTCGGCGAGGGCGGCGCGGGCACATTCTCCGACGGCAAGCTCTTCACGCGCAGCAAGAAACGCGGCGACTACAACAAGGCTCTGCAGACGCTCGTCTTCCACGGCGCCACGCCCGAGATACTCTACGACGCACACCCCCACATCGGCACCGACCGTCTGCCCCGCATCATAAGCAACATCTGCCGTACGATCGTCACGGCCGGCGGCGAGATACACTTCGGGGCCAAGGTCACGGGATTCAAGATCGAGGGCGGCCGCATACGCGGCGTATGGGTCGGCGACACCCTTGTCGAGGGTGCGGCCGTGGTGCTCGCAACGGGACACTCGGCAAAAGACGTATACTACACGCTCCACCGCGACGGCGTACGCCTCGAGGCCAAGCCCTTCGCCATGGGCGTGCGCATAGAGCACCCGCAGCAGCTCATAGACTCCATACAGTACCACTCGCCACACCGTGACGAATACCTGCCCGCAGCCTCATACTCGCTCGTCGAGCAGATCGACGGCCGCGGAGTATATTCGTTCTGCATGTGTCCGGGCGGCTTCATCGTCCCCGCCATGACCGACGCCGCGCAGTCGGTCGTAAACGGCATGTCGCCCAGCGGCCGGAACTCCCGATGGGCAAATTCGGGTCTCGTCACCGAGATCCGCCCCGACGACTACGCCTTCCTCGCCCAAGAGTACGGGCCCCTTGCGGGACTCGTATTCCAGCAGCGGCTCGAGGAGGCCGCACGCCGCAACGGCGGCGCCCGTCAGGTCGCACCCGCACAGCGCGTCACCGACTTCGTCGCCGGACGCAACTCTTCGTCACTGCCCTCAACATCATATATACCCGGACTCACACCCTCACGCCTCGACGAATGGATGCCCGCCATGATCGCCTCCTCGCTGCGTAAAGGCATTGCCGCCTTCGACCGCCGTATGAGAGGTTATCTCTCGCCCGAGGCCGTAGTCGTGGGTGTCGAGTCGCGCACCTCAACCCCGGTACGGATCCCCCGCGATGCCGAGACGCTCATGCATCCCGAGGTATCGGGGCTCTTCCCCGCAGGCGAAGGCGCCGGATATGCCGGCGGCATCGTCTCCGCAGCCCTCGACGGCGAACGCGTCGCCGAGGCCGCCGCATCCTATATCAAAAACCGAAACAACTGAGATGTTCACCATTATCTGCTGCTCGGTCGATCCGGCTGCCGCCCGACGACTCGAGAAGAATATTGCCGCCACGTGCGGCTGCCCATACGAGTTCATCGCCTACGACAACCGCATCAATGGCGACGGACTCTGCAAGGTCTTCAACCGCTGCGCCGCAGCCGCCAGATACGATATGTTGTGCTTCGTGCATGAGGATGTCGAGTTCCAGACCAAAGGGTGGGGGCAGATCATAGCCGCCAAACTCGCCGAGGCCGACTGCGGCGTCATAGGCTTCGCCGGCAGCATCCTCAAGCTCAAGCACCTCACCGGCTGGCACAACGGCGGCGGCGACCTGCGCGCACACTATGTGCAATACATGCGCGGCGGACACCACCCCATAGACAGGAACCCCGACGGCGTAGATTTCTCGCCCGTGGTGACGCTCGACGGCATGTGTCTGTTCGTGCGGCGCGAGGTCTGGAGCGAGACCCTCTTCGACGAGCAGACCTTCCCGCGGTTCCACGGCTACGACATAGACTTTACGCTTGCCGTGGCGTGCCGCTACCACAACTACGTCTGCAACAAGGTCTTCATCGAGCACTTCTCCACAGGCGGGTATACGCGCGAGTGGATCCGCACAATGAAACGCCTGCACCGCAAGTGGCGCGACCGCCTGCCCATGTTCGCCATGCCGATGCCACAGAGCGAGATCGACCGATACGAACGCATCAGCGAGAGCTATTTCATACGCTTCATGTGGCAGAAGGGGTGCTTCTTCGAGCGCGGATTCGGACACGGAATGCAATACATTGCACGCTACCCCCTGAGCGGCGCCTCGTGGATCCTGCTGCCCAAATATGTGGTCTACAAGCTGCGCGACATACTCAAACAGAAAAAGAAGTAACTTTACCGCAACAATAGCCGCCAGAACGCACCATATACCACCCGCAACGGTATCTACGTCCGAGGCTCTCCAACGACCCCAGTGATGAAAATCCGCATACTCATACCCGTCTACCGACCCCTCCCCACCGACGGGGAGCGCCGCGCCATAGCCAACAACGTGCGGCAGCTCGCGGCCTACGACGTGGCCTTCGTCGCCCCCGAGGGTCTCGACATGACGCCATACGCGGCCCTTGCGCCCGAGGCCGAGGTGGTGCGTGTGGGTGAGGAGTGGCTCGGCTCGCGCAACGGCATCGCCGGATACAACGCCATGATGCTCTCGGAGCGTTTCTACCGTCTCTCCGAGGCGTGGGACTATATCCTCATCTGCCATCCCGACGCATGGATCTTCCGTGACGAGGTGGCCGCATGGGCCGAGCGGGGGTATGACTGTGTCGCCGCCCCGTGGATGCGGCGCCCCGTCTACGACCTGCCCCTCGTCAGACAATACATGGCGTGGCGGCAGCGGTCGCGCCACCGCCGCGGCCTGAGCTGCCGCGCCGACCTCTACGGCCGTATCGGGAACGGAGGGCTCTCGCTGCGCCGCACGGCCGCCTTCATCGACGCCTGCCGCCGCTATGCCGACCGCGCCGCCGAATACCTCGCCGTACGCTCGCACCTCTATAACGAGGATGTATTCTGGGCCACCGTCCCCGACAACTTCCGTTATCCCACCCCCGAAGAGGCCCTCGCATTCGCCTTCGACACCACCCCCGCATATTGCTACCGCCTCACCGGCGGCCGCCTGCCCATGGGGTGCCACAGCTGGTCGAAACCCCGCATGTACCGTTTCTGGCGCCGCTTCATCCCCTGAAGCCCGCCCGCTGTCTCCGAGCAGCCGTTTTCCGGGCGGCGGACGCTTTCCGGCGGCCGGTGCGTTGTTATTCCATCAGGGGCCGCCCCCGACCCTTCATCCCCTCCGACACGCTCCGCAAGATCGGGTGTCACGGCAAAAAGGGACAAAACAACATACGGGAAAGGAGATATCGGCCGATGCGAGAGGGATATTTTGTTCGGTTACGGAGCAATCCACTCACCCAAAAGAGAATTTCCGCACACAGCCGCCAAGCCGCACGGAACCGATTTTTTCCCTTCCGACGCCCGAACACCGCAAAACAACGTCCAAAAACTACCATTTGCCCTTCCCGCCCCGACATACGCCAATTTTTCGTTAAAATACTGTCACAGTGCTAATTATGGCCGTGAGGGATAATTCAATGTTACGTAAATGTTAAAATTTCTTAAGAATTTTTGAATTTTTTTGAGTAATTACTTGCACGGTATTGTTTTTTCCCTTACCTTTGCACTCGAAGTTTTAAGGTTCATTTAGGTTAGTAGTTTTAGGTTGGTAGAGGCTATCGGAAGGTTGTAACCGTTAACGCCGTGTTTCTGTGGCACGTCGGGTTACTAAGACAAAGAGCGGTACTCGCTCGGCGTCGAATACCTCCGAAACCTCGTTTTTTTTGCCCTTTTACGACCTGCGCCCCAATACAATTTATACTCTCATATCCTCACCCGGCACGGCCGGAAAAGACCGCCCGCCGCAAACGCCACGCGCCGCCAGCGCTGTCATAAGGCGGAGCCGCAGGCCGCCGCGCATAGAGCCGCATCGGCCCGACGGCCGGAAAATCGAATGGAAATGACGTTGTCGCAGGCCGCAGCCCCGAAGCCCAAACCGCTGAATCCATAAGGGAAATCGCGGCGGGTGGCCGCAGAGGACTATACGTATTGATGGAAATACTCTCTTTTTTGTCGGCAGGCGGTGCGCGAAGTCATAAATACGGATAACTTTTCTTATCTTTGAAAAGTTACACTGCAACAACCCAGACTACCCGATGAAGAGAATCATTACAGCAATCTCGATTGCCATCATTGCGGCCGCGGCGACAGGATGCCGCACATACGTCGCACCCGACCCCACGACCGTCGACAGTTTCGTAGCGGCGCGCCCCGTATGGGCCGAGGGACGCGAGACCGAGAAGAACCTCACACTCTCGTTCCGCGAGACCATACACGCCGGCCGCACCGCATCGGCACACATACGCATAGCCGCCTCGACGGACTACCGTCTGCGTGTCAACGGCGAGTTCGTGGCGCACGGCCCCTGCGTCGCCGCCCACGACTTCTACCGCGTCGACTGCTACGACATAGCTCCATACATGCACCGCGGCGACAACATCGTCGCCATCGAGGTGGCCGGGTACAACGAGCCGAGCTACTACCTTCTCGACCAGCCCTCGTTCCTGCAGGCCGAGGTCGAGCTCAACGGCGAGTGCGTCGCCGCTACGGGAGAGGAGTTCACGGCATACGAGCTGCGCCAGCGCAAGGCCGACGTGCCCCGATTCAGCTTCCAGCGCCCCTTCACCGAATACTATATCCTCACGCCCGACTTCGACGCGTGGGCATGCGACCCCGCATGGGATGCCGCCGCGGCCACGGCCGTCACCCTTGCCGAGCAGCCAGCAAAGCAGCTGCTCCAGCGCCGCGTCGCATACCCCGACTACCGCGTGCATGAGGCCAAACCGATACAGGGCGGCATATACAAGTTCGACTGCAACAGCAGCGGCTTCCTCGGCATCGAGGTCGAGGTGACGGAGCCTTCGCGCCTGAAGGTCTCGTTCGACGAGCTGCTCACGGCCGACGGGCATGTCAACATCGGACGTCTCGGATGTCAGGCATACGTTACGTACGAACTCCAGCCCGGAAAGTACCGTCTCGAGAGCTTCGAGCCCTACACCATGCAGTATGCCGAGCCGGTATTCGAGACGGGCGGCGGCCGCATCGACCGCATATACATGCGCGACTACTGCAACGCCGACGTACACCGCGGAACCTTCTCTTCGTCGAACGCCGACCTTGACCGCCTCTTCGAGACGGCCCGCGAGACACACCGCCAGAGCGCCCTCGACGTATTCATGGACACGCCCTCGCGCGAACGCGCCGGATGGCTCTGCGACAGCTATTTCTCGGCCCGCGTGGCATTCGACTTGGCAGGCCATACACGCCTCGAGAAGAACTTCATAGAAAACTTCCTGCTGCCCGAGCGCTTCAAGGACATAGACCCCGGCATGCTGCCCATGTGCTATCCGTCGGATCACCGCAACGGAAACTACATACCCAACTGGGCAATGTGGTTCGTCGTCGAGCTGGAGGAGTATCTCCACCGCAGCGGCGACACCGCCACCATCGAGGCCGCACGCAAGCGCGTATATGACCTTGTGGAGTATTTCCGCCCCTACCTCAATGAGGACGGCCTTCTGGAGAAGCTCGACCGCTGGATCTTCGTCGAGTGGTCGGCCGCCAACGACTACGTGCAGGATGTCAACTACCCGACCAACATGCTCTATGCCGAGATGCTCGACGTCGTGTCGCGTCTCTACGGCGACAAGGCCCTTGCCGAGCAGGCCGAGGCCGTGCGCCGCACCATACGCGAGCAGTCGTTCGACGGACGCTTCTTCTGCGACAACGCCATACGCGAAAAGGACGGCACGCTGCGCCGCACCGACAACCATACGGAGGTGTGCCAGTACTACGCCTTCTTCTTCCGCACGGCCACACCCGAACTCTACCCCGAGCTGTGGGCACGCCTGCGCGACGAGTTCGGCCCCGCACGCAAACAGAACAACCCCTATCCCGACGTAGCCTTCGCAAACGCATTCATAGGCAACTACCTGCGTCTGGAGCTGCTCTCGCGCGAGGGTCTCTCGCAACAGATCCTCGACGAGTCGATAGCCGAGTACCTCACCATGGCCGACCAGACGGGCACCCTCTGGGAGAACATGACAAGCGTGGCAAGCTGCAACCACGGTTTCGCCGCACACCTCGTGCGCGTACTCTACCGCGACGTGCTGGGCGTCTACGACATCTCGCCCACCGAAAAGAAGATACGTCTGCGCTTCGTCGACTCGGGCCTCTCGTTCTGCAAGGGCTCGATACCCGTGGGCGAAGAGCAGTTCGACCTCGAGTGGAGAATGGACAACGGCACCGTCATCATCGACCGTCTCTCGCTGCCCGAAGGATATACGCTCGAGGTGATGCCAGCATCGCTCCCATACAAGGAGGCTTGACGATACATACGGCGGCAAGAGGACTGAATTGCCGCACAAGGGAATGACGGGACGGGCCGCCGCAACCTGAACACTGCCCGCGGCTCACAAAGCCATCCCCTCAACCCTTTCCGATCCCCGCACCCGCTGCGGGGATTTTTTTCGGGATCTTTTAGAGAGGATTTTTCAAGAGTAGGCCTTCAGAATATCTTTAGAATAGGATCTCTCCAGCGGATGCCATCGCAATATCCCTATTGTAATATCTCACATCCTCCTTTTCACATCGGCAACCGACGTGCAATGGGCGCAAGCCGCGCCACCCTCCCGAAAAAGGCCTTTTTCGGGCCGTCAGACGTATCGGCCTTTACGTAAGATGATCCATATAGATGGGTGGCACACGCCCTAAAAGGGAGATTTCCGCCGCATACACGGCATATAAGGGAGATAAGGGAGATAGGGGAATATGGGATATGTGGGATATGTGGGATATATGGGATATATGGGATATGTAGGATATATGGGCAGAGCGGCCGACAAATGTCAAGGCACAAAATAAGGCCCGCTCTCCGTGAGGAGAACGGGCCCGCGAATGTGACGCATCGAAGTGCACCGTCCGCAGACATGGCAGATGCAATGCGGACTTGGGTGCAGATTCGGATGCGAGATCAAACGTCTCTTACCGCGCGGCCGCCAAACCGACGCCGCGCCGCAATCCCGACATCAGAGCTTGCGCAGCCAGATGTTGCGGAAGCTGATAGGCTCGCTCGGGTCACCGTGGCTCTGGAGCTTGATGGGGCCGTCGCCGTGCTTGACCACACGCGGCAGACCGATATACTCCGTAGTGCCGAGGATCGTGAAGTTGTTGAGCAGCACGATGCCGTTCTGGATAACCGTCACCGTCGGGTGTACCTTGTAGGTGCCGTCCTCGTTGAAGACGGGGGCGTTGTAGATGATGTCGTAGACGTTCCACTCGCCCGGCTTGCGCATGGCGTTGGCCAGAGGCACTACCTGCTTGTAGATGCTGCCCGTCTGACCGTTAACGTATGTCTCGTTCTGGTAGCAGTCGAGGATCTGCACCTCGTACATGTTCTGCAGGAAGACACCGCTGTTGCCGCGCGACTGGCTCTCGCCCGTGATGCCCTCGGGTACCATCCACTCCAGATGGAGCTGGAAGCTGCCGAAGTTCTCGCGCGTCTGTATGTCGCCCTTGCTCTTGTCGACGGTGAAGACGCCGTCATGAACGCGCCACTCGGCCGCGCCGCCCGTATTGCTGCTAACCCACGCGTCGAGGTTCTTGCCGTCGAACAGAACGATGGCATCCGACGGTGCCGACGCCGTGGCGGCATCGCCCGGGGTTACTATCTTGGGCTGCGGGGTCCAGAACTCGGTCATGCCCGGACGCATCGGTTCCGGCTGCGGATATTCCTTTTGCTGCTGTTGCGCTGCGGCGACACCGACAAGCGAGACGGCTGCCACCGAAAGAATCAATCTCTTCATGGTACGTATGTTTTTAGGTTTTTAGCTGAGACAAATATACGCAAAAAATCCCAGCACGCGCCCATGCCCCACCACAAAAAAACGGGCCGCCGCCGTCTGCGGCAGCCCGTTTGCGGGCAAACGCGTTGTTACTCTTTTGATTTTCCCGCGCTCTTTTTTGCGGCGGCGGCATCACCCCCGTCGGCAGCCTTGTCGCCCACCGTCTCGAGCATAAGCTCGACGGCGCGGCGCAGCTGCATGTCCTCGCCGCGGAGCTGCGCCTCCGGCGGCGTTATCACATAGATATCGGGCTCGACCTGCGTATTTTCAGAGAAGACGCCCCGCATGTCGCGGCACCCGACCTCCGGTATGCCGAAGACGATCGTCGGGTCGATCTGCGTCTCCCACCATACGGCCGTCATCGTTCCGGGCACGGGCGTACCCACAAGCTTGCCCAGACCCAGCTCCTTATATACCCACGGCGTGCCGCAGGCGTTCGAGTAGTTGTCCTCGCATATAAGCATGCACGACGGGCGCAGCCACTTGTTGAAGGGGTCCGAACCGATATACTGTCCGCGCGGCACGAACTGCTGGTACTCCTTGCCCCCGAGCAGCGTCACCACATCGTCGTGCAACCATCCGCCGCCGTTGTGGCGCGTGTCGATAACCACGGCCTCGCAGTTGCGGAAGCGGCCCAGAAGCTCGCTGTAAAGATGTCGGAAGCTCTCGCTGTCCATCGCCCGTATGTGGACATAGCCCACACGTCCGTCCGAGAGGCGCTCAACCTCCTTGCGGCAGCGCTCGCGCCAGCGGTTGTAGAGCAGTTCGTTCAGCTCGCCCGAGCTGATGCCCCGAACCGACACCTCGAACGTCTTGCCTCCCTTGCGGATGCCGAGGCGCATCTTGCGCCCCACCTTGCCCTCGAACAGGGGATAGTAGTCCTCCCCCGCGAGGATCTTCTCGCCGTCGACGCTCTCGATAATGCAGCCCGCCTCAACGTCGGTCTTCATCACGGCGAAGGGACTCTTGGCTATAACCTCCTTGATCTTGAGTCCGTCGCCCTCGTACTCCTCATCGAAGAATACCCCGAGCGAAGCGGTCGCCAGCGACGCACCCGGGCCGTAGTAGCGCGCACCCGTATGCGAGGCGTTCAGCTCGCCCAGCATCTCGGAGAGCATCTCCGTGAAGTCGTAGTTGTTGTTTATGTGGGGCAGGAAGCGGGCATAGACACCGCGGTAGTAGTCCCAGTCCACACCGTGCAGGTCAACGTCGTAGAACTTGTCCTTGACCTGACTCCATACGTGGTTGAAGATATAGTCGCGCTCCTCGTAGGGACGATAGTCCTGAAAAGCCTCGAAGCCGATGCGCTTGGTCTGGCCGTTGGCCAGCGACACGCTGCGCAGGCCGCCGTCGCAGATATAGAGGTTCTCGACATTGCGGTCCGCAACGAACGACCCGCCGCCGATGCCCTTGACCAGAATGCGGGTCGAGTAGTCCTTCAGGTCACGCACCCACAGATCCACCGAGCCGTCCTCGGCCCCGATCACATAGTAGAGCTTGTCGCCCGTCTTCGACAGCAGGGCCAATATCCCGCGCGACGAGTGGGCCGTAAGGCGCACGACACGGTCGCGGCAGTTTTCGAGGTCGAACTCCAGCGGCTCCACCTCCGGAATGGCCGCCTCGCCCTTCTCGCCGGCCTTCTCCTCGGCCTTCTTCTCATCCTCGGCCTTCTTCTCGTCGGCCTTCTTCTCCTTCTGCGACTTGTTCTCCTCCAGAAGCGCCAGATCCTCCTTGTTCATGCGGAACTTCTCATAGGCCTCAACGTCGAAGAACATGATGTAGACATCATCCTCGGCGCCCCACGAGCCGTGGCTGCGGTAGCCCGCGCGGTCGCTGTACCAGATCATCGCCTTGCCGTCCAGAACCCACTTGGCACCGCGGTCCGTATAGCCGCTCTGCGTCAGGTTGTGCATCTCGCCCGAGCCGTCAGCCTTGACCAGAACAACGTCCTTGTTGTTCCAGCCGCCGATGCCGATATAGTCCGACAGGATCCAGCGGCTGTCGGGCGACCACTCGAAGTGCTGGTCTCCGTCCGAATACGAATACTGCCACTTGCCATCCATCGCCGTGCGCACCTTGCCGCTCTTGAGGTTCACAACGCGGATGGCCGTGCGGTTCTCAAGGAAAGCAACCTCCTTGCCGTCGGGACTGTATGCCGGCTGGAACGACGCCGCCTTCGAGTTGGTCAGATTGCGCTCCCTGATCTCGGTGGCGTAGGTGAACTGCTTCTCCTCCTTGTCGGCGATCGTAGCCTCGTATATCTGCCACAGACCGTCACGCTCCGAGGCGTAGACTATCGCGCTGCCGTCGGGCGAGAACTGTACGTCGCGCTCCTGATCCTGCGTCGAGGTTATCTGGCGCGTGGTGTTGTACTCAACCGAGGTGACATATACGTCACCCCCCATGATGAAGGCCACCTCCTTGCCCGTGGGCGAGGGAGAGATCTCTCGCGCGCCGCTCGTGCGCAGACGCCGTATGACGTCGCGGTCCTGCTTGTCGGCCACGATCTCGACCGCGACCTTCTGCGGCTCGCCTCCCTCGCGAAGAGTATATAGCTCGCCGTCCTGCGAGAAGCAGAGCGTGCCGTCACGCGAGATCGACAGGAAACGCACCGGATTCTTCTCGAAGCGTGTCACCTGCTCGGCCTCCGACGCCCCCACGCGGCGGTGCCATACGTTCGAGGTGCCGTCCTGCTCCGAAAGGTAGAAGAACGACTCGCCGTCGGGTGCCCATACGGGCTCGCGGTCCTCACCCTCGAAGTCGGTCTGCTTGGCGTAGGTGCGCTCGCCCGCCAGCGTGCAGATCCACACGTCGCGCGAGATCGAGGCCTTCTCGTGCTTGCGCCACGGGTCCTCGTAACCCTTGCGGTCGTGGTATATCAGACGGCCGCCCTCGCCGTCGACCCATATATGCTCCATGGGCAGCGACGAGAAGAGATGCGGACGCCCGCCCCGCGTCGCCACGGAATATACCTGCGGGAACTGCGACGAGGGGAACTGCGCATCCTCGGCCGAAGGCATGATGTAGGCCGAGAAGAGCACCGTGCTGTCCGTGAGGAACGCCACGGGGCGCTCGGCCGCAGAGTGTGTGGTCAAACGCCGCGGCTCGCCGCCTCCGGCATCCACGATGAATACATCCATTCCCCCCAGACGGTCCGAAGCAAAGGCTATGCTGCGGCTGTCGGGACTCCACACGGGGTCGGTGTCATGCCCCGCATGCGAGGTAAGCTGCTCGGCGCGCCCGCCACCAACAGGCACGATGTAGATGTCGCCCCGATAGGTGAAGGCGATGCGTGTGCCGTCGGGCGAGATGGCGTTATGCCGCAGCCACAACGGCGCTTCGGCCGCCGCGGCGCACGTCACCGCCGCCGCAAGGGCCATGGTCGTAAAGAGTCTCTTCATGCTGTATGTTTTTTACGGATTATACCTCCAAAGGTCGTTTTATGTCCCAAAATTAAACATAAAACCACCCCATTCATCCTCCGCGCTCAACTTTTTATCTCTCCGCACCCTCATTTCTTCCCGCCGGAGCGTCTGAAATACCGCACGGCACACCCACGCCCGATCCAAATTCCACCCCCGGCCGCCCCCCGCCCGCACACGATGTGAAAAAGAGCATGCGATTTGGAGGCTTGGACAATATTGCCTATCTTTGAATAGGATAGCGTTCCCGCGCCGCGGCCCCACGCAAAAAACAAAAGTTTTAGTATATCTTTGCGTCCGGTTTGGCCCGCCGCCATCCGCCGAAACTAAAAACAGAGATCCGATATATGGCCGTATTCAAAGTCGAAGGAGGCACCCGCCTGCACGGCGAACTCCGACCCCAAGGGGCAAAGAACGAAGCGCTGGAGATACTGTGCGCAACGCTGCTCACACCCGAGCGCGTCGTGGTACACAACGTCCCCCAGATAATAGATGTCATGCAGCTCATCGAGCTGCTCGCGGCAATGGGCGTCGAGGTCGAGCACCTCGGCGGCGACTCCTACTCCTTCCGCGCCGCCGACATAAATCTCGACTACCTGCGCAGCGAGGACTACCACCGCCGCTGCCGCCGCCTGCGCGGCTCGGTCATGATGATAGGCCCCCTGCTGGCACGTTTCGGTGTCGGATACATACCCAAACCCGGCGGTGACAAGATCGGCCGCCGCCGTCTCGACACCCACTTCATCGGCTTCCAGAAGCTCGGCGCAACCTTCGACTTCGATCAGGCCGACGAGTTCTTCTCCGTCGAGGCACGGCGTCTCCACGGATGCTACATGCTCCTCGACGAGGCCTCCGTCACCGGTACCGCCAACATAATCATGGCCGCCGTCTTCGCCGAGGGATTCACCACCATCTACAACGCCGCATGCGAGCCTTACGTGCAGCAGCTCTGCCGCATGCTCAACCGCATGGGCGCACGCATCTCGGGCATAGCCTCGAACCTGCTCACAATAGAAGGCGTGCGCGAACTCCACGGCACGGAACATACCCTGCTGCCCGACATGATCGAGGTGGGCAGCTTCATCGGCATGGCCGCGATGACCCGCTCGGAACTCACCATAAAGGATGTGTCGTACGACAACCTCGGAATCATACCCGCACAGTTCGCACGCCTCGGCATACGCTTCGAGCAGCGCGGCGACGACATATATATCCCCGAGCAGGAGCACTACGCCATCGAGAGCTTCATCGACGGCTCCATCATGACCATAGCCGATGCTCCGTGGCCGGGCCTCACGCCCGACCTGCTGTCGATATTCCTCGTGGTGGCGACGCAGGCCAAGGGGGCCGTGCTCATACACCAGAAGATGTTCGAGAGCCGCCTCTTCTTCGTCGACAAGCTCATCGACATGGGCGCCCAGATCATCCTCTGCGACCCCCACCGCGCCACCGTCATAGGCCACGACCGACGCATACCCCTGCGCGCGACGCGCATGTCGTCGCCCGACATACGTGCCGGCGTGGCGCTGCTCATCGCGGCCATGAGCGCCGAGGGCACCAGCACCATACAGAACATCGAGCAGATCGACCGCGGCTACCGCGACATCGACGGCCGCCTCAACGCCCTCGGCGCCCGAATAACCCGTATCGAGGAGTAACCATACCGACACCCGTCCCGACGGCTGCAGCACATCCGCCCCGCCATACACACGGCGGAGGCTTCCCCATGCCACGGCGGGGCGAGACGGAAGACATATAAAACACCGGAGAATGTTATTGGAATATACGAAACACCGCGGCCGTATCGAAGTGATATGCGGGTCGATGTTCTCGGGCAAGACCGAGGAGCTGATACGGCGGCTGCGCCGCGCCCAGTTCGCAAACCAGCGGGTCGAGATATTCAAGCCCGCGGTCGATACCCGCTATTCGAACGACGAGGTGGTGTCGCACGAGGGACACTCGCTGCGTTCGACCCCCGTCGAGTCGTCGCAGACGCTGCTGCTAATGGCCGGCAATGTCGACGTCGTGGGCATAGACGAGGCGCAGTTCTTCGACGACGGCCTCACCGACGCCTGCAACAGGCTCGCCTCGCAGGGCGTCAGGGTCATAGTCGCTGGACTCGACATGGACTACACCGGACGCCCCTTCGGCCCCATGCCCGCACTCATGGCCGTGGCCGAACACGTCACAAAGGTACATGCTATATGCGTCCGCTGCGGCGACCCCGCGCAATACTCCCACCGTCTGAAGGCCGACCCGCGTCTGGTGATGCTCGGCGAGAAGGAGTCATACGAACCCCTCTGCCGCCACTGCTTCGAGCAGGTCATGGCCGAGGAGCACGCGGCCGCAAAGTAATCCACCCAATCTGCCACACACAACAACGGCTTCCGACCTTTTTTCGAGAGAAAAAAGATAGTCTTACGGCAGGGCAGGGCACGCAACTCCCACCCAAAACAGCGGCGGCCGACCTTTCGGGGTCGGCCGCCGATCCTATATCATCCGCCGCATCACTTCACGAACTTGGCCTTCGAGAGATACTTGGCGCTCTGCTTGGCGGCATCGAACATGCGCTCCATGATCTCCTCATCCGAGAGCTTCTCGCCTGCGGCGTTATGCTCCTCGCGCAGCCATCCCGGAATCTCGATCTCCACCACATAGTCCTTCATGCCGTTGGCATAGAACTGCTTGAAGATCGACTCGAAATCGATCGTGCCGCTGGCACCGATAACGAAGTCATCCTTCACGTGGAGCATGCGCACACGGTTGGGATACTTCTTCAGGTAGGCAACGGGATCCTTGCCACCCTTGGTGCACCAATAGACGTCCAACTCGAAGAATACGTAGCTCGGGTCGGTATGCTCGACAAGATACTCCCACATCACCTTGTCCGAATCCTTCAGCTTGGCGAACTCGCCCGAATGGTTGTGGTAGCCCAGCTTGAGACCGTACTCCGATGCGATCTTGCCGATACGGTTGAAGTAGTCACACATCTGCTGCACGCCCTTCTCCGTGTAGTCGACGCCGTAGCTCGGGATAACGACATAACTGCCGCCGCACGCCCTCTGTATCTCGAAGATCTGGCGCCAGCGCGCAATCACTTCATCCTCCTTTGCGGGGTCCTCTTGTATACCCGTGTGGGTCGAGACGATCTCCATGCCGTTACGGTCACAGATGGCCTTGAACTCCGCGGGCGCAAGTCCGAACACCTTGGTGTCGCCGCCCCACTGCACAAGCTCGGCAACGTTGTAACCCATGTCGGCCAGACGCTTGATCGAACCCGCAGGGTCCTTCTGTACGGCTCCCATCACCGAATAGAGCTGAATGCCGATCTTCTTTTTCTTTGCGGCCGCCTGCTCCGGCATGGCGACCATCGCTGCGGATGCCACGATGCATAGTGCCGTCAATGCAGCCCTGCGACATCCCTGCCATAAAGTTGAGGTCTTCATAGTTCTGGTATTTAATTGTTTCGCCACCCCGCAAAGACTATTTCCACAGGGCGACAAGGTTAGTCCTCAACGGTTATTCTTTACAAATATATTAATATTATTCAATCCCCACAACAATTTTCTGAAATTCTCGCTCCCTGTCGTCCGTTTTTGTTACACTTGTTAACACACCGGCCAATATTCAAAAACTTAACTCCCTACATCTCAACGCCGAGCATAATCCTCCCGCCCATCCGCATGTTCCCCCGCCGTCGGGGCGAGCAGAGTATGCGCAGTATGTGCAGGGAGTGCGCAGAGAGGGCTGAGAGGGTGCAGAGAGTGCGTAGGGAGTGTGCAGGGAGTGTGCAGGGAGTGTGTCGGCCACAGGACGACGGCCGACCGATGGGTTCGGCGAGAACGATATGACGATATCCGGACTGCGCCGAGGCCCGAAAGAGATATCTAAAATGAAGATACCGGAAACGGCAGAAGCGGAGAGTGAAAATACAGGGGAACAAACAGAGGGCGGCGGCAAAAAAAACGACAGGGAACCGCGTCCGGTTCCCTGTCGTTTTTCCGACGGCGTCGGTAAAACTAAGCGTACTTGAAGGTCGACTCGTCCGAAACGGTCAACTTCTTGCGTCCCTTAGCGCGACGCGCAGCCAACACCTTGCGGCCGTTGGCCGTAGCCATTCTCTGGCGGAATCCGTGCTTGTTGATCCGCTTGCGGCGAGAAGGCTGATAAGTTCTTTTCATTGCCATAACGATATCGTATTTGTGTTTGTTCTACTTGCGCCCGCCGGCATCACGCCGATAGGCTTCACACATCGGAGCGCCAAGCGATGCAGCTATTCCGACGCGGAGTGCAAAGGTAAGAGGTTTTTCCTTTTTCGCAAAATATTTTGACGACAAATCGCCTTTCGGGGCGTTTTTTCTCTCGTTGAGAGCATTATGGGTTCCCTTACGGGGCTTGTTTCACACATCCAAGCCCCACCGCGCCCCACCGCGCCTCTCCTCTCTCGCATCCTCCTTTACGCCTGCCCTCTTGCATCCTCTCTTGCTCCCTCTCTCGCTATCTTGCGACCTCTCTCGCTCCCCGGGCCTTGCGGCATCACATATCCTTGAAGAGGTCCAGCTCGCCGCGTTCGGCCTTGCCGTAGATGGCCGCCAGCTCTCCCACCACGGGAGATATCAGCTCCACGGTGTCGGCGATAGCCGCCGCGCCCTTGCCGTCGCCCCTGATGCGGTAGAGCATCGCCGCATAGAGCGCGCGGAAGCATATCTCCGTGTCGGAGATGTTGTCGTCGTGCAGCATCGCCCGCAGCTTCGGCAGCTCGGGCGCAAGGCGCGCAAAGGTATGACGGTAGTGCTCCCCCACGGGGGCGCGCATAAGGTGCAGGTGGAGGTTGTGAAGGTCGCCTATAAGGTGGAGCGTATGGTCGAGGTGGCCGCTCTGCTCCTTGCCCTCCTTGCGCAGCAGCGAGGCCAGATCGAGATACCATGCCAGAATCTCGTCCTTGCGCTGCTGGGGCACCTCGCGCGGCGCCACCAGCTGCGAATATATCGCCTCGGGGCTAAACTGCAACGCCCGCAGCAGATCTTCCAGCTGCCACAGGTAGAGTATGTACTCCGCAATGTTCTCCTTGCGTTTCGCTTGTGCTATATCCATATAATCATGTTTTTATTGTCTTCTCCTCTCTCCGTCTCTCCGCCTTTTTTCACCCCTCTCCGCCCGCGCTACAAGCCCCAGTCCGAGGCTGCGGCACGCGACTTGGGGGCTGCGGGCACGTTGACGAAGAAACGCTCGCCCGTCATACGCTCCAGATCCGCGACGCTCATCATCTCGGCCTCCGTCACCTCGCGTCCGCGCACGCCGCGGTGCCCAACCACAAAGGCCGCACACTTCAGCTCGTCGGCCGCACAGTCGCGCACGCTGCGGCCCGTACGTCCCGAGCGCGTGCGCAGCAGCACCTTGTAATAGGCCGTAGGCACCGCCACTGTCTCGCCGTCATTTTTGTTGACGGTCGTACGCGCAGCTATCTTGCCCGCAACGGGGTCCGTGTAGTCCGAAAAGAGGCACCCCGTAACCACATACAGCGTATCGGGGCATACCTGACCCTCGACAAAGACCTCAAGGTTGTTCCATGCGCCGCCCGCAGCGTTGAAGCCCGCCTGCGTCTGGGGCGCGATATTCGTCGGCATGAAGGTCATGCGGTTGGCCTCCGCCGAGACCGTACGGTCGGCCGAGGCAAGCAGGTGGCCGCGCGTATACTCACCGTATGAGCGTTTCAGCGAGGGCTGTATCTCCACGGGCAGCGCGGGGTCGAACGCATATCCCCCCGAGCGGCCCGAGTCGCCGCGGTAGCATTCGTGCAGCGGCGCGGCAACCCACACCGGGCAGCGGCGCGAAACACTGAAACAGGCCGTATGGCTTCGCCACGAGGCCGACGCCCCCTCCCCGCCGCAGAGGTGGTGGACATAGCGTCTGTCGCCGTCCGCACGCTCGGCGGGAAGCTCCGCCCACCCCGTACGATAGACCGTCCCGTCAATATCCTTGTTGTTGCCCGATGCGGGCTCTTCGCCCGATGCCGATTCTTCTCCCGTCGCGGGCTTCCCTTCCGACGCGTTTTTTTCGGTCGATGTTTCACTATTCGGGGCATCGCCGTCGGCAGGTGTCTGCTCTCCCCTGTCGGCAGGCTCCACAAGCACCGTGCCCTCGCGAAGGGCTTCCGTCACCGCGGATACCGTATCCGAATGGTCGTACAGGTATCCGGCACACAGCACGACGGCCAAAACTGCAAGGTAGACAATCGGGCGGCGGGCGCTCATCCTGCGGGTTCTTCTTCTCACCATATCTCTGAGGGTCTATTCGGGACGCTTACTCGCGGTTGCGCGAGTCGATCCATATCGTCACGGGGCCGTCGTTCACAAGCTCCACCTTCATGTCGGCGCCGAACACCCCCGTGGCGACCTTGCCCCCGAAAGAGGAGCGCACGCTCTCCACGAAGCGTTCGTATATGGGCCGCGACACCGCCTCGGGCGCCGACCTGATGTAAGATGGGCGGTTGCCGCGGCGGGTCGAGGCGAAGAGCGTGAACTGGCTCACGATCATGATCTGCCCCCCGGCCTGCGTCACGTCGAGGTTCATGACCCCGTCCGCATCGTCGAAGATACGCAGCCGCAGCAGCTTGCCCGCAAGCCATGCGATATCGTCGTCGCCGTCGGCGGCCTCGACGCCAGCGAATACCAGCAGGCCGCCGTCGATGTGCGAATACTCGCGCCCGTCGATCGAGAGCGTGGCGCGGCTTACTCTCTGTATAAGGATTCTCATTGTCCGTTACGTATGGATTTATCGCTTGGATATCATCGCTGCGACTCTTCGAAGAAGGCCCACAGGCGGTCGCCCGCAGGCACGGGGGCCGTGACGCGGATCGTCTCATGGCTTACCGGGTGCGTGAACTCCACACACCGCGAGTGGAGCGAGATGCCGCCGTCGGGATTCGAGCGGCGCGCCCCGTACTTCAGGTCGCCGCGTATCGGACACCCGATCTTCGAGAGCTGCGCCCGGATCTGGTGGTGGCGTCCCGTCAGAAGCCGCACCTCCACGAGCGTGTAGTTCGTGGCGCGGGCCGCTACGCGGTACTCCAGCTCCGCACGCTTCGCATCGCCGCGCGGCGCATCCAGCGCACGCGAGCGGTTCGTGCGTCCGTCACGCAGGATGTAGTGCACCAGCCGCCCCTGCTCCGGAGAGGGCGTATGCTCCGTAATGGCCCAATAGCTCTTCGAGATGCGCCCCTCGCGGATCATGTCGTTAAGGCGCGTCAGTGCCTTCGACGTCTTGGCGAAGAGCACAGCCCCGCTCACGGGACGGTCGATGCGGTGCACAACGCCCAGAAAGACTCCGCCCGCCTTGTGGTCGCGCACCTTGATCATGGCCTTGATCTCGGTCTCCAGCGCATCGTCCGTCTCGCGGTCGGGCTGCACCAGATCACCGCAGTGTTTGTTCACCACCATCAGGTGGTTGTCCTCGTAGAGTATGTCGTCGGGTGTGAACATGTATTGGATGTCAGAGTTTGAATGTGAATGGCAGCAGGTCGGCCGCCGACCCTACTACCGTCGCCGTGCCCCCGCCCGCCATGATGATACGTATGGGCGAGCCCTGACGGCGCTCCACGTCGAGCAGCGTCTGCCGGCACGCCCCGCACGGGTAACACTCGCGCGGCGAGGGGTCCGAAGCTATCGCCACGGCCTCCACAGCATCCCCCGCATGGCATGCACCCACGTGGTAGAGAAGCGTGCGCTCGGCACACAGCCCCGAGGGGAAGACCTCGCTCTCGATATTCGAGCCGCTCACCACGCGGCCGCTCGCAAGCCGCGCCGCAGCCCCCACGCGGAAGTGCGAATAGGGTGCATAGGAATCACGTGTGGCGCGCTCGGCCGCCTCCACAAGCTGCCGGTCCTGCTCGGGCAGCGGGTGCGACGCGTCATAGCTCTCGTAGTCGAATTTCATCTCCCGTTTCATGGCGTCGGATATTTGGTCAACAACAAAAATACAACAATCGGCGCAAGATTCAAAATATGCGGGCCGGATTATAATTTTTCCCTCTGCGGGCGGGTTGCGGAGCCGCGTCGGATGCGAATTTTTCGTATCTTTGGGCATCACCGCCGCGGCCGCAGGCCGAGCGCGGAGCCAAACACCGCCAAAACATCCCGAAACACCCTCGATATGAAAAACATACTCCTGCGCACCGCTCTCTCGGCCGTCATCCTCGCCGCCATGACGGGCTGCTCGCTGCTCAAGGTGTCGCTCTCGACGGGCGAGCCAATATCCCCGGACGACGCCCGCGTGCGGGTCATGACGCGCGCCCTCTACTACGACCTCTCGAACGACATAGTCACGGCCGCCGACTCCGTGGCCAAGGACTCCGACATCGACCTGCGCATACGCGCCATACGCTGGAAGATACGCATCACGCGCGCCGCCGTCTCGGCCGCCATGCAGACCATCCCCGACGTGGCGCTGGCCGACACGTGGATCCTCTGCACGCGCATGGACCGCGCCTTCACCCGCCTGCCCGACTCGCTGCTCTTCGGGCGCTACACCCCCATGATGCGCCAGACGGCACAACGCATGAAACTCAAGGTCGACTCCGTGGCGCACGAGGCCCTCACGGCCGAACGCTACGATCTGATGAAGGAGTATGTCGAGCAGTACATACGCCGCAACCGCCCCCGCGCCGACGAGAACGTCACCCCGCAGAACACAACCCTCGCGTGGATCGAGTTCATGAAGAGCAAGGGCATAGACGTCAGCTTCGACTCGGGATCCATCGCCGACGTCGTATCCGACATGAGCGACAAGATGAGCGGCCAGACCGGACAGTTCACAAACAGCCTCATCTGGTCGAAGGACATACTCGAGATCGAGTGGCAGAGGGACAGCATGTCGCAATACGTCGCCGCACAGATGGACAGCCTCGACCGCAGCTTCGAACGTATCGTCGTGGTGATGGAGAACATACCCGAAATATCCGATTCGGTGATGGTGCGCTTCAACCTCCATGTCGAGCAGGTGCTCGCCTCGCTCGAGAGCAGCCTCGACTATGTCTTCGGGCAGGTCGACTTGCAGCGCAGCGAACTCCAGCGTTATGTCTCGGCCGAGCGCGAGGCCATAATCCGCCAAACCGCCGAGTCGGCTCAGGGCATGGTCCAGCAGGCTCTCGACCAAGTGCCCGCCATCGTCAGCCGCGTGGCCGTATGGCTCGTGCTGCTGGCCATCGTGGTGCTCGGGCTGCCATTCACCGCAGGATACTGGGTCGGAACCCTCAGGGAACGCGCACGACAGCGTAAGCATACACGCCCCGACAACAACGCCCCGTCCGACAACACTCAGCAGGACAGCGCCCGATAAGATAACGCCCCGCAGGATAACGGCCGCGTACAGAAGTTGCGGCAGAGACGGATCCCGAAAACTGCGTTTCCGATTTGTCTCTGCCCGCGGCTTTGAGTATCTTTGCCGCCGGAAAAGGGCGCGCACCCCAATGTGCCGCCACAGCAACCATTGACCCACATGACAAACGACAAGATCAAAGGATACCTCTGCGGCGCCGTCTCGGGCGCCTCGTACGGGCTTATACCCCTCTTCTCGCTGCCGCTGCTGCGCCGCGGCGTGGACTTCGACTCGCTGCTCTTCTACCGATATCTGATCGCCGCCGCCGTGCTCGGCATCATCACCCGCCTGCAGGGCCGCGACTTCGCCCTGCGCCGCGACGAGATACCCTTCATCGCCGCCCTCGGCGTGTTGTTCGCCCTCTCGTCGATACTCATGTTCATGGCCTTCGACTATATGCCCACGGGTCTCGTATCGACCCTCTTCTTCATATACCCGATACTCGTGGCGCTGATCATGGCCGCGGCATACGGCGAGCGGATGACGTGGTGCCGCTCGCTCTCGCTCGCACTCGCCGTCGGAGGCATCGCCCTGCTCTACCTGCGCGGCGGC
>URBK01000011.1 GCA_900546065.1 uncultured Alistipes sp.
CCACTTCGAGACCCTCCCGCGGTTGTCCCATACACGCACCTGCCACTCGTAACGCGTACCCGAGGCCAGAGGCTCACCCTCGTATGCCACCGTCACGCTGTTCTGCGACTCGACGCGACCCGTACGCCACACGCTGCGGCCGTCGCGGAAAACACGCACCTCGTAAGCCTGCTGCATGACATTGCGGTCGGGACTCTCCACAATCCAGCTCAGCACGGGCTGCGCATCCACAACACCCGAAGGCTCACGCATATGGTTCACCCGCAATGACGACACGCTCACCTGCGCCGCCGCAGGCAGCCATGCCGCCGTGAATAAGAATAACAACAGTCGTTTCATATAAATGGTTTTTGGTTAGTATCCGAAATCGGGGTTTTACAAAACTAACCATTTTTTCCGACCTTACGGCCCGAAACGATGATTTTTCGACTGCGCGCCGTGACATTAATCCCGCCGCACACACGGCAGCCACCCGCCCGAGAGCCGTCGAGAGTCCCAAGACTCGATCTTACGTCAAAAAATTTAGCCATCTGCATTTATTTTTGTATATTTGCGTCGCGGAAACCGACGAGCCGCACAGTCATACCAAAAGGCCGCTGCCCGTCATCCGATCCGCACCGCACGAAACAGAGATATTCATCACTTCAATAAAAGTAAGAATTATGGTATCGTACAAAGATCTCGGCCTCGTGAACACCCGCGAGATGTTCAAAAAGGCCATCAACGGAGGTTATGCCGTACCGGCATTCAACTTCAACAACATGGAGCAGATGCAGGCCATAATCTCGGCATGTGTCGAGTGCTCGTCGCCCGTGATTCTGCAGGTATCGTCAGGTGCGCGCAAGTACGCCAACCAGACCCTGCTGCGTTACATGGCTCAGGGTGCTGTCGAGTATGCCAAGGAGCTGGGAAAGAACATCCCCATCTGCCTGCACCTCGATCACGGCAACTCGTTCGAGCTCTGCAAGAGCTGCGTCGACATGGGCTTCTCGTCGGTTATGATCGACGGTTCGTCGCTGCCCTATGAGGAGAACGTAGCCCTCACCAAGAAGGTCGTAGACTATGCCCACCAGTTCGACGTTACCGTCGAGGGCGAGCTGGGCGTACTGGCCGGCGTCGAGGATGAGGTTTCGGCCGAGGAGGCCCACTACACCCGCCCCGAGGAGGTTATCGACTTCGTAAGCAAGACCGGCGTTGACTCGCTGGCCATCTCGATCGGCACCTCGCACGGCGCAAACAAGTTCAAGCCCGAGCAGTGCACCCGCAATGCCGACGGCATTCTGGTTCCGCCCCCATTGCGTTTCGACATCCTCGAGGCCATCGAGAAGAAGCTTCCCGGATTCCCCATCGTACTGCACGGATCGTCGTCTGTACCTCAGGAGTACGTCAAGATCATCAACACCCACGGCGGTGCCCTGAAGGATGCCGTAGGTATCCCCGAGGAGCAGCTCCGCAAGGCCGCAAAGAGCGCCGTCTGCAAGATCAACATCGACTCGGACGGTCGTCTGGCCATGACCGCTACCATCCGCAAGATCTTCGTTGAGCAGCCCGCAGAGTTCGACCCCCGCAAGTATCTGGGTCCCGCTCGCGACGAGCTCAAGAAGCTCTATATGCACAAGTGCGAGGCCGTGCTCGGCTCTGCCGGCAAGGCTTAATCGTAACACCTGCATAACACGAGAGCCGCACCCGATCGGGTGCGGCTCTCTTCGTTTACTCTTATACAACCGACTGCATACATTTATCATGCAGCCCGTATTTCCCGGCACATCGCTGCCGCCACTCCGCACTACTTGCGGTGAGCGTTTCCGAAACCTTCGAAGTATTTCAGGAACTGCATACGCTCCAGACGGTCCACATGGGCGGCATCCGCGGCATTCATACGTCCGCGATACCCGGCAACAGAGTCAAAACCGTGACGCTCCTGCCACTTTTCTACCGTCTCCAAGGCCGACGAGATCCATGCGTCGCCCGCCATATATATTGCGCTGCACACCTCTACGGCCGAAGCTCCGGCCAGCAGGGCCTTCACGACGGCCTCACCGCTGTGAACGCCTCCAGATATGGCATACGATATATTCTTCACGGCAGCCGAGGCTATGCCCGTCCACCGCAGCGAGTTCGACAGGTCGCTCTCGTCGCTGAGCACCTTGCCCGAAACGTACTCCATCTTCTCGATATCGATATCGGTCTGATAGGGGCGGTTGAAGAGCACGACAGCCGCCGCGCCGTAACCGCGCAGACGCTCTATGAGGCTTACGGGATTCGACAGATTGGCTCCGAGCTTCATGATCACGGGGATCGAGACGCTGCGCTTGACCGCCGCGAGGATCTCCACATGCCGCTGCTCGAAGGCTCCGTCGGCGGCCGCCTTGTCCGAGGCGAGGCTCATAACGTTGAGTTCCAGAGCGTCGGCACCCTCCTGCTCGATCATACGCGCGAAGTCGGTCCACTCGCCCGCCGAACAGCAGCAGATGCTCGCAATGACGGGTATCTTGCAGAGAGACTTGCTCTCACGCACCAGTTTCAGGTAGTCGCCCAGCATCTGCCCGCGCAGATAACCCTGAAGGTAGTCTGCCGACTCGGTATGGGCCGTTTCGTCGGTAAGCGACTCGGTGCGGCGCACGATATCCTCCTCGAAGAGCGACTTGAGCACCACGGCGCCCGCGCCCGCGCGCTCCAAACGCAGACACCCCTCGGCGCTGTCGGTAAGCGAGCTGCTGCTCACCACAATCGGGTTTTTAAGCTCCAAACCCGCAAACGATGTATTAAGACTGCTCATATCAGTACATTTGTGTTCGTTCCGAAAATCAAAAGTAGTCATTATTACCTTAATATGCAAATCGGCAGCCGCGCATGCGCCGAACGCGACAAAAAAATTCCTCCGCACGGCATCCATGCCGCACGGAGGGTTAACCATATCACACCGACCCGGGGATATATCTTATTACTCGGGATATATACCCAGTCAGTGCATATCAGTGCTTGAGGTCCTTTACGTGTACGCCGAATACGGCACGGCCCGACGGATCGTTCATGTTGCGGAACGACTCGTCCCATGCCAGCGCCTCGGCCGTCGAGCAGGCCACCGACGGCACTGACGGCACACACTGCGCCGCCGTCTGCGACGGGAAGAACTCCTCGAAGATCGTACGGTAGTAATACTCCTCCTTGTTGCGGGGAGGGTTGATCGGGAAACGCTCCGCCGCCAGCGACATGTCGCGGTCGCTCACGGCCTCCGAGGTGATCTTCTTCAGCGTGTCGATCCAACCGTAGCCCACACCGTCCGAGAACTGCTCCTTCTGGCGCCATACGATCGACTCGGGAAGCATATCCTCGAATGCCTTGCGCAGCACCCACTTCTCCATGTTGTGCTCGCCGCGTACCATCTTCGACTCGGGGTTGATGCGCATGGCAACATCCAGAAACTCCTTGTCGAGGAAGGGCACACGCCCCTCGATACCCCAAGCGCTCAGCGCCTTGTTGGCGCGCAGGCAGTCGTAGAGGTGCAGCTTGCCGATCTTGCGCACCGTCTCCTCGTGGAATTCGCGGGCATTCGGGGCCTTGTGGAAATAGAGGTATCCGCCGAAGATCTCGTCGGCACCCTCGCCCGAAAGCACCATCTTGATACCCATAGACTTGATCACACGCGCCAGCAGATACATGGGCGTCGACGCACGTACCGTCGTCACGTCATAGGTCTCGATATGGTAGATCACGTCGCGCAGGGCATCCAGACCCTCCTGAATCGTGTAGTGTATCTCGTGGTGCACCGTACCGATATGTTCGGCCACACGCCGTGCCGCCGCAAGGTCGGGCGCATCCTTCAGACCGATGGCGAAGGAGTGCAGCTGGGGCCACCACGCCGCATCGCGGCTGCCCGACTCGATACGCTTGTCGGCATACTTCTTGGCCACGGCCGAGATGATCGACGAATCGAGACCGCCCGAGAGAAGTACACCGTAGGGCACGTCCGACATCAGCTGACGGCGTACGGCATCCTCCAGCGACGAGCGCAGAGCACCGATATCGGTCGGATTGTCCTTAACGGCGTCGTACGACTCCCAGTCGCGGTGGTACCAGCGCTTCATCTCGCCGTCACGGCTCGACCAGTAGTGCCCCGGCAGGAAGGGCTTGATGGTGACACATATACCCTCCAGAGCCTTCAGCTCCGAGGCGGCATAGAAGTGACCCGCACGGTCCCAACCGATGTAAAGCGGAATAACGCCTATCGGGTCACGGGCGATAAGATACTCGTCATGCTCGATATCGTAGAGCGCGAATGCGAAGATACCGCTTATCTTCTCCAGCATGCCGAGCCCCATACGCTGCCACAAGGGTATGATCACCTCGCAGTCGGAACCCGTCTGGAACTCATATTCGCCCTCCAGCTCGCGGCGTATCTCGCGATGGTTGTATATCTCGCCGTTGACGGCCAGCACGATCTTGCCGTCCGACGAATAGAGAGGCTGCCGCCCCGACTGCGGGTCCACGATCGACAGTCGCTCGTGTGATATGATGGCCCGCTCGCCGCAAAAGATACCCGACCAGTCGGGACCGCGATGACGAATCTTCTTCGACATGCGCAGCACCTGCTCTCTGTACTCGGTGCTGTTGTTCTGTATATCGAACATTCCTACGAATCCGCACATAACTTCAAAAAAAATTGGGTTTCACATGACGGCGCCGCCACAGCCGCACCGCCGACAACCGTCCCGTGCGGCCGTCGCCGCATGCCGGACCCAGCCCTGAGGCAATGCCTCCGTTTAGGGACAAGTCGTCTTCGCAAATATACAACATTAGCGGCATAAAAAACCGTGTTCGGTCCATTTATTAGCATAATTATTCCGCAAACGCCCTTCGGCACCACCTCCGGCGCGATATAGACGATGTTCTATTTGCTCATAAAAATGCACAAAAAGACTCGATGCCGGGAGCTTATTATATTCTATATCACGAAAATATTCGTATATTTGTCCGAAAAATATATCTGTCGATGGACACTACTATTCCCACACCCCAAACCCCAATAGCCGATTTTGCCGCCACGGCCGAAACCGACCTGTTCAGTTTTATCGACCAGAAAGACTACCATACCGTTCTCAACAAGCAGGAGAACATGCCCTACGTGATACGTCTGGGCGGCATATTCCTCTGTCTGGAGGGCGAGGGCGACGTCATCATCAACGAGCAGAAATACCACCTGCAGCCGCGCACGATGTGTCTGGCCTTCAGGGGTACGATCCTCCAGTCGCTCCGCACCGACGACGCCTTCAAGGGTTACACCATAGCCATCAACATCGACTTCATACACGACATAAACATTCCGTCGGCCACATCGCTCTACATGCTCATACGCGACTATCCGTGCGTTGTGCTCACTCAGGAGCAGACCGAATGCATACTCGAACTTTGCGAGATGATGCGACGCAAGAACGCCCGCAAGCAGCACCCCTTCCGCATGCAGATCAACTCCCAGATCCTGCTTACGCTCTGCTACGAGCTGGCCGCCATATACACGCAATACCACCCCGTCAAGCGTCAGCCATGCTCGCGGCAGGATACCCTTTTCAGACGGTTTCTCTCGCTGCTGGCCACCGACATAACCATCTCGCGCGAGGTGCAGTATTACGCCGACAAGCTCTGCATAACGCCCAAGTACCTCACCATCATCACGCGTCAGGCATCGGGGCGCAGCGCCACGGAGTGGATCTCGCAGACGGTAATCGTCAAGGCCAAGTCGCTGCTCTCTGGTACGCAACTCACCGTGCAGCAGATATCCAACAATCTGAACTTCCCGAACCCTTCGTTCTTCGGGCAATATTTCCTGCGGCATACGGGCATGACACCCAAGGAGTTCCGCCGCACGAAGACGCAATAGGCCGAAGCGGGCGCCGGACGAGAAGCCTATAACGAAAAGTACCATATACAAAAAATATCCGAACCATGACATCGCTCTATGACAACATAATCTTCGGGCCGGTGCATTCGCGCCGTCTGGGATTGTCGCTGGGGGTAAACCTCCTGCCCATAGAATCCAAGCTGTGCAGTTTCGACTGTATCTATTGCGAGTGCGGTTGGAATGCCGACCACCGCGGCGCGCGCCGCTTCAATGCCCGTGAGGATGTGCGGCGGATGCTGGCCGAGACGCTCGACCGCATGTGCGCCGCCGGCACGCCGCCCGATGTTATAACCTTCGCCGGCAACGGCGAACCGACGCTCCACCCCGACTTCGAGGCCATCATCGACGATACGCTCGCGCTGCGCGACCGCCACTGCCCCACAGCCAAGGTCTCGGTGCTGAGCAACGCCACACAGATCGGCCGCGAGGATATCCGCCGCGCCCTGCTGCGCGTGGACAACAACCTGCTGAAGCTCGACTCGGCCTTCGACGAGACGGTGCGGCTGATAAACAACCCTGCAGGCAACTATACCGTAGCCCGCACGGTCGAGCTGATGAAACTATTCGAGGGACGCCTCATCGTGCAGACGATGTTCCTGCGCGGGATGTGCAACGGCCGCCGCGTGGACAACACCACCGAACGCGAAGTTGCGGCATGGCTCGATCTGGTACGGGAGATAGCGCCGCGACAGGTCATGGTCTACTCACTCGACCGCGACACCCCCTGCCCTACGCTTGAGAAGGTCCCCAAGGAGGAGTTGCAGGCCATAGCGCGCCGCGTCGAGCAGGCAGGCATCCCCTGCACGGCCGCATAACGGCTCTATTTGCCTTAACATGAGCATATAAAAAGGTCGGCGATATTGTTTTAACGCTCTGTTTTGCGTATATTTGCCATAAGGCCCAAACACTACCTCCATGAAACGGATCATGCTTCTTCTCCTCACACTTGCTGTCGCGCTCACGGCTGCCGCGCAGCGCGTGATCGAAAATCCCGACATCGACTATGTCCCCACATGGATCACCCTTACGGAGATCACGCTCGGCGGCGACCGCACCGTCGTCAAGGCCGAGTTGCGCAACAACCCCAACCCGTGGGTGAAGGTATCGTCCGACACCGACCTCATAGACCCCGCCACAGGCAACAAATACCATATCCTCGGGGCCGAGGGGATCGAGCTCGACAAAAAGACATATATGCCCGCCTCGGGCAAGATGCTCTGCACGCTGCTCTTCGAGGCCGTTCCCGCCTCGGTCGAGCGGCTCAACATGGTCAAAGAAGGTAACCGGTCCGACAATAACATCTACGGCATACACCTTGCCAAGAGCGCACCGAAAGTCCCTGCCGTCGGGGAAGACGGAATCGACCCGTGGACCATGACAGCGGAATATTACATGAGCCTGCCGCCCAGCGGCGCCGAGGTCAACATCGACTACCGCCGCCACCGCGGCATGGAGTTCTGCAAGAGCGCAACGGCACACGTCAAGGTGCATCTGGACAACTACTCGCCCGAATTGGGCGTGACAACCGTACGCCTGATGAGTTACGACCACGTTTACCACGACGAAACTTCTGTATTGGCAGACATAGGGCCCGACAACACCTACGAAGCAGACATACCGATAGAGCATCCGCAATTTATCCTTTCCAGCTTTCCCGCAAAGGTGTGGTTCCTTATGCCCGGGGATACATTGGAGGTGTTCCACACAATAAATTCCGACAATACGGCTTTCCGCTCCAGAGGCGAGTCGGGCATGATAAACGCCCTGAATTATCCGCTTCACGACCGACTGAACTATACCCGCGGCTTTGAACGATACAAACAGATGACGGACTCCATTGCCGCAGGCCGCGCCGCAACCGAAGCGCTCATAGGCCAATTGGCCGACAGATACAACCGCGTATGGGACGGCACCTTTGCCGAGCAATGCCTGCGCGACACCCCCTTGTCGTCGTTCGGCAAGGAGCTGGTGATGGTAAACGTGGCTTGTGAGCTGTTGGAGTTCATGGAGGATATATACGCTGAATACAACCGGCAAGGAGAGATAAAGAACAAGGCCGAAGACGGTTCGACATATTATACGACCGATCCCGACTTTGAAATGCTCGATCATAAACGTATGTTCAACGCCATACACGACTACTGTCTGTTCGTTTACGACAACCCGCTGACTCTTATGAGTTCCAGAACATTGGGCATATTCAACCGCAGCGAGTTCGATCCCGTATTCAGCAAATATTCATTGTTCGAGTATGAGTATATTGCAAGAAGATTATATGGGCAGCAGACCGAGGCCCGGACACTGCTCGAAAGCAAACAACGCATCGACGAACAGAATATGCGCGATTACGGCATCGGAGACTGTTTTATGGCAGAGATGGCGCGCGCACGCAGCCACATCACGTTGATACTATCACCATTATACTACAGCATGGACAACCTCGGGGACGAAGCCGTCAACACCATCCTGTCAACCGGCTATGACTTCCTTACCACGATAAGGAATCCATACATCATGCGCAAGATGGTTGAAGAACAGATGCGCGTAAAGGATCTCATCGCCGAGCGGCAGGCCGCAAGGCAAGGAGAGAGCACCGCGACAGAAAAGTCCGAGAAAAAATCTCCGCCAACGCCGGCGGAGGAGATTCTGCAACGCATCATCGAACCATACGCCGGCAACCTGCTCTACCTCGACTTCTGGGGAATGAACTGCGGCCCATGCCGTAGAAGCATGATTGCCCAGCGTGAGATCGTCGAGCAGCTGAGCGGCGAGCCGGTACGGTTCCTTTACATCTGCGAGGAGAAGACCTCCCCGCGCAAGTTGGCCGAGCAGTGGATGAAAGAGCAATCGATCAAAGGGGAGCATATATATCTTACTGTTGACGAATGGAACAGGCTCGCGCAAATGTTCGAAATCTCGGGCATACCGCACGCCGTACTTGTCGACCGCGACGGCAAGGTCATAACAAACGGGTTCCATCTCTCGTCGGCCGACGACCTTCGCAAACACCTGAAATAGGTCCTTGAGCCGACTGGGGAAACATTCTCGCCGCCACATCCGGCAGACGCCATACCCCGACTCACACGAAAATCCGCGAGCAAAAGAGACGTTCAACGTTGGTTTTTGTTCGCGGATTTGCTATCTTTACATTGGATAGGCTACGCCCCGGCAGCAACGGATTTGAAAACATGGTTTTCATTTGCCATTGCTGCGGGCTTTGAGTATATTTGCACCATGAATTCAATCGACAAGATAGAATACGACCTATTATACAAGGTCAACTCACCGGCTGACCTCAAGAAACTCTCCGTCGCGCAGTTACCGCAATACTGCCGCGAGCTGCGCCGATATATCATCGAAGAGTGTTCGAAGAACCCGGGACATCTGGCCTCAAGCCTCGGCGCCGTGGAGCTCGCCGTGGCCATACACTACGTTTACGACACCCCCGACGACAAGGTTGTCTGGGACGTCGGGCATCAGGCCTACGCCCACAAGATCATCACGGGGCGCCGCGACCTCTTCCCCACAAACCGCAAGCTGGGCGGCATAAGCGGCTTCCCGCGCATGAGCGAGAGCGAATACGACGCCTTCGGCACGGGACACGCCTCGACCTCGATATCGGCGGCATACGGCATGGCCAAAGCGGCCGAGATGCAAGGAGAGAAACGCAAGGTCGTGGCCGTCATAGGCGACGGCGCCATGACGGGAGGACTTGCGTTCGAGGGCCTGAACAATGCCGGAGAGAAGAAATCGACCGACATACTTGTCATACTCAACGACAACGAGATGTCGATAGACGAAGGTACGGGCGCCCTCAAGAGCTACCTCGCACACGTCTCGACCTCGCGCCACTACAACCGTTTCAAGCGTCGTCTGTGGAACCTCTTCTCGCACATACCGCCGCTGCTGCGCCTGTGTCAGAAGGCCGGCAACGCCGTCAAGCAGGGACTGCTTCAGAACAGCAACCTGTTCGAGAGCCTCAACTTCCGTTACTTCGGACAGATCGACGGCCACAACATCGAGGAACTGGTACGCATACTCTCGGCGCTGAAACAGATACCCGAGCCCAAACTGCTGCACGTCATAACGGTCAAGGGCAAGGGATACACCCCCGCCGAGCACAACCAGCCCGTATGGCACGCCCCCGGATGCTTCAACCCCGACACGGGCGAGCGTATTCCGGCGAGCAACTCTGCGGCACGCTATCAGGATGTCTTCGGCGAGACGCTGCTCGAACTGGCACGCGCCGACCGCCGCATCGTCGGCATAACGCCCGCCATGCCATCGGGATGTTCGCTCAACATAATGATGCGCGAGATGCCCGACCGCTGCTTCGACGTCGGCATAGCCGAGGGCCACGCCGTGACCTTCTCCGCGGGGCTTGCCGCAGGCGGCCTGCATCCCGTCTGCAACATATATTCGTCGTTCATGCAGCGCGCCTACGACAACATCATCCACGACGTTGCGCTGCAACGCCTCCCCGTGACGCTATGCATCGACCGTGCGGGTATTGTGGGTGAGGACGGAGCCACACATCACGGTAGTTTCGATCTGGCCTACCTCTCGTGCATACCGGATATTATAGTGGCGGCGCCGATGAACGAACTCGAACTGCGCAACATGCTCTACACGGCAGTCAATACCCCCTCTCCATACGCCATACGCTACCCGCGCGGCTGCGGCGAAGGTGTCGAGTGGCGCGGCGTGCCGTTCGAGACCATACCCACTGGCAAGGGCCGACGCCTGAAGGATGGCAAGAACATGGCCGTCATAACCATCGGCACGGCAGGCAATCTCGCCGCCGAGGCCATCGAACGAATCGAGAGCCGATATCCCGTCACCATAGCGCACTATGACCTGCGCTTTGCCAAGCCTCTGGACGAGGCGCTGCTGCGCGAAGCCGCACGTTTCGACCGTATCCTTACGGTCGAGGACGGCATCCTGCGCGGGGGTGTAGGCGAAGCCGTCGCCAAATTCTTCAGCGACAACGGCCTCACACCACATGTACGGTCACTCGGCATCGACGACAAGTTTGTCGAGCACGGCACCGTAGCTCAACTGCAAGCCATCTGCGGATATGACGCCGACGGCATCGAACGTACAATAAAAGAGATGCTTTGATGAGACGCCTGCTGCTGACCATACTGATTCTGTGCGCCGCAGCGGCGACACAGGCACAACGTTACCGTCTTCCGGCCTTCGAGGGCGAACCGTACATCGACACCTCAACCATAATCGACACTACGGCCGTCACCATCGAAGGTTCGTCGCAAGGACTGGCCCTGTGGGGACGCTACGCCTTCTCGCTCCACGACAAGGGGCAGTGCGTTGTGTTAGACCTCAAACGGCGGCGTTTCATCTCGACATTCCAACTCGAGGGTAACGACTCGCACTGCAACAACGCCTCGTTCGGCGTGGAGCGATACTCGCGCCGATCGAAATTCCCGCTGCTGTATGTTTCGGAGTGCCGCGGCGACCGCGCCTGCTACGTAACCGATATCTCGACCGAAGGCTCACGCATCGTCCAGACCATCATATACGCCGATGACGACTGTACGGGGCCGATGGATTGGTGTGTCGACCGCCGCAATAAAATCCTCTACGGATACTGTACCATAGACGGAGAGCGCACCTTCCGCCGTTTCCGGCTGCCGCGTCTGGCGGACTCGGATGCCGAAGGGATGGTACGCCTTACGGCTGCCGACGCTCTGGGGGACATACGTGTGGGTGATATAGCCATACCGCAAGGCAGCCTTGCCAACCGACGCTGCATATACCTTCCCGACGGCGTGCCGTCACGCGGCTGCAGCATGCACGTTGTCGACGCCGCAACGGGACAACGCCTGCGCCTCATAGATCTCAACTCCACGGGATACGAACCCGAAGGGCTCGACATCAAGGGACGGTGGCTCTACCTCTCGTTCCACGTTGCGGGCCATCCCGAGCGCAACATCATCTACCGCTTCCGCCTCAAGGGCGTGCGCAAGGCTCAGAATCATCCCTCTGCGGAATAGCGCATCCGCATAAACATCTTCCTTGAAAGGATACTTTTCAAAGGGCAATATGGACATGCCGAAGCATCTGCCGAAGGCTTATCGCGTCCTTACTGCTGCTCGACGTAGATAAGTTTCGACGTGTCGTATCCGCGCGAGGCAGCCTTCGCAAGGATCGAATCGAGAACGCCCTGCTCGAGGTGCGGCGTGCGAGACAGGATCCACAGATATTTGGGCGAGCGGCTCCCGACAAGGGCCCACCCGCCATTGTCGCCCATCGCCAGCACGTTATAATCAGAGTAAAAGATCCAGAAGAACGACACCCGCAGGCGTCCGGGCGTATCGGTCGTCTTGGCACGGCCCCGCGCCGTGTGGGCCTCACCCCCGCGCATACCACTGTTGATAACCTCGACGGTGCCGTCGTCCTGAAGGATATAGTCCGCAGTGACATACTCCATGTCGCGTTCGAACGAGTGGTCGAAGCGCGCAATCTCGTACCACCGCCCCATGAAATCCTTGAGTGAAAAGTCGCTTGTCGGCGTGCTGTCCACAGCAGCAGAGCGCGCCCCGACGGTACATGCCGTCACGATGACCGACAAAATTGCAAGCGTAAGCAAAGTAACGATATTTTTCAAAGTTTTTCCAATTAGGTTCAACCCGTAAGGACACATATACCGTACCAATCACGCCGCACGGGCGACATCATAACGGCATAAATAGAAGGATCTGCCCAATGAGCAGATCCTTCTATTTAGATATTGTTCGGATTGCAGTATCCGCAATCCCTGAAACAGCATGTTCGTACAGCCTTCCCCAACGACTAACGTACCTTGAAGTCGGGATCGGCCATCATCGGGATAGGCATCGAGCGGTAGTAACCAGCCTCGAACTTGTCACGCACGGCCTTGAAGGCGTCGATCGTGTACTTCACATCCTCCATCGTATGAGCCGCCGTCGGAATCACGCGCAGGATGATCTCACCCTTCGGGATGACGGGGTAGATAACGATCGAGCAGAAGAGTGCGTGGTTCTCGCGCAGGTCGACGATGAGGTTGGTACCCTCCTCATTACCGCCCTTCATGTAGATGGGGGTTACGGGCGACTGCGTCACACCGATATCGAAACCGTTCTCCTTAAGACCGCTCTGCAGGGCGCGGGTGATCTCCCACAGCTTCTGCTGATACTCGGGGTGGTTGCGGATGAGCTCCAGACGCTTCAGCGCGCCGATAACCATAGGCATGGGCAGCGACTTGGCGTAGAGCTGCGAACGCATGTTGTAACGCAGCAGGTTGATCAACCAGCGGGGACCGCTGACAAAGGCGCCGATACCGGCCATCGACTTGGCGAAGGTGTTGAACAGCACGTCGATCTGATCCGTCACACCGAAGTGTGCAGCCGTACCGCGTCCGCCGGGGCCCATGGTTCCGAAGCCGTGGGCATCGTCTACCAGAACACGGAAGTTGAAGTCCTTCTTAGCCTTGGTGATCACATCGAGGAAGCCCAGATCACCCTTCATGCCGAATACGCCCTCGGTGATGACCAGAACACCTCCGTGCTGCTCCTCGGCAAGCTCCGTAGCGTGCTTGAGCTGCAGGCGGAACGACTCCTCGTTATTGTGGGCATAAACGAAACGCTTGCCCTTATGCAGACGCAGACCGTCGATGATGCAGGCGTGAGCCTCGGCGTCGTAGACGGCAACGTCGCGCGGCGAGAGCAGGCAGTCGATGATCGAGACCATACCCTGATAACCGTAGTTGAGCAGGAAGGCATCCTCCTTGCCAACGAACTCGGCCAGCTCGCGCTCGAGCTGCTCGTGGTACTTGGTCTGGCCGCTCATCATACGTGCGCCCATGGGGGCAGCCATACCGAACTCTGCGGCACCTGCGGCATCGGCCTTGCGCACCTCGGGGTGGTTGGCCAGACCGAGGTAGTTGTTAAGGCTCCAGTTGAGCATCATCTTACCGCGGAAACGCATGTGGGGGCCGATCTCGCCCTCCAGCTTCGGGAACGCGAAATATCCGTGCACACGCTGCATGTACTGGCCGATAGGACCTCCTGCATTCTTTTCAAGTCTTTCGAAAATATCAACCATATTGTCAGTGAATTTATTGAGTTGTACCTATTTCCTTTCATATCGGCGGGGCCCTTGCAGCCACCGGACCGCACCCCGCGGGCAAAGCCCTTTTTTGGCAACACAAAGATAGCGCAAAATCCGAACAAACGACATTTCGGCCAATACTTATCCCCTGCCACGACCGAAAAATAAGTATTTATACTTACCGTCACGACATTCCACCGCGAAAAGCCGCGCCGCTTTGCGCAAAAGAAGATTTTTTCTTATCTTCGCAAAAGGTTAAAACACGACACACAGATGAAATACAAACGCATACTTCTGAAACTTAGCGGCGAGTCGCTTCAGGGCAAGCAGCGCTACGGACTCTCGCCCGAGGTGCTGCAGTCATACGCCGAGCAGATCGGCGCCGCAGCCGCAGCAGGCATCCAGATCGGAATCGTCATCGGCGGCGGCAACATCTTCCGCGGCCTGCAGGGCGTGGGCCGGGGATTCGACCGCGTCAAGGGCGACCAGATGGGAATGCTCGCCACGGTAATAAACTCGCTGGCGCTGCACTCAGCCCTCGAAAGCAACGGCATCAAGGCCAAAGTGCTCACCTCGATACGTATGGAGCCCATAGGCGAATACTACTCTAAGGCGCGCGCCATCGAGTATCTCGAGGCCGGATATGTCGTCATCATCGGCGGCGGCACCTCGAATCCATACTTCTCGACCGATACGGCCGCCGCGCTGCGCGGCATCGAGATCGAGGCTGACGTTCTGTTCAAAGGCACGCGCGTTGACGGCGTCTACACGGCCGACCCCGAGAAGGACCCTGCGGCCAAGAAATTCGACGCCATAACCTTCGACGAGGTCTACACGCGCAACCTCAAGGTCATGGACATGACCGCCTTCACGCTCTGCAAGGAGAACGGTCTCGACATCATCGTCTTCGACATGGACACCGCCGGCAACCTGCACAAGGTGCTCGAGGGTGAGACCATCGGCACGCTCGTACACCGCTAACGATATAAACGCCAAACCATAAACACAAAAGCACATCGAATCATGATACACAGGATCTTAAGCCGCAAGGCACTCTTCATGGCCGCAGCAGCCATCCTGATGGCCGCCGTGCCCGCCACCACGCTCCACGCGCAGGAGAAATCCGAACAGCAGCAGATTGCCGAGAGCACCCTCGTCAAGGTCGGGGACAAGGCTCCCGACTTCAAGGTGACAATGGTCGACGGCTCGAGCATAACCCTCTCCGAACTTAAGGGGAAGGTCGTAGTCGTAAACTTCTGGGCCACATGGTGCCCGCCCTGCCGCGAGGAGCTCAAGCACGTGCAGAAGCAGATCATCGACCGCTTTGCGGGCGAGGAGTTCGTTTTCCTGCCCATATCGCGCGGCGAGGCTGCCAAGACCGTCAAGGCCTTCCTCCAAAAGAACGGATACAAGTTCCCCGTGGGACTCGACCCCGAGCAGGCGATATACAAACGCTACGCCTCGAACTTCATCCCCCGCAACTTCGTCATCGACAAGCAGGGCAAAATCGCATATCTGTCGGTCGGATACGACGAGAAGGAGTTCGCGGAGCTTATCGACACCGTGGCCGCACAACTCAAGAAGTGACAACGAATACTTAACAACAATACGTTTATGGATACCAAGACCATCATCAAAGAGGCGACCGACCGCATGGAGCGCACGGTACAGCACCTCGAGGAGGAACTCATCAACATCCGCGCGGGCAAGGCCTCGACCAACGTTCTGAACAGCGTCTATGTCGACTACTACGGTTCGCAGTCACCCGTCTCGGCCGTGGCGAGCGTCACCGTTCCCGACGCCAAGACCATACTCATACAGCCGTGGGACAAGAAGATGATACGCACCATCGAGAAGGCGATCCTCGACTCGAACATCGGCCTTACACCCTCGAACAACGGCGAGCAGATACGTCTTTCGATCCCGCCCCTGACCGAGGAGCGCCGCAAGGAGCTCGTAAAGCAGGTGCGCGGCGTAGGTGAGAACGCCCGCATAAGCCTCCGCAACGCCCGCCGCGATGCCGTCGACGCCTTCAAGAAGGCTCAGAAGGAGGGCATGCCCGAGGATGAATCGAAGGATGGCGAGACCCAGTCGCAGAAACTGCTCGAGAAATACTCGAAGAAGCTCGACTCGCTGCTCGAAATCAAGGAGAAGGAGATCATGACCGTCTGATCATACTGATATACGGGTGGGGATACGGCTCATGCAGGCTGATAAAGGCTGTGACGCAGATTTATATATAAGCCGATACGGTCTGGGCAGAATGATACGGCCTGCGGATCAAATATCTGCGATCATAAACCCCATCCCGAATTCTAAACACAAATGCGGCGGGCGGCATGTTGCCGCCCGCCTTTTTACTACAACACCAACCTTGAAACACACCTTAACATGAACAAGAAAACCATTCTCACACTCATCGCCCTGACGGCCCTTCTCACCGTCGAGGCACAGCAACACCGCACCGTACAGTTTTTCGCCCACCGCGGCAGCCGCCTCGAATATGACGAGAACACCATGCCCGCATTCCGCGCCACATACGACAAAGGCATCCGCGGATACGAGACCGACATACGCATGACAGCCGACGGCCGGCTTGTCGTCACGCACGACTCGTCGCTCAAACGCCTCACGCCATGTGACGGCGAGGTGGAGAAGATGACCGCCAAGCAGATACGCGCCGTCAAGACGAATCAGGGCAACGACATACTCTTTCTGGATGAGTTGTGCCGCTGGCTCGCAGACAAGGAGGGGATGTATGTCGAGTTCGAGATGAAGACCTCAAGTCCGGCATACGACGAACAGCAGTTGGAGCGTTACTGCGACCTGTTATACACAACGGCCATGAAACACAAGCCCGCCAGCTCGACATACCTCTTCACCTCGAGCGACAAACGCGCCCTGCGCACCATGCAGCGGCTCCATCCCGATGCCGACCTACTGCTCATAATCGGGCGGCCCATCAATGACGACACCATACGCGAGGCTCTCGACATGGGGATCAAACGCCTCGGCTGCACGATGGGCGGCACCAGCCGCGATGCCGTCACCAAGGCCAAGAAGGCCGGACTCTTCGTCTCGCTCTGGCCCGGGCAGTCGATCGACGACTTCATCCTCGGCGTAGCCCTCGGTGCCGACGCCCTCTGCTGCGACCGTGCCGTCGAGGTCAAGGAGTTCTTCGACGAACACATGCCGTGGGTCGAGGCTCGATAAGCGGCCTATCCACAACAAAAAAGCGTAACCTTTTGGGTTACGCTTTTTTGTTACCACAGATCCTCCAATTCACGGATCGAGATATCATCACATCAGGCCACGGCCTCCTTCTCCTTCTTGCGGTGCGAACGCTTGGCCTCGGTCGCCTTCTCCAATTCGATCTCGAAGTCCGACAGGACATTCATGTAGTTGATAAATGCCTCGTATGACGACCCGTATGGGTTGAAGTACGAATGCACGTCACCGTCCGACAACCACTTCGTTGCCATATAGTAGAAGTGATCCGACGTCTGCATGAAGTTCCACACGTAATCGAAATCCTTGCTCTTAAGCGCCTTCACCTTATCCTTCAGGGCATAGAGCTTCGAGAAGGCCTCGTTCTGGAGCTCGTTTCCGAGCCATGCCGTCACGTCACGCTCCTCGTCCGCCCACGACATCACATGCGGGCAGTGCAGTACGCCCACCGGCTGCGACGACTTGGCCGTCTCGCTCACCGTAGCGAACTTCAGATCCTTGTTTGCCAGCACGGCCTTGGGCAGCGCCTTCATGAACTCGAAGATACCCGTATCGGCCTTCTGGTGCTCGCCGAAGGTCTCGTAATCCATGAAGAGGTTGACAACCTCGCCGACCTCGCCCTCGATCCACGAGGCGAACTTGTCGGCCGTAAGCGGATACTGGTCCCAGCCCTTGTTCGAGAAGCGGAACGCTATGTCGTCCGAGAGCTTGTAGTTACGCAGCAGTACGCGCTGGCTGTTGTCTATGGCGTTGGTGTAGATGTAGTCGGGAGACTTCCAACCCAGCACATGCTTAGCACCCTCGGCCAGAATGGTCTTGTAACCCATCTCCGACACCATGCCTCCTATGGCATCCGAATAGATAAGCTCCGTATTGCGGAATGCCGTCGGCCGCTTGCCGAACTCCTTTCTTATCATCGCGGCATGGAGCTTCACCTGCTCCACGAAGTCCTCCTTCGATGCCAGCGACGCCAGCGAATGAGAGTAGGTCTCGGCAAGGAACTCCACCTGTCCCGTCTCGGCCAGAGCACGGAACGAATCGAGCACCTCGGGGGCATAGGCACGCATCTGCTCCACGGCCGAACCCGTTATCGAGAACGTACACTTGAATGCGCCTTTGTTCTCCTTGATGAGCTTCAGCAGCAGGGCGTTCATGGGCAGATAGCACTGGCGTGCCACCTTCTGCATGATGGCGCGGTTGGTAAAGTCATCGAGGTAATTGTGATCCTTACCGATATTGAAAAAACGGTAGATTTTCAGTCGCCACGGCTGGTGTACCTGAAAATACAAACAAACTGTCTTCATAGCCTTATCGTGTTTTTATTATTTCCTGCTCTCGTTAATCACATCCTCATAGACAGACTTGATCTTGGCGGCGGCGTTGTTCCATTTCAGGCCCGTAACCTCCTCGAGACCCTTCTTGGCGAACATCTTCGACAGGGCGGGATACTTGATGAAACCGTAGATGGCATCGGCCATGGCGTCGACATCCCAATAGTCGACCTTCACGGCATAATCCAGCACCTCGGCAACGCCGCTCTGCTTCGATATGATGACGGGCACGTTCGAACGCATCGCCTCCAGCGGCGAGATACCGAACGGCTCCGATACCGACGGCATGATATATACGTCCGAGAGCTGGAACATGCGGTGCACGTCCTCACCCTTGAGGAAGCCCGTGAAGTGAAAACGGTCGGCTATGCCCAGACGCGCCACACGGCGTATCACATGGTTCATCATATCGCCCGAACCGGCCATGACGAAACGTACGTTGGGCACGCGCTTGAGCACCTTGGCCGCAGCCTCGACAAAGTAATCGGGACCCTTCTGATAGGTGATGCGGCCGAGGAACGTTACGATCTTGTCGTCGACGCCGCGCTCGGGGGCTACGCTCTCGCGCTCGGCAAAGCGCACGGCATTGTGTACCGTGACAACCTTGTCGGCCGGAATGCCGTAGCGGTCGATGATGATCTTGCGCGTGAGGTTCGACACGGCGATAACCTTGTCGGCGGCCATCATGCCCGCACGCTCGATGGCGTATGTCTGTGTATTGATATTCTCACCCGAACGGTCGTACTCCGTAGCGTGCATGTGCACCACCAGAGGCTTGCCCGACACACGCTTGGCGGCAATGCCGGCAAAGTATGTCAGCCAGTCGTGGGCATGGATAACGTCGAACTGCCCCTCCAGATTACGTGCCACCTGCGCCGCAACTACCGCATAACGTGCAACCTCCTCCATGAGGTTGGCACCGTAGCGGCCCGAGAAGTTATAGCGCTGCGTCCAGCAGTCGCCCTCTCTCTCCCAAAGTTTGCGTCCCGTCTTCTCATACTCGCTCCGATACGAGGCATACTCCTCGGGCGATATGTAGGGAACCATGTTCGAATCGATGTGGATGAACGATATCTTGCGCATGATATCGTCGCCGCCCACTGCCGAATCGCAGTAGAGTGCATCCACGTCGCTGGCGCTCAATACCTTGACGAAACGTTCATCCTCATCACCCGAAGCATGCGGCATAACGAATGTCACGTCGACGCCGTTATGCGCCAATCCGCGGGTCATCCCATAACAGGCCGTACCCAAACCGCCCGCTATATGGGGAGGGAACTCCCACCCAAACATTAATACTCTCATTCTATTCTCCTATAATTTTGTCTGTTATTCCTTCTTCGAGGCGCTCGTACGTTTGGGTGCCTTCTTCGCCGCCGCAGCCTTGGCCGTCACCTTGGCTGTGCTCTTTGCCGCCACCTTCGCCGTGCTCTTGGCCGACACATTGTCTGTGCCCTTGGACGTACTCTTGGAAGCGGCCTTCGCCGACGGTTTGGCAGCACTCTTCGTCGAGCCCTTGGCCGTCTTGGCAGCAGGTTTGGCGGCAGGTTTGCGGTACGACTCCACAAGGTCGCTTATATAGAGCAGACCTCCGACGCTCGTCGCTTGCGAGAGGCATCCGCGCGCATGGAACGGAGGATCACCCTCGAAACACTCGCTCACCGATCCGATGCAGGCCGTCTGTATCTCGTCGTGGAAGCCCGCAAGGATCTCCTCGGCCGAAGAGAGATACTGCTCGCCGGCGATGGCGAAACAGCTCTTGACGTAGAACATCAGGGGCCAGATCCAGATCGAGCCGTTGCGGCTGGCCAGATCCTGCGAGCGCTGGTCGTCGGCATACGACGGCTCGTAGAGCGGATTGCGCGGCGAGAGAGAACGCAGGCCGCGACGCGTGAGCAGGTGCTGGCGCACAACGCCCAGAACATCCACTATCTGCTCCTCGCTGAGCATCGTATAGTCCAGACCGCACGCCACGATCATGTTCGAGCGGCGGAAATCGTTCACTTCGCTGTCGTTTACATAGTCGGCAAGATAGTTCTCCCCGAGCCAGAACTTCGACAGGAACGAGGCTTTCGTACGCTCGGGCATGTCGGCCCAGCGGTCGACAAATTCCTTATCCTTCATCTTGGCGGCCAGCGCCAGCGTATAGCATACGGCATTGTACCACAGGGCCTCGATCTCGACATCATATCCCGCGCGCTGCGCTACGGGGTGTCCGTCGACCTTGGTATTCATCCACGTCAGGGCCTCGCCGTCGGCCGCGGCCCAGATCAGACCGTTGTCATGCAGTACGACACGACGGCCGAAACCGCGGCGGTATGCCTCCAGCACGGCCTTCATGGCCTCGCCGTAACGTGCCCACAACTCCTTGGCGCCGATATGTTTCTCCAGATTCTGCAACGTCCAGAAGAACCACAGCGGAGCATCCGCGGCAACCCATGCCGAAGCCGAGCCCGCGAAATCGCCGTCATGCATGCCACGCACCATCGTGTCGAGGACATCCATGCAATCCTCCTTGTAACCCTGTTCGAGTACCACGCCCGGCAGCGCGATGAAGGTATCGCGTCCCACCGCGCCGTACCACGGATATCCGGCAATCATCTCCGTACGGCCGCCCGAGCGGCGTACGATGAACTGACGTGCCGAATGCCGCAGGCAGCTCAAGAAGTCGATCTTGTGCGTGCGGCGCGCAAGCGACGCCTCGTATATCTCGGTTATGGTCTGGCTCGTGGCCATCTCGTCCGTGGCGGCCGAGAAGATCACGCTCTCGCCCTTCTTGATGTTCATCTCGAAGTAACCCGTCGTCAGCAGATCCTCGTAGCCGTCATAGCCGCGCTTGATCTCCTCGGGGTATTCGAAATTGTAGTACCAGTCGGATGCGGCTACAAACTCCGCATCCGCCTTGTCGGTCTGCAGATAGAGCCACGGGAAACCCTCGTAGAGACGGCACTTGACTCCGCCCGGGATGGGATACGAACGGCCGTTGGCATCCATGTTTGCCTTCGAGAGCGAATGCTTGTTGCGGAAGGCGAAGAAGGGACGCAGGCGCAGCGTGGTATCCGAATGGGCGTCGACCAGCGTATAGCGTATCATGAGCTGCGTGCGCTTGTGTATCCACAGCAGCTCCTTGCGCAGGATCACACCCCCGACACGGTAGGTGATCGTAGGCGTAGGCGTATATTCGAAATCCGTGATATACTTGTGACCGCGCGGTTCGTATACGCCCTTGTAACGGTGCAGAGCCAGATTGAACGACTGGTTGTGCTGGATGATCGTCTCGTCCAGAGACGAAAGCAGTACGTAGGTTTCATCACTGTCGTCGATCGGCGCCACCATCAATCCGTGGTACTTGCGGGTATTGCAGCACACGATCGTCGTGCTCATATAACCGCCCTTACGGTCCGTAGCGAGCATCTCGCGCTGAAGCGAATACTCCAGATTGCCCAGCTCGCTCTTGTCAAATGTAAGTGCAGACATATCTCTATCCTTGAAAAATTATCATTCCTACTCAAAGTTAATAAAATATTCCGTATGCGCGGCACTTTTTCCGCATTTTTTTACCCGGTATCGCTACCCGTGCAAAACGTTCCGCCAATCGGATCCGTCCTACCCGCTTACCTGTACAAACCGCTCCGCACATGCGGCCCGTAATACCAGCCACACCCGCGAACACGGCCCTTTAGGCCCACTTCACCAGAGCGAAGTCCATACGGTGCGGCAGGCGCTCGTTCTTCGGGTAGACGCGGATAGCCACGTCGAACGTACCCGTACGGTCGGGCGTATAGTCCACCGACAGGACGACTTCGTGACCCGTCACGTTGGTCAGCTCGAGCGGCTTTGTTGCCACGACGTTCACCTTGCCACCGGCCTCGATCTGCTGCGCTATGACCAGTTCGGCGCCTATATCCTCGGGACTGAGGGCCCCGATGTTGAGCGCCACCTCATAGTGGTAGGTCTTGTCGACGAAGATGGCCTCCGTGTCGATCTCCACGCGCTGCACGTTGAGGATCTTCACGTCGTCCCACGCCGCCGACACCTTGCGCTTCCATGCCGCGATCTCGCGCGCCATACGGTAGTTGTCGGCCACCATCTGGCTCTTGCGCGCCGCCAGCTTGTTATAGAAGCGGTTCTCGTAGTCGATAAGCATGCGGTTCGTGGTGAAGTTCGACGCGATGTCCGAGATACAGTTCTTGACCGAGTTGACCCAGCCGTGAGGTATGCCGTCCTGACCGCGGTCGTAGTAGAGAGGAACGATCTGATCCTCGATCGTATTGTATATCATCTCGGCATCGAGTTCGTCTTGGAACTTCTGGTCGGTGAACGACCGCTCCTGCGGCAGCATCCAGCCGGCGCCCTCCTTGTAACCCTCGACCCACCAGCCGTCGAGTACCGAGAACTGCAGCACGCCGTTCATGACGCACTTCTCGCCCGAAGTACCCGAAGCCTCCAGCGGTCGCGTCGGCGTATTGAGCCATACGTCCACACCCTGCACCATGCGGCGCGCGAGCTCCATGTCGTAGTTCTGCAGGAAGACTATCTTGCCCACGAACTCCGGCTTCGACGATACCTCTATTATACGCTTTATGAGATCCTGTCCGGGCTGGTCGTTCGGATGCGCCTTGCCCGCGAAGATGAACTGCACGGGACGCTCCTTGTTGTTGACGATGGCCGACAGACGCTCCAGATTCGTGAAGAGCAGGTAGGCGCGCTTGTAGGTCGCAAAGCGGCGCGCGAAACCTATCGTCAGCACGTCGGGACGGATTCTCTCGACGATCTGCACCATCTGGCGCGGCGAGTCGAAACGTACCTGCTTGGGGTCGCTGTAAAGTTTACGTATATGGTTGATCAGCCGGTCCTTGAGGATCATGCGCTCGTTCCACAACTCCTCGTCCGAGATCTTGTGCACGCCCTGCCACTCGGGAATGTCATATACATGTCCCTCGAAGCCCTTGGGGAAGTAGCGGGCATAGAGACGGCGCAGGTTCGATGCAACCCATGTGGGGAAGTGTACGCCGTTTGTAACGTATCCGATGTGGAGCTCGTTCTTGAAGTATCCGGGCCACATGTTGCCCAGAATATCCTTCGACACCTCGCCGTGCAGCCACGACACGCCGTTGACCTCCTGCGAGAGGTTGCAGGCCAGAACCGACATCGAGAAACGCTCGTTCTGATCGTTCGGGTTTGTCTTGCCGAGGTTGATGAACTGCTCCCACGTAATGCCCAGCACGTCGGGATAGTGCGACATGTACTGACGCATCATCGACTCGGGGAAGGCATCGTGGCCGGCAGGTACGGGCGTGTGGGTCGTGAACAGAGACGACGAACGCACCACCTCCAGAGCCTCCGAGAAGGTCAGACGCTTCTTGGCTATAAGGTTGCGGATACGCTCGATGCCGATAAAGGCGGCATGGCCCTCGTTGCAGTGGTAGACCTCCTGACGTATTCCCATCTTCGTCAGCGCGCGGATACCGCCCACACCCAGCAGCAACTCCTGCTTGAGACGGTTCTCCCAGTCGCCGCCGTAGAGATAATATGTAATCTGGCGATCCTCCTCGAGGTTTGCCTCGTAGTCCGTATCGAGCAGGAAGAGCTCCGTACGGCCCACCTGACACTTCCATACACGTGCCGAGAGCGTACGGCCCGGGAAGGCGATCTGTATCGACACCCAGTTGCCCACGTCGTCACGCACGGGCGAGATGGGCAGCTTGAAGAAGTTCTGCGCCTCGTACGTAGCCACCTGACTGCCCTGCGACGAGAGCTGCTGCGTGAAGTATCCGTAACGGTAGAGAAGACCCACGGCCACCATCGGGTGGTTCTTGTCCGAAGCCTCCTTGAGGTAGTCGCCGGCGAGGATACCCAGACCGCCCGAGTAGATTTTCAGCGACGAGTGCAGGCCGTACTCCATCGAGAAGTATGCGATCTTGGGACTTGCCGGATCGGGCTTCTCGGACATGTACTCCTCAAGCTGCGCGCTCACCGAATCCAGACGCGAGAGGAACTCGCGGTCCTTCTCCAACTCGTTTATACGCTCGATCGAGAGTTTGTCGATCAAGGCTATGGGGTTACGCTCGACCTTGTTCCAGAGTTCGGGATCGACGCTCTCGAACAGGTCGCGCGCATCCTGCGTCCAGCACCACCACAGGTTTCGCGAGATGGTCTCCAGAGCGTGCAGACGCGACGGCAGACGCTTCTCGACCATCATGCGGTGCCACGAAGGCTTGTTCGAGATGAGCTGCTGGCGCACGAAGTTGATCTGCTCGGTATAGTTTCCGCCGTCGCCCACCGTACGGTTCGTACGGGCCACGGCATTGTCCATAGCCTCGGCGTATGCCCTCTCGTAGTGTACGAAGAACTTGTCCCACAGGGCCAGCTTCGACATCTCGCTCGCCGAGCGGCGCACCTGCTCGACCTGCTTGTCGTCGAGCTGTATGAACCGCAGCGCCGCGTCCACCAGCTGCTCGACGGCATAGGTGTCGTTATTGTCGTCACGGCGGATGACCTCGACACCCGCATGGTCGGCCTGCTTCATGGCCCAGAGTCCGAATCCCGAGAGGTTCGACGTCACCGTCGGTACCGAGAATGCGATCGACTCAAGCGGCGTGTAGCCCCACGGCTCATAGTATGACGGGAAAGCCGTGAAGTCCATACCCACGAGCATCTCGTAATAGTTCTTGTTGAAGATGCCGTCAGCCGAATTGAGGTACGACGGAACGAATATGACCTTCACCTTCGAGTTCTCGTTCTCGAGGACGCTGCCTCGGATAGCCTGCGAGACGGGATCCCACTGCTGGTTCTCGAGATAGTGGGTCGAGAAGCGCCACTGCGCCGCATCGATGGCCTTCGAAGGATCCTTCAGATGCTCCACAAGATCGGCGCGGGGGCCGTTGTTGGCCGCCGGCACGGTGATGTAGGCCAGAATGTCGCGCTCGAGCGTGCCGCACGAGGCCAGACGCTTCAACACCTCCATGAATATGTCGATACCCTTGTTGCGGTACTCGTAGCGGCCGCTGGTGCCGATAATCAGAGGCTCCTTCTCGAATTTGCAGCCCAGACACGCCTCTGCAACCGAGATCATCGCCTTACGCGCCTCCTTGCGCTTCTGGTCGAAGACGTCGCCGCTCCATACGAAGTCGTTCTCGAAGCCGTTGGGCGTGATGTGCGTAACCTCACGTCCCAGAAGATACTTGCACTCGTTGGCCGTGATCTCGCTCACGGTCAGGAAGGCGTCGTGGTAGAGCGCCGCCATCTTCTCGATCGAGTGCTTGGCCGTCACGTTGAAACGGCGCGCTATGTCGTCGGCGTTATATTTGTGCAGGTCGGAATAGAGCGGCAGCCCGTTGCCGGCGATGCAGCGGCCCGTAACCGTGGCGTGCGTGGTGAAGAGCGTAGCCACATAGGGCGAGGCCTTGCGCAGGTAGAGTCCGCCCGAAGCGGTCATCCACTCGTGGAAGTGGGCCGCAACACGGTCTACCGAGGTGCAGAAGTTGTCGACGTATGACTTTATGACCATGCCGGCGGCATGCCCGAAGAGCACGGGCTTGATGTAGTCCCACTGCCCCGATATCGAATCCACGTGGTAATCCTCCCACATGTGCTTGAGCACCTCGTCCTTCTGCGAGATGAGCGACTTGAAGTCTATGAGCATCGCAATCGGGTGACCCTCGACATTCCAGCGACCTATACGCACGCGTATGCCCTCGTTATAGAGGCTCTCGCGCCACCCCGCCAGAAGCGTATGGTCGGGAGCGAACTCGGGGTTCGCATGCTCCTGCATCAAATCGGGTCCTATGACGATATAATTGTCGCCCATACGTTTGGTCACCGTGAGCGCCTTGGTCGAAATTACCGTATGTATGCCTCCAACCTTGTTGCATACCTCCCAACTCACCTCAAACAGATAGTCGGGCATCTGACTCGTATTACTCATAAGATTGTTGTATTTGTTTATCACCTAAATCCCTTCGGAAATCAAAAATCATCGGAATCGCGTTGCAAAGATAACACTTATATTTGAAAAAGAGGCCGTAACGGCCCTCGCAACAGGACTTCCTAAAATAACTTAACAATAAATTAATATTTTTTAATATCTACGTTTCGAAAAGGCTCTCTATCACCGCGTCCGACACAAGCATACGTTCGGTAGGTATTGAAAGTCTATCGTTTGCGTAACGCAACTCGCCGCTTGCGATCCATTTCGCAGCCTCGTGCATCATACTTTCGAAACGCGCCTTCCCGAACTGCCGCCGCACATGGCCGCAATCTATCCCCTCGACGCATCTCAAGCCCGTCATGACATACTCGTTGTAATGGTCCTGCGGACTCAGACGCTCCGATTCGTAGTGCGGCTGCACGATATAATCTTCGGGCCGCTGCCGCGACCACCGCCGCACCTCGCCGTTGAAGGAGTGCGCCCCGGGCCCTATGCCCAGATATTGCGCCCCGTGCCAATAGGACGAGTTGTGGCGGGCGCGGAATCCCGCACGCGCATAGTTCGACACCTCGTAGTGTTCGAATCCGGCGGCCGTAAGCGCACGCTCCACGGCCGCGTACTCCGCCTCGCTCACCGTCTCGTCCACTTCGTGCATGCGTCCGTCGGCAAGGCGGCGACCGAAGAGGGTCCCCGGTTCTATGGTCAAATGGTATGCCGAAACATGCTGTACGCCCAGATCGACCGTACGTTCAAGACTTCGCGTGAGTGCCTCGCCGCCGAAGCCTTCGACGCCGAAGATCAGATCCACCGTAAGGTTGCCGTAACCTGCATCCTGAAGACGGCGCACGGCCGCCACGGCCTCGGCCGCCGTATGGCGTCGGCGCATGAAGCGAAGCTTCGCATCATCGAACGACTGCACCCCGAGGCTCACGCGGTTGATATCGGTGCGCCGCAACGCCGAGACATACTCCTCCGTCACGTCGTCGGGATTGGCCTCGACGGTGATCTCCTCCACGCCGCCGCAGTCGAATAGCCCGCGCGCCTCGTCGATCAGACGCTGCAGTACGTCGGGCCGCACAAGCGACGGAGTGCCGCCGCCGAAATATATGGTACGGATCGTATGGTCGGAGAGGAAGTCGCGCCCGCGCCGCAGCTCCGACGCCATGGCCTGCAGCGTATCATCCATGTGCCGCAGGTCGCCCGTACGGAAAAAATCGCAGTAGGCGCAGATGTTCTTGCAGAAAGGTATGTGGAAATATAACCCCGCCATATGCCCCAAAGGTACTAAATTCCCGCAGAAAAAACAATCCATCGGAATATCGTCACAAAATCTTCACCCAATGGAACAGTCGGCATGCTTCGTGCAGGTTAGCGTATGGCAGCGGCCGCCGCGACAGATCGATCGGCACGGCGCGCACACCTTGCGAAAGGTCCGCCGCCCGCGCTGCGGCCGACGGGGAAGAGCGGAATTGAAATTTTTATAAAAAATATTGTTATCTTTTTCACAATTCGAATAGTTTGACTACTTTTGTAGCGCTGAAACAAGGGTCTTTTCCGTAGGAAACATCCCTACCCGAAAGAGGTTCAGACCGTTACCCCACACAGCCAAGACAAACAGGTTAGGTTTAACTACAAAATATTTTGAGTTATGGCAAAAATTGATTTGACAAAGTACGGTATTACCGGTACTACCGAGGTGATCTACAATCCCTCGTACGATGAGCTTTTCCGCGAGGAGACCAAGCCCGGACTCACCGGATACGACAAGGGTGTCGTTACCGATATGGGTGCCGTCAACGTAATGACCGGCGTCTATACCGGCCGTTCTCCCAAAGATAAGTTCTTCGTAATGGACGACACCACCCGCGACACCATCTGGTGGACGTCGGATGAGTACAAGAACGACAACAAGCCCGTTACCGAGAAGACTTGGAAGGCCCTCAAGGAGCTGGCCGGCAAGGAGCTCTCGAACAAGAAGCTCTACGTTGTGGATACCTTCTGCGGCGCCAACGAGAACACCCGTCTGAAGATCCGCTTCATCATGGAGGTTGCATGGCAGGCTCACTTCGTAAAGAACATGTTCATCCGCCCGACCGACGCCGAGCTGGAGGTTTACGGCGAGCCCGACTTCGTCGTTCTGAACGCTTCGAAGGCAAAGGTCGAGAACTACAAGGAGCTCGGTCTGAACTCTGAGACCGCCGTTGTCTTCAACCTCACCGAGAAGATGCAGGTTATCATCAACACGTGGTACGGCGGCGAGATGAAGAAGGGTATGTTCTCATACATGAACTACCTGCTCCCGCTCAAGGGTATCGCTTCGATGCACTGCTCGGCCAACACCAACGAGAAGGGCGAGACGGCTATCTTCTTCGGTCTGTCGGGTACCGGCAAGACCACCCTTTCGACCGACCCCAAGCGTCAGCTTATCGGTGACGACGAGCACGGCTGGGACGATGACGGCGTATTCAACTTCGAGGGCGGCTGCTACGCCAAGGTTATCAACCTCTCGAAGGAGAACGAGCCCGACATCTGGAACGCCATCCGCCGCAACGCCCTGCTGGAGAACGTTACGGTTGATCCCGCTACGGGCAAGATCGACTTCGCTGACAAGTCGGTTACGGAGAACACCCGTGTATCGTATCCTATCTACCACATCGAGAACATCGTAAAGCCCGTATCGAAGGCTCCCGCCGCAAAGAAGGTGATCTTCCTGTCGGCCGACGCATTCGGTGTGCTGCCTCCCGTATCGATCCTTACTCCCGAGCAGACGAAGTACTACTTCCTGTCGGGCTTCACGGCCAAGCTGGCTGGTACCGAGCGTGGTATTACGGAGCCTACGCCGACCTTCTCGGCTTGCTTCGGCGCAGCCTTCCTGTCGCTGCACCCCACAAAGTACGGTCAGGAGCTCGTCAAGAGAATGAAGGCTTCGGGCGCAACCGCATACCTCGTAAACACGGGTTGGAACGGTACCGGCAAGCGTATCTCGATCAAGGATACGCGCGGCATCATCGACGCCATCCTCGACGGTTCGATCGACACGGCTCCCACGAAGCAGATTCCTATCTTCGACTTCAAGGTGCCCACGGCTCTGCCCGGAGTTGATCCCGCCATCCTCGATCCCCGCGATACCTACGCCAACCCCGCAGAATGGGAGGTTAAGGCCAAGGATCTCGCCGGCCGCTTCATCAAGAACTTCGTCAAGTTCACCGGCAACGAGGAGGGTAAGTCGCTCGTAGCGGCCGGCCCCCACTTGGAGTAAATCCGAAGGGAGGAGAGCGGCAGATCCGCAACCCCGACACATAAACGAAAGGGTCGTCCATTTCAGGACGGCCCTTTTTTCATTCGGCCCACCCGCACGCATCCACTCAGACGCAGAAACATCAGTCCGCACGGCAAAAAAAACGGCCGGCGGCTCTGTCGGCCGCCAGCCTTAAATACCATACGCCGTAGACGCTACTCCGCGCCGTTCAGGTCATACACCTTTAGGTTAGAGACCTTGCTGCGGAAACTGCCGGCCTTCTCAAGCGGAAATACCAGCGTACGCACATACCGCATCTTGCTCTTGCCCTCGTTGAAATAACGCGTCTGGATATTCATCTCCTCCTTCAGTTCTCCGTTCACATAGAGACGGGTCGAACGGTTGTCGCCCTCGATGGCTATATTGGCCTTTTCGCCCTCACGCACACGGTACGAGAAGGTATTGAGGTAACCGTCGCGCGAGAACCCCATCATGCCCCGTACCGGGTCCGAAAGATAGAACACCGCATCGGGCGACGAGAAGAGAGCCGTCCCGCGCTCCTCGTCCGCACCCACGATGTCGAACTCCACGCGATAGCCGTACCCTATCTCGCGGTGGGGCGTCCCGCTGCCGGCATCTACCGCCGCCTGCGAGTATACCAGACCTCCGCCGCGGCCTATACGGCCAGCCTGATTTACACCCGGCGCCTCGCTCAATGCCTTGCGCCGCACGTCGAACTCGTCGTACGGCGTCGTCACCGTTGCTCCGGTCCACATCTTCACAGCGAGCGTCTGCACACCGGGGAACAGACGGTCGTGAATATCCTTCGTTGATATACCGTTGCCCACATGGTCGTTCCATACGGCGAACATGCCGCCGAGAATGGCGGGGTCACGCTCTTCGAAGACCTCGGCGCCGACATGCGCCGGCGTCCACTTGTCGTAGAGCATGCGGCAATTGAGATAGTCGTAATAGTAGCCTGCCGCGGGTACTATATAAAGGTACCCGTCGGGGATGCTGATGAGCTTGTAGCCCTGACGCACCATCTCGCGCGGATCGGCATAACCGTTGTACCATGCGTTCATCACCACATTCTCCGACTTGACGGGCGTCTCGCCCGCCGCATGCGTCAACGCACCCCACACGCACGCCTGCTTGCCGTAGCTCTCCACAAGGCGTATGTACCGGTCGGTGAACTCGCGGAACTTCTCGACCACGGCCTTGTCCTTGTTCGAGTACTCGTCGGTGCCGATATGCACGCGCGGCCCGCGGAAGACGGGGTTGTCACCCGAAAGGTACTCCTTGAAGAGGCCGTCGAGAAATTCGTAGGTAGCCGGATTGAACAGGTCGAGATGGTCCATACCGTACTCCTTGCTGCCCAACTGCGGGTCGTAATGGCTGAAGGCCAGCGTATGTGCCGGCGCGTCAATCTCGGGTATGATCTCCACGAACCGCTCCTCGGCCAGTTTCTGCAAATCGATGAACTCGCGCTTGGAGTAGCTGCCGTCGCGCGCCGTAAGGTCGGGATATATCTCCGACTCGAGGCGGAAGGCGGCATAGGTCTTGTTCCAGTCATCCTCGAAATACTGTTTGAAGCCGTTGTCGTTAAGATGTATCTGCAGGGTGTTCATCTTGTAGTAGGCCAATATCTTAACGTAGTCCTGCAGGAAATGCAGGGGGATGAACTTGCGGCCGCAGTCGATCATAAGGCCGCGCACGGCATAGTCGGGCCAGTCGCGCACCTCGCCGCACGGCAGCGAGCGATCGTCGCTCTGCTCGGCCATCTGCAGCAGCGTGCGCGTCGCCCAATATACCCCTTTTGCCGTGGGGGCCTTCACATCGACACGCTTGCCGGATATGGCCACTGCATATCCCTCATCCCCGAGTTCCTTGTCGGCCTTGACGGCCAGCGATACGTCACCGCGGCCGCCGCGGCCTGCTGCAATTGCGGGACGGAAGCCGAACATCTCGGCGCAGTCGTCGGCCAGCATCCGCGCCACCCGTTCGAGCGTCTCGTCGCCCGAGGGGTAAACGATGCGCGTATCCTCCGTAGGGACGAAACGTCCTTCGCCGCCATGCCACGACTTGAGTTCCGGTATTACGAAAGGTCGGGGGTTCTCTGCGGCAGACGCCGCGGCTATGCCCGCACTCCACACCGAGGCGAGCATAAGAATCTTAAGCAGAAGTCTCATGTTTATAAAATTTTCATTCGGGTCAGCAAGGCTGCGCAGCCTCAAGGTCGCCGCGCCACTTGCAAAATTAGCAAATTTTCAGACATCACGCACCCGATATGCGGATTTTACCCGAACCGTCCGTCGGCAGGCAGTGAATCGCGGACTACGGAGACCGCACACCGATAAATGGCCAAAAGTCTTGCAGGGCCGCCGCGGGAGTGTTATCTTTGCAGGCGAAATAAAATCACGTAAATCATGGCGTTGATCGACGAAATAACCAAACGCAGAACCTTTGCAATCATATCGCACCCCGATGCGGGAAAGACTACCCTTACCGAGAAACTGCTCCTCTTCGGCGGGGCCATACATGTGGCCGGAGCCGTCAAGAGCAACAAGATAAAGAAGGGCGCCACGTCCGATTTCATGGAGATCGAGCGCCAGCGCGGCATCTCGGTCGCAACGTCGGTCATGGGTTTCAACTACAAGGATGTCAAGATCAACATCCTCGACACCCCGGGCCATGAGGATTTCGCCGAGGATACCTACCGCACGCTCACGGCCGTCGATTCGGTCATCATAGTAATAGACGGCGCGAAGGGTGTCGAGACGCAGACGCGCAAGCTGATGAACGTATGCCGCATGCGCAACACCCCAGTCATGGTCTTCATCAACAAGCTCGACCGCCCGTGCAAGGATCCGTTCGACCTGCTGGACGAGGTTGAGCGCGAGCTTAAGATCAAGGTGCGGCCGCTGGCATTCCCCATATCGAGCGGCGAGACCTTCCGCGGCGTATACAACATCTACGAACACAATCTCTCGCTCTTCACGAGCGACGAGCGGCAGACGGCCGACGCCTCGACCGTGGAGTTCGACGACATCTCGTCGCCCGAGCTCGACTCATACATCACGCCGCGCTTTGCCGCGCAGCTGCGCGAGAACCTCGAACTTGTGGAGGGAGTCTACGACCCCTTCGACCGCGACGCCTACCTGCGCGGGGAGGTTGCGCCCGTATTCTTCGGATCGGCCGTCAACAACTTCGGCGTGCGCGAGCTTCTCGAGTGCTTCATACGCATAGCCCCCTCGCCGCGCCCCTCGACCACGGAGACACGTACGGTCTATCCCGACGAGCCCAAGATGACGGGCTTCGTCTTCAAGATACACGCCAACATGGACCCGAACCACCGCGACCGCATCGCCTTCCTGAAGATATGTTCGGGCACCTTCGAGCGCAACAAGAACTACCTGCACGTACGCAGCGGAAAGCAGATGAAGTTCTCGTCGCCCACGGCCTTCATGGCCGAGAAGAAGTCTGTGATCGACTTCGCTTATCCGGGCGACATCGTCGGCCTGCACGATACGGGCACATTCAAGATCGGCGACACCTTCACCGAGGGCGAGAAACTCAAGTTCACGGGCATACCGTCATTCTCACCCGAGCTGTTCCGATATATCGAGAATGCCGACCCGATGAAGTTCAAGCAGCTGGCCAAGGGCATCGACCAACTTATGGACGAGGGCGTGGCGCAGTTGTTCACCTCAAGCCTTAACGGCCGCAAGATCATCGGCACCGTGGGCGCGCTGCAGTTCGAGGTCATACAGTACCGTCTGGAGCATGAGTACGGCGCCTCGTGCCGCTGGGAGCCAATATCGATACACAAGGCGTGCTGGATCGAGAGCGACAATGCCGAGCAGCTGGCCGACTTCAAACGGCGCAAGCACGCGAACATGGCCGTCGACAAACATGGCCGCGACGTATTCCTCGCCGACACGAGCTACGCACTGGCCCTCGCACAGGAGAACTTCAAGGATATCCGATTCCACTTTACGTCGGAATTCTAATCCACGCACAAGCGCCACGATCCATACAAAGAGCCGCCCTCACAATAGGGGCGGCTCTTTTCGTACACACACCTTATATTATATAAGATGTGCAACAGTCGCCTTAATCATTTAATAAAAAAATCACAAGAATATTTGCACATACGAAAAAAAACATTAACTTGCCGACACTTAAGCGAAAAGCACAAAAAGTCAAAGAACAGACCGCATATTGCGCTATCAACCTTCAAACCATACAGCCATGAAAAAGAGACTCAGCTTCACCATTGCCACAGTCGTTGCAGCCATGGCCGCGACGATATCCACGGCATCAGCATCTCAGACTGAGGCCGCGACCGACACCAACCTTCAGCCCGCATGGGAGGAGCAACTCCAAAACGGCATGGAGATCGGCCAAGAGACCGACCGCAGGCTCAAACTCGTCGGATATGAATATCTCGGGCGTATCGGATCGGTACAGGAGGCCCAAGAGCTGGTCGACGAGATATTCGCCGACGAGAGCTACACGGTCTACACCGACATCTATGCCGACGGCCACCGCGACTATGACTTCCAGACGTGGGGCTCGCTGCGCAAGGATTACGAATATTGCGGCATGGCCGTGCGCGACCAGATACGTCACGTCATTGCCACGCAGCCCACGGACGTGATCCGGCTCACATGGAGCCACAACGGCAATACCTACACGACAAAGGCCCTCGCTTCGCCCGACGAGGGGATCATCTATGACAACGTGGCCACCTATGCCGTACAAGATGTCTATATCGTAGATGAGGATAGCACCAACAGCGGAGAACGCGGATTCAAAAAGGAGGTACGCTCGGTCAACGTCATCGACCTGCCGCTTTGGGAGGCCGATCTTGCCGCCAGATCGACATTCGACACCGAGGGCATCCTGCGCGACCGCCGCAGCCATTGCGACATCTATAACAGCAAGGGCTGGGAGTGCTCGGCCGCGGTTTATTTCAACCTCGACAAATGTAAAATCAACGAGTCGAAGTACAACGAGATTTTGTGGGAATACGGCGGCACGGATAATCGCGGCGCACAGTATGTCACCACGAGCGACGGTTATCCTATGGGCAGCAGCCGCGCGTCAGGCTCGGTAGTTCACGGACGGGAATAGTTCACGACACGCAGCCACCCTCCGGCGGCGGACCCTCCTGCGGGTCCGCCGCCCGTTTTTTATACCCTTTGCTCCGAAACATATCGGCCTAAGCAACAGAGAAATAAACCACACCCACACGGCAGAGACGATGCAAAAGTAGATGAACAGCGTGAAAAATTTGTCTTGAATATTTGTCAAAATGTAAATTTTACTTTACATTTGCATTGTATTCGAATACGTACACAGTAAATGAACCGCAAAAAACAAACGACAATGAAACGATTTCTCTTGCCGCACGCCTTCCAGACCGCAGGTTGGCTGCTGCTGCTCGCCTCGCTTGTGGCGGCGGCCGCGGCGCTGATATTCGACATCCCCGCAGGCGCCCTGCCCGACGGTGCGGCCACGGCAGACGCCGCAAAGGCGCAGCCCCTCACACGGGTGATCCTCGCCGCAGTGTATCTCTCACTCCTGCTCATCGCCTGTTCGCGCGAGAAGGTCGAAGACGAGATGGTCTCGGACATGCGCCGGCGAGCTATTGCGGCAGTAGCATACGCTGCCTTTGCGCTCTTCACGGCAATAACCATCGTATCCACCCTTACGGGCGCAGACCTGTACAATGGACTCGCCCTCTTTCTCTCATCGCCCACACTCCTCTTCTGGGCCTACGAGGCCGTATTCCGCATAAGCATTGCACGCAACCGTAAACGCACATCATTATGAAACGTCTGATTCTTCTTCCGCATGCGTTCCGCCGCATCGGCGTGGCCGTATTTGCAATAGGCGCCATAGTAGGTGCACTCATGACACCCGACGGATATGACGGCTGGCCGTCATTCCTGCTGCCCGCGGACAAGGAGTCGCCGCTGTTCGCAGCACTCGTATCCAACGGCATGACACATCTGCTGAACAACATAGCCATCATAGGTCTCTGCGTCGGTTCCATATTCATAGCCTGCTCGCGCGAGCGTATCGAGGACGAGATGACGGGCGCCGTGCGGCTCAACGCCCTGCTCACGGCCCTCTACATCAACACGGCCATAACAGTCGCGGCCGCCCTCGTGCTATACGACTTCACGTTCATCTACTTCATGATATGGAACATGATAACCACCCCGCTGCTCTTCATGCTCATCTTCCGGTGGCGCATGTGGCGGATAAACCGCACCACAGACAATGAAGAATAGGATCCGCGTGGCGCGCGCCGAGGTGCGCATGACCCAACAGCGTCTGGCTGACGAGGCGGGCGTCAGCCGCCAGACCATAAACGCCATCGAGAGCGGCCGGTTCGTACCCTCGACAGTATTGGCGCTCAAGATCGCCCGCATATTCTCACGCCCCTTCGAGGAGCTCTTCCAACTCGACGACGAGGACTGACCCCGATAACCCCAACCCAACCATAAGCGAAACGCGCGGCCATCTGTATGACGGTCGCGCGTTTTATAGTGTGTATAATCAACGCTCTAATAATATTTCACGGGATGTCCCTCTATGGCCGAAAGAATATTGTTCGCGGCCGACGAGGCACCGATACGGAAGAGATCGGTCGTAAGCCACTCCGCACCGAGGATCTCCTCGACGATCGTATAGTACAGAGCAGCCTCCTCGGCCGTACGCACACCGCCCGCAGCCTTGAAGCCCACCTTGCGGCCCGTACGCTCATAGTAGTCACGTATTGCAAGGCACATCACCACTGCCGCCTCGGGCGTCGCCGCCACGTCGATCTTGCCCGTCGAGGTCTTGATGAAATCAGCTCCTGCAAGCATTGCCAAAAGCGAAGCCCGGCGGATCATCTCGGGTGTCTTCAGCGCACCAGTCTCAAGGATAACCTTCAACACCACATCGCGCGCCTCCTCACGCAGGACCTCGATCTCGTTTGCCGCCTCGTCCAAAGCTCCGGTCAGCACCTTGCCCACGTTCATCACCACGTCGACCTCGTCAGCACCGTTCTCTATGGCCATGGCCGTCTCAAGCATCTTCACCTCAAGGAATGTCTGCGACGAGGGGAAGCCGCCCACCACGCTCGTGATACGCATCGGCGTACCGTCCACAGCCACACCGACAGTCTCCACGAACGAGGGGTAGACACATATCGAGGCGACATTCTGCAGATGGGGATAGTGCTCGCCGAACTCGGCACAACGCCGTGCGAAAGCCCCGACCGACGCCTCGGAATCGGTACACGACAAGGTCGTGAGGTCGATGGCGGAATAGCAGAAGCGGTAAACCTCGTTGTTGAGATTACGCGCCGCAGCGGCCCGCATACCCGCAGTCAATACAGCGACCTCCTCGGCCGAGGGGGCCGCAGCATACTCATTCAAATGATTCGCATACTCCATGGCTCTAACATTTAATGCAGGCATCGGGACAACTTCAGCTCCATACGCACCGCCGCCCGTAACTGCGTGTTACAATAGTTACTTTCCGCACAAAGATACTAATTTATCGAAATATATCTCCCGCCCCGACGCACAAAAAATCCCGACCTGCGTGCTGCAGGTCGGGACAATTCCGTCAGCGGATCACTCCGCCGTCAGGCGTCAGCCCTCCGTTAGAGCTTGAAACCGCTTGCGAAAAGGTTCGAAAGATTGACATCCTTCGCAGCCTTCTCAGCCAGAGCCGAATCCTTGCCTACGGCGCTGCGCAGCTGTGTCTTCGCAGTCTCCAGATCGCCCTCCTTAGATGCGATCACGGCACGCAGGTAATCAGCCTTTGCAGAGTCGTCCGACGAGATGGCACGCTTGGCGGCCGTCAGATCGTTGTTCATGACGTTGGCGATAGCGGCATTGTAGCCGGTCAGCGTCGAAGCGGCGGGGCTGTAGTTGCCCTGAGCGGCCGCGATCATGGCCTTCGTGCGGGCGTCGGCGGCAGTTGCATACTGCTCGGCCTTGGCCATATTGCCGTTGGCGAGATATGCCAACGCAAGGTTGCTGTTAATCTCGTTGTTGTTCAGGCCCAGCTGTGCGGCACGCTCGAATGCGGTCAGAGCCTTGGCCATCTCACCCATGTTGGCATAGGCCACACCGAGGTTGTTGTATGCACGCGCGTCGTTGAACTTCTTGGCGGCATACTCCAGAATGCGGGCCTTGCCCGAGTTGTTCTCAACGACACTCTCGGCCATGTAGAGCAGCTCCTCGTCCGTGAGCTCATCCAGACGGCCCGAGTTGATGAGATCCATCATCTCGGCATCGGTCTTACCCTTGATGTCGGTGCTGTTGACCAGCTGAGCACGGCGCAGCTTGGGCAGGATCTCCTTCTTCAGAGCGGTGAAGACAGCCGACATGTTCTTGATCTCAGACTCACGCTGCGACGACGAATCGTAACGGCTCAGAACCTGAAGAATGATATCCTTGTCCTCGATATCCGAAGCGGCAACCAGCTCCTTGAAGCCTTCCCAGTCCTCACCGTACGAAGCGGCGTCGAGGTCCATGCCGGTACCCTTGAGCAGCTTCTCGGCAGCCTTCTTACCAGACTCCGAACGTGCCGACGAGAGCTTGTCGTTGAACTTCTCCGGGCCGTCGGGCGAAGCATAACCGTTTACGTAGAGCTTCTGCGTGGCGCGGTCGTTGCCCTGAGTCTCGACTACATTCTCCTTGAAGGCCTTCAGCTCATCGCTGTTGGCAGCCTTGCTCGTCACGCGCGACGAGTTGATGGCATACATGATGTCAGCCTTGGTTACAACCGTGGTGACATTCTTATAGTTGTTTGCCGTCTGGCTCATAACGGCAGCATAGTCCAGATCGCTCTGAAGCGTGTTCACGCCCTTGGCAATCGTAAGACCGAAGGCACGCTTGAGGGCCTCGGCCTCAGCACCGCCCGCAGCCAGCGTCGCAGCCTGTGCCTTCGTGGGAAGCAGACCCGTATTGGCATCAACCAAAGTGAAGGTCTTACACTTGCCGCTCGGGCACTTTACCTCGACACGCAGCTGCAGCTCGCTCTGCTGCATACGTGCGTCATACGGGAACTCAACATGCTGCGTGAACGATCCGCCCATGTTCGAATCAACAACCGTGTAGTTGTCGTGGATGGCCGTACCCTGGAAATACTTCGTGGCACCCTCCACTTCGCCGCCGGCAAATACGATGACCGGAGTTACCTTCAGCACCGCTTTCTTGTTGTAATACTCGGCAGGGAACTTGACCGTGATGTCGGCCGAGACCTTACCGTTGTTCAGCGCCAAGACATCGGGGGTGCAGCTTATCGTCACCTCGTTCTGTCGCTTGGCCATCTTTCCGAAGCAGTTGCACCCCGTGAATACTACGGATGCCACTACTACCGCTACCAACAGCTTTAATGCGTTTTTCATGACTTTTAAGATATATAAACTTGGGTTAAACATTCTTCTTCGACATACGGTCCGAGGCCTCTACTTGCGGCGCGGCTCGCGGCGGTCACCGTGAGGCTTGCCACCCTCGCGCGGCTTGCGCTCGCGCTCGACCCAACCCTCCGGCTTGGGCAGAAGCGCCTTGTGCGAGAGCTTGTACTTATTGGTCTTGGCATCAACACCGATGAGCTTGACCTTGATCATGTCACCCTCGTGCAGGCCCGTCTCCTCCATGGTCTCGAAACGCTTGTAGTCGATCTCCGAGATGTGGAGCAGAGCCTCCTTGCCCGGCAGGATCTCAACAAAGGCGCCGAACGATACGATGCTCTTGATCTTGCCGTCGTAAACCTCGCCTACCTCCGGCACGGCAACGATAGCCTTGATACGCTCCAGAGCCCCGTCCAAAGCGGCCTTGTCAACACCGAAGATATCCACAACACCGGCCTCGTCGTTCTCCGTAATGGTGATGGTGGTGTTGGTCGTCTTCTGGATGTCCTGAATGACCTTGCCGCCCGGGCCGATAACGGCTCCGATGAAGTCCTTGGGTATGGTGATCTGCACGATGCGCGGAACGAAGGGACGATAGTCAGCACGCGGCTCGGCGATGCACTCCGTAAGCTTGCCGAGGATATACATACGTCCTACGCGCGCCTGCTCCAGAGCCTTGGCCAGCACCTCGTACGACAGACCGTCGACCTTGATATCCATCTGCGTGGCGGTGATACCGTCGCGCGTACCCGTAACCTTGAAGTCCATGTCTCCGAGGTGATCCTCATCGCCCAGAATATCCGACAGCACGGCCCAGCGGCCCGTAGCCGAATCCGAGATCAGACCCATGGCGATACCCGACACGGGCTTCTTGATCTTGACACCGGCATCCATCAGAGCCAGCGTGCCGGCGCAGACGGTAGCCATAGACGACGAACCGTTCGACTCGAGGATATCCGATACCACACGCAGCGCGTAAGGCATCTCCTCGCCCGTGGGGATCATGGGCTTGAGCGCACGCCATGCCAGATGGCCGTGGCCGATCTCACGGCGGCTAACACCGCGCGCGGGACGGGCCTCACCAGTCGAGAAGGGCGGGAAATTGTAGTGCAGCACAAACTTCTCCGAGCCCTGAACCAGAACCTCGTCGATCATCTTCTCGTCGAGTTTGGTTCCGAGCGTGACGGTCGTCAGCGACTGCGTCTCTCCACGAGTGAAGATGGCCGAGCCGTGTGCTCCGGGCAGATAGCCGACCTCGCACCAGATGGGACGTATCTCATCCGTGCGGCGGCCGTCCAGACGCTTGCCCTCGTCGAGGATCATGTTGCGCATGGCCTTCTTGACCACGTCGTCGTGATAGTATTTATGGATCAGGGGAGCCTTCTCCACAAGTTCCTCCTCGCTGTAACGCGATGCGAACTCTGCCTCCAGAGCATCGAAGGCATCCGTACGCTCATGCTTCGTAGTGCCGCTCGTAGCGATGGCGTAGGCCTTGTCGTAGAGCTCCTTGATGACCGTCTGGCGAAGCTCCTCGTCGTTGGTCTCGTGGCAATAGGTACGCTTTACGTCCTTGCCCAGCTCCTTCGACAGCTCGATCTGCACGGCGCACTGCTTCTTGATCTCCTCGTGGGCGAACTTGATGGCGTTGAGCATGACCTCCTCCGAGACCTCCTTCATTTCACCCTCGACCATCAATATGTTGTCGATCGTACCGCCGACCATGATATCAAGATCGGCATCGTCCATCTGCGAGAAATTGGGGTTTATGACAAACTCGCCGCCGATGCGCGCCACGCGCACCTCCGAGATGGGGCCGCCGAACGGTATGTCCGATACGGCCAGCGCGGCCGAGGCGGCCAGTCCGGCCAGAGCGTCGGGCTGAATATCCTTGTCTGCCGAGATCAGGTTCACCGTAACGAACACTTCGGCATGGTAATCTGCCGGAAAGAGCGGACGCAGCGCACGGTCTATAAGACGCGCCACGAGCACTTCGGCGTCGCTGGCCTTACCCTCACGTTTCATGAAACCGCCGGGGAAACGGCCGCATGAGGCGAACTTCTCCTTATACTCCACCTGAAGGGGCATGAAATCGGTTCCCTCCTTGGCATCCTTGGCGGCCACGACCGTACCGAGCAGCATCGTGTCGCCCATCTTCACGACCACCGAGCCGTCGGCCTGCTTGGCCAGTTTTCCGGTCTCGATCATGATCTGACGGCCGTCCGCCAGCGTGATCGTCTTTTGTACAGCATTGTACAACTTCTTTTCTTCCATACTATATTTTCAATCGTCAAATAAAAATGTCATACAAAATGAAGGTAACGCAGCGGTTACCTTCATTCGTTCACCTCGAAGAGAATTACTTACGGAGGTTGAGAGTCTTGATGATCGAACGATAACGCTCGATGTCCACCTCCTTAAGGTACTCAAGCAACTGACGGCGCTTTCCGACCAGACGCAGCAGCGCGCGCTGCGTACCGAAGTCGTGCTTGTTGCTCTTGAGGTGCTCAGTAAGGTGGCTGATACGGTACGAAAACAACGCGATCTGGCTCTCTGGAGAACCCGTATCGGTGTTAGACTTGCCGTACTTGCCGAAAAGCTCCTGCTTTTTCTCTGCAGTTAAATAAGCCATAAAATTTTAATTTTGAGGGCAGCGCCGCGATTTCCAGAGCGGCCGCGACCCGAGGTTGCGCTCTACGACGCATTCCCCTTACCGTGAATAACGCCAGAGCGTGCGACAAAAATACTTTGAATTTAATTAAGAGGCAAATATTTTCGAGCAAATATTTTATTGCCAAAATGTGTTTTTTACCGTCAAAAAAATCCTATTTGCACACTCGAAGGCGGGGTTTATGTAAATTTGTGTATATTTGCGCTGTAATTCTCGTAAACGCCACCGCGTAGATCGCACCGGCGACGGAACCCCGTAACAGAGACACACCGACTATCGGCATGAAGACTAAAAACATATTCTGCGCCATACGGATTTTCATTATCGCACTCGCCGCTGCGGCGGCCGTGGCGTGCCGTCATGCGCAACCCGTCTATGTCGACGTCGACGGAGAGATGCTCGGCACATTCCTCCACGTGACGGCCCTGACCGACCGTCCGGCTTCGGAGATATACGACCTGATGATGCGTATCGACGCCGAGGCCAAGAGCTCGATGTCGATATTCGACGAAGGGTCGCTCCTGAACCGCGTAAACCGCAACCAGACCGACTCCATCGACCGCCACATAGCATTCAACCTCGAACTCGCAGGCCGTGTCCACGATGTTAGCGACGGGGCCTACGACGTGACCGTAAAACCGCTGGTCGAGGCATACGGCTTTGCGGCCAAGGACCGCACCAAGAACCCCAATATAGACTCCATCATGGAGTTTGTCGGCTTTGACAAGGTGCGCGTCGAGAACGGGCGTCTGATAAAGTCGGACCCGCGCGTGCAGCTCGACTTCAACTCCATCGCCAAGGGATATGTTGTCGACATGGCGGCCGACGCCCTCGAGCAGATGGGCATCGAGAACTACATCGTCGACATCGGCGGCGAAGTACGCTGCCGCGGCCAGAGGGCCAAGGGCGGCCCGTGGCGCGTCGGTGTCGAGACCCCCTTCGACGGCAACCAGTCGCCCGGGGCATACGTGCAGCAGGTCATATCGCTGAGCGACTGCGCCTTCGCCACATCGGGAAACTACCGCCGCTACTACATCGACGACGAGGGCCGCAAGGTGGCCCATACGATTGACCCCCGCACAGGCCGGAGCGCCGTGAGCGACCTGCTCTCGGCTACGGTCGTGGCTCCCACGTGCGCCGAAGCCGACGCTTTCGGCACGATGTTTATGGCGCTGGGCAAGGAGAAAGCCTTGGAGAAGGCGCGCGTGCTCGAAAAACAGGGAATACTCGTCTACTTCATAACCTCGGGTGCCGACGGCGCCTTCGAGGTGTACTACTCGGAGGCTCTGGCCTCGACGCTCAAACGCAAAGAAGGATTCCACGCCATATAACCGCCGACAGGAGCCGCCCGCACCTATTCACGGCTGCGGGTAGCGAATGCTTGTTATTATGAAGAGTGCCATACTGATATACAACACACAGGCCGGACGCGGCAAGATCGGACGCAATGTCGATCACATCGTGGCCATATTCCGCAATGCGGGGTATGACATGCGGCCGCGCCTCATAGCCTTCGGCGAGAACCCCTTCGACGGCTACGAGACGGTCGATCTGGCCGTGGTGGCGGGCGGGGACGGCACCCTCAACTATGTGGTCAATGCCATGAAACGAAAGGGTCTGTCGCTCACGCTGGGCGTCATACCCGCAGGTACGGCCAACGACTTCGCCGGCGCGCTCGGCATGTCGCGCAACATACTCAAGGCGGCACAGCAGATTGCCGAAGGCGCCGTCGAGCAGATCGACTGCGGAAAGGTCGAACAGATCGGACGCGGCCGCGACAAACACCCCGACAAGGACATATATTTCGTCAACATATTCAGCTTCGGACTCTTCACCACGACATCGCAGCATACGTCCGAACATCTGAAGCACCGCATCGGCCGTTTAGCCTATGTCGTGGCGGCCATGCGCGATTTAAGGAACCTTCACAGCATCCCCCTCACAATAACTACCGACAATGAAACGTTCTATTACCAGACGCTCATGGGTCTCGTTTTCAACGGGGAGACGGCAGGGAGGGTTCCGCTGGCCAGCAAGTCGAGCCTCCGCGACGGAGTTTTCGACTGTCTGTTCCTTCGCAGGCGCAATCTGATTCTGTCGGTATTCGACATGGTGCTCTACATTCTGGGGATCAAAACCCCCGCTATACGGTTCCTGAGAACAAGCACGCTGGTTCTGGCAACATGCATCGACGAGGATACGGATGTCGACGGACAACGCGGCGGGGAGTTCCCGATGCGGGTGGTATGCCTGCACGGCGAATTGAACGTGGTGTGCCCGCAGGATCATGATACGGATTGAAATTATTAACCTACAATATTATGGAGAGAAAGACCTATGGTGAGGATGTTCACAGGATTTCAATTTCAAAACTAAAACAGATTTTTGCAGACGCGAGCCTCAAATCCGACAATCTTGTCATGTCGCCGCTGATCAGATTCCAGAGTCTGGACGACACACCCCGCATCATAGACGGCATCACGATCGGAATAATATGCAACGGCAAGGCCCGCATCACCATCAACGGCCGCAGCCATGAGCTCCGCACCAATTCGCTGGTGCTGCTGCGTGAGGATTCCGTTGTCACGGCCTTCAAGTGCAGCAAGGCTTGCCGCGGATACTTGATGACCTACTCGCGCAATTTCCTCGACTCGATCAACATTCCTGCAGCCGATTTCCTGTCGATCTACATGATCTTCTCGACCATGCCGTGCATATCGCTCACCGACGAGGAGGCGTCGCACCTGCACCGCGTGGGTGAGTTGTTGGCCGATGCCGTACGCTACGCGGGAGCCAACCCTTACAACACGCGTATCGTCACATCGCTCTTCTCGGCATTCTTCTACACGCTCATGTCCATGCTCAACCTCAAGCTGCCGTCGCGGCCCGAACCCGACAGACAGTCGCGCACCGACGCGCTGATGGTGGAGTTCATCCGCATACTGAGTGCCGAGTGCGAGCGTGAGCGCAGCGTCGAGTTCTACGCCTCGAAATTGGGCATAAGCCCCAAGTACCTGTCGCTTATATGCAAGAAGAAGACGGGCAAGAACGCCTCGAAGATCATCGATGACGTGGTGATACACCGCGCCAAGGACCTGCTCCGACAGACGGGACTCAGCATACAGGAGGTAGCCGACCGACTCAATTTCGTCTCTCAATCCTTCTTCGGCAAATACTTCAAGCAGAGGGTCGGCATATCGCCCTCGCGATACAAGGCCAACGACTGACGCGCCCCGCCCCGAGACACCACGGTAAGCCGGCGCCGCCTAAATTCCCGACAGGGGGCCTAAATACATATCAGGCCGAGAGACGAGACTGGAAGACACGGAAAGTACGCGAAAGTACGGGAAGACAAAGTAAATTATAAAAGATCATAGAAAACCGCAGGGGAGAATAAAAGATTCTTTCCTGCGGTTTTGTTGGCGGCCCGACCTAATATATCAAGATATTGGGGATTCAGCCGCGATTTTGTAACTTTGCCGACAAAACATCCACAATGGAACGTCACATCGACATAAACGATTTCGATTATCCGCTGCCGGAGGAGCGCATAGCCAAGTTCCCGCTTCCGGACCGCAGCGACTCGAAACTGCTCGTCTACCGCAACGGCGCCATCAGCGAGAGCCGTTTCCGCCATATCGACGAGCAGCTGCCTGCGTCCACACTCATCGTATTCAACAACACGAAGGTCATACGCGCACGCATCATCATGCACAAGGCATCGGGCGCACGCATCGAGGTCTTCTGCCTCGAGCCGCACGATCCGGCCGACTACGAGCGGGCCTTTGCCGCGCGCGGCACCTGCAGCTGGAGCTGCATCGTAGGCAATCTGAAGAAGTGGAAGGATGGCGATGTGGAGATACCATTCGAGTATGAGGGGCGCGCATGCCGTCTCACGGCCCGTATCGCCGAGCGGGGCACGCGCGAGCATATCGTACGCTTTGCGTGGGATGCCGACATGACCTTCGGCCAGCTGCTCGAACACCTCGGACGCATACCCATCCCGCCCTACCTCAACCGCGAGAGCGAGGAGATCGACCTGACGCGTTACCAGACCGTATATTCCAAGTTCGAGGGTTCGGTCGCCGCACCCACGGCAGGACTCCACTTTACCGAGGAGCTAATCGAGCGCATGCGCGGCGAGGGGTTCGAATTCGAGGCCGTGACGTTGCACGTCGGTGCGGGGACATTCCTTCCGGTCAAGAGCGACGACGCGGCGCAGCATCCGATGCACACCGAACACTTCGAGGTACGTCTCGACACGCTGCAACACCTGCTTGACCGCTGCGACGACATCACGGCCGTAGGCACCACGTCGGTGCGCACGCTCGAATCGCTTCCCGCGCTCGGGTGGCGCATACATAGCGGCGGCTCTCCCGACGTGGATAGAGTCGTGGGACAGTGGGAGCCATACGACATACCCGACAGCTATACGGGACGCGATGCCCTTGAGGATATTATAAAGTATATGCGGCAACACGGCATGGACCGTCTGAAGGCCTCGACACAGATCATGATAACGCCCCTCGATTTCCGGTTCCGCATCGTACGGCGTATCATAACCAACTTCCACCAGCCCAAGTCGACACTGCTGCTGCTCATATCGGCATACGTTGGTGACGACTGGCGGCGGATATACCGCTACGCCCTCGACAACGGATTCCGATTCCTCTCCTACGGCGATTCGTCGCTTCTGATATGCGACGAGCGCGGCGCTGTCAACACACCTTCCAAAGCCAAGAAACAAGAATAATATACGGCGGTGTTATATCTTATCTACACCTCCAATAGACACATAATAACACAAAGGCGGCCGCCCCATCGGGACGGCCGCCTTACATTTATACTCCGTGCTTACGGACTTTTCCGTCCGTCGCACTACCTGTTCTGAATCCGTTTGTTACTTGCTCTGCTCCTCGGCCGGTTTCTCGGCCTCGGCTGCGGGAGCCTCCGTCTTTGCGGGCTCATTGCCCACCTTCACATCCAGAAGCTCAACCTTGAACTCGAGAGCCTCGTTCGGGCCGATCATGCCCGAACCGTAGGTGCCGTAAGCCAGATCCGACGGTATCCAGAGCGTAATCTGACCGCCCTTGCCGATAAGCTGCAGGCCCTCGGTCCAGCCCTTGATCACACCGTTGAGCGGGAACTCGGTCGACGCACCGCGCTCGTACGACGAATCGAATACCTGACCGTCCATGAACTTACCCTCGTAGTTCACCTCGACCTTGTCCGTAGCCTTGGGCTTGATGGCAGAGTCGCCCTCGCGGTCGATACGGTAGAGCAGGCCGCTCTCGGTCTTCTGCACGCCGCTCTGCTTCTCGATCGAAGCGAGCCACTCCTCCGAAGCCTTCTTGTTCTCGGCCGGACGCTTTACCATGAAGTAGGTCTGCATGTGCATTGCCGCAACATTGGGGCTAATGACGGGCTCGGCACCCGTATAGGCATCCTTGAAGCCCTGAACGAACCAATAGGTCTTGATCGGCAGACGCGAGCCGCGCAGACGCGAACCCATGTCGGCACCGTAAGCCTCCGACACCTCCTTACGCTCGGCATCGTTCTCGAAGATATCCACCTCCTTGGGATCGAGCGGTGCAGCCGTCGAATCCTGCATGCGCTTGCGAGCCTCCTCGTCGAGTTTCTGCAGGCGGGCAGGACGCTTGTTGCCGAAGAAGTCCTCCAGCACGGCCGTGGCATCCTCACTCTTCATACCCTTCTCCAGCAGGGCCTTCTCGGCGCTCGAAGCCATCAGATCGATGTCAAACTTCATCTCGGGAATATCTCCGGCGATACCCTGACCGATATTCATACCGATGGCATACGACAACGTATCCATCTCCGATTTGCTACCCTTAGAGATCATCGACGACGATTTTCCGCCGCACGAGACCATCACCGCCGCGCTTGCGAGCATGACGGCTGCAATCATCAATTTTTTCATCTTTACGTTAAAAATTTATCGTTTTACAACTTTCCGTACATATATCCAAATCGTGCGGGAACCGGCCTCACCATATTTACAGGGCCCACACATAAGGCGGACTCCGGCCTTACCTTTTCAATACAAGGCCGCCATATCTAAGGCCGTCACCGGCCGCACGCACCTCTATCGGCGGCGTTTGACCTCGACCACCTCCACTTCGTATCGCAACATCTGGTTGGGCTTCACACCCAGCTCCTCGTTGCCCATGGCGCCGTAACCCAACGCCGAAGGTATCCACATGATAAGTTTGCCGCCCTCGCCCACGAGCTGCACACCCTCGCCCAAACCGTCCGTCAGCCGGTTGACAGCCGCACGGAGCGTATCGCCACGCTCGTATGAGGAGTATATCTGCCCGCCGTCTATCGACTCGATGGTGTAACGTATGGCAACCGTATCGCGGTTGCTCGTCACGGCACGGTTCATGTCGCCCAGCTCCTCAACCTTGTACGTAAGGCCGCTGCGCGTGCGTACGATGTCGCGGTCCGACTTCTCGAGATCCGACAGGTACTGCTCCTCATAGGCGCGCGTACGTTCATAGGCCCCGTAGTTCATATAGGCAAGGAAGTATGTCTTGGCATCCTCGGCCGAGAGCATCTCACGGCCCGAGAGGGCGTCGTCGATGGCGGCGCACACGACCTCGGGACGCAGCGTCGAGTCCATCTTCATGATGTTGTATGCGATGTTCATACCCACCACATAAGACAACGAATCGGTCTGGTCGTTCAGCGTCAGACCGCTCTCGCGGCTGCACGACACCATGGCCGACAAGGCCGACAAACCTACGGCCGCAACGACCGTATATAGATATCCTTTCATCTTCAACTCTTACACTTCTGTGAGCGCAAAGCCATACCGCACAGACGATACAACATTCGCGCCGCAACCGCCGCATCGACATAATCCTCGACTTTTGGCACCACACCCGCCACATCGAATCCGGCGATACGGCGTCCCGACTCGACCACGCGGTTGATCATATATAGCGCCTCGTCGAAACGCAGGCCTCCGGGTGCGGCATAGGGCGAATGGGGGCAATTCTCGATCGAGAGGGCCGAGATATCGAAATCGACATATACCGTCGAAGGCAGCTCGGATACGATCGCATCGCACACCTCACGCCACGACGCCCCGTCGAAACGCATCGAAGCCAAGCGGTCTGTATCATAGAGGGCTATGCGCTCCGACTCGCGTGCCACGCGATGCTCCGTCGCCGAGAAGTCGCGCTGCGACACCTGCACTACGCGGCCGATACCCTCTACGTTCTTCAGCACGTTGTACATGAGCGACTCGCACGAATATTCGAATCCCTCGCAACGGGCCTTCAGACGGCATCGGGCATCCATGTGGAGGATACCGATCCCGGGCTCGCGCGCGGCCAGCGCCTCGATCAGCCCCTGCGGTGTGGAGTGGTCACCGCCCACAAGACCCACGACCTTGCCCTGCCGCAGCCACCCCTCCGAGACGGCACGCACCGAGGCGACCATGTCGCGGCAGCCGTCATCGACACGCCGCTGACGGCGCGCGTAGTAGTCGTCGGCCAACTGTCCCATGATGCTTCCGCCCGAGGCGGCATACGAACGCAGTTTCTCGACGTCGGAGCGCAGAAGCTGCGACCGGTCCTGCAGCGTATAGTCCACGTCGTCAGTGGCAAAGCCCTTTTTCCACTCGTCGGGCGAGATGGGGTCGTATGGATCCATGCGCGCCGACACTTCGATTATGGCATCGGGGGCATACGACGCGACGGCCCCGGCCGGAGCCGTGGCATCCCACGGAACCGATACCAGCACCAGCTGCGACTGCTCGGGACTGCTCGGCACACCGAAGTAGTCACCCGCATCGGGATCCATCTGATTCAGCGTATTATCCAACTCGGCCATAACCTTAATCAATTGGGGCAAAGATACAAAAAAATCGTTTTTTGCGTATATTTGCAATTCAATTTACACAAAAGTAACGATTCGCCACATGAAAATCGTAATCGACAACGCCATACCCTACATATCGGGAGTTCTGGAGCCATACGCCACGGTCGTATACCGTCCTGCCGCCGAGATCTCGCATGAAGATGCCCTCGATGCCGACATGCTCATCATCCGCACGCGCACACGCTGCGACCGACACCTTCTGGAGGGTTCGCGCGTACGGCTCATAGCAACCGCCACAATAGGATTCGACCATATCGACCTCGACTATTGCGCCGCGCACGGCATAGAGGTCGTAACGGCACAGGGGTGCAACGCCGCAGGCGTGCTGCAATGGGTCGGAGCGGCACTTGCGGCCCTCGCCGCCGACGAGGGGTGGCAGCCGCAGCAGAAGACTCTCGGCATCGTCGGCGTGGGTCATGTCGGAAGCCTTGTCGAAGAGTACGGACGCATGTGGGGATTCCGCATACTGCGATGCGACCCGCCGCGGCAGCAGCGCGAAGGTGGCGATTTCCTGCCGATAGAAGAGGTGGCGGCCGAGGCCGACATCCTCACCCTGCATACGCCGCTCGATGACACCACACGCCATCTGGCCGACAGCCGTCTTCTCAGTCTCATGCGTCCCGACGCCACGCTCATGAACGCCGCACGCGGCGAGGTGGCCGACACGGCAGCTCTCGTCGAGGCACCGCAGCGTATGGTAATCGATGTCTGGGAGAACGAGCCCCGCATCGACCACCGCCTTCTCGACAAGGCCTTCATCGCAACGCCCCACATTGCGGGCTACTCGGCACAGGGCAAGGCCAACGCCACGGCTGCCGTCGTACGGGCCGCAGCCCGACATTTCGCACTGCCCCTCGAAGGGTGGTATCCGCCGCAGGCCACGCCCGTCGAGCGTCGCCCCATAACGTGGGAACAGATGTGCCAAAGCATCGGACGATATTTCGACATTGCGCAACAGACCCGCAGTCTCAAGGCCTCTCCCGAGACCTTCGAGTCGATGCGCAACAACTACCACCTGCGTCAGGAGTATTTTTAGGCTGTCGGAGCGCATATCATAGCCCGGTCGTTACACCGATTCCGGCGACGGCATCATATAGCCATTACAGCCGCGGCATCGTGCCGACGATGACGGCTTCGGACAGGAAGATTCGAAGTATGGCGTTTTTATATTATATTTGTAAAAAATACGGCGCCCGACAAAAGCCTCCGACGGCGATGCGCGGGGCCAAACGATATGATTGATTCATTATTACAACCGTTCCGATTCTTCGCCGGATCAGACCTTTCGCTACGGCGCAAGCGTCTGTTCATGCGTGCGGCCGCCGCCACACCTCTCGGCACGTTCCTGCTGCGCAAACTCTACGCTCCGCCCATGCCCGAACTCGAGTGCGAAGCCTTCGGAATGAAATTCTCATCTCCGGTAGGCATAGCCGCAGGCTTCGACACCAACGGCAACATGATCGACGCCCTGAGCGCTTCGGGCTTCGGGTTCGTCGAGGTGGGATCGATAACGCCGCGCCCGCAGAGCGGCTCCGCCGCGCGGCGTCTGTACCGTCTCGAGGGAGACCACGCACTCATATACAACTCCGTCATCGAGAGTGCCGGTGTCGAACGCGTCATAGCCAACATCAAGCGCACGCGCTGCCGCACCGTCATCGGCTGCAACATAGCCAAAAACCACGCCACCGACGAGCGTGACGCTCCGGCCGACTTCCTGCGTTCGTTCCGCTCGCTCTACCAGTACGCCGACTACTTCACCGTCAACGTATGCGACAACTCGGCGCCCGAACCCTTCATCCCGCGCACCAAGGAGCAGGTCGAAGCCATCCTCGAACCGCTGTTCGAGTTCCGCCGCGGGCAGAACCAATACCGTCCCGTCCTGCTCAAGATATCGCCCGACCTGAGCGACGAGCAGATCGACCAGCTAACCGACATCATGCTCACCATGCCGCTCGACGGACTTGTGGCGTGCGGCGGCACCACGGGCCGGTACGGACTTGAGAACTCCACGCGCGAGATACACTCTCTGGGCCGCACGCCCGGCATCATGTGCGGTGCGCCGCTCAAGGCACGCGTCCTGCACATCGTATCACACATATCACACCGTACCAAAGGCGCCTGCCCCGTTATAGCCTGCGGCGGCATTGCCGATGCCGACGACGTGGAGGCCATGATCGGTGCGGGAGCGATACTCGTACAGATATGTTCGGAGTATATCTACGGCGGCGGCAGCGCCCTTCGGAAGATGCAGACCGAACTTGCCGAACGCGTACGCTGGGACCGTGCCGAGGCCGAAGGAGAGGAACGGCGCCGACAGCAGCAGGCACACCATCAGGCCCATCTGGCACAGCAGGCGGCAGAGGCGGAGGCAGAGGAGACCGCAAAGTCCGCAACGGCGGCAGAAAATAATGATACCGCCCGCAACGACAATCCGGGCGACACCAACAGGGACAGCGAGGGACGGGAAGATATCCGCAATAAGGCTTAACAGCGAACACAAAAACAGAAGAATACAATGATAAAGGCAACCATAATCACCATAGGTGACGAGATCCTCATAGGACAAATCGTCGACACCAATTCGGTAAGCATAGCCAAGCAGCTCAACGCCGCAGGCATAACGGTAGCCGAGCGGCTCTCGGTCGGAGACGATGCCGCCCGCATCGAGGAGTCGCTGCGCCACGCTCTGGCGCAGTCGCAGGTGGTGATCCTGACGGGAGGCCTCGGCCCCACGAAGGACGACATAACCAAATTCACCCTCGCGCGCATCTTCTCGGCCCGCATGGTCGAGGACAAGGCGGTCGCGGAGCATGTACGTACGATGCTCGCGCGCCGCGGCATCGAGTTCAACGAGCTGAACCGCTCGCAGGCGCTCGTGCCCGACACCTGCACCGTACTTCCGAACCGTCACGGCACAGCTCCGGGCATGTGGTTCGAGACGGCCGAGGGCGGCGTTGTGGTATCGCTGCCGGGCGTACCCTTCGAGATGGAGCACCTGATGCAGGACGAGGTGATGCCTCGTCTGAAGCACCACTTCTCGCTCCATGCCAACATCCACCGCACGATGATCACGGCGGGACTTGCCGAGTCGATGCTCGCGGCCCGCATCGCCGACTGGGAGAACGCCCTGCCCAAGGGTATAAAGCTCGCATACCTGCCCTCGCCCAATGTTGTGCGCCTGCGACTGTCGGCATACGACGTGGAGGATGCCGACGCGACACGCAAGACAATAGACAATCTGTTTGACCGTCTCTACGACATCATACCGCAATATATCGTCGGCTTCGAGGATGCCTCGGTGCAGGCGCTGGTACACAAACTCCTCACGGAGCGCGGATTGACCCTCGCCACAGCAGAGAGCTGCACGGGCGGTGCCATCGCCTCGCGCTTCACGGCCATGGCCGGCGCCTCGGCATACTTCCTGCTCGGGGCCGTCACATACAGCAACGAGGCCAAGCGCGACGTGCTGGGCGTAAACTATGATGACATCATGCGCTTCGGCGCCGTGAGCGAGACCGTCGCCCGACAGATGGCAGAGGGTGCGCGCCGCGTCTCGGGTGCCGACTACGCCGTAGCCACCACCGGTATTGCGGGCCCTACGGGAGGCACGGCCGAGAAACCCGTCGGCACGGTATGGTTCGCCGTAGCCACACCCACGCGTACCGTCAGCATGATGCGCGACTCGGGCACCGACCGCGGTCAGGTGATAAACCGCGCCTCGGCATACGCCATATCGATGCTCTATGACGAGCTCAAACGCGACACCAAACAGAAATAACCCACACACATAAACCGACATGTACGTACAATCAATCCTCGACACCGATCTCTACAAGTTCACCACGTCGTACGCCTATTTCAAGCTCTTCCCTCAGGCCGAGGGAACATTCGTCTTCCATGACCGCGACGATACGGTCTACGACCAGAATTTTGTGGATGACCTGCGTCGGGCTTTCGACGAGTTGGGCCGCCTCGCCCTCACCGACGAGGAGTTCGACTACATGGTAGCCAACTGCCGCTTCATCCCGCAGAACTACTTCGAGTGGCTACGCGGCTTCCGCTTCGACCCCAAACGCATCTCTACGTGGATCGACGAGCACGGACACCTCCACATCGAAGCCTCGGACTTCATGTACAAGGTGACCCTCTACGAGATCGCCGTGCTCACAACGGTCTCGGCGCTGCGCAACAGCACCCACGCGGCCGACATGAGCGGAGTGATGACGCGCCTGAAGGAGAAGATCGCCCTCTCGAATGCCGAGCACCTCCTCTTCTCGGACTTCGGCACGCGTCGCCGCTTCTCGTTCGAGGTGCACCGCGCCGTCATGGAGTACATACGTCGCGAGGCCCGATACTGCGCCGGCACGTCGAACTGCTATCTGGCCATGAAGCTCGGGATGAAGATGATAGGCACCTATCCCCACGAACTGCCCATGTTCATCGCCGCCGTCAACGGAGGCCCGCGTCAGGCAAACTATCTGGCCATGGAGCATTGGGTCAACGTATATGACGGTTACCTCGGCATAGCCCTTACGGACAGCTTCGGCTCGGAGGTCTTCTTCAAGAACTTCTCGAAGAAGCACGCCTCGCTCTTCGACGGCGTGCGTCAGGATTCGGGCGACCCGCTGCGTTTCATCGACATGGCCGTGGCCCGCTACCGCGAACTCGGCATCGACCCCATGACCAAGACCATCATCTTCAGCGACGCGCTCGACTTCCCCCGCGCCGCCGAGATACAGAAGGCGTGCGAGGGGCGCATACGCTGCTCGTTCGGTATCGGCACCAACATCACCAACGACACGGGTTACCCGCCATGCAATATCGTGATGAAGCTCTCGACTTGCCGCATGAACGACAAACAGCAGACCCGCAAGTGCGTGAAGCTCTCCGACGTGGAGGGCAAGGCCATGGGCGACCCCGCCGAGATCGAACTCTACCGCCGCCTGCTCGAATAACATCCATTGGGGCCTCAAAGGCAGACGATCAATCGAACGGACATTTTCATTTACCGGAAAGATCGCTGCCGCACCCTCATAAATACGTAATACACAAAGACTTTAAGCAACACCTCGCAATACGTGGTGTCGCTTTTTCATTTATCCGCACTATTATGTATTGCATAATAATTATTAATTTCATATATTTGCAATACAAGGAAGCAATCATTAAACACTACCAACAATGAAAAGAGCTTTACGCACAACGATTCTTGCTGTGGCCATCATGTCGTTCACGTTAACGGCAAGCGCACAGCAGGCGCCCGAGCAGCGTGATTCGCTGCTGGCCGACTTCGACCTCTTCATCGAATATGTCGAGGCCACGCACCCCGACCCATACACCCCCATGGGCGGCCGTCCATACTTTGCGCGCCGCGCCCAGCAGATGAGGGAGCGGATCACGGCCGAGCCGATGACTAAAGACCAGTATATCGAGATGTTGTCGGACATGCTCACCGAGCTGCACGACGGCCATACGTGGATCCGCACAGCCACCTCGAAGCCTGATGTCGAAGGGCGCGTCGGGATGTATCTGCGCGCCCTGCCCGACGGCGTGATATTCAACCTGCTGCCGCAATCGCAATGGCAATATCTCGGCATGCGGCTCAAGGCTGTGGACGGAGTGCCGGCAGACAAGATCATCGATGCCGCCGAGGCGCGTTACGGCTGCGAGAACCGTTCGAGCGCAATGGCCAAGCTGTGCAATACCGCCACCTATCTCTCCACATACGCACGCGCCCTGCCCGAGCTGCGCGACAGCCTCACCATCACCGTAAGCGACGCCCAAGGTGCCGACCACACATTCTCGATGCCCGTTATGCAGCAATCGCAATGGCAGTCGTTCCTGAGAGACACGGCGTTCGTATCGCTGCCGCACGACAAGCGGTTCGATGCGGGCAATCTGGAGTACCGCACCATAGATTGCGGCGACAAACAGGTGATGTATATGCGCATAGCGGGGATCTACGGACGCGAGTGTTTCGAGTACATGCACCGTAACGGGATGCCCGGCTGGCAGGACAACCTCGCCTACTTCTACAACAGATTCATGTCGGAGCCCATGCCCGACGATCCGGAGGAGGCCATACGCCGCACGCCCGCCTTTTCGGAGCGCTTTGCCGAGATGCTCTCCGAGATGAAGCGTGACGGCACCGAGACCCTTATCATAGACCTGCGCAACAACGGCGGCGGCTGGACACCCATAACCTTGGCCACGATATACATGCTCTACGGCGACGACTACCTCACCACCTCCATGGGCACGACAACGGCCCGACGAATATCGCCCCTCTATCTCGAGAAGGTGAACATGACGCTCGAAGAGTTCAACCGCAGCAACGGCACGACGCTGCGCATGGGAGACTACATATTCTACGAGGACGGCGGCGACAACACCTCGGTGGACATAAAGCAGGTACGCAGGAATTTCATCGACAACGCGATGACGGCATCGGCCAAACTGCTGCGCAAACTCAACGGCAAACCTCTCTACCGCCCCGCACAGGTATATGTCGTCACCGACGGCAACACCTTCAGCGCCGCCTTCCACTACGCCTTCTTCCTCCGCCGCATGGGAGCCAAGGTCGTAGGTCTGCCGTCGGGACAGGCCCCCAACACATATATGGAGCAGACGCTCTTCAAGCTGCCGCGCACGGGTATCGAGGGGCAGATCTCGAACTGCCTGCAACTCTTCCTGCCACCCGAGGACCCGCGCGCCAAGACCTTCACGCCCGACATAGTCTTCACACCCGAGCAGTATGCCTCGTGCGGTTGGGACGACAACGCCGAGCTAATATTGCTGCTGCAACAGATAGCCGCCGAATAGCCTATCTTGGCCGCACGGAGCGCAGTCTTCCTGTGCGGCCGTATTTCGCCTACGCCGGACAATATATGACCTCTGCGGCATGTCCATACGAGCCATGAAAAGGCCCCGAGGCAAAGAAAATATCATCCCCGCAGACTCCGCAACGCGAAAAAGAGTCGGCGGGGATTGATTTTTGGTAAAAAATGTTTATCTTTGCGCACCCTTATTGCGAGGGGAAGCTATTAAAAACACAACGAAACGATGAAAGTTTGCGAAATTACAGGTAAGAGCTCGGTGATTGGCAACAATGTCTCTCACTCGAACCGCAAGACCAAGCGCAAGTTCAATCCCAACTTGAAAACCAAGCGCTTCTGGTCGGAGGAAGAGGGCCGTTGGCTTACCCTGAAGGTAACCGCCGCCGGTATGAAAACTATCAACAAGAAGGGTCTCGCAGCCGCTATGAAGGAGGCCGCTGCCCCCAAGAACGTCTACTAAAACCTCATTGACAAATGGCAAAGAAAGGTAACAGAGTGCAGGTGATTCTCGAGTGCACCGAGCAGAAGGAGAGCGGTGTGGCAGGAATGTCGCGCTACATCACCACCAAGAACAAGAAGAACACCCCCGACCGTCTGGAGCGTCGCAAGTACAATCCGTATCTGAAGAGGGTAACCGTACATCGTGAAATCAAGTAAATCTATTCTGAACTATGGCAAAGAAAGTCGTCGCCACCCTTAAAACGGGTACAAACAAGAAGTACACCAAGTGTATCAAGATGGTGAAGTCGGAGAAGACGGGCGCTTACGTGTTCAAGGAGCAGAGCCTTCTCGAGGATGCCGACATCAAGGCATATTTCGCCAACTAATCACCATTGCATTAGACACGGCGTCTAATACAAAAGGCGTCTCCCGCGGGAGGCGCCTTTTGTGTTGCACGGCACCCTCCCAGCGGCCCCCATCCGATTCATCCCCCTTCCCCGGCTCCGCACGCCGCATATCACACCTTGGCACCGCCCGCACGCCGCATATACTCTCCGCCACATCAGCGTCACTCCACATCCGCCAGCGCGCCGCACAGCATAAACAGCGCACTCCACAACATACGTCCCGCGCCGCACCGTATAAACAGTCCACTCCACGACATGCGCCCCGCGCCGTGCAGCCTTGCGTATATTGCGGAAAAAACGTATTTTTGCAAAATATCATTCACAAGCTAAACATCAGCAATATGGGATTCTTCGATCTCTTCAAGAAAAAACAGGATAACGCCCCGGCGGCACAACAGCCCGCGGAGCAGGCCGCCGAACAGAAACGCGAGCGCGAGGAGCTGGCCGAGGGCCTGCAGAAGACCAAGAGCGGGCTCTTCTCCAAGCTGGCGAGGGCCGTAGCAGGCCGCTCGACGGTCGACGTCGAGGTTCTGGACAATCTGGAGGAGGTGCTCATAACCTCCGACGTGGGTGTCGAGACCACCGTCAAGATAATCCGCAGCATCGAGGAGCGCATCGCCCGCGACAAATACATGAACACATCGGAACTAAACGCCATACTGCGTGACGAGATAGCCTCGCTGCTCGAGCAGTCCCATACGTCGACCGAGGATTTCGGCATCGAGGTCAAGGAGGGCACGCCGTACGTGATGATGGTCGTGGGCGTGAACGGCGCAGGCAAGACTACCACCATCGGCAAGCTGGCGGCACAGCTCGTCAAGGCGGGCCGCAAGGTCTACATAGGCGCCGCCGACACCTTCCGCGCCGCCGCCATCGACCAGCTGGCCGTGTGGGCCGAGCGCGCGGGTGCCACGATGATACGTCAGGAGATGGGTTCTGACCCCGCATCCGTGGCATACGATACGCTCAAGTCGGCCGTGGCGAACAAGGCCGACGTGGTGTTGATCGACACGGCGGGACGCCTGCACAACAAGGTGGGACTCATGAACGAGCTGACCAAGATACGCAACGTCATGGCCAAGGTCATCCCCGACGCCCCGCACGAGGTGATGCTCGTACTCGACGGCTCGACGGGACAGAACGCCTTCGAGCAGGCGCGCGAGTTCACACGTGCGACGAAGGTGACGTCGCTCACCATAACCAAACTCGACGGCACGGCCAAGGGAGGCGTCGTCATCGGTATCAGCGACCAGTTCCACATACCGGTACGCTACATAGGCATAGGCGAGGGTATCGACCAGCTTCGCATGTTCGACCGCCGCGAGTTTGTCGACGCACTCTTCGGCGACAGGAACGACAATAATAAATAGGCTACAATGGAGGATATTTCAAAATATCTCAATCGCATAATATGTGAAGACTGCCTTACGATTATGCGTGAAATGCCGGATAAGTCCGTCGACCTATTCGTCACTTCGCCACCATATAATCTCAAGAACTCTACGGGCAATGGTATGAAGCACAATACCAGATCGGGGAAATGGGCTAAGGCCGCTCTAAGATTTGGTTATTCCAACTATGATGACTGTATGCCTCATGAAGAATATGTTGCATGGCAGAGAGCCTGTCTTGAGGAAATGTTTAGGTTACTAAAAGATGACGGGGCAATATTCTACAATCACAAATGGCGTGTACAAAATGGATTGTTACAAGACAGACAAGATATAGTTTCCGGATTTCCTGTAAGGCAGATTATCATATGGCGCAGAAAAGGTGGTATAAATTTTAATCCCGGTTATTTTTTACCTACATACGAGGTTATATATCTTATTGCAAAACCAAAATTCCGGTTGGTTCCAAAGGCTAATGCAGTTGGAGATGTATGGGAATTTACGCAAGAGATGAACAACTCTCACCCTGCACCATTTCCTGTTGATCTAATTAAAAGGATAATAGGATCGACAAATGCACAAATAGTATTCGACCCATTCATGGGAAGTGGCACCACAGCAATTGCAGCCATAGACCTAAACCGCAATTATATTGGGACTGAAATTTCACAACAATATTGTGATAGCGCAGAGGCTCGCATTAAAGAACACAAAGCTAACTTAACCCTGTTTTAATTTATGGATACCGGCATAAAAATATATACTAAGGAATCTCTTATTGCGGAATTTCATAAGATAGCCGATATGGGATGGGTCCCAAACGCACGCCCCGGAAATGCCGGAGGAGTAGGCAATACTTTGGAAGATCTGCTCGGAATAAAAGAAAACAATCTTCCCATTCCCAATGCGGCAGAATGGGAACTAAAAGCCCAACGCAAGAACACATCTTCTTTAACAACATTATTTCATACAGAGCCATCTCCTCGCGCAATAAAATTTGTACCCGAGATATTTCTGAAACAATATGGATGGGCGCATAAAGAAGCCGGTAAAAGATATCCTCTAAACGAAAAAAGTTTTAGGCAAACAATTAGTGGAAATGATTTCAGCGAAAGAGGGTTTACGGTAGTTCTCGATTTTGATAATCGGAGAGTACAAATATCGTTTGATGCAAGTAAAGTAGCACAAAAGCACCACGATTGGTTGTGCGGAATAGAACAAACTGCAGGGTTGGGGCAATTAAATCCTCAACCATATTGGGGCTTTGACGATTTAGCTCACAAAGCCGGAACGAAACTATTAAATTGTTTTTATGTTCAAGCAGAAGTAAAAAGAATTGACGGATTAGAATACTTTTTCTATAACGATGTCAAACTTTTACGTAAATTCTCTTTTGAAGGTTTTCTGTCTCAAATTAAAGCAGGCAATATTCTCGTCGACATAGATGCCCGCACAGGGCATAACCATGGTACGAAGTTTCGCATGCGACAAAATTGTATTGATAATTTATACGAGGATGTCATAAAGATAATATAATCCCGAAAAAAAGGTGAAGAAGATAAACGTCATAACTCTCGGCTGTTCGAAGAATACCGTCGACAGCGAACATCTGATGGCGCAGTTGGCCGCCGCAGGGTATGAGGTGCGCTTCGACAGCGACCGCACCGACGCCCGCACCGTCGTCATCAATACCTGCGGCTTTATCGGCGACGCCAAGAAGGAGAGCATCGACACCATCCTTTCGGCCGTGGCGGCCAAGCAGGCGGGGCGCATCGACAACCTCTTCGTCATAGGTTGTCTGAGTGAGCGCTACGCCGACGAACTGCGCACGGAGATTCCCGAGGTGGATCAATATTTCGGTGTCAGGGACTGGGCCGGCATTGCCGCCGCCCTCGGTGCACGGCACCGCACGGAACTTGAGACGGAGCGTCTGCTCACAACACCCCGTCACTACGCCTACCTCAAGATATCCGAAGGGTGCAACTGGAAGTGCGGATACTGCGCCATACCCCTGATCCGCGGCCCGCATGTCTCGGTGCCGATGGAAACCCTACTGGAGGAGGCACGCAAGCTCGCCGCACGTGGCGTGCGCGAGATAATGGTCATAGCGCAGGACACTACATATTACGGCATCGACCTCTACGGCCGCCGCCGACTGGCGGAGCTGCTCACGGCCTTGTGCCGCATCGACGGCATCGAGTGGATACGTCTCCACTACGCCTACCCCACGGCTTTCCCCGACGATGTGATCGACGTGATGGCCTCGGAGCCCAAGATATGCAAATACCTCGACATACCATTCCAGCACATATCCGACCGCATGCTCACGGCGATGAAACGCCGCCACACCAAGGCCGACGCCTTGGCCCTCATCGAGCGGTTGCGTGAGCGTATTCCCGACATAGCGCTGCGTACAACGCTGCTCGTGGGCTACCCCACCGAGACCGAGCAGGACATGCAGGAGCTCGAACAGTTCGTGCGTGACGTACGATTCGACCGTCTCGGGGTCTTCGCCTACTCGGAGGAGGAGGGTACATACTCGGCGCGCGAGCTGCGCGACGATGTGCCCGAAGAGGAGAAACAGCGGCGTGTCGACCGCATAATGCGCCTTCAGGAGGGCATATCGCTCGAAAACAACCTCGCACGCGTCGGCCGCACGATGCGCGTGATCGTCGACTCGCGCCAAGGCGACTACTATGTTGCGCGCTCGCAGTACGACTCGCCCGAAGTGGATCAGGAGATCCTCATCCCCGCCGCGGCACACCAGCTCCGCCGCGGGCACTTCTACGACGCCCGCATCACCGCCGCCGAGGATTATGACCTCTACGGTGAGGTGGTACCCCGCCGCTGACAGACGGGTGGACATGGAGAGAGTATACATTACGCAATTGCATCCATAACGGCAGCTGCATAACCGGCTTCGGCAGCCCGCACACGTCCCGCAGTCGGGGTCGTGGCGGGCTGTTGCATTTCGGCTCAAAAATAGCTCATACAACTTCGAAAATTTGTTCCTAATATATTTTTTTACTACCTTTGAATGTCAAAACAGCGTAGAGACCGTAACGGATGGCTTCGAAAAGCATCATAACGCACATCCAGGCACAGGCCGCAAGGCTCATCGAGCAGCACGAAAAGCTCCAAGCCGAATATGCCCTGTTGCTGCAGCAGCGCGATGCTTTGCGGGCCGAGGCCAGACAGCGCGAAGCTCAGATCCGGGAACTCAAGGCCGAGGTCGAACGGCTCCGTCTGGCGGAAAGCCTCAGCGGGAATACGTCTGACAGTACAAAATCGCGTGCACGCATCAACCGATTATTGCGGGAGGTTGACAAGTGCATCGCATTGCTCACAAACGTGCAGCAAAGCTGACTGGCATCATGGCGGCAAACGAACAGAAAATACGGCTCCGCGTGGCAGGTCGCGTCTACGAGATGAAGATCGCGCCCGAGAAAGAGGAGATATATCGTCTGGCCGAGAAGCAGGTCAATGCCAATGTCGGCAAGTTGCAGAAGGCTTATGGTGAGAGTGTCTCGGCGCAGGATTGTCTGGCCATAACATCGTTGATGTTCGCCATAGACAACATAGCCATCGCCCGTCAGAACCAACTCTCGGACGAGGACATGAAGGCTCTCGACGACTTGTCGCAGAAGCTAGACAGCCACCTCAACCGCATATCCGCCGCTCCGCGCAAGGGCGCAAAACAATAGTCCCGCCCGGGGCCAGCAGGGGGCCACAAGGAGTTGAGGGGGGGGGCAATGAGTTGAAGGAGGCCGCAAGGAGTTTAGGGGACACAAGGAGTTTAGGGGCCACAAGGAGTTGAGGGGGCCGCAAGGAGTTGAAGGGGCACAAGGAGTTGTGCTGTAAGAAGTGAAAGTCTGGCAGGAAGCGAATAAGAGAGAGAGAACTGAGATAGTGACTTGACACGAGACCGAGAGGAGGCTTCATAAACAAGATCCGCACCGTACCTGCTGATAGAGACACAGACAGACGACAGAACAGATAAACGATATATTTACAGACGTTCTTTACATACGAAAATCTACCCGCATAGATTCCTTAAAGCTTTGCGAACCTGAACACTTTTTACATTGGGTCAACTCTCGGCTTTTCAAAATCAGGCCTTAACCGGTTTCGGCCGGTGTGTCTGCGGACACCGTTGGAAGATTGCGAACTCTCGGAGCCCCACACTTTGACTTATCGGCAGATTCGTCAAACAAGTTAAGGATTCTCTATGCGGGTTTTTTATTGCTTATACCGGCGGCCGGCACATGACCGCATATCGCCCACGCCGCCGAAAAGATATGGAAACATATAAAAACGTTTAATTGACGGAAAGAAAACTACTTAAAATATTAACAACCAACTAACAGTTCCAAAACATCATGGGTACACCGTTGATAATACTCATCACAGCCATCGTATCGGCTCTCATAGGAGCCGGCATATATGTGCTTGTGGCCACATTCATCACCAAGAATACCATCCACAAGCAATGTGCCGCCGCCCTAAAGGAGGCCGAGGCCGAGGGCGAAATGATCAAGAAGGAGAAGATTCTCCAAGCCAAGGAGAAGTTCATCCAGCTCAAGAGCGAGCACGACCGTCAGGTCAACGAACGCAACCAGAAGATCGCACAGAGCGAGCAGCGCGCCAAGCAGATGGAGGCCAATCTGGCGGCACAGCAGCGCGAGCTCGACAACAAGATCAAGGATAACGACCGCCTCAAGGAGCAGGTACAGAACCAGCTGCAGAGCCTCAATGCCCGCAAGGAGGAGCTTGCGGGAGTCATCCGCGAGCAGAACACCCGTCTGGAGCAGATCTCGGGCATGAGCGCCGACGACGCCAAGAACATCCTCATCGAGAACATGAAGTCGGAGGCCAAGGCCGAAGCAGCAGCCTACATCAACGAGACAATCGAGGAGGCCAAGCTCACCGCCACGAAGGAGGCCAAGCGTATCATCGTCACCTCGATCCAGCGTGTAGCTACCGAGACGGCCATCGAGAATGCCGTTACGGTATTCAACATCGACAGTGACGAGGTCAAGGGCCGCATCATCGGCCGCGAGGGCCGCAACATACGTGCTCTGGAGGCCGCAACGGGCATCGAGATCATCGTCGACGACACGCCCGAGGCCATCATCCTCAGCGGTTTCGATCCCGTGCGCCGCGAGATCGCACGTCTGGCCCTGCACCAGCTTGTAACCGACGGCCGCATCCATCCCGCACGTATCGAGGAGGTCGTGGCCAAGGTCAAGAAACAGATCGAGGAGGAGATCGTCGAGGTGGGCAAGCGTACCGCCATCGACCTCGGAATACACGGACTCCACCCCGAGCTCATACGCCTTATCGGTAAGATGAAATACCGCTCGTCATACGGACAGAACCTTCTGCAGCACGCCCGCGAGACGGCCAACCTTGCAGGCATCATGGCCTCGGAGCTGGGACTCAACCCCAAGGCGGCACGCCGCGCAGGTCTTCTGCACGATATAGGCAAGGTGCCCGATGACGAACCCGAACTGCCGCACGCAATCATCGGTATGAAGCTCGCCGAGAAGTACAAGGAGAAGAGCGATATATGCAACGCCATCGGCGCCCACCACGACGAGGTGGAGATGACCTCCATGATCGCGCCCATCATACAGGTGTGCGACGCCATCTCGGGAGCCCGTCCGGGTGCCCGCCGCGAGGTTGTCGAGTCGTATATCAAGCGTCTGAAGGAGATGGAGGACATAGCCCTCTCATATCCGGGTGTCGTGAAGACATACGCCATACAGGCGGGCCGCGAGCTGCGCGTAATCGTCGGGGCCGACAAACTCTCGGATCAGGAGTCGGAGGCACTCTCGCACGACATAGCCAAGAAGATTCAGGACGAGATGACCTACCCGGGTCAGGTCAAGATCACCGTCATCCGCGAGACCCGAGCCGTCAGCTACGCCAAGTAGCAAACGCGCAACCGGCGCATGCCAGAAGCCGCAATTCCTTTCGGGGAGTTGCGGCTTTTTACCTTTTCATACATATATTGCCGTCGGCGGAGGCTGGATAATTTGACCGACTTGATAACTCTTTTGACACTTCAGCCGAAGCCGCCGTCCGACCATATTGTATATGTCGGGCGGAATCGGTATATTTGTCCTTACAGCTTAAAACAGCCATACTTATGAAGAGACTTCTCGCCGCAGCCGCCCTCACGGCGGCAATGGCCATAACTGGTGCCTGCACCTCGACCGAGGAGCTGGCACGCGACTTCGCCACGCCGCCCGAAACGGAACAGACCGGAATATATTGGTATTGGATCTCGGGCAACATATCCGAGGAGGGTGTCGTGCGCGACCTGCACGCCATGAAACGCGCCGGCATAAACCGCGCCTTCATCGGCAACATCGGACAGGACGGGCTCTATACCGAACGCAACGTCCTTATGATGAGCGACGAGTGGTGGAAGATCCTCCACACGGCGCTCAAGACCGCCTCGGAGCTTGACATCGAGATCGGTATCTTCAACTCGCCCGGGTGGAGCCAGTCGGGCGGCCCGTGGGTCAAGCCCGACGAGGCGATGCGATACCTTGCCTCGGCACAGATCGAGGTCGAGGGCCCGCGCCACATCGAGACCACAATCGCGGCCCCCGCGGCCGATTTCGAGGATGTGCGTACGATAGCCTACCCCGCGCCCGAAGAGTATGCCTCGCGTCCCGACGCTGCCATCAAGACCGACTTTGGGACCGATAATGCCGCTGCCATCGCGGACGGCGACCCAGCAACCGGCATAACACTGCCCGCAGGCCGCGTAAATACAATAACATTCGACTGCGAAAAGCCATATACGGCCCGCTCGCTCACGCTCAAACTTCTCCCCTCGCCCGCAGCCTACGGCGCACGCCTCGAGGCCGAAATCGACGGTACATATACCACCGTTGCCACCTTTACGGTAGACCGTTCGAACCCCGCAATAAATGTCGGATTCGATCCCTACGCTCCCGTGACGGTATCGTTCGCCGCAACGACGGCACGCCGGTTCCGCCTCGTGACGGATGCGGCGGCACAGCCGGGAGGCGTAGCCGAAGCGGAGCTTTCGGCGCAGCCGCGCATAGCATCCTATGCCGAGAAGACGCTGGCCAAGATGTGCCAAACGCCGCTGCCATACTGGAACCACTACATGTGGCCCGTACAGGCCGAGATCGACGACAAGGCATACGCCATAGACCCCGCGTCGGTACAAGACATATCGGCGTCGATCGACTCGGAGGGCAACCTCAAGTGGGACGTTCCCGAAGGCCGCTGGATCATCATGCGCACGGGTATGGCCCCCACGGGTGTGACCAACGGCCCCGCCACGCCAGAAGCCACGGGACTCGAGATCGACAAGATGAGCAGCCGCCATGTACGCACACACTTCGACGCCTTCATCGGAGAGATTCTGCGCCGCATACCGGCCGAGGACCGCAAGACATTCAAGGTCGTGGTACAGGACAGCTACGAGACCGGCGGCCAGAACTTCACCGACGACTTCATGCAGACGTTCGAGTCGGTATACGGATACTCGATGCTGCCCTACCTGCCCGCATATTACGGTTATGTCGTGGGGGATCAGGACCGCAGCGACCGCTTCCTGTGGGATCTGCGGCGCCTCATAGCCGACCAAGTGGCATATCAATATGTCGGCGGGCTGCGTGACGTAAGCCACGAGCACGGGCTCACGACGTGGCTCGAATGCTACGGCCACTGGGGATTCCCGGGCGAGTTCCTCCAGTACGGAGGTCAGTCGGACGAGATTGCGGGCGAGTTCTGGAGTGCCGGCAGCCTCGGCGACATCGAGAACCGCGCAGCCTCGTCATGCGGACACATCTACGGCAAGACCCTCATCTGGGCCGAGTCGAACACCTCGGGCGGACCGGCCTATTCACGCGCACCCGTCGACATGAAACAGCGCACCGACCGTTTCTTTGCGGAGGGTATCAACGCCTCGCTGCTGCATCTCTACATCGAGCAGGCCGATACGTCGCGATACCCGGGCATAAACGCACCCTTCGGCAACGAATTCGACGCGAACAATACGTGGTTCAGCCAGATGGATCTCTTCACCGACTACCTTAAACGCTGCAACTATATGCTGCGTCAGGGGCTCAACGTCGCCGACGTAGCCTACCTCATAGGCGAAGATGCGCCCAAGATGACGGGCGAGCAGTCGCCCGCACTGCCTGCAGGCTACCAGTTCGACTATATCAACGCCGAGGTGATAATGCGCGACGCCAACGTCAGCCACGGACGCATAACACTCCCACACGGAACATCGTACCGAGTACTTGTATTGCCTCCCGTCGAGACGATGCGGCCCGAGCTGCTGGAGAAGATCGAGCGTATGGTCAGCGACGGCGCCATCCTGCTCGGCCGTCCGCCGCGCCGCTCGCCCAGCATGCAGAACTACCCCGCAGCCGATGCCGAGGTTGAGCGCATGGCGCGCAGCATGTGGGGCGGATGCTTCGACACCAAGGGCGCCAACGACTACGGCAAGGGCCGGATATACAACGGCTGCACTCTCGAAGAGATCTTCGCCGAGATAGACCTCGAACCCGACTTCCGCGTCGAGAGCGGCGCACCGCTGCTATACAACCACCGTTCGATGATGGGGGCGGAGATATACTTCGTCTCGAACCAGAGCGGCGCCGCAGTCGACGCCACACCCGAGTTCCGCGTCGACCCGGCCCTCGCTCCCGAGCGTTGGAGCCCCGTCGACGGCTCGATCACATCACTGCCGCAATTCGAGGCAACAGCAACGGGCATACGCATGCCGCTGCATCTGGAGCCCCTCGAGAGCTGCTTCATCGTATTCCGCGGCAAGGGCTCGCCCGAGGCTGGCGATAACAACCCCACGCCCGCATCTGCCGTAGAGATATCGGAGCCGTGGCACGTAGCCTTCAACGGCAAGCTCTCATCTCCAGCACCGATTGAGATGGCCTCGCCCGCAGACCTTGCGCAGAATGCCGACCCCGAAATACGGTACTTCTCGGGAACGATAACCTACACGACGGAGTTCGATCTCGACGATGCCAGCGCCGCACGTGTGCTTCTCAATCTGGGGCGCGTCGAATCGATGGCAAAGGTATATGTCAACGACCGCTATGCCGGCGGCGCATGGTGCCCGCCATACAAGGTCGACATTACGCAGTGCGTCAAGAAGGGCCGCAACACGTTGCGCGTGGAGGTCGTGAACAAGTGGGTCAACCGCATCGTCGGCGACATGCAGCTGCCGCCCGAACAGCGCAAGATCTCGCTTCTGGTCAACCCCTACGATGCCTCTACGCCACTGCCCCCGTCGGGCCTCCAGCAGGCGGTAACCGTCGAGACATACGAATAGGCCGCTCGGGATACACCTACAACCGAGAAAGCGGACTTCCCTGCAAGGAAGTCCGCTTTCATTTAATTATGCATACGTCATCCGAATGTACATACATCCAACATACCATGCGGATTCGCGCATCCTATAAAAACCACATGTCGCAGCAGATAACGCGCCCACGCAGCCAGACCACGTCGGCCGCAGCCGATAAAAAAGGCCTGCGTCCGATTAGGACGCAGGTCATTGTCACGTCTTGCGGCACAGAGGCCGCGTCAAATCATTAATATCCCGGGTTCTGAACCAGATTGGGGTTGATGTTGATCTGGTCCTGCGGGATTGCCATCCAGTAGTTGCGCGGCGTCTCAAAAGTACGCACCTGTGCGCCCTCGTACACGTCCGTCAACTGATAGAACTCCTCGGTGGTGCGGCCCGCCAGATTCCAGCTCTTGGGCGTACGCTGGATATAGTCGCCGGCCAGTTTCCAACGACGCAGGTCGAAGTACCAGCGGCCCTCGAATACGAACTCGCACATACGCTCGCGGCGAATGGCGTCGATAAGCGTCTGTCCCGTCGGGGTGCCGCCCACACGCGCCCACGATACCTCGAAGTTGGGGAGTCCGGCACGGTTGCGCACCTTGTTCAGATAGCGCAGGCCCTTCTCGCTTAGCGTTCCCGTATACTCGGCCTCAGCCTCGGCATAGTCGAGATATACCTCCGCAAAGCGGATATAGGGATACGAGTACTTGTTGTAGGTGAACGACTTGCTCGATACGGTGTACGAATCGGCCTTCGATACCCACTTCTTCACGTAGTAACCCGTACAGGTCTGGTACTCGTTGCTCGTGTTGCCGTCGTTCTGCTGCTCCTCGCCGCGGTGGCACTTCAGCACGATCGTCTTGCCGTTGATATCGTACTCGCCGCGGTCATAACCGATGGCCGCATAGAAACGGGGCTCGCGGTTGCGGTGCAGCAACACCGTACTGTCGCCCGGAGCGATCGAGTAGAGATCGAGATCCTTCGTCTCGGGATCGACATCCATCGGCAGACCGTTCTTCGAGAGGAAGACCTCAACGGCGTCGAACGTCGGAACAAAATATCCGCGGAAGCCGTTGCTGCTGTACGACGAGTAACCGATGCGCGGAGCCATGTTCTTCGTGTTGTAGCTGATGTTACCCTGATTGTTGTACGAGAAGAGGTGCTCGATATTGTTGTAGAACATCGACGAGCCGTCGTTGCCCACGAATGCCGCACGGTAGTTGTTGTAACCGCGCTCGAAGTCGTTCGTGCCCTGATCGTCGGCCTCGTAGAGTCCGAAGCCGTCGGCCTCACCCTGAAGGATGGCCTCCTCGGCCGCATCCATAGCCTTCTTCCACAGCTCCTTGTCGTAGGTCTGCGAGATGAGGTGCGTGCCGTCGGGGTTCACGAAGTCGCCATACCACTCCGAATTGCCGTTCACCTGCGGCGAGGCGGCAAAGAGCCATGCACGCGCCTTCAACGCCTTGGCCAGCGTCTTGGTGGCACGGCCCCAATAGAGGTTGTCGTGCGTCTCGGGAAGATACTTCGCAGCCTCGTCATACATGTCCGAGATGAACTGCGTACACTCCAGATAGGTCGAACGCGGTACGTTCAGATCTTCGTCCGTCGAGAGCTCGTGCTTGACCAGAATGATCGGGCCGTAATACTCCAGAAGCGTCTGGTGCAGGTAAGCGATAGCCCAATAGCCCTCACCCTTCCAGAGATTCTTCTCGGCCTCCGTGGCGTCGGGCACACGGTCGGCATTGGCGATAAGGTTATAGGCATTGCGGATACCCTCCCACATGCGGTAGTCTACCAGCGCGCCTGCGGGATACTTGATGGCCGACTGCGACCACATGGCGACATAGGTGTTCGACGGGGTCTCATAGTTGTTGTAGACCATACTCTTCCACTTGAAGTACTGAACCGACCCGTAGAATCCCGACATCATATCGCCGCCGCAGATCTCGAGCGACGACTGGAAATAGAAGCGGTTGGGCATGTACCAGTAGAGCGAGCTGGCAAACTCGTCGGTCTGGATGTGAGTCTTGTAGAGGTCGTCGATCGTGGGTTTTCCTTCGGGAATCACATCGAGGAAATTACACGAGGCGGCCCCGAAGGCCATTGCCAAAATTATGATTAATTTTTTCATATTTATTTCCTGTATTAGAAGTGATACTGAAGTCCGATTTTAACCGTACGCTGCAGCGGGTACGAAAGACCGTTGCCGTTGCCCTTCTCGGGGTCCCAGTAATCGAACGGCGAGATGGTGAACAGGTTGCTGCCCGCTACGTAGATACGGAAGTTGCGGATCGAATATCCTATCTCGAGGCTCTTCAGACGAAGGTAGTTGGCCTTGCGCAGATAGTAGGTCGAAGCCTGCGTGTTGTTGTCGCTGGCGATTGAGGTCAGACGCGGATACTCGGCATCGGCGCGGTTGTTGTCCCACGACCAGTGGTTATCGGCGATGTACTGCACGATACCGAAGCCCGAATTGGCCGACGTACAGAACGGGTGGTGGTCATACATGCGGATCTGGTAGTTGCCCGTGCCTTGGAACATGAACTGGAAGTCCCATGCCTTGTACTTGATCGTACTGCCGAAACCGTACATGATCTCCGGGATGTAGGGTGTATCGTCCCACACGTAGTCGTTGGCGTCGACCACGCCGTCATCGTTGACATCCTTATACTTGATATCACCCACGTAGTAGGTACCGAACTTCTGCTCGGGGCTGCTGTCGATCTGCTCCTGCGAAGTGAACAGGCCCTCCGCCACAAGCACCTGATGCGCCTGCATCGGGTGGCCCACCTTCGACAGGTGGCGGTTCTGCTCGGGGTACTCGGGCTCATCCATGGCGCGCACCTCGTTGTGGGCGTAGGTGAACGTACCGCGTACCTGCACCGTCAGATCCTCGTTGATGACCTTGTTGTAGTTGAGCGAGATGTCGACACCCTCGTTGTTCACCTCGCCGAGGTTGGCGTAGGGAACCGTCGCACCCATACCGGCCGTAGCCGAGAGGCTGTTGCGCTGCATGAAGATGTTGTAACGGTGCTCGCGGAAGTAGTCGGCCGAGATCGAGAGCGACTCGAAGAGCTCCAGATCGATACCGACGTTCATCTTGTCGGCGATCTCCCACGTGGCGTCCACGTTACCGTAGGTGTCGATGTAACCCGAACCGTGGTAGGTGAAGTTCTGACCGAAGTAATATCCGCGGCTGCCCATGTTGACCGTCGTCAGGTAGGGGAAACGTATCGCCAGAGCGTCGTTACCGACCTCACCGTACGATCCGCGCAGCTTGAGGTTCGAGACCGTCTTCTTGAGCGGGGCGAAGAACTTCTCGTTCGAGATGTTCCATCCCAAAGCCACCGAGGGGAAGAATCCGAAACGCTTGCCTGCGGCGAAGTTCTCCGAGCCGTTGTAACCGAAGTTGGCCTCGACGTAGTAGCGGCGGTCGTAGTTGTAGGTGACACGTCCGGCAAGACCCTGCTCACGGAAGGGAAGCAACTGCTCCTCCGACGAGCCCGTCGCGTTGTTCACCTTCTCCTTCATGTGGTAGACGAAGTCCACACCCACATCGTGCTTGCCGAAGGTGCGGGCGTAGTTGACCGAACCCTGCAGCGACCACTCGTGGTAGCCGTCGTGCGATACCGAGCTGGTAAGATAGGTGTTACCTTCGGTACCGATGCTCGAGGTGGTAAAGTTGTAGGTGCCGTCGGCGTTGACCGTATAGTCGTCATCGACGCGGAAATAATATGGCGTCATGTAACGGTTCGTGGCAGCGTATGAGTAGTTGTAGAACGATACCAGCGCCTTGGCCGAAAGTCCCTTGGTCACCATGTCGAGATTCTGGTCGATGTTGAAGGCCGCCGTGATGTACGAATAGTAACGCTTCTTGTATCCCGAACTCATGCGCGCATAGGGGTTCAGCTCCGTAGAGCCCGTATCCCACGAGTTGTTGTTACCGTAGCGCACGAACGTATCGCCGTCCTCGGCAGGCAGCACCGCAGGGAAACGTGCCGGATTGGCCCGCATAACCCAATAGAAGAGGTCGCTGGTCGACTCGTAAGGCGTATTGTTGTACTGCAGCTGGGTATTGATCTTGAGCGACACCTTCGTCGTGTTGGTCATCATGGCCGAGACGTTGCTCTGGAACAGATACTTCTGGTTGTTCATCGTGATGTCGAGCGGCGTCTCCTTGGGCTTCTTCAAAATACCGTTCTCGTTGTAGACCGACGCATTGAGGAAGTAATCCACACGCTCGCCGCCGCCGCGCAGCGAGAGGTTGAATCGCTGGTTCACGGCAAAATCCTTGAACAGCATGTCATACCAGTCGTTGTCGGGGAAGATGTAGGGATTCAGGTGCTGGCGCGTACCCTCGATCTTCTCGTCCGAGTAGAAGGGAACGTACTGCGTACCCGTAGCGCGGGCCTCGTTGTACTTGGCCTCGTTGAAGAGCTCCATGTAGGTAACCGCGTCGGCTACATCCTGTACGCGCGTAGGCATCGAGAAGGTGTTGTCGATGGTGACGTTCACGGCCAGTTTCTCCGAGTTGCGGCCCTCCTTGGTGGTGATGATGATCACACCGTTGGCACCGCGCGAACCGTAGAGCGCCGTTGCCGTCGCATCCTTCAGCACCGAGAACGACTCGATCGACTCGGGAGGTATGTTGCCCAACATCTGGGCCGTGATCTCCACGCCGTCCAGCACGATCAGGGCTCCCGTGTTCGAACCGAAGGTCGAGATACCGCGGATGTAGAACGCAGCGCTGTCGTAGCCCGGCTCGCCCGAACCCTGCGTGGCAATCACACCCGCAATGTTACCGGCAAACGAAGTGGTAAGGTTACTCGACGTAACGACCAGATCGCTCGGCTTGACGGCCTGCACGGCACCCACCAGCGACTCCTTCTTCTGCGTACCGAATCCGACCACCACGACCTCGTCGATCTTCGTGCTCTGCTGGATCATCGTCACCAGAGTGAACAGATAGGGATCGTCGACGGGGATCTCCTTCACGTCGTAGCCCAGCATGTCGAAGACCACGGTCTTGGCACCCTTGGGCAGCTTGAGCTCATATTGACCGTTCGCGTCGGTGGCAACGCCCACCTCGGGCGACTCCTTGACGTAGATAGCCACACCTGCAAGCGGTTTGTTGTCGGACGATCCGATGACGATACCCTTCAATACACCGTCCTGCTGCTGATCGGCATCGACGACGGCCTCCGTACGGCTGCCGCGCTCTGATGTCCGATCCTTCACACCGGCGGCAAACGTCGTCTGCGCGCCCAACCCCAGCAGAAGTCCCACACATACGGCAACAGCCCCGAAGCCGCGCTTGGCATGACGTGAGATTCCACTTTCAAAGTAAAGTTTCCTCATAGGTTTTACGTTAGAATTAAAAAACAGTTTCCACATAAATATCCTCCCGTGCAGATGGCCACTGGAGGGAATCCAAAGAATAGACGATACACGCACGCGGGCCGTCGCCCGATACGTGCCGCCGCACAGTACAACAACTCTTTGCGTTCTGTCTCACGCCCGCCCCGCGACACCCCGCCGTTGCCGCGTCGCACACACGCCGTACCGATGGCAAAAGTCTCTTTACGGGATGGCCGCAACCGTCATGACGGAATATTTCAATGGCTATGGGCATTGTGCAAAACTTTCATCTCGACGATCCGCAACTCGCTCCTGCCGGCATAACATACATTCCAATTTCTGCATCGCCGCAGCACGAGCCTTCCCGTCTCGATCCCTTTTTCGCCCGATCCGCCGCACCGGAGCGGCATTCTGATTCAGTAACCGGGCTTTCAATCCGAAACAAATTTAAGCACATTGCAAAATACACCAAATTTTTTTGCGTTAAATTTTTGTTTCAATATTTCACGCGTGTCGCCCGCAAGGCGCACATGCCTGACCTTTTCAAGCATTATTGTCGCTCCATAGGATCCGCCCGCGCTGCCGTTCAACACATTAGCCTTACGGATAGCCGTTCCGCCCGACAAGCCTCCGTTGCCGCAACGTCCGTCGCACAACACCGCAGGCGGAACCTTATCAGAGCCTCGGCGGCCCCTTTTTCCACGGTTGAAGTCCGTACGGCAAGGCTTCGACATGAAACCATACCGACAGACGACGCCCACGCATCATGGCCGCAGGCACGCTTCGCAACCGCGGCCGCAAGATATATATACTTATGGTACCCGCCCCCGCACGTGCCATACACTCCCCGCCACAAGCGGGATAACCGCACGCACCGGCATGCCATATCATAATAAAAAGGGGGATATTTCCTTTGGCGGAAATATCCCCTTATGGAGATGCAAGCGCTATAAGCCGAGTTCTGTCACCCTTTACAGGGGTCTCTATCATTTATCTACGACCGCAGTCACCTGCGGCCTCCAGCAACCTACCCCTCGACATCGGACGAGCAACCCTTAATTGTCGATATACATGGTCTTGCAACCCGCAAGGCGTACAGCCGGACGACATTGCTGCCTCCGCGGTGGGCTCTTACCCCGCCTTTTCACCCTTACCGGCCGACGGCACAGGCCGCGGCAGGCGGTTATTTTCTGTTACGCTACTACACCCTCACGGACGTCGAGCCGTTAACTCGTGCGGCGCTCTGCGTTGCTCGGACTTTCCTCCCTCCGCCGAAGCGGACAGCGATAGAGCGCGCTTGCATTTTTTATCTTTATCTTCTTTGACCGGACGGTCTCCCGTACGGACGCCATACATCACCTCGCGGCTACGATATTACATCTGCCTTCAGCGGCATCATCTATTATATCTGCACCCGCGCCCCGACATCGTCTCCGCCTTTCCGGCCTGACGATATCTTTTCCGGCTCCGATTCGCCGCATTTATTCCACACAGCTTCCGCGCGACTCTTATTACACACATCCTTCGCGGACTTGCGGCATACCGGTAATGCAGCCTCAGTTCGGCATTAGCGGCCCACGGGCTTGATATCCTTGATACGCAGCTGCGTGGTAACCGTACCGCGGTAGTGGTTCTCGACGATCTGGTAACATACGTCGATGGCCTTGCCCGAGCGTATCCACTCATAGTGGGTCGGCTGCTGGAAGGCGATGGTCTGCATCGTCGTATTTGGTTTCTGTTTCTGTACCAGATCCATACGCAGATGCTCCATCTCCGCGCCCACAAGCCGTGCGTCGCCGTGGTTGCTGGCCCCGTAGGTGACGAACACCGGAGCCGTATTCCCGGGCCCGAAGGGCTGGAAACTGTTCAGCTGGCGGTAGAACGCCGGCGTGATGTCCGAGAAGAGCAGCTCGCTGTCGATATCGACCTGCGGGATAAGTATCTGCGGGTCGATATGTGCCTCGACATAGTCGTTGAAGCGTTTGGTGAAGGCCTCGACATTTTCGGGGCGCATCGTAAGGCCCGCGGCATACATGTGGCCGCCGAAGTTCTCCAGAAGGTCGGAGCACGACTCCACGGCTTGGTAGAGGTCGAAGCCCGGAACCGAGCGCGCCGAACCCGTAACGAAACCGTTGCTCATCGTGAGCACCACCGTCGGACGGTAGTAGGTCTCGATAAGGCGCGAGGCCACGATACCCACGATACCCTTCATCCACTTCGGGTTGTAGATGACGGTACTCTTGAGCGCCTTCATCTCGGGATGCGACTCGATGTAGTCGTGCGCCTCCTGCGTCACGCTGCGGTCGATGTTCTTGCGATCCTGATTGTAGGCATCGATTATGCTGCAGAACTCCTGAGCCTGTTTGTCATTACCCTCGATAAGCAGGTTCACCGCCGCATGGCCGCCCGAGGGGGCCGCATTCTCGTCGTGCTCGTCCATACGCATACGCCCTGCGGCATTGATGCGCGGCCCGATCTTGAAGACGATGTCGTCGATGGTGATGTTGTGCTTGTCCAGACCGCAGATCTTGATTATCGAGTGCAGTCCCGACGAGGGCATACGGTTCAACCGCTCCAGCCCGTAATAGGCCAAGATACGGTTTTCTCCCGTCAGAGGGACGATGTCGGAGGCGATGCTCACCACCAACAGGTCGAGCAGATGCTCGATTTCGGAGAACGGGATGCCGTGCTTCATGGCATAGGCCTGCACCAGCTTGAAACCTACGCCGCAGCCCGACAGCTCGTCGAACGGATAGTTGCAGTCGGCCCGCTTGGGGTCGAGCACCGCCACCGCCGCCGGAATCTCGTCGGCAGGCAGGTGGTGGTCGCAGATAATGAAATCAACACCCTTTTCCTTTGCATAGACAACCTTCTCCACGGCCTTGATACCGCAATCGAGGGCTATTGTCAACGTCACGCCCTTGCGCGCGGCGAAGTCGATACCCCTGATCGATATGCCGTAGCCGTCGTTGTAACGGTCGGGGATGTAGAAAACAAGGTTCTTGTGACCTATCTGGCGAAGAAACTTGTATACCAACGCTACGGCCGTGGTGCCGTCCACGTCGTAGTCGCCATAGACCATGATCTTCTCATTGTTGGCCACGGCGCGCTCGATGCGCTCCACCGCCTTGTCCATATCCTTTATCAGGAACGGATCGTGCAGATCGGAGAGCTGAGGGTTGAAAAACTTATTCGCCTTTTCTACGGTGTCTATGCCTCGTTGTACAAGTAGGTTGGTCAGAACGGGCGACATCCGAAGGTGGCTCGCAAGTCGGGCCACGGCCTCGGGATCGCCATGGGGTCTCACCACCCATCGCTTCTCTATAGGCATAACTTACGTTTTTATTATTTATATATTTTAACATTTAATTTCTCGGCTAAATGACGTACCAGACGTCGTTTCACATCTTCAAAGTCGACCTTGCGCCCCACTTCGCGCTCGAGGCTCGTGACGCCGCGGTCGGTAAAACCGCACGGATTGATATGGCTGAAATATCGCAGGTCGGTCGATACGTTGAGTGCCAGACCGTGCATCGTAACGAAACGCGACGAACGCACACCGATGGCGCAGATCTTGCATGCGCGCGCCCTCTCGGGCTCGATCCATACGCCCGAAGCGCCCGCTATGCGTCCCGCCTCGACACCCCACTCGGCGACCGTATCGATCACGGCGCCCTCCAGAGAGTCGATATAGTCCCTCAGGCCGATGCCCAGACGCTCCAGATCGACTATCGGATAGGCTACGATCTGACCCGGGCCGTGGAAGGTGACGTCGCCGCCGCGGTCTATGTGGTAATACTCGGCGCCAATCGAGCGCAGGTAAGCCTCGCTTACCAGCATGTTCGACTCCTTGCCGCTCTTGCCCAACGTGTAGACGGGATTGTGCTCCACCGTCAGCAGCCATCCGGCCTGCTGCGGTGTCAGCGCAGCGATGGCGGCATCCGCCGGAGCCTCAGCGAAGAGCGCAGGCGCGCCCTTTGCCCGCAGCACGGCGTCGAACAACGCCCGCTGCAGAGCCCAGCATTCGCCATAGCCCATACGGCCAAGATCTCTGTACAATACCTCCATACGCACGCTCTTTCCAACGTACGCCCGCGTCCGCGACGGAGGGTCGCCCCACCACGTCACATTACGCCCGTGCCTTGCCTCTTACGCTCTGCAGAGCGGCATCGGCCAGATATGACGACCGCACCAGCGGTGCGCTCGCACAGTAGCTGAAGCCCATCTCCAAGGCCCGGAGTCTGTACCATTCGAATTTCTCGGGAGTGATATACGCCGCAACGGGATAGTGCTCCAGAGATGGCCGAAGGTACTGACCAAGCGTTACAATCTCGACACCCGCATTACGCAGGTCCCGCAAGGTTTGCAATACTTCATCATCGCTCTCGCCAAGTCCGACCATCAGTCCACTCTTCGAGACCGCGCCGCTGCGGGAGATCAACTCCAGTGTACGCAGGCTCGTGCGATACTTCGCGCGGGAGCGTACAAGCGGCGTGAGTCGCTCGACGGTTTCGATGTTGTGCCCGATGATATCGGGCGCGGACGCCGCCACGATCTCTATGAGATCGGCCCGTGCGTCCAGATCGGGAATAAGGAGCTCAATTGTTGCGTCGGGATTCTCTTTGCGCACGGCCCTGACCGTGGCGGCCCAATGAGCGGCGCCGCCGTCCGCAAGGTCGTCGCGCGTAACAGAAGTTACGACGACATGCCGCAGTCCCATCAGCCTCACGCTCTCGGCCACCTGCCGGGGCTCCGAGGCGTCGGGTGCAAGGGGAATGCCTGTCTTTGTGGCGCAGAACCGACATCCGCGCGTGCATATATCACCCAGAATCATGAAGGTAGCCGTTCGGCGGCGCCAACATTCGGCCTTGTTGGGGCAGAGTCCGCTGCTGCATATCGTGTGCAGGGAGTGCTCCTTGACGATGCGTTCGACCTCGGCCGAGCCGTCGTCGCTGCGCAGTCGTATCTTCAGCCATTCGGGTTTATGCAATACATTCACCTTGTCATAAAACTTCGGCATTTTAAGTTCATTATTTTCCAATTGATGCAAAGATACTAAAAAAAACAAAACAGCGGCGACTTTGCCCGTAAAATACTTCCGGCGTATGATTTTTTTTACTACTTTTGTTAGTCCGCGGGCACCCCCGCAGACCCTAAACGCCACAACAGATGAAAGATACCCTGAAATTTTACAACGACTTCCCCAAACAGGGAATCGTATTCGTTGACATCATCCCCTTCCTGCAGGACAAAAAGACTTTCCGACAGCTCGTCGACGAGCTGGGCAAGTGCCTCACGGCGCCCAACATCGCGGCCCCCGAGGCCCGCGGGTTCCTCTTCACGGCGCCGCTGCTGGTGACCGATCCCCGCGTCGAGAACATCATCCCCATACGCAAGAGCGGCAAACTGCCCTTCGCCGAGGGTGACCTGTGCGAGGTGAAGGTGGAGAAGGAGTACGGTTTCGACAAGCTCTACTACCGCATAAGCGACATCGCCGCAGGACGTGCCGACGACGACCTGTTCCACATATCCGTCATAGACGACGTGCTGGCTACGGGCGGAACGGCCGAGGGCATAGCCCAGTCGCTCCTTTCGCAGAAGATCACCGTCGACGGCAAGGAGTACGGCGTGGCCATCGACGAGTTTATCTTCATCGTCGAGCTGGACGGCCTGAGCGGCCGCAAGCGCCTCGAAAAGATCGCCCCCGTCAAGACGCTCATACATCTTTAGCGTCGGCCGAGATACGGTTTTACGGCCGACCCTGACAACACGGCCGCTGACCCCGATATCACACGAAGAGCCTTTCCGCCAAGGAGAGGCTCTTTTCATTTGCCGCCCTGCCGCAAGCACGCCGACTGCGCACGAGCGGCCCTGCACGGTATATATCAGGGTGCGAAGTGTCAAAAATCGGCCGCCGGCTTGACACTTGAGTTTATATTTCGTATATTTGCGGACTTCCGTTGCAGGCCGGAAAACACTTCCGACCGCAGCCGCGAAGAGGCATTGTTTTCGACAATTAAAATTTATACGCGCCATATGAAATTCAACGAGTACAAAGGACTCGATCTGCCGAAAACGGCAGAGGAGGTTTTGAAGCGCTGGGATGCCGACGACACCTTCGGCAAGAGCATCTCCACGCGTGAGGGTCATCCGACATTCGTATTCTACGAGGGTCCCCCCTCGGCAAACGGTATGCCCGGCATACACCATGTCATGGCGCGTACCATCAAGGATACGATCTGCCGATACAAGACCCAGCGCGGATATCTCGTCCGCCGCAAGGCCGGATGGGACACCCACGGCCTGCCCGTAGAGCTGGGCGTGGAGAAGAAGCTCGGAATAACCAAGGAGGACATCGGACGCAAGATCTCGATCGAGGAGTACAACCGCACCTGCCGCAAGGCCGTGATGGAGTTCACGGACGTATGGCGTGATTTGACGCACAAGATGGGTTACTGGGTCAACATGGACGACCCCTACATCACCTACGACAACAAGTATATCGAGACGCTATGGTACCTGCTCAAGCAGCTCTACGACAAGGGCCTGCTCTATAAGGGCTACACCATACAGCCCTACTCGCCCGCGGCCGGAACGGGTCTGTCGACGCACGAGCTGAACCAGCCGGGCTGCTACCGCGACGTGAAGGATACGACCTGTACGGCGCAGTTCGAGATCGTGCGCGACGCCAAGAGCGAGAAGCTCTTCGAGGGCGTGGACGGCAAGCTCTACTTCCTTGCATGGACCACCACGCCGTGGACGCTGCCTTCGAATACGGCGCTGGCCGTAGGCCCCGTGATCGAATACGTGCGCATCAAGTGCCGCAACCCCTATACCGACGAGCCGCAGCATGTAATCATGGCCAAGGCCCTCGTCGGCACATACTTCACCAAGAAGATGGAGGGCACGTTCGAAGTGGAGGACAAGACGTGGCTCGGCCCCGAGCTGGAGGGCGTGCGTTACCGTCAGCTCATACCGTGGGTAAAGCCCCTTGCCGAGTACGGTGACGCCTTCCGCGTGATTCTGGGCGACTACGTCACCACGTCGGACGGTACGGGTATCGTACACATAGCCCCCACGTTCGGTGCCGACGATGACCGCGTGGCAAAGGCCGCAGGCATCGCCCCGCTCTTCATGATAGACAAGGCGGGCAAGACGCAGCCGATGGTCGACCGAAAGGGACGTTTCTTCCTTCTGGAGGATCTCGACCCGCAGTTCGTCAAGGATAATGTCGACACGGCCCAATACGGCGAGTATGCCGGCCGCTACGTCAAGAACGCCTACGACGATACCCTTCCGGCCGATGCCCCCACGCTCGACATCGACCTGTCGGTCATGCTCAAGTCGCAGAACAAGGTCTTCAAGATCGAGAAGCACACCCACTCGTACCCCCACTGCTGGCGTACCGACAAACCGGTGCTCTACTACCCGCTCGACTCGTGGTTCATACGCACCACGGCGCTGCGCGACCGCATGATAGAGCTTAACCGCACGATCCACTGGAAACCCGAATCGACCGGATCGGGACGTTTCGGCAAGTGGCTCGAGGGTCTGGTCGACTGGAATCTGTCGCGTTCGCGTTTCTGGGGCACGCCGCTGCCCATCTGGGCTACGGAGGACTACTCGGAGCTGAAGTGCATAGGCTCCGTTGCCGAGCTTATGGAGGAGATCGACAAGAGTATCGCCGCCGGCAACATGACCGAAAACCCGTACAAGAATTTCCGCGTGGGCGACATGTCGGCCGAGAACTACTCGACCGAGCGCATCGACCTGCACCGTCCCTATGTCGACAGCATCGTCCTCACCTCGTCGAAGGGTGAGCCCATGCGCCGCGAGAGCGACCTGATAGACGTGTGGTTCGATTCGGGAGCCATGCCCTACGCCCAGATACACTACCCCTTCGAGCACAGCGAGACGTTCGACAAGGTCTTCCCTGCGGACTTCATCGCCGAGGGTGTCGACCAGACGCGCGGCTGGTTCTTCACGCTGCACGCCATAGCCTCGATGCTCTTCGACTCGGTAGCCTTCCGCAACATCATCTCGAACGGTCTGGTGCTCGACAAGAACGGCAACAAGATGTCGAAGCGTCTGGGCAACGCCGTAGACCCGTTCGAGATACTCTCGACATACGGCGCCGACGCAACGCGCTGGTATATGATCTCGAACTCGCAGCCGTGGGACAACCTCAAGTTCGACCGCGAAGGCGTCGACGAGGTACGCCGCAAGTTCTTCGGTACGCTCTACAACACCTACTCGTTCTTCGCCCTCTATGCCAATGTCGACGGCTTCACGGGCAAGGAGCCGGAGATCCCCGTATCCGAGCGTCCCGAGATCGACCGCTGGATCATATCACTGCTCAACACACTGATAAAGGACGTTACGCGCTACCTTGACGATTACGACCCGACGCCCGCGGCACGCGCCATACAGGATTTCGTCGGCGAGAACCTCTCGAACTGGTACGTGCGCCTCAACCGCAAGCGTTTCTGGGGCGGCGGCATGAGCGACGACAAACTCGCCGCATATCAGACCCTCTACACATGTCTGGAGACGGTATCGATGCTGGCAGCGCCCTTCGCACCCTTCATCACCGACCGTATCTTCACCGACCTGAACGCCGTAAGCGGACACCACACCGAGTCGTCCGTACACCTCGCACTCTTCCCCGAGGCCGACGAGAGCCTCATCGACACGGAGCTCGAGCAGACCATGGATATCGCCCAGCGCGTCTCGTCGATGGTGCTGGCGCTGCGCCGCAAGGTCAACATCAAGGTCCGCCAGCCGCTGACCAAGATCATAATCCCCGTACTCGACGCCGCTACGGCCCGACATATCGAAGCGGTAAAGAGTCTCATTGCAAGCGAGGTGAATGTCAAGCAGATCGAGCTGCTGAGCGACACCACGGGCGTTATCACCAAGCGCATAAAGCCCAACTTCAAGACCCTCGGCCCCAAGTACGGCAAGTACATGAAACAGATCGCGGCCCTGACTGCAACCTTCACTCAGGAGCAGATCGCCGCCATCGAGGCTGCCGACGAGACGCTGCTCGACGTGGGCGGCGAGAAGATTGCCGTGACCCCAGCCGATTTCGAGATCACCTCGGAGGATATGCCCGGATGGCTCGTCGCAACGGAGGGCAAGCTCACCGTGGCGCTCGACATAACCGTGACGGAAGAGCTGCGCCGCGAGGGCGTGGCACGCGAGTTGATAAACCGCATACAGAACATACGTAAGGACTCGGGATTCGAGGTCACGGACAAGATCCGCGTGCAGATCGAGCTCAAGCCGCAGGTGGAGGGCGCCATCGCCGACTTTGCCGACTACATAGCCTCGCAGACGCTCGCCGTTGAGGTTACGGGCGCGGCCGAGCCGCAGGGAGCATTCGTCGTCGACACCGATGTCAACGACGAGCCGCTGCGCATAGCCGTCACGCGCGTGCAGGGCGCATAGCTCACCTTTTAATATGAAAGATTTGGCCGTTTACGAAAAATAAGCTATCTTTACGTAACAACCTTATAACTTTATAACCGCTATGGCAGAGGAGAGAGTAAGATATGGTGACGCCGATCTGGCCGAGTTCAAGCAGATAATACTCAAGAAACTCGAACAGGCTCGTGCTGACTACGAGCTGCTGCGCTCCACCATAACACATTCGGGCGACAACGACACGGAGGATACCTCGCCCACGTTCAAGGTCCTCGAAGAGGGTGCCACAACCCTCTCGAAGGAGGAGAGCGGGCGTCTGGCAGCACACCAGTTGAAGTTCATCCGCAATCTGGAGATGGCGTTGGTGCGTGTCGAGAACAAGACCTACGGCATCTGCAAGACTACTGGCAAACTGATCCCCAAGGAGCGTTTGCTGCGTGTACCCCACGCCACGGAGTGCATCGAGGCCAAGGAGAAGCGCAAGCACTGACCCCTTGTCCCGCCCGCAGGCACCGCCCGGCATACGCGCCGTACAGGCCATTGCACAGGCACACCCGCCTAAATCGGCACCTTGACGTAAACTTCAAGGCATGAAGAGGGCAAGACGGAAGCAGCCGCCGCATAAATGACGGCAGCAGGCCAACCGGCAAGGCTGACGGCCGAGTACGACATGGAAATGCGGCTATGGGGGAGACGGCGGACGTTGGGAAATTCTCCACGGGGAGACGATAATGCCTCGGAATAAAACAGGGAGCACGGATTTTCAGAATCCGTGCTCCCTGTTTATATATGCATCCCGCAGTCTGCACACGACGGCAAAACAAAGCGGCCGGACGATCTCACTTACCGTCCGGCCGCAACGAAAACACAACGCCCTGTAATTAGTGGCGCTCGATAAGTTCGATGGCGATGCCCTCCTCCTCGACAAAGGCGATGGTCATGTCACCGCAATCGAGGGGCTCGAGCAACACCTTCGCACCCTCCAGCTCGCACTTCAGGCAGGGCACGTCGTATGCCACATGCGCACGCGTCTTCATCAGTTCGTGCATCGGGCTGTCGGGCTCGAAATAGAGAAACTCGAGTTTGTTGGCACTCTTGCCGTAATCCGTTACATAGACCTTCAAAGGCTCAATGTAGGCTGCCTCGGCGGGTTTCACCGCCGTAGGTATTCCGAAATGACTTAATGTTCTCATGATATGATCGATTTTAAATTCGATGTGTCGCTTGTCGTTTATCTTTTTATCGTTATATTTCTGAATCCCCGGCTACACCGTAGTCGGCACGCGTTGTCCCGGCACAAACCATATCTCGCCACTGCCGCACGTTACAGACTCGCCCGCGGGTTGGTGAAACGCAACCCGGCATTGTCGTGATAGGTGCCGTACTCGGTGACGACGGCGCCCTCGGGGCCCGCCATGAGGAAATGGCGCGACTCCAGCTGCTTCAAGGCGCTGATGTCACCCACATGCATCTCGTGGAAATTGTGGACTGTTATATAGTCGCGCTGGCTCTCGGGCAGGGCGGGAGGACACGGCGTAGGGTCGCCTATGCCGAAGTTGTAGACGCTGCCCGCACGTACCTGCCAGCTCTCGTGCTTGGCCGGATATCCGGGCGAGGGGACATGGTAGTGCTCGACGATCATCTGCGAGGGCAGAAGATATATCTCATGGCCGAAATAACGGTACTCGGGATTGTTGATCCAGAAGACGCCGCCCATACCTACATTCTCGAAGTCGCCAAGACCGAAATCCGCAACCCAGAAGTTCTGCTCCAGAAACGGAGTGAAGGGTATGCCGTAGTGATCGAACATATCGAGGAAGGCACGCTTGGCCACAGCCTCGTCGAAGATGCCGTCATGGTAGAAGTCGGCGTTGGTGTACTTTTTGGTGTAAGGTTTCAGCTCTTTCATTTCAGGTTATATTTTTCTTATGTTCATGCTCTCCAGTCTGTTGTCCGCCGCCAGCATACCGCGTATGCGGCATTAAACTGTCTATAAAATTCACGGCCCCGCAAGATATCTCTATATTCCATATAATATCAATACCCGATCGTAAAGCATGCAGACAATCTTCCGCACCGGGAGCCACGATATTCGACAAATCCAAAATTAATTTATTTTTTCTACATGTGCAACCTGTCGGGGCCGTAATTTTCCGCCGCGCGGCAAAACATTTTTCTATATATCGCTCTACCATAGACTTTCACTTAGACAGAATGCGCCTCGGCAAAGTCAATTCCGAAAACTGCGTTTTCGATTTGCCTTTGCACCCGGCCTCTATCTTTGACTTTGTCTTAGACAGCATGCGCCTCGGAAAAGTCAAATCCGAAAACTGCGTTTTCGATTTGCCTTTGCCCTCGGCTTTCACTATCTTTGCTATAACGAAACAATACGTCCGGAATGAATCGCAGAAAATTGATATTCGTAACCAACGATGACGGATACGCCTCGGCAGGCTTCGCCGCCGCCGTGGAGGTGGCGCAGACGCTGGGCGACGTGATAGCCGTAGCCCCGCGCACACCGCAGAGCGGCCGAAGCCAAGCCATAACCCTCACCGAGAAGCTCCTTCTCGAGAAGGTGCGCAGCGACAACGGCATCGAGATATATACACTCACGGGTACACCGACCGACTGTGTCAAGGTAGCCTTCGACTACATGCTCGGCGACCGGCAGGTCGACATGGTGATATCGGGCATAAACCACGGCTCCAACTCCGCCATCAACGTCATATACTCGGGCACCATGGGTGCCGCCATCGAGGGCAGCTTCTACGGCATACCCTCGATCGGGTTGTCGCTCACGGACCACAGTCCCGACGCCGACTTCTCGGCCGCGAAGGCCATCTCGCAGAAGATTCTCGCCGCGGTATTCGACGAGCAGCCGAGTGTCGAGACTCCATTCTGTCTCAATGTCAACATACCGTCGCTGCCGCACGACGCCATACGCGGAATACGCATCTCGCGCCAGTGCCGCGGTATATGGCGTGAGAAGTTCAGCCCCACGACCGAACCCGACGGGCGCATCAGCTTCACCATGTCGGGCGAATACACCAACTACGAGCCCGAAGCCGAAGATACGGACGAGTGGGCTCTGGCCAACGGATATGTCTCGGTGGTGCCCATACAGGTCGACATGACAGCATATAACCGCCGACCGGCTCTGGAGAACATATTGAATCGCTGCGGCGGAATATGACCGCCGACAGCATATTTGTCAAACCATTAACGATTAAAGCCTATGATCCGCGTATTGCTCTATCTGGCAATCATCGTACAGCTCATTGCCCTCTATTACGCCATACGCCTTGTGCGCGTCACCAAATACAACGCCATCTGGATACTCTTCATAATCGGATTCCTCGTGCTGGGCGTGCAGCGCGTCGTACAGCTTTGGACCAACTACGGACACCCGATGCCCGTACTCACAATGACATGGTTCGACATAGCCGTCTCGCTGTGCGTGTCGGTGGGAATAGTGCTGCTGGACAAGCTCTTCATCTACATCGACCGACTGAACCACCACCGCCAGCTGATGGACCGCCGTATCCTGACGGCCGTGCTCCGCACCGAGGAGAAGACCCGCGCCAACTTCTCGAAGGAGCTGCACGACGGCCTCGGGCCCCTGCTCTCGTCGGCAAAGATATCGCTCTCGGCGCTCTCGCACAGCGATATGACGGCCGAACAGCGCGACATATTCAACAATACGCTCTACGTCGTGGATGAAGCGCTGCGCTCGCTGCGCGAGATATCGAACAACCTCTCGCCCCACGCCCTGACGGACTTCGGCCTCGCGCGCGGCATACAGATCTTTGTCGACAAGGCGGCTGCCCTGCACAAGGTCAAGATATCGTTCGCGACGAACCTGCGCGGCGAGCGCTACGACCCCGATATCGAGGTCATAATGTACCGCGTTGTATGCGAGCTGATAACAAACTCTCTGAAACATTCGGGCTGCAGCGAGATACGTCTCTCGCTCTCGGTTGCTGGCGACACGCTCGAGATGCAGTACTCCGACAACGGCCGCGGATTCGATCCGCAGGCGATGATGGATTGCGGCATGGGCCTCTCGAACATCAACTCGCGCGTAAGCTCGCTGAACGGCACATTCGACATACGTTCGTCGAAGGGCCGCGGCATGTGCGCCTCGGTCAAGGTCAACGTACGCGGCGCCGAGCGTCTGGCCCCGCGCCCCGCTGCCATCGAAACCCCGCGTCCCGTACGCGCAAAACGCCGCGAACGATGATACGCATAGCCCTCGTGGATGACCACTCGCTCTTCCGCCACGGGCTGAAGATGCTGCTTGACATGTGTCCCGACTTCGAGGTCGTATGTGATACCGCCAGCGGCGAGGAGTTCCTTGCACAACTTCCACAGACGCACCCCGACGTCGTATTCATGGACTACGCCATGCCCGGCCTGAACGGCGCCCAAACCACGGCCCGCGCGCTCGCAGCAGCCCCCGACCTCAAGGTCATCACACTCTCGATGTTCGGCGATGCGGTCTACTACTCCGAGATGGTTGCCAGCGGCGCCAAGGGCTTCATGTTGAAGGATTCGGGATTCGACGAGGTAGTCGAGGCCGTGCAGACGGTCATCGGCGGCGGCAGCTACTTCAGCGCCTCGCTGCTCGATTATCTCTCGCACTCGATACGCTCGGCCGACACCGCCGCCGATGACGGCACCCGTCAGCAGCAGATCCCGGACCACGACCAGCTGTCGGAGCGCGAGATAGAGATTCTGGTAGGTATATGTCAAGGGCTCTCGACACAGGAGATAGCCGACAAACTATTCATCTCGAAACGCACGGTCGACAAGCACCGCGCCAACATACTCGAAAAGAGCGGATGCAAAAATACGGCGAGCCTCGTGGTCTATGCCATCAAGAACCGTCTGGTTCAGGTCTAAGCCGAAACCAAGTACGGACAATAATATCTGACATACCCGAAACTAAAACCGCACCTTCTGTCGAAGGTGCGGTTTTAGGTCATCATGCACGGGGATGCCGCCGCAGCCGCGGGAACATCTTCTTGAAACGTATCAGATGGCTTGTTATGCTGCCGCCGGCCACAAGGGCCGAGACGGCGGCGATGATCATGACAATACCGAACATCAGGCGCGGCGTCAGCGCCTCGCCGAAGACCGTCACGCCGAAGAATACGGCCGTCAGAGGCTCCAGCGCACCGAGTATGGCCGTCGGCGTCGATCCGATATATTGTATCGCCTGCGTCGTGCAGAGAAACGATATGGCCGTTGGAAAGAGTGCCAGCGCTACGAGATTGCCCCACTTGTACCACGCCGAGGGGAATGTGAGCGCGCGGCCGAAATCCGTACATACTATGAATATCGAGAATCCGAATACAAGGGCATAGAACGTAAGTTTCAGTGTGGCGATACCCTTAAGCCGCGGGCGGTTCACACCCACGATATAGAGTGCGTATGAAAGGGCCGACACCATCACCCACATTACGCCCGTAGCGCTGAGCGTAGCGCCGTCGGAACCTTTATAAAGCAGTGCTATGCCCACCAGCGCCACCAAGATGCACGACGCTGTCTGCGCCGTGATGCGTTCGCGGAAGAAGATGGCCATGATAACGGCAACCATGATGGGATAGACGAACAGCATGGTCGAGGCGATTCCCGCCTCCATATAGTTGTAGCTAAGGAAGAGCGACAGCGATGACATTGCCAGCAGCAGTCCCATCACCACCAACGGAAGAATGTCGTGCCGCGACACGGCAAAAGTGCGGCCGCGGGCCTTGAGCATGATGCCGAGTATGGGTATGGCGAACAGATAGCGGAAGAAGAGAACCGAATAGGAATCCATGCCGTCGCTGTACAGAGGCAGCGCGAACAGCGGGTTCATGCCGTAGGATGCGGCGGCCAAGGCGCCCAGAAGGTATCCTTTGACTTTTACGTTCATGTCGATTTGTGTTTGGTCGCGCGGCCTCATACACATATCCCCTCCGCGCCGAGAACCCCGACAGGAAGAACCGGAAAGCTCCCCGCCTTAGGGTGCTCAAAGATAGGTATAAAATGCTGCCGATATATCGGCGCCGGAGCAAAAACTGATCCTACGTCCGTCAAAATCGGACATTTGCGGCGGCCGCAGAGGCCATAAGGACAAAAAAAGACCGAAACCCGACGGGTTTCGGTCGCGGAACAGTGCGATGCACTACTTTGTCATTCGCTTCTCCTTGATACGAGCCTTCTTACCGGTGAGCTGACGCAGGTAGTAGATACGTGCGCGGCGTACTACGCCGACCTTGTTCACCTCGATCTTGTCGATGTGGGGAGAGTAGAGCGGGAAGATACGCTCGACGCCCACGCCGTTCGAGATCTTGCGGATGGTGAACATCTTGGTCTTGCCCGAACCCTTGATCTGGATTACCACGCCGCGGAAGCTCTGAAGGCGCTCCTTGTTACCCTCCACGATGCGGTAGGTTACGGTGATCGTGTCTCCGGCCTTGAACGACGGAATATCGGCATCCGTCTTGGGCCACATCTGCTCGTTCACGAGCTTGATGATTGCATCTTTGTTCATTGTTGCAACAAAATTTGAAATTTACCGCTCAACATTATCGCTGCACACCGTCTACCATACGCGCCCATTGGCCCGTAATCCCGCGATCCGCCGCCGCGAAAACATCCGCGCCGTGCCGCCATGACCTTATGCCCTATATAAGAGGTTGATACGGGAGTGCAAATATAAATAAAAATTCATTAATCTCCCGCATCGAGGCAAAATTTATCGTCCGTCGCGTGCAAACATCGGCATAACGTATTAATTTTGCGGTCAAAACCATCCCTGACGTTATGGCCAAACTCGTTTCGCGGGCAACGCTCCGCCCGTTGGATTATATTCTTATCGTGGGCCCCATAGCCACCGCTTCGGCCTACAGCATCCTCACCGGCACATTCGACATCCTCGGATTCATAATCCTCGTATCGGGGGTCATGGGCGTTGTGCTCAGCGCCAAGCGCAGCATTCTCAATTTTCTGTTCGGGATGGTCAACGTCGGGCTCTACGCCCTCGTGGCATATAAGTCGCAATACTATGGCAGCGCCGCCCTGCACGCGCTCTACTACCTTCCCATGCAGTTCGTAGGCATATACGCATGGCGCCGCCGCCCGCAGAGCGACGACGAGTCGCGCGTACGCGCACGCAGCATGTCGCCACGTCTTGCGGGCATGTGGTGCGCCATCATCGTCGCCGGCACCGCCCTGCTCACCTTCATTCTGGCCCGCTACACCGAGGACTCGCAGCCGCTGAAGGATGCCGCCATCACCGTCATCGCCATCGTGGCGCAATATCTCATGACATGCGCCTATTGGGAGCAGTGGATTCTCTGGCTGGCCATCAACCTGCTGAGCGTGGCCCTGTGGAGCGTGGGCACCATGCGCGGCGAACCACATGCGGCGCTCATGCTGGTAAAATACCTCTTCTACACGATAAACGCCGTCAACGGAATCATACAGTGGTACCGTTTCAGCCGCCGCGCGGAGTAACCGCGGCGCGGGAAGAGGATAAAATCAATATGGCTTGAGGGATCCCGATCAAAGGAAAAACATCACCGCCGTATTGGCCGCAGCGAGAAGCAGCGCCAACCGATAGAGAGTCTCGGTAAAGCCGACACCCATACGCACGAACATCAGCGGCAGCAGCATCGCCGCAGGCACGGCCGCCAGTACGAAGACCGTGGATGTACAGCTCGGGACAAAGAACATACCGGCACATGCTACTACCAGCAGAGCATTGAACCGCATGGCGGCGCGGGCCTTGACCTTGAGCGAATATCTATCCGAGACAACAAGCGAAGCCGAGCATACCACCATTACGATCAACACACCGAGCAGCAATATGCCGGCAGGGTTTGTCGAGGCGAAGAATTCGAATCCGCTCGGCGTCATGAAGGCGTCATACAGAGCCGTCACGGGGGCCGTAAAGTCGCCGCCGCGGCACCACCCCACATAACATACTGCCGCCAACGGCAGCAGCAGGCTCGCTACGGCTACCACCCAGTCGCGCCACGAAGGGCGCACAACCAACACCAGAACGGGGACAATTACGTATGCCATCACGGCCGCAGGGGCGAAGAGCAGCGGAAGCAGCCCTATCCACAACATACCCAATGAGAGATCTGCAAAACTGCCGCTGCGCATGATGCAGCGATGGAGATACTTCACCGACAGAAGCCCGCACAGCGCCGACGCCGCCGTAACAAGATAGTCATGGCTGACCATGACACCTGCGGCCACGATACCGAACACGGGTATGGCCATAAGCGTATACGCGGGATATAACGAATACTTGACACCGTAGCGGCCCGTATTGATTCCGGCGATAAAGATCACGACGGCCCATACGACAAGTGACAATACGGGCATGCGCTGCTCCAACTCCTGTAACATGGCACCGAGCGGCACTGCGACATTGCGTACACACTCGCCCCCGGTCGGAGCCACGAACGAACGCACGGCCGCGATAGCGACAATCACCAATATGGTGAGCACCACATCCATCACTCTGTGTCGAACCACTCTCTTTGCTGCCATTGCCGTATGTTTGAGACTGCCCGGGCGCGGCCCGACGCACGGCAAAATTACGAAAAATGCAGCTATGAGCGGAATTTATTGTTAACTTTGTTCGTCATGCTCGAAAATTGCTATCAGAAGGATCTCATCGAGGCGGGATGCGACGAGGCGGGACGCGGATGCCTCGCCGGCAGTGTCTTTGCCGCCGCCGTGATCCTGCCGCCGGACTTTCACCACCCGCTGCTAAACGACTCGAAACAGATGTCGGCGCGTAACCGCGACACGCTGCGCGCAATCATCGAACGCGATGCCGTAGCGTGGGCCGTGGCCGAGATTCCGGCCGGGCGCATCGACGAGATAAACATCCTCAATGCCTCGTTCGAAGGCATGAATACCGCAATTCGGCAACTCTCCGTCGCGCCGCAATTCATCGCCGTAGACGGCAACCGCTTCCGCACGCAGCTTACACTGCCATACGCATGCATCGTCAAGGGCGACGGCAAGTATGCCGACATTGCGGCCGCATCGGTGCTGGCAAAGACCCACCGCGACGAATACATGATGCGCCTGCACGAGGAGTACCCGCAATACGGCTGGGACCGGAACAAGGGATACCCTACGCGCGAACACCGGCTCGCCATCCGCCGATACGGACTTACACCCTATCACCGCCTGAGCTTCAACCACGAGAAAGACCAGCTCGAACTCTTCTGAACGGCAAAGTCCCCGGCATAACATATTTCAAGGCACAACATTACACGCAGAAAGGCGCGGCGCACGCCACCGCGCAGATACGTTACAGCCGTAAGCTGCCGTCAATATTAGGTATTTCTACTGACAAGAGTCTCGCACGCGCTCACTAACTTTGTGACCGGACAATAAACAGAGACTGACAATGACCCAAACAACACTTGCAAATGTCCTGCAGGAGCGCTCGCTCGAGGCGCAGGGCTACGACGATATTTTCAACCGTCTGATGGATACCGTGCGCGACAGACGCATCGACGACTCGATGGGCAAAGATATACAGAAGCTCATTCTCGACTATCTTGCCGAGAACCCGCCGCGCGAATTTGACCGCTACTCCGACAAATCGTACCTCCGTACCTATATCGGACGCGACAAAGCCACGGGATGGGAGGCCATAATGATGAGCTGGCGCGAAGGCAACGTCACTTCGATACACGCCCACCCCCAGTTCGCCGGATACCACTTCGCCGACGGACGCTTCCGCCTCGAGATATTCGAACCCACGGCCGACGGCAAGGCCCTCCGAATAAAGGATGTGACGATAACAGCACCCTGCGCATTCTATGCCATAGGCGACGAGGGGAGCTTCGAGAACCACATACACCGTATAACCTGCCTCAGCCCGACAGGACACAGCCTGCACGTCTACTCGGACGATGCTCGCCAAGGCAAGGTATACGAGGAGGAGATATAAAGACGCTCGGTATTCAACATACTTCCCTGAACACAAGAAACTCGGCATGCAATCAAGCACAGCCGAGTTTTTTCGCACAATCACGAGTATATTATGTTTAATTATACGGCATTATTCCCGTATCCATACGCCCGCTATCAGAAACAATTTCAGATACGGGCACAAAAAAAGGTCAGACATCACTGTCTGACCTTGAAGAGGCGGCTACCTACTCTCCCACCTAAATAGGCAGTACCATCGGCGTTAGTGAGCTTAACTTCTCTGTTCGGAATGGGAAGAGGTGGAACCTCACTGCTATAACCACCTAAAAGAACTATTCGTTTCGTCTATCGAAACCGTGCGATTACCGCTCTTTCGCAGTAAAATCCGTCGCACCCGGTATGGCTTGACATACATCGAAGATGAGATAACTTTTTCTAAGAAAGCCGTTCGGGTAATTAGTACTGCTCGACTTTGACATTACTGTCTTTACATCTGCAGCCTATCAACGTAGTCATCTCCTACGCCCCTCAAGGGAAAACTTATCTTGGGGATGGCTTCGCGCTTAGATGCTTTCAGCGCTTATCCAAACCGAACGCGGCTACTCGGCGGTACACTTGGCAGCATAACCGATACACCGGAGGTTCGTCCAACTCGGTCCTCTCGTACTAAAGTCAGACCCCCGCAATTTTCCTACGCCCGCAACAGATAGAGACCGAACTGTCTCACGACGTTCTGAACCCAGCTCGCGTGCCACTTTA
>URBK01000012.1 GCA_900546065.1 uncultured Alistipes sp.
TGTTGCTCAGGTACTTAAAAAAAATATTTTATAATAGTGTTGCGGAATTAAGGTAAAAAAGATATGATCTTTTCATATTCACCCTTCTGCGGTGCAAATATTATAAAAATAGAAAAAAGTTTATTATCATAAAGATTGTACAATGGCTCCAATCTATACAACCGGTTTATATTGCAATATGTACAAACGTCCGATGAGTTATAATAAACTAATTTTACTTTACCGCTAATATCCGCATAATCACTTATCATTCCATCACAAATACTTGTCATTGTACGAGGAATATAAATGCGAGATTTAATCATTCGTTGCATATCTGTTTTGCTTATTGAGCAACATAGTAATGCAACCGAAAAAACAAATATAGCCAATAACCTATACAGGCTTTTCGTCATAGCGCTATTTTGTAAGTGAATACATGGCTGTCATCGAGTGGCGAGAGGGCATATATTGTATTGTCATCGCCGAGTGCAAGGTCGGTTATCAACCTGTCGGGGAGATATGTTGCGACCGGTTCGCCCGCCCAGTTCCATACATGTATCTCCATGCGGGCATCCTCCATCGCCACCTCACGCATATCTTCAGGCCTACGGCCAAGATAGAGCGCGCATATGTAGCTATCGTTGGCGGCTGCCGCCAGATAGTACTGAACAGAAGCGCTGGTTACGACACTGCCATCTTTGACGGTGACGGTCTGTTCGCTACGGGTATCCAACAATGATGTAGCCAAGCAAGCGCCATCGTAGTCGAAGATGCGTATCATGGGCAACTGACTGTAGACCGCAGCGAAACGACGCTTCGATTGCGCCAGCACAAGGTCATTAAGAAACAGTGTACCGCATTGTGCAGAACTCATCTTATGAGGAAGCAGCGATTTGGGGTAATGCGACGCCGGCCGTATCGAGTTGCCCGTGCGATCATGCAGGTAGAACTCCACGTCATCGTCGTTCTCGAAGTAGAGTACAGCCGTAGAGTCGCTCAGAACCAACAGCGAATTGGCGACAGGACACGATGCCGGCATTTTTGTACTGGAACTCTTTTTCACCTGTATCCCGCCGTCGGAAACAAGGAAATCGGTGACGCAATAGGTGTTTATCTCAGCGAAGGCCAGACCTCCGTACCCCATTTGCATGGAGTTGGTGTTTACGAAATCGAACTCGTCTGGACCGCGGCCTATGCGTCCGCACGAACCCAGATATCTGAAATCGTTTTTCGAGAAGATGTCGAAAAGGCTGTTTCTGTTTTGCGGATTGACGTTTATTATAAGGCTGCCGCGAACGAACAGGCCATCGGAATATAGAATCGCCGTATCCAAGGCGTGCGCCGTAAGCTCGATCTCTGTCGGCTTGCCCTTCCCGTACTCCGTGAAATCTACAGGCGTGGAGCAAGCCGCACAGACAAACGCAACAGACAAAGCTATAAGAATGTTTTTCATAATCCGGGTTCGGTAAGGGTTAATGCAATCCGAAGGCTGGAGGGCATCACTTAAGTTTCATCGATTTGACGGTAGTTTCAGCCACATTGCGATAGAGTTCCCGGGTCTCTTCGGGACAGGTCTTAGGATATTGGTAACATACCTCGACCAGATCACTGTCCTTGACGAACCCCCATCTCTCAAGCATATATGTACTTTCTCCGTCGGCACTGCCCAGTTCCGCGACAAAATTGTAAGTGCCATCCGGCGACGGAATCGACATATCGGTCTCACGACGGTTGATTGCCATGATATTTTCGGCACAGTCGTCATAGAAGTTTACCGATATGGAGCATTCGTTATCTTTATCGGGCGAACTGCGGTACCAGATGCGCCCCTTGATGAACATATCCCCGTCATTGTAGGATTCAGCCCTGTCCCAACTGGAAACCAACTGACATGAAAACCATTCGTTGTCGATGGTCTCATACTGCACCTCTTTACTCTGCGAGCAACCGCAGAGTGCGATGATGATTACCGCAGCCATAGCTGCTCTCTTCACGATATGTACTGTGTTCATAGCTTATAAATTTTCACATCATTAATAAAAAGCCTTAAGCAATATTTGTCAAAATTCCACTTGCTATTTGACTGATTAGAAAAATCATGCACTTTAATTTGCGTATGGATTTACTCTCCATATTATCATCAATAACGCACCAACAAAAGCGTATCTAATCATATAGCCAAATTATGTAACACAATAACAGGATTATCGGTCTCCTTGACTTTTAATAGACGAGAATCCGAAATTTCATTTGATTCCAACATTCTTGTTATTGCGAATGCATCTATAGCAGAGATTACAATATTTTTAGCATATCCCACAATCGACCCGCGACCGAAAAAGCGATAATGCTCATCCAACACATCTCCTATACGAAGAAAATGCACACGCCTTGATTTAAGATCAAATTTTATCATACAATCGCGCATACCCAACTCTGAAAAAAAGCACCGGGCCGCAATAAACAAAGAATTATCATGACGCGTAACGTATGTAACATTGTGCAAAACCTCCTTATACCGATACGTTTCCGACAATTCCATCAGCGTATACTTCTCAAGATCTGCATGAGGTACTTTGTTCTGTAAATTCAGCCTCAAATCATATATCGGCTTATATTCGTGGTCCGAAAGAGCATATATTCTGCTATCAAAATATTTACCAACATATAGACAATCCTCACATTGACCACAAAAAGGGGACGCATCTTTATGATAACCGCAATTTTCAGCAAACGGATCGAATTTAACATCTATAGCACCACTTGCCATATCTAATTGCGCAAAGTTGTATAAATCACTGTTGCTATTTTCCGCATACAACCAAACCTTACCTTCGTCAACAACCTTTAATTTTGAGTACTGATTCGGCAGTTCTATACTCCTGATAAGTTCACCTTTGGGTGAATACACATTTAGCTTTTGATCCGGGTATGACAATATATATATTAATCCGTGCCAAATATCACAATCCGACAAGTCAATATATTCACCCGGGCCACGCCCTGTTTTAGATATTTTGTTAATAAACCGCCCATCATTTGCACTAAAGACAAAAACTGTTCTGCGAGACCTATCCATCACAAACAACGTATCTTGCGATATCATAACCTTGTCTACTTTCTCAATCAGACAGTTTTCTGATGAATCGAGGCATATATATTTACTTTCGCCACAGACAAACTCATCTATAGACGACATTTCATTTATGTCGACATTGATAATATCTAAGTCCCCAACAGGCTCTCCTGTTTTGGAGCAAGATAGCATTATCAAACATAAAAATAATAAAACAGATCTTTTCATATAAAAATATAGAGAATAATCATTCAAAACACATAGTCATCTTTTCGAATGTATTTTCGCGCAGATTGAATGCATATATGTTTTGTACGTTAACACAGAACGAGAAGTAACGCTCTCCCGGAAGTTGCAAAATAGAAACAGGCCGGCAATCATGTTCAATATCGAAGACAATAATTTTATTTGCGCGGAATTTATCCAGATTGTCTGCCAGCAGTACATATAGTCTCCCATCGGATATGTTGCAATCCGTTACCAAAGCCCTGTATTGATTGACAGCAAGTCGTTCCGATACATTCTTTTTCATGATTTGCACCACCAAATCCACATCCGAGTAATCTACCTTTCGCTCAGACTTAAGCGTTTGTCTGTCGAAAATTTCAATATACGGGAGATTATCAGACACGGTTATGATTCTGTCGCGGTAAGCCAATGTAAAACGGGCATTACGGTAGTGGGTCTCCTCTTCCGTACCAAATCGGTAACGTTCACCGAAACTGCGAATTGCACCGTCTGCCGACATGGATATTATAGGGCCCTGATCGCCACTCGTATAGAAATATCGCCCGTTACTCCATGCAAAATCCTTGTTCGGCAATGACAATCCGATGTCGGTAACTCCAACGAATTCTCCGTCGAGGGTATAATGTTTAAATGCCCCGTAACAAAGAACGGCAACCGTATCACCATCGATGTCAAATGACGACGGATCCATGAGTTCGCTTGTTGCACGTCCCTTGCGTCCTATGGTGTGTAACAATTCGAATTCATCGTCCATGCACAATATCTGCGATCGCCCCATGCAACATGCATATATGCGGTTACCGCAATATTTCATTGATGTTATCTCCGAAAAATATGTGCTGTCTGACAGCATGTCCACCGATTTCACCTTTTGAGGTTCTATAGTCGGTATTGATATTGCTTGCCGACCGCACGCCACGAAGGTCGATGCAATAAACAATATAAGCAACCTCCTTTTCATTGTATCAAGCAATAATATTAACCATTGCGCCTAATTATTATTCCGTCACATTCAACGTACCTTTCTGCGGGATATCTATGACATTCTCTAAATCCAGTACAACTGACTTTATTATATGCCGGATTTAGCATATCGCAGGCTAAAGTAACCTCACATTTTGCAGTTCCCTCGGATTGAGTCAACGCCTCGATATTGGCTTTCATAAAAGCAGACATCTGAGATTGGTTGTAAACCTTGTACCCTACTACAGCAGCAACTGACATAACCGGTATTGCACCGGCTAAAAAGAAATATTTTCCATGGCATTTAAAGTTTTAGGTTGTAAGCAGCGTGTAATGTCGGGATGGTAAAAAAGTCCAAAATATAATTGGCTCATATTGTGTCATAAAGTTAGTTTGTCGGCTTAAAAAAAGCAAAAAATCACCGACATAATATTCACAAAACGCAAATATTATGTCGGTTTGCTACGGAAAGTTGCCTGCGACGCTCCTTTCCGTCAATGTTCGAGGTCGAAATAACCCAAATATTCCTCGCCTTCCTCATCATGCGGCCAACAGTATATGCGGCTGTCGTCGGGCATAACGACAAAGGGACCGATATTGCTGTCGAGACGGTACTGCGCCACCTCCGCTCCCGACCAGTCGAATATTCCAAGAATACATTCCGTGTTGTCCATATCCAAAGCCAAACCGTCGCTGTAAACCAAATATATGTATTTGTCGGAGGTCTTTAGACTGCACGACCCAGATATGCAATCGGGCTGCGGGGCAATCTGATTCTTCATCTTCGGCTCGAAGAAGCGTCGTGTGACGACGGGCCGTATGCTGTCCCCTCCGATGTCGAATATCTCCATCAGCATGCCGTTCGCGCTCGTACATACAAGGCGCGTGCGGTCGGGTTTGACGTCATGCATGGTGAACATACTGAAATAGCCTTTGCGTATGATTGTATCGGCCTCGAATTCGGGCGATATGTACGGGAATGCATCATGCAGCCGCACCGTATCGCGATACTGCATATCGGTCGAGAAGAAGCGACAGTCAAACCCTTCGCAGTGCAGCAGGCGCCCTTTGGGCAGGCTGAAGATGGAGTTTGTCGTAGTGTGATGGGATGCCATGCCGTCAGAAATCACCTCGATCCGCCGGTTTTCGATCGAGCGCGGGATATCGATGGTGATATATGCACCGTTGTTGTCCAAAACATGCAGCGTGCAGCCTTCGGGATCCTGCGCGGCGCAGTAGTAGCTGGCGAGTTCGTTCGGACCGCGGCCGTAATAGCCGAAACTACTCAGGTATCTGCCGTCATTGATGGAGAACACATGGAATACGTTGTCGTTGTCGACATTTTTACCCTGTACCAGCAATACCGAATCGCAGAGATACATTCGCAGAATGTGTCCCATGGTCGTCTCCTTGTTCAGCGACTTGATCTGAGCAGTATATTCTTTGGGAAAAGATGGCGGTTCATACCGCATGTCTTCGCTGTACGACGTGCAGGCTGCAGCCGCCGCACAAAGCACGGCCACGATAAAAACGGTTGAATTCTTCATTCTCTTATTGCATTTTACTGTCAAATCACAATTTCGCATCAAGGATATCAATCAGATTACTCTTGAAATACCGGCGATATATTACTGGATTATCATCCTCCTTCATATTGGAGGCGATCCGCTGCAAGCCCTCGTGCTTAAGAATACCCGAATCTCTCATCCGGCATATCGCCTCGGCATCGATACATCCCATATTCTCGTCCGACCAGCCTCCACATGTACCCAACTCGTATGTATCTGTATTCGGGTCGAATATTTTCCCGTCGAGCAATATACCTCGAGATCCATCCCAGAGCAGAATATCCCGATAGTCAATCGTTGCGAACAGATATTCCCCGTCTGTATATATGGCCGTAATACCGCAACTCATTCCTCCCCTCGATATTTGTTCCCGCAGATCGAACATGTCTTCGCCTTTACGATCGTTGAAAAATTTGTCATCAGGAGTCTCTTTCGAGTATGGTATCACACAATACGGTTCCACGCTTCCGTTTCTGTACGAGTACAATATTTGCGAATACGGCGACAACATATAACACTCCGAGCCCAATCTGGCCACCGGGGCAAATATGGGAGAATATAACATCTGTCCCGACGATATGCCCGAGCCGGGCATGAGCTCCTTCGATACGGCTCGCCCGCCCGATTGCTCAGTCAGAAGTCTGTATTGGCTTTCAGGGTGCAAAGCATCGTTAGCAAGCGGATAAGATGCTATTATCGAACCGTCATCAAGCACCGTCGCCGTACGTATGGCAGCATCATCGGCGTCAAGCCCAAGGTTATAACGAAATTCGCCGTCAAAAGTGTAATAACTGATCTTTCGCTGATAGTTGCACACCACGCCTATCAACTTGCGACTGTGGTCTACGAAATATGTATCGATATATATGTACTCATTGTCAGCCCGCCCCTCGTGACCTACACGCGAGATGAAATTTCCCTGCTTGTCAAAAGTATACAGATTGCGTTCATCTTTCACGACATAACACTCCCCCGCATCCACAGCCGACAATATGCTGCCCAAGATAGACTCGTCCGATGTCTCGAGTGCAACATAATGTGTACTGTCGACAAGATCGGCCATGGTAACTTCCAGCGGAGTATCGGAATTGATTATATCCATCATCGGCACATCACGCGGCTTGTCGCGACCGCACGACAAAGCAACAGACGCAATCGCCAAACCAAATATTATTAAACAGCAGTATCGCATATCAGCAATCATTTCATCACATTTACCACCTCTATCTCTCCTATTTTATCTGTCGGACAACAATCCGATGGCGACGGCTACCTCATAAGGATACGAACAATTACTTGATTCACAATAAATAATCGCTCCGATATTCGCTTTCTTTGCGTCAAACATCAGAGACCGGTTGTACACCTTATACCCTACAACAGCAACAGTCGACATAACCGGTATTGCATCGGCTGAAAAGAAATATTTTCCATGGCATTTAAAGTTTCAGGTTGTAAGCAGCGTGTAATTTCGGGATGGTAAAAAAGTCCAAAATATAATTGGCTCATATTGTGTCATAAAGTTAGTTTGTCGGCATGAAAAAAGCAAAAAAATCACCGACATAATATTCTCAAAAGGCAAATCTCATGTCCGGTTTCCACAAATGCTCCTGCAATGTATCGTCCCCGTTATTCTTCAAGATAGGGATGTCCGGGTATTCCGACCCTCCACAACCATACCATTCGGGCCTGTATGCTGCGCCCGATTATCCGGCCGTTGACCCGTAAGCAGCTGACATAACGATATTGCGCCACACATATATAACGCCAATTCACATCATCTTGTATTTACCTCACCCGGCACGTCCAGATGCTATTACAAAATACCGTTACTCGCGTTGACAGTATCAAATCCGGAACATTGAGCTGCTTTTACGACTTGCTCATACATCATAATTTGCGTATATTTGCGATAGAACTTATTTATAATCACACCCAAAACCAAATACCATGACCAAAGCGCTATGCCTGATAGCCGCTGTGTTCACTCTCACGGCCGGCGCACAGGAGATCACTAAACCTGCCCTTCTGCCCATGGAGCAGGGACCTTATCAACCTACGTGGGAGTCACTCGCGCAATACGAGGTACCCGAATGGTTCCGCGATGCCAAGTTCGGCATATGGGCACACTGGGGCCCGCAGTGCGAACCCGAGGCGGGCGACTGGTATGCCCGACACATGTATTACCCCGGGCACTGGCAATACGAATTCCATGTCAAGAAATACGGCGACCCCGCCAAGTTCGGATTCAAGGATGTGATACACGAATGGCGGGCCGAGAAGTGGGATCCCGAATATCTGATCAAACTCTACAAGGATGTCGGGGCGCGCTACTTCGTCACGCTGGCCAACCACCACGACAACTTCGACCTGTGGGACAGTGACTATCAGCCGTGGAACTCGGTCAACATGGGGCCCGAACAGAATATCGTGGGCCGCTGGGCCGAGATGTGCGACAAATACGGGCTTCGCTTCGGTGTCAGCGTCCACGCCTCGCACACATGGACGTGGATGGAGGGTGCGCAGGACTTCGACGGCAAGCTGACGGCCGCGGACGGCAAAGGCACATGGTGGGAAGGCTACGATCCGCAGGACCTCTACGAGCAGCGCCACACGCGCAGCGTCGGCAGCGAGAATGTCGGCACGATACACTCGCAATGGGAGTGGGGAAACGGGGCGTCACAACCCGACAAGGCATACCTCGACAAGTTCTACAACCGCACGGTAGACGTCATAAACAAATACGACCCCGACGTTGTCTATTTCGACGATACGGCACTACCATTCAGCCAGATCAGCGACGAAGGCTTGAAGATCGCCGCCCACCTCTACAACAAGAGCCTGCGCGACCACCGCAACCGCATGCAGGCCGTCATCATGGGCAAGAAGCTCACCGAACAGCAGAAGCAGGCGATGCTGTGGGATGTCGAGCGCGGCATACCCGACCGCATGCAGGAGCTGCCGTGGCAGACATGCACCTGTCTGGGCGAGTGGCACTACAACCGCGACCTGTACAACCGCAACGGATACAAATCCGCCGAGACGGTCATACGCATGCTGATCGACATCGTGAGCAAGAACGGTAACCTTCTGCTGAGCGTACCGTTGCGCGGCGACGGCTCGATCAACGAGAAGGAGCTGGCAGTACTCGAAGGTATCAAGGCGTGGATGGATGTCAACAGCGATAGCATCTACGGCACACGTCCGTGGCGCACCTTCGGCGAGGGTCCCTCGGCCGATGCCGCCAACCCGATAAACAATCAGGGCTTCAACGAGGGCAATACCGCATACTCGGCCGCCGACATACGCTTCGTACAGAAGGGTGACACGGTCTACGCCACGGCTTTGGGATGGCCCGAAAACGGACGCATCAAGATACGCGCACTGGCCGACGGATCGGATCTGTGCCCCGAGAAGATCCGCAGCGTCCGCCTTCTCGGATACGGCAAGATAGCATTCGAACGCGACGCCGAGGCTCTCAAGGTTACACTGCCCGCCGACTTCGGCAGGAGCATCGCCCCGGTTCTCGCCGTAACGCTCAAATAGAGTCTCACGTATCGCCTCACATAGCGCCGCCGCCCCAACAGGAAGTAAGGGCAGCGGCGCTTTTTATACGAGAGGGATGTGCGCAGACACGAAAAAAAATCGGAATACGGGAATAAAAATTCGCTTAATTTCGATACTTAGGCCCTTGCAGGCCGCCTGTGGTGACAGAACACGATTTTTCGCTTGACGCACCCGCCGAGTTTGCGTATATTTGCACGACAGGCGGCGTAACGCTACGTTACTCTGCCATAAGAGACAACACAGATAATCAACACATATATGAAGAGACTATTGTTATTGTTTCTCCTTCTGCCGCTGTGGTACGCCTCGACGGCACAGGAGTGGCTTCCGCTCAAGGCGCGGGCCGAGGCCGACACGACTCTGAAGTCAAGTCCTGCCGTATGTCTTGTCGACCGCACGAACGTCCAGATCGCCGAGACCGGATCGGGCGCCTTCGACATCTACCGCGCCGTACTCATCGGCAACGCCGAAGGTGCACTCGCAAACCGCATCCTGAAATATGACTATGACCCGCTCACGGCGGCCGCTCGATTCACCTCGGTGAAGGTATATCGCGCCGACGGCACCGTAGACGAAATCCCCGTCGAGAATACGTTGGATTACGCCGCTCCCGCACGTGCCATATATTGGGGTGCGCGGCAGATCATGATCGAGATCGGCGCCATCAAGGCCGGCGACGTCGTGGAATACTCGATCGAGAAGCACGGCTTCACATACGCCCTGCTCGACGGCATGCCCTCGGACGACGAACGCTTCATCCCGCCCATGCGCGGACAGTTCTACGACATCGTACCATTCTGGGTATCGGAACCTACAATGGTAAAGAACTATACGATATCCGTTCCGCAGAGCAAACACGTACAGTACGAATTCTATCAGGGCACCTGCTCGCCTTCTGTACGTTTTGCCGACGGGCGGCAGATACTCTCGTTCACGGTCGAGGATGCGCGTCCGTTCGACCGCGAGCCCAACATGGTCGACCTCTACGATGTGGCGCCGAAGTTGATGCTCTCGTCGACCGACTCGTGGCGCGACAAGTCGCTCTGGTTCCACGGCGTAAACGAGGACTACGGCAGCTTTGACCCCACGCCCGAGGCGCAGGCCAAGGTTGACGAACTGATTCGCGGCATCGACGACCCGATGCGCAAGATCGCCGTGCTGACCCACTGGGTTGCCGACAACATGCGTTATTCGGGCATCTCGATGGGCAAGGGCGAGGGTTACACCCTGCACAACACCCGCACCAACTTCACCGACCGCTGCGGCGTCTGCAAGGACAAGACGGCGCTGCTGATCTCGATGCTCCGCATGGCAGGCTTCGAGGCCTACCCCGCCATGACGATGGCCGGATCGCGCATCGAGGCCATACCGGCCGACCACTTCAACCACTGCGTAGCCGTAGTGAAGCTCGGCGACGGCACCTATATGCCGCTTGACCCGACGTGGGTGCCCTTCAGCCGCGAGCTGTGGAGCAGCGCCGAGCAGCAGCAGAACTACCTGCCCGGCATACCCGAAGGGTCGGATCTCTGCCTTACGCCCCTCTCGGCACCCGAGAACCACTATTTCCGTATCAAGGCCGCGTCGCGCCTCGATGCCAACGGCAAACTCACGGGCAGCTTCACGGTCGAAGCCGAAGGACTGTCGGATGCCTCGGCACGACGTCCTTTCACTACGGGCATGCGGGCTCGCGTACGCGCCGCCATCGAGCGCGAGCTGCTCAACATATCGCCGCAGGCACGTCTTCTGTCGTACGATGCAGGCAAGAACCCCGCCGACTACCAGCAGGGGCCACTGTCGATGACCGTGCGTTTCGAGATTCCCGACTACGCGGCCGTTGGCGACGGCGTCATGATATGCCAGCCCATAGTCAAGACGGGACTCTACAACTCGATCTACACCTTCCTGCGCGTGAGCCTCACGCCCGAGACTCGCCGCTACGCCTTCAAGGACTCGACCTCGCGTCTTGTGGAGCTTGACGAGAGCATCACCCTGCCCGCCGGCTACACGCTCGTCGGCAAGCCGTACGAGGCCGAAGCTGGCGGCCAGACGGTCAATTACGAAGGCAGCTGTTCGCAGTCGGGAGCAACGCTACACCTGCAACAGCGCATATCGCTCGGCAAGCGTGTCTACGATGCGGCCGACTGGACACAGTTCCGCGAGTCGGTGCTTGGATTCAAAGAGATAAACGATTTGGTATTCGAAAAGAGTGAGTAAGATGAAACGATACATAACAACCATACTGTGCCTTCTGGCCTTCACGGCCGCCCATGCCGGCGATGAGGCCACATACGAAAAACTCCACACAAGCTATACGCTTGCGGCCGACGGCTCGCAGCAGTACCGCCGCGTGATGGATCTGAAACTCGAGACCCACACTTCGTTCAACGACCTCTTCGGCGAGACGTTCTTGGTGTATGATCCCGAATACCAGACTCTCACCATAAACGAAGCCTACACGACGCAGGCCGACGGCACCGTCGTGCCGCTGCCCGACAACGCCGTCAACGAGTCTCTGCCCCACGCCGCGGCCGACGCTCCCGCATACAACCGTCTGCGCGAGGCCGTCATAACCCATACGGGACTGGAGATAGGGGCAACGATACACCTCGACTACACGCTCTCGACGAAGGCGGGTTTCTACCCTGCTCTCGAAGTGTGCGAGACACTCACGGAGCCTGCCGCCTCGGTGAAGGATCGCCGCATAGAGATCACCGTGCCCGCAGGCACCGAGCTGCGTTACGATCCTGCCATGAAGCCCCGCCGCACGGGCGATACCTACACGTGGCAGTTCCGCAACCTCGCCGCGTACTACGACGAGGGCTATACGCCGCAGAACGGCGAAGGACGCCCCACGCTCTGCGCCACGACATTCGCCTCGACGGCCGACGCTCTGAGCCGCATCGCCCGCACCGAGCGCGACATAGTCAAGTTGCCGGGTCTTGCCCGCCAATCCAAAGATGAGACCTTGAAGGCATACGCCGAATACATGGGGTCGCATCTCGGCCGAAGCGGGGTAACGCCCTTCATGACAGGTTATCGTACGCGTCCCGCAGCCGAGGTATTGGCTTCGGCGTACGGCACCGATCTGGAGAAATGCACGCTTCTGGCACGTGTCCTCACGGCCGAAGGCATCGACGCCGAGGTGGTGGCGGTATATCCCGCCTGCCATGCTGTCAAGATGCTGCGCGACATCAAGAGTTTCGCCGTAGCAGTTACGATTGACGGCAACACCAGCTACTATTCTGGCTCAGGCGCACGGCTCGATCTGCAGCTCCGCAGCGACCGCGACGAGGTCTATTCGGTAACCGACGGCCGAAAGATCGACTTCGCCCCCTGCGCCAATACCCGCAAGGCCGACATAACCGTTACGATAAACGGCACCGAGGCAACCTCTTCGGCCAACGTCGAAACCGACCGCAGCGGCGTAACCTCAACGCAGCAGACATCACCCGCAGTCAGCGTAGCCGACCGCTCGGGATACCGTCTGGTGAAACTCCCGTCGGTAGGCTTTGCCGAGTCATGGGGCATGTCGCGTCTGGGAACGGAGCGCAGGCAATATTTCGAGATGCCCTACGTGTGCGACGACGAGGTGACGTTTACCATAAACACCGACGGCCGTATCCTTACGCCGAGCCGCGAGCTGAAGCTCTCGAACCCTGTTGGCGAGGTGACGCTCCGCATAGAGGTCGACGGCAGCAAGGCCACCGTCACGCGGAACGTGAAGATCAACAAGGCGATCATCGCGCCCGCAGAGTGGAAATCGGCACGCGCCCTGCTCACCGCACTTGCCGACCGCGCATACAGCGAGTTGATAGTAAAATAGACCAGCTCCACCCTGCAAAGCAGACGGGTGCGATTCCTCGAAGAATCGCACCCGTTTTTCATATCCGCCTCGGAGGATCATCCGCGGCGCGGCCACTCGCCGATCTCCATATCGCGCATGTCGTCGCCGTCGATGGTGAAACGCACGGCCGTGCGTACCTTGTGGAAGCCGTACTCCCCTGCCGCCCCGGGGTTGATATAGAGAAGGCGGTAGACGGGATCGAACATCACCTTGAGTATATGCGAATGTCCCGCCACAAAGATATCGGGCCGCGCGCCCTGTATGAGTTGCAGTGCTGGAGGCGAATAGTGGCGCGGATAGCCGCCGATGTGGGTTATGAGCACATGTTTCTTCTCGCACTCGAAGAATGCCGAACTGTGATACACGCGGCGCATCATGCCGCCGTCCACATTGCCGTAAACGCCGCGCAGCGGTTTGAATGCGGCGATGGCGTCCGCCGTCTCCAGCGACCCGAAGTCTCCGGCGTGCCATATCTCATCCACATCCTCAAGAAAGTGTTTCAGCACGTCGTCGAAGGTGCCGTGCGTGTCGGAAATGACACCTATGCGTTTCATAAGTCGTGATTAGAGTCTCTATTTTCGGGTTTCATCACTTTGCCGCCTGCTAACGGGCATAGTTGGCGCGTACGTAGTCCATGACCTTGAACCGTGTTTTGCATGGCGGGAAGTCCTCGCTGCGCACCTCAGTCACGGCCTGCATCGGGCGGCGGTCGCGCACCATCTGTTCGAGGAAGGCGAGGATCTCGTAGCGGTTGTCGCGCATGGGCGTAACGGCCATCGAGTGATTCTGGTACTCCACCGTATAGAACCAATAGGGCCATTGCCGCTTGTCGAACTGCTTGACCAGAAACTTCGAACCGTAGAATCCAACACCGAATACCGATGCCTTCTCGAATGGCACCTGATTGTCGGCACTGCCGTGGAACATCATAACGGGTGCAGGGCAACGATTCCATTCTGGCGCACCGTCCACCGAGAAGACCGCCCCGGCAAATGACACAACACCCGCATAATCGAAATCTTCGGGCATGACCTCGGCCGTATCGCTGCGGTTACAGAGGGCGTTTTCGGCCTGCAGGACGGTGATGGCACCCGCCGAGGAGCCGCACGTGACGATCATGTGCGGGTCTATGTCCCACTCGTCGGCCTTGCCGAGTACGAAGAGCGTGGCGCTGAAGAGATCCTCCACAGCCATTCGGACCGACTTGTTGAAGAGCGTCACCATCTCGCGCACCGACATGTCGCCCGCGCCCGAGACATCCTTCAACCCCAGACGGTAATCTATCGATACAACGTCGTAGCCGTGGTCGTTCATAAACTCGAAGTAGGGAATATACTGTTTGTTGTCACGCTCGCCACCGGCGAAGCCTCCGCCGAAGACAAAGATCATACACGGGCGCTGGCCCTCGACGTCGGCCACATAGTGGTCCAGAAAGAGCGAGTCGGCATCCTTGACGGCATACAGAAGCGTCTGTTTTCCGGCCGTGGCCGCCGTCGCGCCCAGAGCCGCCGCAAGCGACAGCAGAGATAAAAGTATTCGTTTCATGTGTTTCGAGGATTTTATTCTTGGTTGAGCAAAATACATACCGCCCGCATCCGCGAGCGCATGACATACATTATTTGGAATATTTGTTGCCCCAGAGCGTGCGTATGCGTTCGGCAATCTTCGCCTCCGAGGGATTCTGCGTATTGGGCGTGTAGAACCGTTTCCCCGAGATCGACTCGGGCAGGAACTCCTGCTCGACAAACCCGCCTGCAAAGTCGTGCGCATACTTGTATCCCTTGCCATATCCAGCCTCGCTCATCAGCTTCGTGGGAGCATTGCGCAGGTGCAGCGGCACGGGTCGGTTCGTCGTGTCGTGCGAGACAAAACTCAGGGCCTCATTTATGGCCATATAGGCCGAGTTGCTCTTGGGACTCGTCGCAAGGTATATGGTTGTCTCGGCAAGGGTTATGCGCGCCTCCGGCATGCCGATCTTGTGGACCGTATCGAAGCACGCATTCGCAAGGAGCAGGGCGTTGGGATTCGCCAGACCGATATCCTCCGAGGCGAGGATCACAAGTCGACGCGCTATGAACCGCGGCTCCTCGCCTCCGGCCAGCATACGCGCCAAGTAGTATATCGCCGCATTGGGATCGCTTCCGCGAACCGACTTGATGAAGGCCGAGATGACGTCGTAATGCTGCTCGCCGTTCTTGTCGTAGAGCGCTATGTTCTGTTGCAGGCATGCCGTGACACTCTCGTCCGTGATCTCGATGTCGCCCGACGTGGCCCCAGCCATGATGTCGAGGATATTGAGCAGCTTGCGGGCATCGCCTCCGGAAAAACGGAACAGCGCCTCGGTCTGCGTAACCTTCACATTACGGCTTTTGAGTTCCTCGTCTGCGGTGATGGCACGGTGCAGCAGCGTCGAGAGCTCCTCGTCGCTCATCGGCTTGAGGATATATACCTGACAGCGGCTCAGCAGCGGCGAGATCACCTCGAAGGAGGGGTTCTCGGTCGTGGCGCCAATGAGCGTCACGATACCCTGCTCGACCGCACCCAGAAGCGAATCCTGCTGACTCTTGTTGAAGCGGTGGATCTCGTCGATGAACAGGAACGCCGCCTTCTGGTTGAATAGGCTCTGCTTGCGCGCCGCCTCGATCACCTCGCGTACCTCCTTCACGCCCGACGTCACGGCCGAAAGCGTATATAGCGGACGCTTCAGCTGGTTTGCCACCAGCTTGGCCAATGTGGTCTTGCCGACACCCGGGGGACCCCACAGTATAAACGACGGCACATTCCCTGTCTCAAGGAATTTACGGAAAACGCCGTCGGGCCCGACCAGATGCGTCTGCCCGATATACTCGTCGAGGGTCTGCGGACGGAGCCGCTCGGCCAATGGTATGCTGCTCATTGTCAAACTGTTTCAACGCCGGTTTCCACATCAATCGCAATCCGTACCGATGCAGGCGGCATCAGAGGCAAAGATACACATTATTTCCCGAGCGTCAAAATTGCACCTTGACGGCCGCCGAGGCTTTCATTAAGCAGACACAGTGATGGACGCAAAGATATTTTTTTGTAAATTTGTCCAAACACCAACCCTCTATGAAAAAATCTCTACTCATACTCGCACTTGCGCCCCTGCTTGCAGCAGGCGGCTGCACCCACACCGTCGAATATGACATCTGCGTCTACGGGGCCTCGTCGGCGGGCGTCATCGCCGCCTACTCGGCCGCCATGCAGGGCAAGACGGTCGTCGTCGTGGAACCCGGACACCGCGCCGGCGGTCTTTCGTCGGGAGGTCTCGGCCAGACCGACATAGGCAACAAACAGGCCGTCGAGGGCCTCTCGCTCGATTTCTACCGCCGCGTAGGACAACACTACGGCGAACTCGAGAAGTGGATCTTCGAACCGAGTGTCGCACTCGACATCTTCAACGACTACATCACGCGCGGCGGTGTCGACGTGCTCTACGGCCACCGTATCCTCAGCACCGACAAGCAGGGCACGCGCATCGAGTCGATCCGCCTGCAGAATACCGACAAATGTTTCGGCCGCACCGTCGTCCGCGCCAAACAGTATATCGACTGCTCGTACGAAGGAGACCTTATGGCCCGTGCGGGTGTCTCGTATGTGGTCGGTCGCGAGGACAACGCCACCTATGGCGAGACTTGGAACGGCGTACACATGCGCCCCACGCACCAGTTCCCCGACGGCGTGGATCCCTACGTCATCGAGGGTGACAGTACGAGCGGACTCTTATGGGGCATCTCGGACGGCACGCTTGCCGCCGAAGGCAGCGGTGACGACAAGGTGCAGGCATACAATTTCCGTATATGCCTTACAGACGTTGCCGAGAACAGCATCCCCATCGAGCGTCCCGCCGACTACGACTCGACGCGCTATGAGCTTCTGCTGCGTCTGATCAAGGCCAACGGCAGCGACAACCTCGGCTCGTACATGCACATCAGCCCCATGCCCAACCGCAAGACCGACATAAACAACAACGGAGGCTTCTCGACCGACATGATCGGCATGAACCACAGCTATCCCGAGGCATCGTACCGCGAGCGCGAACAGATATTCGATGCCCATTTAAGTTATACCTTAGGGTTGCTCTACTTCATCGGCCACGACGCGCGCGTACCCGAGAAGATGCGCAACGAGATGCTGCGTTGGGGTCTGCCGAAGGACGAGTACACCGACAACGGACACTGGACGCCGCAGCTATACATACGCGAGAGCCGCCGCATGGTTGGCGAATATGTCGCCACGCAGGCCGACTGCGAGAACCGCACTACGGTCGATGACGGCGTCGGCATGGCGGCCTACACGATGGATTCTCACAACTGCCAGCGTATCGTCATCCACAAGGATGGCAAGGTCATGGTCAAGAACGAAGGTGACGTACAGATAGGCATCGGGTCGCCCTACCCCGTATCCTACCGCTCGATCACGCCCAAACGCGAGGAGTGTACCAACCTGCTGGTTCCGGTATGTCTCTCGGCAAGCCACATAGCCTACGGCTCGATACGTATGGAGCCGGTATTCATGGTTCTGGGGCAGAGCGCCGCCAAGGCCGCATGTCTGGCCATCGACGGCGGTACGGATGTGCAACAGGTAGACGTGCGTCAGATACAGCGCATGTATGACGAGGATCCTCTGCTTGACGGTACGGCTCCCGACATCATGGTCGACGACACGGCCGTGGAGCCTGCCGCAGGATCACAATGGCAGCGTGTAAACATATACGGCGGCTACGGCCCCTCGCTCTACAAGCTCGAACCGTCGGGTCGCAGCGAGAGCCTGCGCTACCCCTTCAGCGTCAAGCGCGACGGCCGATATACCGTCTACACATATTACAGCAAGCGCGGCGGCATGTCGAAACTCTCGCAGCTGACCGTAAGCGACGGCACCAACCTCAACCGCATAACACTAGACTACGACGCCATCACCATCCACGGCCAGACCGCAGGCGAATGGATCAGCCTCGGCGAATATGACCTGCGTGCCGATACTCCGGCATACGTCGAGTTCGACAACGGCGGCGACGTATCGGGTACGCTCTATGCCGATGCCGTACTGGTCGTACCGAAAAAGTGATGCACAGAGATGAAAATGGTAACAATACCCGTAATGGCGGTACGCCGCATCATCACGGCGGCGAGTATATTTGCATCGTAAAAATACAGATATCATCATGGCTAAGAAAGTTCTTATCATCTCATCCTCGCCGCGTCGCGGAGGCAACTCCGATACGCTGTGCGACCAGTTCATGCAGGGAGCCGCAGATGCAGGTCACGCGGTGCGCAAGATCTTCCTGCGCGACAAACATGTCAACTACTGCGTCGGCTGCGGTGTCTGCACCACGGGAAAGCCATGCCCGCAGAAGGACGATGCGGCCGAGATCATCGAGGCGATGCTCGATGCCGACGTCATTGTTATGGCCACACCCGTCTACTTCTACTCGGTGAGTGCCCAGCTCAAGACCCTGATCGACCGTTGCTGCGCACGCTATACGGAGATGTCCGACAAGGAGTTCTACCTTATCATGACGGCCGCCGAACGCGATGTGGAGAGTATGCAGCCCACGGTAGCCGTATTGCGCGGGTTCCTCAACTGTCTGGACAACCCCGTCGAGCGCGGCATCATATACGGACTCGGCGTATGGCAGCCGGGAGAGGTCAAGTCCACGCCCGCCATGCGCGAGGCATACGAGGCCGGAGCCGCCGTATAGCCCCGCCGCAGCACTCGGAAACATTCTACGCCGTCGAATGGAGATATAGAACATTCGACGGCGTTGTTTTATACAACCGGTAGCAACAATGCCGCCGCACAAAAAATACATCATATCGATCTATCTGAAAGATAAAGCGATAGATATACCGATTACCATTTAACATAATATCGAGATATACTTATCCGTTATATTGCCGAAAAACGACATAAACGGACCATTATGGAGATCAGAATATCGAAGACTTTGGAGGCCGTATTAGCCCGCGTTACGTTCGACACGACGAAGGCCGACATACGGCAATCATATAAGGATCATCTCGCGCTCGAGATTCTGCGCGAGGAGGGCTCGATGGGTTATCGGGCCTTGGCATCGCACCTGAAGGATTGGGAGATATTCCAGCTGCCGCTGCGTATCGAGAACCTTATAAAGTCGCAGCCGCAGGATGAGGATACCCTGCCCGAGAACTTCTACAAGGAGTACCGCGACCATCTTTTGACCGAGAGCGGCGCCGTACGCAACGTCTCGACGGCCCACGCCATGCTCGACATCATGCGTGATACGACCACTGCCACGTCACAGGTGCTGTCGCTCTACGGTATGAATGCCCAGACCATGGCCGCTGCAATCGATGAGATGAGCGCCCCGACGGATGAGCCTACGGCCATACGCCTGCGTGTCGTCGACCTGAACGACGAGCAGAACAAACCCATCGCCGGCACCATGCTCGACAAGTTCGGCACCGACCTCACGCAGCAGGCGCGCGATGGGCGTATCGACCCCGTCGTAGGACGCGAGGCCGAGATCGAGCGTGTCATACAGATACTCTCACGCCGCAAGAAGAACAACCCGATCCTTATCGGTGAGGCTGGTGTGGGCAAAAGCGCCATAGTCGAGGGTCTGGCCCTGCGCATAGCCTCAGGGGATGTACCATGCACCATACGCAACAAGACGATCTATTCGCTCGACGTGGCGGCGCTCGTGGCCGGGACGAAGTTCCGCGGCGAATTCGAGGAGCGTATGCAGCAGTTGTTGGACGAGCTGCGCCGACGCAACGACACGATAATCTTCATCGACGAAATACACACAATCGTCGGGGCGGGAGCCACACAGGGCAGCCTCGACACGGCCAACATACTCAAACCGGCATTGGCACGCGGCGAGCTGCAGACCATCGGCGCCACTACGCTCGACGAGTTCCGCGAGAACATCGAGAGCGACTCGGCACTTGAGCGTCGCTTCCAGAAGGTGATCATAGAGCCTACCTCGGCGGTACAGACGCTCGAGATATTGCACAACATTGCGCCCTACTACGAGCGTTACCACAACGTACACTATACGGAGGATGCGCTGCGTGCATGCGTCGCCCTGACCGAGCGCTACATCACCGACAGATATTTTCCCGACAAGGCCATCGATGTCTTGGACGAGGCGGGTGCCCGCACACATGTGCTCTCGGCGCACGAGCCGGAAGAGATACGCGAGACCGAACGTCAGATGAACGCCGCCTCGCGCGAGCGGCGCGAGGCTGTCTCGGCGCTCATCTATGAGAAGGCCGCGACGGCACGCCTGCGGGAGCTGGCGCTCAAGTCGCGCCTGAACGAGCAGCGTGCGGCATGGCACCGCGACATGCAGAGCAACCCCGCCCAGATCGAGGCCTCGGATGTCGAGCGCGTGATAACCGACATGACGGGCATACCCGCCGAGCGTATCACCAGCAACGAAGCCGAGCGTCTGCGTTCACTCGCCGAGCATCTCCAGACGCGTGTCATAGGCCAGCGTGACGCCGTGGAGCGCGTCTCACGCTCGCTGCGCCGCTCGCGCGCAGGTCTGAAGGATGCCGACCGCCCCATAGGGGTATTCCTCTTCGTCGGGCCCACGGGTGTGGGAAAGACGCTTCTGGCCAAGGAGCTTTCGCGATGGCTCTTCGACTCGCGCCGCGGCCTCATACGCATCGACATGTCCGAGTACGGCGAAAAACACAACGTTGCACGCCTGATAGGATCACCTCCGGGATATGTCGGCTATGGTGAGGGCGGACAGCTTACCGAAGCCGTACGGCGGCAGCCATACTCGGTAGTACTCTTCGACGAGATTGAAAAGGCCCACCCCGATGTCTTCAATACGATGTTGCAGATATTCGACGAGGGGCGCCTTACGGATGGTGCGGGCCGCACGGTGGACTTCCGCAATACGGTGATCATAATGACGTCGAACGTCGGGTCCCGCGCCGCCGCCGAGAAGAGCTCTCAAGTCGGATACAACACCCTCTCGAAGGGTGCCAACATAACCTCAGCGCCCGAGGCCGAGTACCGCAAGGCTCTGGAGCGCACCTTTGCGCCCGAGTTCCTCAACCGTATCGACGACATAATATATTTCCGCACGCTCACCGTAGACGATGTGGAACGTATCGTCGATCTGGAACTTGACGGCATGCTCTCGCGCACCCGCGAATTAGGATATGAGGTAACCATAACCCCCGAGGCGCGTCACCGTCTGGCACAGATGGGATACGAATCGCGATACGGGGCACGGGCTCTGCGGCGCACGCTGCTCGACGAAGTCGAGGACCCCATCTCGACGCTCATCATCGACGGCAAGCTGCACGCCGGCGGCAGCGTCACCGTCGACCGAGGCGACGACGACCGCATAACGCTGCGCGTGGCCTGAGACATGGGAAAAACACTGTGAACTGTGAATTGTGAAGTAAGATTCAACCCTCTTACGTAATGAATGGAACGACAATCCGGCCTGCCCTCAAGGGGTAAGCCGGATTTTTTATCTTTTGTGACGACAGACTCAGCCTTTAGGTTACTCGCCGGCATCAGGGTCCTCCGAACAAAGTTCCCCGACACCCAAACGCATCGACTTCATATCTAACCATACGCGGTCGAAGCGCAACAACAGGTCTATGCCGAACACTCCGTAATCGACATCTGTAACGTCAGCCGCATCCTGCGGCAGGTAGACATACATGTGGCGGAAACAACACGTGCGGCCGCCCACATCGAAACACACGCGCGGCAATACAGCCGCCTCGACCTTTGTCGTGCCGCCAAACCCTGCCAAGGAGACGGTATCCCGCTGCGCGACTATATCGACAAAATCCCTGTTCTCGACATAATATCGCCCGTCGAAATGGCTCGAACAACTGCCCGTATCCAGAAAAAACGGCATTCTTGCACCCGATCGCTCCACCTCGATGTGCAATACGTTGTTTGCCGCATGCATCGGCACCCACCCCGCCGCAACATCGTCCGACGGCGTTTCGCCGACCTTCATACGCCCGCGTCCGAAATCGATCCCGATGCATCCGAGACGTTCCATGACGGGGACACCTATCACCGCGTCAAGTTCCGACAACACGGCATCAGCCTTCTCGTTGCCCGTACTCATGTCAAGCACGTAGAACGGCACATTTCTGAACCTTACGCCCTCGAGCACCACTTCGCGTGCCACGGCGATACGCCCCGAACCTACATCCACGCCCTCTGCGGCAACCTCGGCATCGAGCATATCCATACCATACTCCTCGGCTACACGCGGCGTAACGACATTGACACCTGCTCCCGTATCGAATATGCAACCAATGCCGCGGCCATTCAACCGCCCATCAACCTCTATCATGCGGGCACCGGCCTCCCCTATCTCCGCAACGCGGAAAGGAATCTCGGCCTCGGCCCTGCCCGTCCGTTCATAGAGGTCATAACGTGCAAGCTCCTTGAACCGGGCCTCCATACGCTGCAGTTCCGCGACATAATCCGCCGGAACTACATCCTCTCCCGCGCCCATGATATCTGCGACCACAGCGGCAGCTTCGGCACATCGGCCCGACTTTTCGAGATTCATCGCAAGCAGCATTGTTATCGACACGCGGTTCGCGCTGTCAATATATACGCCGAACTCCGATAACAGTCTCTCGATTGCGGCACACGCCTGCTCGGGACGGTTTGACCAACTGCACAGCAAGGCATCCGAAAAGCATGACATAAATGGCGACAACTCGTCACGGCGCTCCTCCACAAGACGTCGCAGCGAAAACCAGTCCGACGTATTGAGATACACACCAGCCAAAGAGTCGGCATTCTCCGCCGTCGCGCCATCTTCCTCGACCTTAAGATCCGCAACCGCAGTATATGACGCCATCCCATGCGCAACTCCCGCATCAACCCTCACCACAGTCAATGCAGCAAGGGCCGCTATCATCAGCCGCCGCACCATCACCTGCGACCTCCGTCGTTACGGACCGACTTCGCGGCGGCGCGCTCGTTCACCACAAAACGGTATGTCGAGCCGTTGCCCTTGATCTTATATACGCCGTCGGTGTAGATCGTGGCCGTAGTGTTGAGCGGGATGGTCACCTCGAGGATTATGTGGTTGCGGCTGCGGTGCCATGCCGAGCGCACGACGCCACGCACAGAGTGATACGACGCCTCGGCCCACTCCATCTCGGCAGGGAAGTGCGGACGGATGATTATATTCTCGAACCCGGGTTTCTGCTCGTCGTAGTTGATGCCTGCGATGTCGCTCTGCATCCATGCTGCGATATCGCCGAAGAAGACGTGGTTGGCCGACGAATCGGAGAAGTTCTCACGCAGTGCCCACGTCTCAAGCGGCGTGGTAAAGCCCTCGACGATCCAGTTGCCCCACGACGGGCGGCATGTCTGCGTCGCCAGCTTGTATGCCGTCTCGACATATCCGTACTTGACCAACATGCGCAGAGCATAGCGGCTGCCCAACAGGCCGAAGTCGCACGTATATCCGTCCTCGACCACAACGTCGTTCAGACGCGCCGCAACCTTCGCCTCCATCCCCGCGGGGACGATACCCAACGCCAGAGGCACGGCCTGTGCCGTGACGCGGCCGATGGAGTAGATGCCCGTCTCCGAATCGAGATACTTCGTATTGATCAGTTCGCGCAGCGCCTCGGCCTTGGCCTCGTATTTCGAACCGTCGCGGCCCGTCAGGGCGGCAAAGCGTGACATCAGTTTCTGGTCATAATAATAGAAGCACGTAGTGGTAAAGTCCGACGGCGTCTGAGTCTTGTAGAAGCACCAGTCGCCCAGACCGTATGTCACCGTACCATCCTCATTCTCGCGGCCCGCCAGATACTCAAGATAGCGTTCCGCCACGGGATATATCTTCTCGATGGCACGCACGTCGCCATAGTAGTTGTACAGCGCATCGGGAATGATGAACATGGCAGCATCCCATACCGGCCCGATCCAGTCGTCATAACCCCAGCCGGCACTCGGTATGATACCCGAAATCGAACCGTCTTCACGCTGGTTGTCAATCATGTCGTCTATCCACTTCTCATATACCGTAATACCGTCGTAGTTCGCAAGGCCGATATCGATACTTACGTGTGCATCGGCCGTCCAGCCGTTCTTCTCACGATGGGGGCAGTCCGTCGGTATTCCCTGCAGGTTGCACAGATAAGATCGCCGCACCGCCTGCCACAGGCTGTTCAGCAACTCGTTCGACGAGCGGAAATCCCCTACCGACTGCACATCCGTATGGAGGAAATGGGCCGTCAGACTGCTGCGGTCCAACTCTATGGGACGGTCGGCCGTCACAGTGACATATTGGAATCCGTTGTAATGGAAACGGGGCGTGAAACTCTCCATCCGGCCATCGCCGCGCAGGTAGAAGATGTCGCGCTGCAAAGAGTAGTCACCCACGGGATGCGAGTGGAAATCGATGTTGTGCATCTCGACCGTACCGTCATCACGCAGCAGCTCGCCATGCTCCATCTCAATACGCGTACCCTTTTCGCCGCGTACGCGCAGCGTGCAGACGCCCGTCATGTTGCGCGCGAAGCTGAATACATACTCGCGGTCAGAGATACGGCGCACCGACACGGGCTCGCACGTCTCGCTCTCGCGTATCGGGGGCATCTGCTGCGCCACCAACAGCGGCGAGGGCGCCTCGCACACCACGGCTGCGGGATATGAACTGTCATCCATGGCAGGGTCGTTCCATCCCTCGACAGCACATCGGGCATCAATTATGTCACCCGCATATATCACGTTTCCGCGCACCTCGCCCGTAGTCGTCCGCCACGTCGAGTTGGATACCACCTTCTGCCTGCGGCCGTCGCTGTACAGAACATGCAGCTCGCATATCATGCGCGGGCGGTTGCGCCACCGAGCCGACTCGAACTGCCATACGGCCATACCCGTATATTCGTTGTAGAAACCGTTACCCAGAGTTGCCGTGATGACGTTATCGCCGTCATGCACAAGGGACGTCACGTCATGTACCTGATAGAGATTACGTTTATCGTAGTGTGTGTAGCCGGGATCGAGCCAGTCATCCGATACGCGGCTGCCGTTGATGGCCGCATCGTAGTAACCTGCGGCGCTGATATAGAGCGACGCCCGCTCGACATTCCCACTCAGGCGAAACCGCTTGCGGAACATGGGCGCTGGCTCGTAATTCCTGTCGTAGGAGTCGGTGATCCACTTCGCGCTCCACGCCTTGCCATGCAGTTTCGCCGTTGAGAACCACGCCACGGGAGATACCATAGTCTCCACCCCCAGAGCGTTATACCCGCGCACCTGCCAGCAATAGCGGCTCTCGGCATCGAGACTGTCGGTCGGCAGTACAATCATCTGTCCACCACGCACGCGGCCGCTGGTCGCCACACAGCTCTCCTCGTCGGCCAACGACGCCTCATCGGTTGCTATTCGCACCTCAACCTTATGCTGACGGAACGAGGCGACGGGTTCGTCACTCTCATAGCGCCACGTAAAGCGCACGCTGTCACCGTCGATCGCAAGCGGCTCCTCGGCATACTCACATCGCAGGCCCACGATCTTCACCCGTTCGTCATCTCCGCCGCACGAACTCATCACCACAGCCGCAACCATTACGGCAGCCGCAGCCGCACGACGGCAGAAACGCACCGCACCATCTCCTAATCCACTTTTCATATCGAATCACATTTATTATTACCCATATTTAATCCGCCGCATGGCGGCCTTATGATACATATCTACTCACGCGCGACAGCTGTAACCACTTCGCGCAGCAGACGCCAGAACTTATCCACCGAGGCTATCTCGAGCCGCTCGTCGGGCGAATGCACGCCGCGCATCGTAGGGCCGAACGACACCATCTCCAGATGGGGATACTTCTCGAGGAAGAGTCCGCATTCAAGGCCGGCATGAATGGCACGCACCTTGGCCTCACTGCCGAACAACCTGAGATAACACTCCGTCGTGCGGCGCAGCAAAAGCGACTCAGGGTTTGGTGCCCACCCGGGATAACCGTCCGAATGTGCGACCTCGGCACCGGCCAAACGGAATACCGACTCCACCATCAGCATCGCATACTCCTTGGCGCTGTCCACGGACGAACGCTGCGACGTCGTTATCACCACACTTCCCGTCTGCGGCTCCTTTACGGATGCAAGATTGGTCGACGTTTCGACCAAACCCTTCACCGTCTGCGACATGGCCAGCACACCGCACGCCACGCCCATCAACGCTCCGATCAGCGCCTGCTGCGACGAAGCCGCAAATACCGTATCGGGCGCAGGCACAGGCGTCAATGTCAACCGCATACGCGGCTCGGTCATGTGATACTCAGCCTTTATTTCATCTGCGAAACTCTCAAACATCGCCATCAGTTCCGTCTCCAGTCCCTTGGCAACGCCCACAACGGCATACGACTCGCGCGGAATGGCATTGCGCAGATTACCGCCCTCGATACGGGCCAGACGCACACCGCACTTGGCCGCGGCCGTCGCAACGAAACGCGCAGCAACCTTTACCGAATTAGCGCGTCCCTTGTCTATATCGTCACCCGAATGTCCGCCGAGCATATCGGCCGCATCGAAACGGTAATACAGATATCCCGCCGGAGCCTTCTCGCGTTCACAACGCAGCGTCGCAACAGTATCCACACCGCCGGCACATCCGATAAAGATCTCGCCCTCGTCCTCCGAGTCGAGATTGATCAGATACTTGCCGCCGATCATGCCCTCACCCAGATTGAAGGCTCCCGTAAGGCCCGTCTCTTCATCCACCGTAAACAGGGCCTCCAGCGCCCCATGCTCCGCAGGGGGATCGAGCAGCAACGCCAGCGCCGCCGCCATACCTATGCCGCAGTCAGCACCCAGAGTCGTTCCCTCGGCACGCACCCAGCCATCCTCGACACGCGTGCGAATAGGATCGCGGTCGAAATCGAACTCCACGTCGCCGCGCTTCTCGCACACCATATCCATGTGTGACTGGAGCGTCACTACGGGCACCGCCTCACACCCGGCCGCTGCGGGTATGCGCATCACCACATTACCGGCATCATCGCGCTCGCAATCTATTGCGTGGCTGCGTGCAAAATCGACAAGATATTCTATTATTCGGCCTTCGCGCTTCGAAGGGCGCGGCACACGGGTTATGGCATCAAACTGCTCCCATACCCGACGGGGTTCCAGATCTTTCAGGGTCATAAGTTTATTACGTTTTGACAAAACTGTCATTACAAGTCAAAAACAAAGTTACAAAATCCGTCTGTATAACCCAAGCCGCAAAGGCCATAATTAGCATACGGATCCGCTAACGGCGGCGCAAAGGGCAAAAGTCTCACAAAAAAGATCAATCGGCAGGCTTCTCGCGCAGTCAATAACAACTTCGCCGTACGCCGCCTTCCCTATAATGCAACACACATCGCCATATTCCCAGTTCCTGCGGCATATTACATACTCATACATGCCCAATCGGGGCTTTTACCCCGTATCACCACATCACACTTTACAACTTGTTTATCATACCCGCAAACACAAAAAATCCCCTCACGGCCTTGCCGCAAGGGGATATCCGATATTCGGCTGACGGATTATGCCTCCAGAGCGAAACGCTTGTAAGCAACTACCGTAGCATCCTTGTCCGCATTCTTGATATAGTCGCGGATCGTGATCTTCTCACCTACCAGAATCTGGTTCAGAAGCGTATTCTCCTCGAAGAACTTGCGCATCTTACCCTCGGCGATCTTCTCCAGAATAGCCTCGGGCTTGTTGGCGTTCTTGGGATCCTGCTTCATCTGCTCCATGGCGATGGTCTTCTCGTGAGCAACCGTCTCGGCGGGGCAGTCTGCAACGTCGATCGAGATGGGAGCCATGGCCGTAGCCTGCATGGCAACGGTGTGGGCTACCTCTACGGGCACCTCCTTGTTGAAGCCCAGAATCGTACCGAGCTTCTTGTTGAAGTGAACGTATGCGTTGCAATAGGGAGCCTCGATACGGCCGTAGTATGCCAGCTCGACCTTCTCGCCCGTCTGACCCGACTTCTCGGTCACCATCTCCTCAACGGTGCGACCCTCGTCGTTCTTGATGGCAAGCAGGGCAGCCGCATCTGCGGCGTCGTTCTTGACGGCAATGTCGAGAATGGCATTGGCCGAAGCGGCGAACTCCGCATTCTGGGCAACGAAGTCGGTCTCGCACGCAAGGCACAGAAGATATGCCTTCGTACCTACGACCTTCGTTACGACAACGCCTTCGGTGGCGCTGCGGTCGGCACGCTTGCTTACAACAAGCTTACCCTTCTCGCGGATGATATCCTTAGCGCGCTCGTAATCGCCCTCGGCCTCGATGAGAGCCTTCTTGCAGTCCATCATGCCTGCGCCCGTCATCTTGCGGAGCTTCATTACATCTGCTGCTTTTACTTCCATAGTTTCGATTTGTTAAAAGGTTAAAAACTTACTTCAGCTGAGGATCTTCATTACTCGGCATCGGTCGTAGCCTCGCTCTTCTCCGCAGCGGCCTCGGTCGAAGCCACTACATCGGCTACGGTCTCCTCCTCGGCATCTACGGCCGCACGAACGGCCTTCTTGATACGGGGCTTGCCCTCCTTCTTTGCGGGAGCGGCTGCCTCAGCCTCCTGAGCCTCCTTCTCCTTCTCGAGACGGCGCTCCTCGGTGCCTTCAGCGATAGCCGCGCACACTACGTCGAGGATGGTAGCGATAGATTTTGCAGCGTCGTCATTTGCCGGTATAACGTAATCAATGTCTGTCGGATCACAACAAGTATCAACCATGGCAAATACGGGGATGCTCAATCGCTTGGCCTCCTTGACGGCATTGGCCTCCTTCTGCACGTCCACAACGAACAGGGCTGCCGGCAGACGCGTCAGGTCGGCTATCGAACCGAGGTTCTTCTCCAGCTTGGCACGCTGACGTGCGATCTGGAGCTTCTCGCGCTTCGAGAAGTTATCGAAAGTGCCGTCGCCCAACATCTTGTCGATGGTGGCCATTTTCTTGACGGCTTTACGTATCGTGGGGAAGTTTGTAAGCATACCGCCGGCCCAACGCTCCGTAACGTAAGGCATGCCGACGGTTGCAACCTTTTCGGCTACGATCTCCTTGGCCTGCTTCTTCGTAGCGACGAACAGCACGCGGCGACCGCTCTTGGCTATCTGCTTCAATGCGGCGGCTGCCTCATCGAGCTTGACCACGGTCTTGTGGAGGTCTATGATATGGATGCCGTTCTTCTCCATGAAGATGTAGGGAGCCATTTTAGGATTCCACTTGCGCTTCAGGTGACCGAAGTGAACGCCTGCATCCAACAATGTATTGAAATCTGTACGTGACATTTTTGTTTCTGTTTTTAATTTTGAATTCTCTTTACTTCAACCTTCGCGGTAGTGGCCCTGCGGCCGGTCCCGAAGGTTTTCCGCGACGGGGCAACCTGCCGGTAATACCTATTTTATATTATAAACGAGAGGCAGTCCCACAGATTTGAAACCCGCGTCGTGCTTAGCCGAATTTTCAGGTCTCGTAAGGCTTAACGCTTACTGAACTGGAACTTGCGGCGTGCGCCCGGCTGACCCGGCTTCTTACGCTCAACCTCACGTGAGTCACGGGTGAGGAATCCGTTCTTCTTCAGTACCGAACGGAGTTCCGAATCGATCTGGCACAATGCGCGAGCGATTCCCATGCGAGCGGCCTCGGCCTGACCCTTGATGCCGCCGCCGTCGAGGTTGATCTCAACGTCGTAGCTGCCCAGCGTATCGGTGACCATAAGCGGCTGCTTCACCTCATACTGGAGAATGTTCAGGGGGAAATAGACCTCGAGCTCCTTGTGGTTGATTGTAATCTTACCATTACCCGGCTTCACGTATACGCGAGCGACAGCGGCCTTACGGCGACCTACGGTGTTTACAACTTCCATACTCTGCTACTTAATCTCGTTTAACTTAATTTCCTTGGGGTTCTGTGCGGCGTGAGGATGCTCGGCGCCTGCATAGACCTTCAAATTCTTGAGCACGGCCTCGCCCAGACGGGTCTTGGGGAGCATGCCCTTTACCGCGTGCTCGATCACGAACTCGGGGCGGCGGGCCAGAAAATCGGCCGGCGTAGCGAAACGCTGTCCACCCGGATATCCCGTGTAACGCGTGTAGACCTTATCGGTCATCTTGTTGCCCGTGAGCTTCACCTTGGCGGCGTTGATGACGATGACATTGTCACCGCAATCGACGTGGGGGGTGTAGCCGGGCTTGTTCTTGCCTCGGAGGATCTTAGCCACCTGCGATGCAAGACGTCCCAATACCTCGTTGGTGGCGTCGATCACGTACCACTCCTTCTGGACGGTACCGGCGTTCAACGAGATAGTCTTGTAACTTCTTGAATCCATCTTGTTACGTTTAGTTAATACTTGTTATTGTAATCCATCCCGCACTTTACGGGTGCGCAAAGATAGTAATATTTTTTCACACTACCATCCATCGGCTAAAAATATTGCAGATAAAGCGAATAAATCGTCCGTTGCGGGGTATCTGCGCCGTGATGCGGGAGCCAAAACAAGCCTCAAATCACCCCATTGCCACGAGGTACTCTCTCAGGGCGGCGGCATCGGCCGCCACAGGCACCGAATGGCGTTCACGGCGCATGGCCTCGGCGAGGGCCCGCGGCAGCGGCGCCTCAGCGCCCGTAGCCCGGCGCAGCGCATCGCCGAACTTGGCCGCATGCGCCGTCGAGACCCAGAAACCGTCAACGTCCAGAGTCTTGGCGGCGCCGTACCCGACGGCGCTGTGCGGGTCGGAGAGATATCCGTATCGAAGTTTCTGCTCGGCGATAAGCGACAGAATCGACGCATCATCACAAGAATATCCATCGACATCGCGCCGCAGCGCCTCCCTGTCGCCGCCATAGAGCCACTCCATGCGCTCGAAATTGCTTGGCGCACCGACATCCATCGCATTGGCCACCGTCCGCACCGAAGCCCTCGGACGATATTGTCCCGTGCGCAGAAATTCGGGCACTACATCGTTGGCATTCGATGCCGCCACGAACCTGCCAACGGGAAGGCCCATACGCTGTGCCAGCATCCCCGCCGCAAGGTTGCCGTAGTTGCCGCTCGGCACCACGACGTCGGGATGCGTACGCCCCGTAATCCTGCGCCATGCGGCCCAGCCGTAGAAGTAGTAGAACGACTGCGGCAGCCACCGCAGCAGGTTTATCGAGTTGGCCGACGTGATGCGCACGCTGCGGCGCAGCGTCTCGTCGCAGAACATCTCCTTGACAAGCCGCTGGCAGTCGTCGAACGTACCGTCCACACGCAACGGGTATATGTTGCCGCCGAGCGTAGTCATCTGCGCCTCCTGCAACGGGCTCACCTTGCCTTCGGGGTAAAGTATCACCACGCGCACGCCCGGCACGCCGCTGAATCCGTGCGCCACGGCGCTGCCCGTATCGCCCGACGTGGCCGCCAGAACAGTAAGCACGCGCCCTCCGTTGAGCATGGCCGCCACACGGCCCATGAACCGCGCCCCGAAATCCTTGAATGCAAATGTCGGCCCGTGGAACAGCTCCAGCGTATATAACTTTCCGTCCAGATGCCGCAGCACGATCGGGAAGTCGTATGCCTCATGCACCGCCTTGCGCAACATCTCGGGATCCATGTCATCCATTATCTCAGAGGCCAGATATGCCGCCATATCGGCATACGACCGCCCGGCCAGATATTCCACACGCGCCATGTCCACCTGCGGGATACGCTCCGGCACGAAAAGCCCGCCGTCGGGCGCCAGACCCATGAATGCCGCCTCCGAAAGTCCGTACGGATGTCGGCGGCCGTGATCTCTTGTACTGTAATACTTCATGGTCGTACGCGCATTAATCGTTCAACACACGGGCTCCGCGGTTCGACACCTTCGATACATATATGTCCGACGATATGCCTCTGTCGGCGAAGTGGGCCTTCATCACCTCTCCCACGCGCGCGGCCGTCTCCATCGACGACGAAAGGGCAAACACCGACGGCCCCGCACCCGATATGTTCATTGCAAGCGCACCGGCCTCAAGTACGGCGTCACGCAGGGAGTCGAAACCCGGTATGAAGCGTTTGCGGTGTGGCTCCGCCACCACGTCACGCATCGAACGCCCGACAAGCTCCACATCCCCCGACATAAGCCCAGCGACCAGACCTCCGACATTGCCCCACTGGCTCACGGCACTGCGCAGCGGGATCTCCCGCGGCAGCACCTCGCGCGCCTCGCGCGTGCTGACCATGATTGCGGGGTGGGCAACCGTACAGCAAAAACGCTCCGGCACCGGCAGCCGAACCACATCCAGAGGCTCATACCCGCGTAACAACACCACGCCGCCCAACAACGACGGCCCGACATTGTCGGCGTGGGGCGTACCCCCGCTTATGAGCTTCTCGCCCTCCATGGCAAACGCCACGAGCTCTTCATCCTTGAAGGGACGGCCCAAAAGCTCGTTCAACCCGTAGACGGCCGCGGCCGACGATGCGGCGCTCGACCCTATGCCGCTGCCCGGCGTGATCTTATGCTCGACGGTCACCTTCACCGACAGCGGGGCGCCATATACGGCCATAAAGGCCCGCAGGGCTGGCGTTATGACATTGCGCTCGGGATCCTCGGGCAGTGCGGCCGCACTGCGGTTCTCGATCCTGATGCCATCCTCGACACCGTCACCCTCAGCCGCCTCGACCTTCAACACGTCGCCCACGGCATCGAGAGTCATTCCCATTATATCGAATCCACATCCCATATTAGCCACCGTTGCGGGCGCGAATACACGTATCTCTTTCATGCTGTTCATTTTCCTTATCTTTTTCCCGACCGCACAGATGGCCATACGATACGCAAACCCGTACAAAAAGCCACCGCCGGCAGTCGGCTGAAACTTGTAATGTGTGATTAAAAACTGAAAATTCGACCTCCGCGACCTTGGCGGAACGGCGCAGACCAACGCGCGCCTCTATCGGCAAATATGAACTCCTACCCCCACAGGGGTGGTACCGGTACCGATACCGGTACCGACAGCAATGACGGTAATGACAACGCCGACGGCGCCGACCAGTGTCGTCGCAATATCCGTCGTAGTTATGTCATGATAAAACGCCATTATGCTCTCGGTTATGTTTCCGAATGCAAGTATAAGATAAAAATCCTTAACCACCAAATTTACGCAGCAAAAAGTGCCGCAGACACGCATAAAAAGCCATTTTTTGAATCAGACACGACATTTCAGGCATTTCGAAAGCATCATTTTCCCGCATCTACCTTATAATATATAACTGCGTATAATGCCATTATAATCGCAAACATTACGGCCGTCTGTTTGCACACAAAATCCACCATCACGGTCGTAAAAACCACCCTTTTCCCCTTCTCAAGCCCCTAAAGCCGCATATTTCAGCGTATCTGCTGCGCTTGGATGGTTGCAAAAGTGACATTACGCATAAAAATTCACAATTTTTTAATCTCCCGTTTACAAATCATCATACGATTGCAAACATCACTACACCCTCCGAAGAGCCACGCGCGCTTGATGATCACACTCGGCGCAACGCATTGTATCCGACCGGACAAACCATCCGATTACGAATTACAATATCAAAAAAATTCACTCCGTCAAAAGAGATTTTCGCTGCACACCCACAAACGATAGACACCGGCTGCCGTAATGACGTCCTTCCTGACACAATCCTATTGAATTACGACAACGACCACCCAAACAAAAGGACAACTGCTCTTTGAGGTTTATGGAAGAAAATGCAAACTATAATTTTTATGCATAAAAAAGTCTAATTTGCCGTATATAAATGCACATTATTAAGAATTTTCACTAACTTTGCATCAGACAAAATGTAAACATACAAGTAAGAGCAAACAGTTTAACGAAAATCAATATGACCAAAGAACAACTATACGCCGAAGCCCTCCGCTACCACACCGAAGGACAGCCGGGCAAGATCGAGATCCGCCCCACCAAACCCCACGCAACGCAATACGACCTCTCGCTGGCATACTCGCCGGGCGTGGCGGCGCCGTCGCTCGCCATAGCGTCCGCCCCCGCCCTCAGCTACGAATATACGGGTCGCGGAAATCTCGTAGCCGTCATCAGCAACGGCACGGCAGTTCTGGGTCTGGGCAACATAGGCCCCTTGGCGGCAAAGCCCGTAATGGAGGGCAAATGCCTCCTTTTCAAGGCAATGGCCGGTATCGACGCATTCGATATCGAGGTCGACGCCTCGACGCCCGACCAGTTTGTCGAGTGCGTGCGCCGCATAGCCCCCACATTCGGAGGCATCAACCTTGAGGATATCAAGGCTCCCGAGTGCTTCGAGATCGAACGCCGTCTTGTGGAGGCGCTCGACATACCCGTCATGCATGACGACCAGCACGGTACGGCCATAATCATCTCGGCAGCCATGATCAACGCCGCATACTGCACGGGCAAGGACCTCAAATCGCTGCGCGTGGTCGTGAGCGGCGCCGGCGCCGCAGCCATAGCTGCCGTGCACATGTTCTTGGAGCTCGGACTCAAACGTGAGAATATCGTCCTTAACGACAGCCACGGCATCGTCTCGGCCGAACGAAAGGACCTCACGGCCGAAAAACGTGAATTCGCCACTACGCGCCACATCGCATCAATGGCCGAGGCGCTCGTCGATGCCGATGTCTTCCTCGGGGTATCAAAACCCGGCGTGCTGACGGCAGAGATGATACGCACGATGGCACCCCACCCCATAATACTCGCTCTGGCCAACCCCGATCCCGAGATCACGCGCGACGAGGCCCTCTCGGCCCGCAAAGACGTAATCTACGCCTCGGGCCGCTCGGATACGCCCAATCAGGTGAACAACCTGCTCTGCTTCCCCTATATGTTCCGCGGAGCGCTCGACGTGCGCGCACGCCGCATAACCGAGCAGATGAAGATCGCCGCAGCCCACGCTCTCGCACAACTCGCACGCGAAGAGGTACCGCAGCAGGTGCGCGAACTGCTCGGCCGCGAGGACTTGGCGTTCGGGCCCGACTACATCATCCCCTCGCCCTTCGACCCGCGTCTGCGCGAGATCATCCCCGCAGCCGTAGCAAAGGCAGCCATCGAGTCGGGAGTGGCACCAAGACCCGAATAACCCAATCAAACATGAATAAAGTTTCGGCGGCCTGAAATTCAGACCGCTTTTTTATTTCCCACCCGCCGTATATTGCATTATTATAAGTATCTTGCTATATTCGAACACACCAACCAAAAATCCATTGCCATGAAAAGACCGTACATCACCCTTACGCTTCTTGCCGCCCTCGCCGCCATATCGACAACATCATGCGGCCGCCACACGGATCCAGCCGTCATAGGCTCTGCCGACGGCCCGACGCAGATAACCGTTAACGACGACACAAAAGCCAAAGAGGGTATCATTGGATCAGCGGACGGCCCGACGGCCATATATGTCACTGACAAGGATAAGGATAATATCGACAATCCGGCCGCGATGGAGTCCCTTCTTGCCGCAAAAGGCCGGCAACTGATCGGACAGATGGGCCAACTCGCCCGCAGCAAGGAGTATGTATCGATGATGACCTCATCACAACCCATCCAGAACGAGATCTCCTTGATATCTGCCGCCGACTATACCACTCCGAAAGAGATATTTATTATCGACGGCAAGAGTTTCGAGACCGACACTTTGGATTTTGTCCATAAGCACATCGTGGAGCGCGCCATACGCTCAGCGGCTGCCATGATAAACGGACTCAACGGCACGCAACCGTTATCCGCGACATCTATCCTGCAGGTGGACGATACGCTCCTCTGCCCCATCCTTAAACATACGATAATAATGTTATTCGCATACGACGCTCCGTACAGCGCCCTCGTCACATACCGCCCTGCCGAGGACGGCACCGTCGCCGCCGTCGCCTCGTTTGTGAAGTTCCCCGCGTCGGGAACCGCGTCGGTATCGCACTATGTAGCCGAAGTCATAGGGTCTGCCATAGGATCTGAAGAGATCACCGTCCGCAGCATCGACATTCCATAATCCGCCTTCACCGACAAAACAAAAAAAGGCCCGACCTGTGAAGGTCGGGCCTTGACGTTATTGAGCGTTCACACTATCCGAGGAACGAGAGCAGGATACCGGCAGCAACGGCCGAGCCGATCACACCTGCCACATTCGGGCCCATGGCGTGCATGAGCAGGAAGTTGGCGGGGTTCTCCGACTGACCGACCTTCTGCGATACGCGTGCGGCCATAGGCACGGCCGACACACCTGCAGAACCGATCAGCGGGTTGATCTTCTCCTTGCTGAAAATGTTGATGATCTTTGCCAGAATCACACCGCCCGCGGTACCGAGGCCGAATGCCGTAACACCCAGCACGAGGATGCCCAGCGTCTGCCAGTTGAGGAAGGCGTCGGCTGTGGCCGTAGCACCCACCGATATACCGAGGAAAATGGTCACGATGTTCATCAACTCATTCTGGACAGTCTTGCTCAAGCGCTCCACGACACCGCACTCCTTCATCAAGTTACCCAGCATGAGGCTGCCGATCAGAGGCGCAGCCGAAGGCAGGAGCAGCGAGATGATGATCGTAAGCACGATCGGGAAGAGGATCTTCTCGGTCTTAGATACGGGACGCAGCTGCTTCATCACGATCTTGCGCTCCTCCTTCGTGGTGAGGGCCTTCATGATGGGAGGCTGGATCACCGGCACGAGTGCCATGTAAGAGTATGCGGCAACGGCGATGGGACCAAGAAGATGGGGAGCCAGCTTCGAGGTGAGGTAGATGGCCGTGGGGCCGTCAGCACCACCGATGATACCCGTCGAGGCAGCCTCGGCGGGGGTGAAGCCCAAAGCCGTAGCGCCGAGATAGGTGGCAAAGATACCCAACTGCGCTGCCGCGCCGAGCAGCAGGCTCTTGGGGTTGGCGATCAGAGGGCCGAAGTCGGTCATGGCACCAACGCCCACGAAGATCAAGCAGGGATATATACCGAGCTTGACACCCAGATAGAGGTAATCCACAAGTCCGGCCAGAGAGTCGAAGCCCTGCCAGTGGACATGGCCGCCGGCAAAAAGTTCCGAATGGTACATACCGGCGCCGGGCAGATTCGTAAGGATCATACCGAACGCAATGGGCAGCAGCAACAGCGGCTCATACTGCTTGACAATGGCCAGATAGAGCAGCACACAGGCTATGACCAGCATGACGATGAAACGCCAATCCTGCACAAGGCCGACAAAACCCATGCTCTGCACAAAGTTCAACAGCGACTCGCCGATCTGAATATCGGCATCAGCCGCCTGCTCTGTGGTCGGCGTCACGGCGACCGTACCGTCCTGCTGCGCCGAGGCCGAACCCCACGCCTGCACGGTAAGGCCGACTGCCGCCACAGCCAGCAACATAAACAGGTATTTCTTAATGTTCTTCATCTGTAGCAAGGTTTAACGGATTAAGCCAAATCGACGAGCGCATCGCCTTGCTGTACGGCCTGACCAGCCGATACGTGTACAGCCTTCACCGTACCGTCGGCCGGAGCCATAACTTCGTTCTCCATCTTCATCGCCTCGATGATGATGAGCGTATCGCCGGCCTTGACTGCATCGCCGGCCTTGACATTGACCGAGATAATACTGCCCGGCAGGGGCGACGTGATCGAATTGGCCGAAGCCGCCTTGGGAGCCGCTGCAGGAGCTGCGGCCTGCGTCGCGGGCGCGTGCTTGGGCGTGGGAAGGTGAGGCATCGCTACGCTCTCGGCGCGCTCAACCTCCACGACATACTTCTTGCCGTTGAGTTCCACTTCGGCCACATTGTGCTCCTTCTCTGCCACCGTAGCCTCGTACTTGGTTCCGTTTATGCTGAATTTAAGTTTTTGCATCTCGTTTTCAATTAAAATGATACATTGTCTTCTTGGCTCAATATCCAATAGGGGGAATCCTCGCGCTTGATGGTAAGCACGTCGCTCTCCTCGTCATGAACGTCGTAATACAGGTGCAGTGCAAAAGCCACGGCAGCCATCTCCTCGTCGCGCGATTCCGCGACGGGGGCCTCTGCCGGCTGCTGCACGGGCTTGCTGGCGAAGATCATGCCGAAGAGCTTGATAATGCCGATGAGCAGCAGCAGTACGACGAATACGAGTGCGAAACCAATCACCGTGATGATCAGAGCATTTCCCCAGTTTATCGCTAACATTGTCATAATCGGAATCTGTTAAATTACAACGGAATGTTGCAGTGTTTCTTGTTGGGATTGTGCGTACGCTTGTTACGCAGCGACTCCAGAGCGCGGATCACGCGGAAACGCGTATTGCGTGGCTCGATAACGTCGTCGATGTAACCGTAGCGGGCAGCGTTGTAGGGGTTCGAGAACTTGTCCTTGTACTCCTGCTCGAGCTTCTCGACATACTTGGCCTTCTCCTCGGGATCGGTGATGGCGGCCAGCTCCTTGGCGTGGAGCACCTCAACGGCGCCGCTAGCACCCATGACGGCGATCTCGGCCGTAGGCCAAGCGTAGTTGATGTCGCCGCGGATGTGCTTCGACGACATGACGATGTATGCACCGCCGTAAGCCTTGCGCAGCGTAACGGTAACCTTAGGCACCGTAGCCTCGCAATATGCGAAGAGCAGCTTTGCGCCGTGGGTGATAACACCCCCGTACTCCTGAGCCGTACCCGGCAGGAAGCCCGGAACGTCAACCAACGTTACGATAGGAATATTGAACGCGTCGCAGAAACGTACGAAACGTGCGGCCTTGCGGCTGGCATTGATATCGAGCACACCGGCCATGAAGTTGGGCTGGTTGGCGATGATACCCACGCTCTGGCCGTTGAAGCGGGCGAAGCAGGTGATGATGTTCTTTGCGAACGAAGCGGCACTCTCCAGATACTCGCCGTTGTCGACGATGGCACGAATAACGTCGTACATGTCGTAGGGCTTGTTCGGATGGTCGGGGATGATCTCGTTGAGCGTATCCTCCTTGCGGGCGATATCGTCCGTGCAGGGAACCTCGGGAGCGCTCTCCAGATTGTTCTGGGGCATATACGACAGCAGGTCGCGGATCAGGGCTATACCCTCCTCCTCGGTATCGACGGCAAACTGCGCAACACCGCTCTTGGTGGTGTGCATCGTGGCGCCTCCGAGCTGCTCCTGCGTTACGTCCTCACCCGTTACGGTCTTCACGACCTTCGGGCCCGTGAGGAACATGTACGAGGTCTCGCGGCGCATGATGATGAAGTCGGTCAGGGCCGGAGAATAGACGGCACCGCCGGCGCAGGGACCGAAGATAGCCGAGATCTGCGGGATCATACCCGACGCCATCACGTTACGCATGAAGATGTTGGCATATCCTGCCAGAGCGTTCACGCCCTCCTGAATGCGGGCGCCGCCCGAGTCGTTCAGACCGATGCAGGGTGCACCGTTGCGCATGGCCATATCCATCACCTTGCAGATCTTCTCCGCCATAGATATAGACAGCGAGCCGGCCGTAACCGTGAAATCCTGTGCGAAGACATATACCAGACGGCCCTCGATGGTACCGTAACCTGTTACCACGCCGTCGCCGAAGGTATGTTTCTTCTCCATACCGAAATCATAGCAGCGGTGCGTGACGAACATATCGAACTCCTCGAAGCTGCCCTCGTCCAGAAGCATATGAATACGCTCGCGGGCCGTGTACTTGCCCTTCGAATGCTGTTTCTCGATAGCCTTCTCACCGCCGCCCAAACGGGCCACCTCACGATTCTCGATCAGATTCGCTACCTGTTGTTTTTGAATTTCGCTCATAGAACTGTTATGCTTATTTATAGTATGATTATTTCTTGTTCTTGTCCTCGCACAGCTCGGTCAGGATACCCTGCGTCGACTTCGGGTGCAGGAATGCTATGGTCAGGCCCTCGGCGCCCTTGCGCGGAGTCTTGTCTATAAGGCGCAGGCCCTTGGCCTCGGCGTCGGCCAGCTGCTCCTCGATATTCTCGCATGCCAGAGCCATGTGGTGAATGCCCTCGCCGCGCTTCTCGATATACTTTGCGATGGTCGACTCGTCCGACGTGGGCTCCAGAAGTTCGATCTTCGTCTGGCCCAGTTTGAAGAAGGCGGTCTTCACCTTCTGGTCGGCCACCTCCTCGATGGCGTAGCACTTCAGGCCCAATACATTCTCCCAATACGGAATAGCCTCTTCGAGGCTCTTCACAGCAATGCCAAGATGCTCAATGTGTGAAACTTTCATAATTGTAAAGTTTAGTGATTATAGAATTTTCGGTTATGTTTTTTTTCGATTCGTTTCATTTCGCACAAAACAGTACAAAGATATAAGTAATATCTTGAATAAAGAAATATTTTAATTGCTTTTAGACGACCCAAAAGTCTTTTTGATACATTTCGGGCCATTTCGGGACAAGGTTCCGGCGGCTGCGCGAACCGGCCCCAAAACCGTTCTCGACACGTCCCGCAGGCCTCCGCCGCGCAGCCTCGCCGCGGTAGGCCGCGGATTGTCGCCAAAGGTTTGTTTCTTTGTATGAAAGTTGCTAAATTCGCTCCGAGAAAAGAGATATACCGCATGAGCAAAAAGATACTCACGACACTGCTGCTGATACTTGCGGCAACGGCCCTGAGAGCCGAGAACATCGTCATCGGCGAACCCGTGCCAAAGATACACGTACGCCAGTGGCTGATGGATTTCCGGCCCGCGCCGGCCGACTATACATGCATCGTCTTCTACCACTCTGAAAGTCCGATGTGCCGGCGTGCGCTCCCCGTCATAAAACGCGTCATCGACCACTTCGACGGCCGCATGAACGCCGTCATCGTGACCAAGGAGGATTACGACGCGGCTGGCGTGACCCTTACCGAGCATCTCGACGACCTCATAGGCGTGGCCTTCGACGAAGACTGCAGGACGTTCCGCTACTTTCTGGTCAACTATATACCATATTGTGTGGTATGCGACCACAAGCGTCGCGCCGTATGGTGCGGCAATGCGGCCAATCTGGATGAGAAGACCCTCGAGAAACTGATCAATGCCTCAAAGGTCAAATATAAAAGCAAAAACAAGAACAAGAAGAAGTAACCCAACCATGACATCGTATTCAAAGATAGAACACTTCGAAAAGGAGTATGCCGACACGCACCACGACACGGCACTGAACGTCACCGAGGGTGTTGCCGACCAGCCCATCGTCAATCCCCATTTCGTGCGCAAGCGCCGCCGCACCTTCTCGACGGATGAATATGTCGATGGTATTCTGCGCGGCGACATAACGATCCTCTCGCAGGCCATAACCCTCATCGAGAGCAACAAGCCCGAGCACTACGATCAGGCGCAGCAGATCATCGAGCGATGCCTGCCCCACGCCGGGCGGTCGGTGCGCATCGGCATCACGGGCGTTCCGGGTGCCGGCAAGTCGACATTCATCGAGGCCGTGGGCAACATGGTCGTATCGCTGCACCACCGTCTGGCGGTGCTGGCCATCGACCCCAGCTCGGAGCGCAGCGGCGGTTCGATCCTCGGTGACAAGACCCGCATGGAGAGCATATCGTCCAATCCCGATATCTTCATCCGCCCCTCACCTTCGGCCGGGTCCCTCGGAGGCGTGGCACGCAAGACACGTGAGACCATCGTGCTGTGCGAGGCGGCCGGCTTCGACGTCATCTTCATCGAGACGGTCGGCGTGGGACAGTCCGAAACGGCCGTACACTCGATGGTCGACATGTTCATGCTGTTGCAGATATCCGGTGCGGGAGACGAGCTGCAGGGCATCAAGCGCGGAATCATGGAGATGGCCGACATGATGGTCATAACCAAGGCCGACGGCGAGAACCGCCAGAAGGCGGAGTTGGCGCGGGCACAGTTCCAGAGCGCGCTGCACCTCTTCCCCATGCCCGAATCGGGATGGCGGCCCAAGGTCTACACCTGCTCGGCCGTGGCAGAGACAGGGCTTGAGGAGGTGTGGAAAGGTGTCGAGGAGTTCCTCGACCACATAGAGTCCAACGGATACTTCCAGTCGAACCGCAACCGACAGAACAAATACTGGATGTACGAGAGCATCAATGACGCCCTCAAGGATAGCTTCTACCGCGATCCGGCCGTGGCCGCACATCTGGCCGACGTTGAGCAGCGCGTCCTCGACGCCAAGCTCAGCTCCTTCATCGCCGCCAAGGAACTGCTCGACATCTATTTCGACGACTGCCGCCGCGGCTGATCCTCTCCACGGCAAAGGCCGCAGCACCGGCATCAATGCAATATTATCGACACCCGTATCGGAAATCCCGATGCGGGTGTCAATTTCAAATACGGCGGTCTCGACAAGGCTTCGGATTACGGGCAAAAAGTGCTTCGATTTGCAACATACTACATAATTATGCGCAAAAACAGCCGTATAAATGAAATACGGCAGGCATAATGCGCATTTTTATGGTATTTATCACTACATTTGAAATCGAAACCTTAAACGGAACCCCTTATCTGCTATGAGCCAAGTAAAATTCTACCGAGGCGGAGACCTGCCTCTGGAGCTGCACAAGGTGCGTGTAGTGCAGAAGCTCCACCTCGTACCCATCGAACGCCGTCTCGACGCCATGAAGGAGGCGGGATTCAACACATTCCGCCTGAGTACGCGCGACGTCTACCTTGACATGCTCACCGACAGCGGCACCAACGCCATGAGCGACAACCAGCTTGCCGCCATGATGCGTGCCGACGACGCCTATGCGGGCTAGCAGTCGTTCGAGCGCCTGCAAAAGGCCGTGGAGGATGTCTTGGGCAAAAAATACCTGCTGCCGGTGCATCAGGGACGCGCCGCCGAGAACATCATCTGCCGCACATTCATCAAGCCGGGCAATATCATCCCGATGAACTACCACTTCACCACGGCGCTGGCCCACATCCTCGAAAACGGAGGCAAGATAGCCGAGCTGTTGTGTGACCACGCCTTCGAGCTCAAGTCGGACCACCCCTTCAAGGGCAACATCGACATCGAGAAACTCGAACGCTGCATCCAAGAGAACGGCGTGGATAATATCCCCTTCATCCGCATGGAGGCCTCGACGAACCTTATCGGCGGACAGCCCTTCTCGCTGGCCAACATGATGGACGTGCGGCGCGTGGCCGACAAATACAACATCATGCTGGTACTCGACGCGAGCCTTCTGGGCGAGAACGCCTACCTGATCAAACAGCGCGAGGAGAAGTGGAAGGAGAACTCGATGGGCGAGATCATCCGCATGATGACGGGTCTGGCCGATCTGGTCTACTTCTCGGCGCGCAAGCTCTCCTCCTCGCGCGGCGGCGGCATCTGCACAAACCAGAAGGCACTCTACAGCAAGATGGAGGCGATGATACCCCTCTTCGAGGGCTTCCTTACATACGGCGGTATCTCGGTGCGCGAGATCGAGGCCATGGCGGTAGGTCTCTACGAGACGCTCGACGAGACGATGATAAGCCAGAGCCCCTCGTTCATCAAATACCTTGTCGAGTCGCTCGACACCAAGGGCATCCCTGCCGTGACGCCTCCGGGTGTTCTGGGCGCCCACGTCGATGCCATGAAGTTCTGCGACCACATACCGCAGGAGGAGTATCCGGCAGGAGCTTTGGCCGCGGCGCTGTATATATGTTCGGGTATCCGCGGCATGGAGCGCGGAACCATCTCGAGCGTGCGTGACGAGAACGGCAAGGAGATTCTGGCCGACGTCGAGCTGCTGCGTCTGGCCGTGCCGCGCCGCGTCTTCACCCTCTCGCAGATAAACTACGTGATCGACCGCCTCGAGTGGCTATACGACAACCGTCGCCTGATCGGAGGCCTGAAGTTCGTCTACGAACCGCCCGTGCTGCGCTTCTTCATGGGAGGCTTGGAGCCCACGAGCGACTGGCCCGCAAAACTTATGGACAAGTTCCGCAAGGATTTCGGCGACAGTCTCTGACCGGCATGTTGCATATTGGATATGCGAACGGCTCTCCCCGTACAGGGAGAGCCGTTCATATTGTTGGCAATGACACCTTACAGACGCAGGAATATCCGGCGGCGGTACATCGCCATAAGGATCAGGAATATGATCAGATAGTTGGCAAAGTCGAGCCATACGCCGTAATATTCACCCATGTATTGTTCCAACCCGTATGTCAGCGACGAAGCTATACAGCGGAAATTCACGACCTGCGCCAACACGTACGCCGTAATGGAGTTCATACCGTATATCTTGAGCCACCCGAGTCCGCGCGTATGCCCCTTATAATCTATCCAATAGTAGAACACACCCATCAGAATAAAGCATATTCCGCCAGCGAAGAGGGTCATGCTGCAACTCCATATCGTCTTGATGATCGGCATCTGGAGACTCCATAAAAGAGCGACGGCGACCAACGCCGCACCGATCACGACCAAACGTTTCACCGTACGGGCGCCGTCGTCGCGCCCCTCGCGCACGATACGCCCTGCGAAGCTGCCCAGAAGCACCGTCACGCCGAATGTCAGGCTGCTCAGGATCCACGTATAGTGATAGTAGTCCGAGAAATGCCACCCCGCGTCGTCCCAATATACACCGTCGCGGAAACGTCCCAGCACGGCGCGGTCGACCGCCTCGGCGAAGTTGCCGTCCGGAGTGAAATCCCCGAGCAGTGTCATCGGCACCCAATATGCGACGAGCAACAGCACCGCCACGGCGATCTGGCCGCGCACCTTACAGTGAAGCATGGCCACCGAAGCTATCAGATAACCGGCGGCTATGGCCTGCAGTGTATTGGAGTAAAGGTATATCCTGTGCGGGTCGAGTCCCAGAAGATTGCCCTGTACCACCATGCCGAATATGAACAACAGCACCACGCGGCGGGCTATGCGCAGGTATGCCGCACGCTTGTCGTCACCGAACTTGGCAAACGAGAACGGCATCGACGCTCCGGCCATGAACATGAACAGCGGCATGATCAGGTCCCACACGCGGAAGCCCTCCCACGGAACGTGTTCAAACTGACGCATGACGCCCTCGAGCCACGGCGCATCGAGTTTACGTGCCAGAGACATGAATACGGGTTGAAAGAATACCAAAAGGAAGAGGTCGAAACCGCGCAGGATATCGAGTGAGGCCAGACGCCCCTTTTCGGGCGAAGTTTTACCATTCATATAAGGATATGTTTTGTGACGGACAGGGCGCGGCCCTCCGTCGGCGGGTTAGTCGTTGGTCGAGAGATAAAAGTACGAAAAATAATCCGATTCAGTGCAACGCCGTACCACAATTAATCCATATAGGCCCATAACACTACCCTCTGCTCGCGTTGCAGGATAGCATCCAGCGTCTCCATGTCGCGCGTCGACACGACGGGACATCCCCAACTGCCAACCGTCGCCACAGGCCAGATGGGAAGATGTGTCGTATAACGCCACCCGTGCAGCACGACACACCGCGGCCGCAACGAGGCGTTGGTTTCATCGAGCCCGTCGAGACGGTATGCTACCCCGTAGCTTCCCATGTAACGTTCGGCCACGAGGGCGCGCCCCTCGGAGCTGAGATGCGATCCGTCCTCGTTTGAGACACGCGCGCAGGCACTGCGCACATGACTCTCGGTGCTGCCGCTGCCGTGACTCGCGACGAAAACATGCTCCGCACACCCTTTCCGGAAATTCCACACGGCAAGCCTTCGACGCCCCGAATGGCGCGAGAGATCCCACAGCAGGGCCACACGGTCGTTATACCCGCGCTCACGGCAAAACGGGAGCAGCTCCGCGGCGTGACGCGCAAATGAAGAGCCACTCATCGTCCGGCCTCCGCCTCCAATTGATGCGCCAACTCGGGCATGCACTCCGCAGCACGCTTACGAATATGCGTCAATGGGTTACGTATAAGTCCCGTATCTGGATTCCCGGGATCCACAAGCCATATCGGCACCTCACGCCGCACGTAATGCACAAGCGACGCGGCGGGATATACGGCCAGCGACGTACCCACGACGATCAGTATGTCGGCCGTAGAGGCTATGCGCGCCGCCGTCTCGAACATGGGCACCGCCTCGCCGAAGAAGACGATATGCGGACGCAGCAGCGCCCCGTCAGGCCCGCGGTCGTCGAGATGCTGCTCCCAGCCCTTGATCGGGACTATCACGTCGGGATTGCGCTCGCTGCGCAGCTTGCGCAGTTCGCCGTGCAGGTGTGTCACGCGGCTCGAACCGGCACGTTCGTGCAGGTCATCGACATTCTGCGTCACAACATCCACATCGTAAAAGCGCTCCAACTCGGCTATGGCGTAGTGCGCCGCATTGGGCTTTACGTTGTCGAGTTCGCGGCGGCGCATGTTGTAGAACTCGATCACGAGGGCGCGGTTGCGCGCCAGAGCCTCGGGTGTACATACATCCTCTATGCGATAGTTCGCCCACAGTCCGTCGGCATCGCGGAAGGTGGCCAAGCCGCTGTCGGCACTCACCCCCGCACCCGTAAATACCACGATCTTCTTCATATCCGGCAATGTTTTATACTACCTGCAAAAATACGCAAAACGTCCGCCGATAGCAACCTCCGCCATGCAAAAAAATCTCCGGCCGCAATCCGCAACCGGAGATTTCGTAACACAACCTTGATAACAACACGCTACGGTCACTGCCCGTCTGTTCCGTGCCAATAGCGCAGACGCAGATGCGCCACAGCGGCTATGGCAAGAGATACAGCCGCAATGGACAACGTCAAGGGCAGATCGTCCCATTTGTCCTTGTATGCAAACACGGCCGTAGGTATTACCAACATGCACGCCCCCAACTGCCAGCACCACCTGCGGCATCGGCGCCACCATAGACGCGCACTCTGACGGTAGCCCTCCACGTTACGCACGACAATCAGCACCAGCGTCAGCGGCACCATTATCACCATCAACGTATTGTCCAAAGTCTTCATGGCTTCGCTCTGCGCCAGCTCAGAATCCGACCACCGCATAAAGCCGCTCACCGCAAAGGCGGCAAGGCCCATAGTCAGCCACCAATAGCCGAGCCACTTTTTCCATTCATCCATACGCCAATCCATTATTTGCGTGTCGTTACCTCGCTCTCGGCCGACGGCTGATCCGCCCCGGCATCGGCTTCGACAGGCTTCGCCGGCCGTTTCAGGCGGCCGCTGCGGCGCAGCGCGTCCGCGATGATCCACTGCAGCTGTCCGTTTATGCTGCGGAACTCATCGTCGGCCCACTGCTCCAAAGCCTCCATCGTTGCGGCGTCGACCCTCAACACGAAACTCTTATTTCCTCCACCTTTGGCCATCGCGGATACCTTTCCTGCTTCGACTCTTCAAAATACTAATGGTGCAGCGTACCTGCATTGACCACGGGCTGCGCCGACTCGTCGCCGCACAGCACGACAAGCAGGTTCGTCACCATGGCCGCCTTGCGCTCCTCGTCCAGTTCCACAACATCATCCTCCGAGAGACGGTCCAACGCCATCTTCACCATCGAGACGGCACCCTCGACGATCTTCTCGCGCGCCGAGATTATGGCGTCGGCCTGCTGGCGGCGCAGCATCACGGCCGCAATCTCGGGAGCATAGGCCAAGTAGTTGATCCTCGCCTCCACGACCTCGATGCCGGCTATGGCCAGACGCTCGCTCAGACGCTGTTCGAGGACGACGTTTATCTCGTCGCTGTTGCTGCGCAGCGTAACCTCACCCGAGTCGGCGCCGTTGTCATCGTAAGCATAAAGTCCCGCCACCTGACGCAGCGCCGCGTCGCTCTGCACCGCAACGAAACTCTCCAGCATGTGCATGCGGGCGCTCTGCGACACCTGTCCCTGCGCGTTTGCCGCAACGTCAATGTCAAACACGGCGCGGTAGATCTCGCCTCGCTTCAGACGCCACACCAATACAAGACCGATCATGATCGGGTTACCCGTCTTGTCATTCACCTTGATCGGCTCGGCATTGAGGTTGCGGGCACGCAGCGACAGCTCCTTCTTCGACATGAAGAAATTGACCCACCAGAAACCCGTCTTGTAGAACGAGCCGCGATACTCGCCGAAGAAGGTCAGCACGCGCGCCTCGTTGGGCTCCAACAGCATGAATCCCTTGTTGGTGATAAAGAAGAAGAGCAGCAGCAACACTCCCGCCGCTACGATCCATCCTGCCGCGGGCGCCTCCTGATTAGCTCCGTAAATAATCAGCGCCACGGATGCCGCCTTGCCGAGCAATATAAGCACCAAAGCCACAAAACCGTTTGCGCACCATCCGTTGTATTCGTAATTCTTGTTCTCCATATAAGATTAGATTTGGTTAATATCATTTTGATATCACAAAGATATAAAAACAAATTTCAATATTGCAAATTATCCCGATATTTTTCATCATACGGGTGCGATAAACCTCTGCGCGCATGGCCGGAAACCGAAAAAGAGCTATATTTACGATCGCAATAATCTGCTCAACACCAATGAAACGACTTCTGCGCACATTCACACTTCTGGCGGCCGTAGCGGCCACCCTAATCGCCCCCTCATGCCGGCGCGGCGAGCAGGCCGAACTGCGATTGATGAGTTACAACGTCCGCAACTGCCGCGGCCTCGACGACTCGGTATCCTACGAACGCATAGCCCGCATCATCACCGACGCCAATGCCGAGGCAGTGGCCATACAGGAGCTTGACAGCATGACCACACGCTACCCGCAGCAGGATGTTCTGGGCAATCTTGCCGCCCTGACGGGCATGTACCCCACCTATGCCCCCTCGATCGACTACGCCGGGGGCAAATACGGCATCGGGATGCTCTCGCGCCAGAAACCGCTCTCGCACCGCCGCGTGCCGCTACCGTGCCGGTCGGAACCGCGCTCGCTGCTCATTGTCGAGTTCCCGGACTACTACTTCTGCTGTACCCACCTTTCGCTCAATGCCGAGGATCGCGTGACGGACGTAGTTATAATAATCGACGAGCTCTCGCGTCTCGACAAGCCGGCCTTCATCGCAGGCGACTTCAATGCCGAGCCCGACGAGCCGGCGATGCAGCTCCTCGCACAACATTGCACCGTCTTCGCCAAGCAGCCCGCAGCCACATTCCCCGCAGATGATCCCGCCTCGGAGATTGACTATATATGTCAATACGGCGTCGGCACGCGGCCGCAAGCCACACTCATACAGCACCACGTAATCGAGCCGTCGGAGTCGGCCGACGTAACGGCAGCCTCGGACCACCGTCCCATCGTCGCCGACGTACGCTTCACAAAGTGGATAGCTTCAGTCGACAAATAACAGTACATTCACCGAAAAAACCGATCGAGGCGCACTCTGGCAGAGTGCGCCTCGATACTTATTATAATATAACCGAGATTAGTGGGTGAAAACACGACCTTTCTGATGTATCTTCTTCTCATAGGCGATACGCGACTGGGTCGGGTACTCCAGTTTCTCGAACTCGGCAACGGCGTTGCGTATGTCACCCAGAAGCATGTCGGCCATATCGCGCGACATGCCCTGACGCGCAACGATACGCATGACGATCACCTCGTCGATATTCTTGGGCAGCGTGTAGGCCGGCACCATCCAGCCGCTCTGCTGCAACGCGGCCTGCAGGTCGAACAACGTCCACTTGGCATGCTTCTCATACTCGGGATCCATGTACCAGATGAACAGCGGGTTGACAACCTTCGACGCATAGTTCTTGAAGCAGTGCATCTTGCCTATCTCGTCGTGGCAATACTGCGTAATACTCATCGACGTCTGCTGTATCTCGCGGTAGCCGTCGAAGCCCAGACGGATGAAATTGTAATACTGGCCCAGAATCTGCGCCGCCGGGCGCGAGAAGTTGAGTCCCACCTGAGTGATGTTGGCGCCGAGGTAGTTCACGCTGAAGGACATCTCGTCGGGCAGGTACGACTTGTCGCGCCATACGACCCAGCCCAGACCCGGGTAGACAAGGCCGAACTTGTGACCCGATGTCGAGATCGAATATACCCACTTGAGACGGAAGTCCCACTTCTCGTCGGGGGCGGTGAAGGGGAGGATGAAACCGCCCGACGCAGCATCGACATGGATCGGGATATCGTATCCCGTATTCTTGTTATATCGGTCAAGGGCGCGGTCCAGAGCCTCGACGTCGTCGTTAAGGCCCGTCCACGTAACACCGGCGATGGGAACGATGCAGATGGTGTTCTCGTCACACATTTTCAACGCCGCCTCGGCATCCAGCGTAGGATGCTCGAATGAGATGGGCACGGCACGCAGTTCGATCTGCCACAGCTGGCAGAACTTCTCCCACACGATCTGGTAGGCGGCGCTCATCACCAGATTGGGCTTGTCGTAGGGTTTGCCCTCCTTCTTGCGTTTGGCACGCCACCGCAGCCATGCCGCCACGCCGCCCAACATACACGCCTCCGACGATCCGATACCCACGGCACCTGCCTTCCATGCATTCTTCTCGGGCGTATGCCACAGGTTGGCAAGGATGTTTATGCAACGGCCGCACATAACAGCCACACGCGGATACTCCGTCTCGTCGATGTAGTTGATGTTGATGGCGTCGTTCATCAGCTTCGTGGCATAGTCATCCATATAGGTGGTGACGAAAGTCGCAAGGTTCAGCCGCGGCTGTGTCTGCGAGTAGGTCTCGTCCTTGACCATACGGTAGGCGATTTCGGGAGTTGTCTTGTGTTGCGGGATAAATTCCGTAGGTGCGGGCGTAAGCATCTCCTCCGATCCGTACACGGCGGTCTCGGCTGTAGCGCGCGTCTCTTTAGTCTGATCTGTTTTCATAGGATTCGGTTTTAGTTTCATGATTGATCCGACCCTCTATTTTCACAAACTATGCCACCGGCCGAATTATACCCGCCAAACCGTTCGATATCCTTCAAAAAAACTCTCTTTTTTTTGCGAATAACAAAAATCAGCTATATCTTTGCACCACGAAATCAAATAGTGATTTCCCTGACTGTCTGCTGCGGCAGCGTCAGGACGACGGGATGTGGCGCAGTCCGGTTAGCGCACCTGCTTTGGGAGCAGGGGGTCACAGGTTCGAATCCTGTTATCCCGACCAAACAGGGCCGCAACCAAGGGGCCGAGAAGTGAGGAAGACGCGCGAGAGGGGCCAAGGAAGAGAGACCAGAGAGAAGGGCCAGAGAGAAGGAGAAGGAGCCATAGAGAGAAGGAGCCATAGAGAGAAGGAAGAGAGGCCGGAGAGAGAAGAGAGAGGCGTCGAAAAGAAAGAAGAGAGGCCGAGCACAAGAGAGGGCCGAGAGAGAGTTGCGAACATAGGCCGTCGAAAAAAGGGGCACGAACACTACAAGTGCCGAGGTTCTGAAAAAGTCCGATCCACGGATCGGCATATATAAATGGTCATCGGGATGTAGCGCAGTCCGGTTAGCGCACCAGCTTCGGGAGTTGGGGGTCACAGGTTCGAATCCTGTTATCCCGACAGATGACGAAAGCCACCACTTTTCAGTGGTGGCTTTTTTGTTTCCACATAAAATCGCTCCTCTACATAATCGGCAGCAGATACATCGAGGCAACATACACCGCAATATAACATACGGCGAAAGTAACCACACCCTTCGCGTTGCGCAGATTTGTCGATACGGCAAATGCCTTGTAGCTCCAATACACATACCACACAAAGAACACCAGCGACACCAGCCCCGCAACCGTGAGCGAGCCGATATACTGCATGGCCGTATTGATGCTGCCGTCGGCGACCAGCCCCATGACACTGCGCCAGCGGGGCACGGCAAAGATCAGAAGCGACAGATCGAACGGTATGCGCGCAAAAAGGTTGTCGGCCGCAACATCCCAGAAACGGATCTTCGAGGGCGACAACAGCACACCCGCAATATACAACACCACGGCAAAGAGCAGCCACACTACAACCTGCCGAGCCGTGGCCATCCATAATGCGTCGCCCGCAAAATTGACCTGCGTCAGCGACGACAACCGTAAACCCGTCTGCCAGACGAATATCGACGTTATGATCAGCGCCGCAATGCCCCAGCAAAGAGTCTTACGCAGGGACAGGTAACCGAAAGGATTCAAAAATCGATTCATAGTCATTACGATATATTGGTTTATTTATTTATTTATTTGCTTGCTTGTCGGGATTCCGCCGCTGCAAAGAGCGGCACCATGCATATTCGGTCATTTCCACGATCACTCGTCCGACATGTCGGCTGCGACCGCACGCCGCAACTCCCCTATTATCTCGTCCAGACGGTTGCGCACAGACGGGTAACTCACACCCATGCGCGCGGCCATCTCCTTGAGCGAGCCGCTGCACATGACGAAATCGGCAACAAACCGCTGCTCCTCCTCTGTCAGACGCATCAACGGCGGCAGCATGTAGTCTCCCACGATCTGCGTATCGCACGCATGGCAATACATCGACCTTACGCGCAGCACGCTGCCGCACGAAGGACACGTCTTGGGCAATCTCTTTTTCTTCGTATCCATATATTTGCACACACGCCCTACATTAGCAAGGCCTCAACGCCGCACACTTCCCCGTGCGGCAACATTAAAATTACGTTCTACGATCTGAATTTATTGTACCCGCCGCGCCATACACCCTATTTCACGGCTTCCCGCGCAGCAATCCAGTCGGCCATATCGGCCAGAGCCTCCGCCGAGAAGGTCTCCTCTATGTTGTAATACTCATCAGGAAGCCCCGTTACGCAATGTTGGAAAAGGTGGTTCAACCCCTCATAACGACGCACGGTAAGATGCCCCTCCAACTCCTTGCACCGCTCCAACACTCCGAGGTTTGCCTCGGCATCGACCTGACGGTCGCGTGTGCCGTTCATGGCCAGCACGTCACACCGCACGCGGCTTATGTCTGCCGACGGATCATACCCCACGAAGAAACGAAACCACGCGGTCGCTCCCGTAGCGCTCTTGACCAATTCCGCACGCATTGCCTGCGGCATATCCGCTGCTCCAGCGGCCGCTACGGTCTCTTCGACCGCTTGCGCGGCCTCCTCGGCCGAGAGTTCGCGCCCGGCCTCCGCCGTACGTTTGAATACCGAGTCGATAACATCACAATAACGCTCCACCGTCTGTTGGGGAATACCGGCACGCAGCAGCGACTCTCCGTTCTGCCATACGATACACTCCCGCCCGGGAATCGTCATACCAGCCACCGAAACCACAAACGCAATGCTGTCACACTGCGCCGCACACATGAAAGCTATGGTGCCGCCCTCGCTGTGGCCGACGATACCCACACGCGCAGGATCCATACGCGGATCACGACGCAAAAATGCCGCCGCATTCAACGCATCCGAGGCATAATCGGCAGTCGTGGCACCGGCATAGCCGCGCCCCCACTCACGGTCATCATATCGTAATACTGCAATTCCCCGCCGCGTCAGGAAGTCGGCTATCACCTTGAATGGCTTGTGCCCCATCAACTCTTCGTCACGGTTCTGCGTTCCGCTCCCCGTAACCAGCACCACAGCCGCAAACGGCCCATCGCCTTCGGGGATGGTGAGCGTACCGTGCATGTCGAGTCCTGCTGCCGCCGACGGGAAACTCACCTCCTCGCACACATACGGATACGGAGGCTGCGGCTCCTGAGGCCGCCGCACCTCAGCCTCAGCACCGCGCGTAAGCACCAACGGAAGCTCCAATCCGCTCTGCCGGAATACCGTCGTCATGGTATCGCCCCGCCACATGCCCTCGATCGTAACGCCGAGCTTCACGATCGCCATACGCACCGTCATACCTTCGCACGAGACGCTGTCGACAGGTATGCCCTTTGCCCCCTGCGCCGGAGAGTCCATTGTCGCCGTCAATCCTGCCGACGCATCGGATATATGGAATACGAGTGGAAGTTTCGCCGCCCCGACATCTATCGAGCCGCTCCATGATCCCGACAGCGACTGCGCCATCGACACAAAGCCCGAAAGCAGCGCCGCCAGCAACACCGCACATCGGCCCATGAACCTTAATTTACTGTTGTGCATATTCATATCTCCGCATTATCTAATTACACGCCAAGACAAAGTTAAACAAAACTCATGAATAAACAAACATATTACTCAACAATATTCATATAATAATAAATATTATCAATATTATAATGAATTTTATTAAGCAAATCCGATGATCCGCTCGTGCTGCCGCATGAAAGAGTACACGCGCGAAAAGATCCTGTGTATAGCGCTATCGGGCCAAAGTTCACGAAGGGAGCAACAGTTGTACGATATGTGTAAATAAATGGAAGATAATGCTATAACAAATATTAACCTAAAAACTTTATATTGTTATGTATGATTTTATCTCTGTGCCTCTGGTCTTTCTGATCGTGGCCTTCTTTCTCTACAAGTTCTTCGAACTGCTGATATGCCGCAAGGAACGCCGCATGATAATCGAACGGATGGATCCCGCCTCGCTTCTGGATTATGCTAAAATTTCGGGCCTGCGCGTCGGTGGCGGTGTGCCCTCCGTGTCGCCGCGCCCGCGTCATGCCGCCGCATGGCCCCTGCGCATAGGCGCCGTGTTGGTAGGTCTGGGTCTGGGAGCCGTCGTGGGCATTATTTTGGTAAAGCAAGTTTGTTTAAGTGCCCATCTTGACGGTATTCTTGGCGGTGTTCATGAGATGATTACCGGCTGTGTCCTCTTTATGGGCGGCCTCGGCCTGCTCATAGCCTTCATTGTCGAATACAAACTTTACGATAAGCCGCAGGCGTGATAAAGCCGACAGCGTAATATGAGCCGAGCCGACGGATGCTTCCCCGTCGGCTCGCTCTTTTCGTTCGGCGGCGTGCTACTCCATGGGGAATACGCGCACATCCGTAACACCCTCCAGCTCGCGTTTCAGACGGTCGATGTCGGTCTTCTCCTCGACCTCGCCGTAGTGGTAGGGGTAGAATATGCGGGGCCGTATGGCCTTGACGACGCGCACGGCCTGATCGACGGTCATCGTGTAGGGCTGGTTCACGGGCAGGAACGCCGCGTCGATGTCGTGCAGTGCCAATACTTCGGGCGTATCTTCCGTATCTCCCGCGATATAGATGCGCAGGCCGGCGATGGTGAGTATGTAGCCGCAATCCTCACGCTCTTTGGGGTGGAAACCGGTATGTCCATCCGTAGTGTTGTATGCGGCAACGGCCTCGATATGCACCTGAGGTATGGGGTCGGCCACGGCACCCGGGACCATCGTTACGCAGTCGCCCTCGAATGCCTCGGCCGAGGTCTTGTCGCAGACGATGATGCTGTGGCGCGTGGTTACGTCGTCGATGGCGGCGCGGTCGAAGTGGTCGTAATGCGAGTGTGTCACCAGCACAACGTCCGCCTTGGGCAGACGCGCGTATGGTGCGTATTCGGCCACGGGGTCGACGTATATGTGCTTGCCCGCCACCTCGATGGCCAGTGATGCGTGCTTGAAGAAGGTGAAGGTGACGACGGTACCGTCGGCTGCGGTGATGGTGTCGGTGGGGTAGGCGTGGCCGCTTCCGCTGCCGCCGCCCGTGAAGAGTGAGAAGAGAGCCATGGTGTAAGGTGTTATGTGTTTCGTAATCGGTTCGGGCGGCAGACCTTCGGTTATTGCCGAGAGTTGCGCCCATTAATGCAAATATACGAAAAACAGAATGCCAAGACAAATATAAAACCGTGTTTTGAATCGGCCGTGTCGGATTTATGCATCCTTTATGGCGGCGAGATTAGGTGCATGCCGGGAAACGGATCGCTCTCGGCTTTTGATGTCGGGTGGCAAGTGCCGTTATATCAATCCGATAGCTTGCGTGTAAGCGTTGCGCCGTGATGGCGGTTTGTCTTGTCGGGCCTTTTTCGTATATTTGTAAGTGGTCTTCACCCCCGATGGATTACTTTGTGAATGATGCGGCGGATGCCGTGGTAATGTCGGGCGTGTGTTGGGCAGAGGGGAAAATCACAACAGAAAAAATATATCGTATGAAGCATTTGATCATATCTGTGGCTATGTGCGCCCTTGCTGTGGCGGCGCAGGCGCAGGAGTTTGAACGCACGGCGCACGGCCTCAGGACGACGGTGCCCGACAAGGGTATCGACATCGAGGTGGAGTGGTACACGCCGCGTACGGTGCGCGTATTGAAGAGTCCGCATGGCATGCAGGTCGCAAAGACGAGCCTTTCGGTCATAGCGAAGCCCGAAACGGTGGAGCTCAAGACGCGATATGATGGTGACGGCGTTGCGGAGATGAGTAGCGACGCTCTGACGGTGCGTATCGACGGCCGCAGCGGCGTGGTGTCGTTCTCGGATGCCAAGGGCGGAGAACTGTTGAGCGAGACGGAAAACGACCGTGCCTTTACGCCGTTCAATGACGCCGGACGCGATACATACGCCGTGTATCAGGGTTTCGATACGGATGACGGCGAGGGGCTCTACGGACTCGGCCAGCTGCAGAACGGGGAGATGATGCAGCGCAACATGAACAAATATCTGGTGCAGGGCAACGTTGAGGATGTGACGCCGCTGTTCCAGTCGACCAAGGGTTACGGTATCTTCTGGGACAACTATTCGGGGACACTCTATATCGACAACGACGAGGAGACCTCGTTCCGTTCCGACGTGGGTGACTGCATGGATTATTATTTCATGTTCGGCGGTTCGGCCGACGGGGTGATAGGCCAGATCCGCGCCCTGACGGGAGACGTGCCGATGATGCCTCTGTGGGGCTACGGTTTCATGCAGAGCAAGGAGCGTTACAAGAGTCAGGATGAGACCGTGGGGGTGGTTCGCCGCTACCGCGAGCTGGGCATACCTCTCGATTGCATAATTCAGGACTGGCAGTATTGGGGGCACAACTACCTGTGGAACGCCATGGATTTCAAGAATCCGTCGTTCAGCCGTCCGCAGCAGATGGTCGACGAGGTGCATGCCATGAATGCCCGTATGATGATCTCGATATGGTCGTCGTTCGGTCCCGCGACCAAGCCCTACCGCGAACTGAACTCGAAGGGGCTGCTCTTCGATATCGAGACGTGGCCGCAGTCGGGTGTTGACGGCTGGCCGCCCGATCTGAGCTATCCGTCAGGTGTGCGCGTGTATGATGCCTATTCGTCGGAGGCGCGCGACATATATTGGAAATACCTCAAGAGCGGACTCTTCGATATAGGTATCGACGGCTGGTGGATGGACTCTACGGAGCCCGACCACTTCAACCCAAAGGATTCGGATTTCGACCGCCAGACGGGCATGGGATCCTATCGCAGCGTGCGCAACGCCTATCCGTTGGTTACCGTCGGCGGCGTGTCGGACCACCAGCGTGCCGTGACATCGGACAAGCGCGTCCTGATTCTGACGCGTTCGAGCTTTGTGGGGCAGCAGCGTTACGGTTCGGTCGTGTGGTCGGGTGACGTGCAGTCGTCATGGGACATGCTGCGGCGTCAGGTGACGGCGGGACTGAACTTCTCGCTCACGGGCATGCCGCACTGGAACTCCGATCCGGGCGGGTTCTTTGCCGGCTCGTACAATACGAAGGGGCCCGACAGCGCGCCCGAAAACCCGATGTACCGCGAACTCTATGTCCGGTGGATGCAGTTCGGGGTCTTCTGCCCCATGATGCGCAGCCACGGGGCCGACGCCTCGCGCGAGGTGTTCCGTTACGGCAAGGCGGGCGAACCGGTATATGACGCTCTGGTTGATGCCATCAGGCTGCGATACAAGCTTCTTCCATATATCTACTCGACGTCATGGGAGGTGACGCACGATCGCGGGACCTTCATGCGTGCGCTGTTCATGGACTTTGTTGACGACCGCAACACTTGGAACATGGGCGACGAATATATGTTCGGCCGTGCGTTTCTTGTAGCGCCCGTGCTTGAGGCGCAATATACGCCGGAGCAGGTGCAGCGTCAGTTGGCTGAGAACGAGGGCTGGGGCCGCAATACCGACGGCGGCGATGCTGCCGGCGGCGTGGACTTCACGCAGAGCCATACGATGGATGTATATCTGCCGGCGGGAACGTCGTGGTACGACTTCTGGAGCGGCGAGCGACATGATGGCGGGGACAATGTAACGGTCACCACCACGCTTGACCGCATTCCGCTGTTCGTACGTGCGGGCAGCATCGTGCCTCTGGGCCCCGATGTGCAGTACAGCGGCGAGAAGGCGTGGAACGACCTTACGCTGTGCCTCTACCCGGGAGCTGACGGGGAGTTTACGTTATACGAAGACCGCGGTGACGGCTATGACTACGAGTCGGGTGCATATACCGAGATCGAGATGCGATGGAATGATTCCCGCCGTACGCTTACGATCAATCCGAGGCGAGGCTCGTACGACGGCATGTCGGACCGATATACCTTTACGCTGCGTATGCCCGACGGACGGGAGAAGACGGTCGCCTATACGGGTAAACGTCTGACGGTAAAAATGTAGCATAGGTTGCCGAAACATCCTCAAGCGTGTCGACCGCGGCATGGCGCCTTTACGGGGCGCCTGCCGCGGCCGACTGCGTCGTATGGTTTTTTTGAGAAAAAAATGCGGCGATTTTTTTGTGCCTGCCCGCCGAAAAGAGTAAATTTGCAGGATGATTTATTTCGGATAAAAACCTTTATATACCCATATTGCAATGCTGTCGATTCTTTACTATATCTTTACCGTGATACACACCACCGTGTGGTGTATCATCTCGGCTCTGGTGCTGGCCGTGACCTATCCTTTCGACAAGTCGCGCCGTCTGGTGCACGAATGTTCGCGTTATATGACGTGGGTATTTTTCGGGCTTCCGCCGCGTGTGCGCCGCACCATCGACGGAGTGGAGAATATCGACCGCCGCAAGTCCTACGTCATAGTTCTCAACCACACGTCGGGCGTAGACATAATCGCCGCCTACAAGATCCCGCTCAACTTCCGCTGGGTGTCGAAGCGCGAGGTCTTCCGCATACCCTTCTTCGGCCCGATGCTGCTCGTGCACGGGGATATACCCATCGAGCGGGGCAATGCGGCCGCGGCCATGGCAAAGGTCGTACACCAAGGCAAGATATGGCTCGGACGCGGTGCGAGCGTGGCCATATTCCCCGAGGGTACCCGTTCCAAGGATGGCGAGATACACCGTTTCAAGGCCGGAGCGTTCACTTTGGCCAAGGAGGCGGGTGTGGAGATACTGCCCGTGGTTATGACGGGTACGGCCACGATGTTCCGCGGCTGGCGCATGAACTGGACCAACCGTATCCGTATTCGCGTATTGCCTCCGGTGAGTGTTGAGGAGGCGGCCTCGATGGAGATCAAGGAGCTTGCACAGACGGTGCAGGAGCGTATGACGACGGCTCTGGCCGAGCTGCGCGGCGAGGAGGCCGGACGCGGCAAATGACAGCCTCTCGGCCGCAGGGGCTCCCGCTGCGGGTGCCGAAGAGCCGAGTGTGAAAAAACATGGAATCGAAAATGACCAATATGAATAATAACAACAAGCCGACGGCGGCGTATGACGACGACGCGATCCGTACGCTATCACCGCGCGAGCATCTGCGCCTGCGCCCGGGAATGTATATCGGCAAGCTGGGCGACGGTTCGCAGCCCGACGACGGCATATATGTGCTGATAAAGGAGACGGTCGACAACTCGATCGACGAGTTCATCATGGGTGCGGGCAACCGTATCGACATCACCATCGAAGACAATGTGGTGACGGTGCGCGACTATGGCCGCGGCATTCCGCTCAAGTCGCTCTCGGCGGCGGTGAGCAAGATGAACACGGGCGGCAAGTATTCGGGCGAGGCGTTCAAGAAGACGGTCGGTCTGAACGGCGTGGGCGTGAAGGCCGTGAATATGCTTTCGAGCGAGTTTACGGCACGCTCGGTGCGTGACGGCGAGGCGCATACGGTGACCTTTGCCAAGGGACTCGAGGTGTCGGACAAGTGGGAGAGCGGCGTGGATGAACGCACGGGTACCTGCATACGCTTCCGTGTAGACGAGGAGATCTTCGGAAAGTATTCATACAATATGGATTTCGTGGAGCAGATGGTGCGCAACTACACCTATCTGAACCTCGGCCTCAAGATCACGCTCAACGGCCGCGAATATGTCTCGAAGAACGGCCTGCTCGATCTGGTGAACGACAACCTGTCGGAGGAGCCGCTCTATCCGCCGATCCATCTGTCGGGTGAGGATATAGAGGTGGTAATAACACACGGTACGGGATATGGCGAGAGCTACTATTCGTTCGTCAACGGACAATATACCTCGCAGGGAGGAACGCATCAGGCAGCCTTCCGTGCTTCGATAGCCAAGGTTGTCAAGGAGTTTTATCATAAGGATTACGATCCGTCGGATGTCCGCACGTCGATCATAGCGGCCATATCGATCCGCATGAACGACCCTGTGTTCGAGTCGCAGACGAAGATACGTCTTGGCTCGAAGGAGGTTGCGCCGGGGGTATCGATGCAGCAGTTCGTGGGTGATTTCCTCTCGGTGGATCTGGACAACTACCTGCACAAGCATCCCGAGACGGCGCAGGTGCTGCAGAAGAAGATCGTCGAGAACGAGAAGGAGCGCAAGGCCATATCGGGCATACAGAAGAAGGCCCGCGAGACGGCCAAGAAGGTTGCAGTGAACAACCGTAAACTGCGAGATTGCAAGATACACTTCACGGACAAGCACGAGTTGGCCGAGCAGACGATGATCTTCATCACGGAGGGACTTTCGGCCATGGGGCCCATCACGGCCAGCCGCAACGCCATGACGCAGGCCGTATTCTGCCTGCGGGGCAAGCCGCTGAACTCATACGGTCTGACGAAGAAGGTGGTCTACGAGAATGAGGAGTTCAACCTTTTGCAGTCGGCGCTCAATATCGACGAGGATATGGATAACCTGCGCTACAACAAGGTTATCATCGCCACGGATGCCGATGTGGACGGTATGCACATACGCCTTCTGATGACGAGTTTCTTCGTTCAGTTCTTCCCCGACCTGATACGCAGCGGCCATCTCTACATATTGCAGACGCCGCTGTTCCGCGTGCGCAACAAGAAGGAGAACTACTATTGCTACTCGGAAGAGGAGCGGCAGCAGGCGATCCGCCGCTGCGGCCCTACGGCCGAGATCACGCGCTTCAAGGGTCTGGGCGAGATCTCGCCCGACGAGTTCAAGGACCTCATAGGCGAGCAGATGCGTCTGGACAAGGTGCGCCTTACCAAGGACGACCCGATCTCTGATCTGCTGGAGTTCTATATGGGCAAGAACACATACGAGCGTCAGGGCTTCATCATCGACAACCTTCGTATCGAGGAGGATCTTGTTGAGGACGAGGCGGTGTGAGCGGTCGGCCCGAGGGGACGGCAAGAGAGTATAAAACGGACAAACGAACATAAAAAAGTAAAATCTACCGTAGATGGCAGAAGATAGAGATACGAGAGACGACGAGGAGATCGGGGGCGACGAGCTGCCTGTCGACATGCCGGCCGAAGAGTCGGCGGAGGCCGGGATAGGACGCTACGGACGGCTTTTCGGCGAGGACGGCGGCAACATACACAAACTGACGGGCATGTACAAGAACTGGTTCTTGGACTACGCGTCGTATGTGATTCTGGAGCGTGCCGTACCCCATCTGGAGGATGGCCTGAAGCCCGTGCAGCGCCGCATCCTGCACGCCATGAAGTGCTGCGACGACGGCCGCTACAACAAGGTGGCCAATATCGTGGGACAGGCCATGCAGTACCACCCGCACGGCGACGCCTCGATCAAGGATGCGCTGGTGCAGCTCGGACAGAAGGACCTGCTGATAGATTGTCAGGGTAACTGGGGTAACATACTCACGGGCGACGAGGCTGCCGCGGGCCGATATATCGAGGCTCGGTTGTCGAAGTTTGCCTTGGAGGTTGTCTTCAACCGCAAGACAACGGAGTGGATGCGCTCCTACGATGGCCGCAACGAGGAACCCGTGACACTTCCGATCAAGTTCCCGCTGCTGCTGGCGCAGGGCACCGACGGTATTGCCGTAGGTCTGGCGTCCAAGATCCTGCCGCATAACTTCAACGAGTTGATTAACGCATGTATCGCACACCTTCGCGGGGAGGATTTCCAACTGTATCCCGATTTCCCGACGGGCGGTATCATGGATGTGACGCGCTACAACGACGGCCTGCGCGGTGGCTCGGTCAAGGTGCGGGCGCGTATCTCGAAGATCGACAAACGGACGCTCGCCATTACGGAGATACCCTTTACCACGACCTCGGAGTCGATAAAGGATTCGATCGTGAAAGCCAACGAGAGGGGCAAGATACGTATCAAGAAGGTGGACGATCTGACGGCCGACAAGGTCGAGATCGTGATCCACGTTGCGAACGACGAGTCGAGCGACAAGACCATCGACGCCCTCTACGCCTTCACCTCGTGCGAGGTATCCATCTCGCCCAATGCGTGCGTCATCTGTGACGAGAAGCCGCACTTCATGGGTGTGAAGGAGATCCTTCGCCGCTCGGCCGAGAATACGCGGCGTCTGCTGAGCTGCGAGCTTGAAATACGCCTTCACGAGTTGAACGAGGCGTGGCATGCGGCCTCTCTGGAGCGTATCTTCATCGAGAACAAGCTCTATCAGCTCATCGAGGGGTGCCGTTCGCATGAAGAGGCCTACGCGGCCGTGGACAAGGGCTTGGAACCCTTCAAGAAGCTGCTGCGCCGCGAGGTTACGTTGGAGGATGTGCAGCGCCTGACGGAGTTGAAGTTCATCCGCATATCGCGTTACGATGCCGACAAGGCCGACAACGAGATCCGCCGCATAGAGGATGATATCGAGTCGACGAAACACGATCTGGCGCACCTTACGGATTATACCATTGCCTACTATGAGCATATACGCGACAAGTACGGCAAGGGGCGTGAGCGTCGTACCGAGATCCGCAGTTTCGATGCCATCGAGGCGGCGAAGGTGGCCGTTACGAACGCCAAACTCTATGTCGACCGGGCCGAGGGCTTCTTCGGCATAGGCAAGGGCATGAAGGATTCGGAGTTTGTATGCGACTGCAGCGACATAGACGACGTAATAGTGATACTCAAGGACGGCCGGTACAAGGTGACTAAGGTCAAGGACAAGGATTTCTTCGACAAGGGTATCTATTATATCGGAGTGTTCAAGCGCAACGACGAACGCACGATATACAACGTACTGTACCGCGACGGCCGCGGCGGCCCGATCATGATGAAGCGCTGCGCCATCAAGAGCATCACGCGCGAGCGGGAGTATGACCTTACGAAGGGGACGCCCAAGAGCGAGATACTCTACATGTCGGTCAACCCGAACGGCGAGGCCGAGGTGCTGAAGATATATTTCCGGCCGCGTCCGCGCCTGAAGAAGGTGATCGTGGACCTCGACTTCTCGACCGTGGCGATCAAGGGACGCCAGAGTCAGGGCAATCTCTTCTCGCGCTACGGCATACACAAGATTTCGCTCAAGGAGCGTGGAACGTCGACGCTGGGCGGCCAGAACATCTGGTATGACGAGGATGTGCGCCGTCTGAATACCGACGGGCGCGGTGTGCTGCTGGGCGAGTTCAAGGGGGATGACAAGATCGTGGTGTGGACGACGAAGAACCTCTATTACATTACGGATTTCAACGTCGGACAGCACTTTCCCGATGAGACGGTGCGTATCGACCGCTACGTTCCGGGCCGCGTGTACAGCGTATGTTACTTCGACGGCGAGCAGGGCTATTACTACATGAAGCGCTTCCAGCTCGAAGCGAGCGAGAAGATGCAGTCGTTCCTTGACGAGGGTGCGCAGGTACGGTTCGTTGCCATGACCGACCGCAGCGGTGCCAAACTCGTCGTGACATATCAGGGGGCGCAGGCGTCGCGTCCGGCGGACGAGATCGACGTCGACAGCTTCGTGGGCGTGAAGAGCCATCGTGCCAAGGGCAAGCGTATCACGACGTATGACGTTGCGACGCTTACGTTCGTTGCGCCCGAGCAGCCCGAACCCGATCCCGACACGACCGAAGGGTCGGATAGCGCGACGGATGACGAGGCGGATCAAATGGATGCTGCGGCCGTTGAGACTGAAGAGTCGGCGGCAGACGGAAGCGTGGATACGGTTATCACGGACGATCCCGAACAATTAAATCTGTTCTGACGGAACAAAAACTACGATACTGATGAAGATTTTTCTTATCGGATATATGGGCTGCGGGAAGAGCTCGCTCGGGCGGCGTCTGGCCAAACGTGCGGGCATGCGCTTCGTGGATATGGATTCCGAGATCGAGCAGTGCGAGGGCGCCTCGATAAGTGACATATTCCGCTTCGAGGGGGAGGATTATTTCCGCCGCAAGGAGCGCGAGCTGATCGAAAGCCTTGCCGGCGAGGGTGACGACATGGTTATCTCGACGGGCGGCGGCGCCCCTGCGTGGGGTGATAACATGTCACGCATGAACGATGCGGGCATGACGGTCTACCTTCGTCGTACGCCGCAGCAGATAGCCTCGCGTCTGAGTCCGCACGGACGGCAGAAACGGCCCAAACTGCGCGGACTGAACGACGAGGAACTGGTGGCCTTCATGACGGCGAACATGGCCGAGCGCGAGCCTTTCTATTCGCAGGCGCGCCTGTGTGTCGACTGCGCCGACAGAAGCGACGACGAGCTGATAGAGTTTATTCTTTCAAAGTGCCGCGGCGATGAGTGACGCTCCGATTGGAATATACGATTCGGGCTTCGGGGGGCTTACCGTGTGGCGCGAGATACGCCGCGCGCTGCCCGAGGAGTCGCTCATATATCTGGGTGACGGCAAGAACTGCCCATACGGGTCTCTGTCGGAGGAGCGTGTTGCGGAGTTGGCCGATGCGGCCGTGCGGCAGCTTCTGGACGAGGGGTGCAAACTTATCGTCGTGGCGTGCAATACGGCTACGGCGGCCGCGATCGAGCGGCTGCGGGAGACATTCCCGTCGACACCGTTCGTAGGTCTGGAGCCTGCGGTGAAACCCGCATGTCTGCATACGCGCAGCGGCGTTGTGGGTGTAGTGGCTACGGAACGCAGCCTTGCCGGAGGCAAGTTCCTCACGACGGTGGAACGTTATTGTGGCGGCAAACGTGTCGTCAAGGCTGTAGGGCGCGGCTGGGTCGAGGCCGTCGAGGCGGATGAAGAACACACTCCCGAGACTGAACGCCGCGTGCGGGAGGTTCTGGATCCGATTATGGCGGCGGGAGCCGATGTGATCGTACTCGGATGCACGCACTATCCCTTCCTTCGGGATGTTATCAAACGTGTTATCGGCGACCGTGACATCGAGGTCATAGATTCGGGCGCTGCGGTGGAAAAACGTGTCGAGAGTCTTCTCGACCAATATGACCTGCGCGCTGCCCGGGGCCACGAGGCATCGTACCGTTTCATGTCGATGGCCGGAGACGACTATTGCGAGCGGCTGCGCCGCAAGGCTTTCGCATGCGACGGTTGCGCGCAAGAAAAATAATGATTATATTTAACCTCATTTGATGCGGACGAGAGTTTTTGCACCGCAGGCAGATGGCTTCAAGGTAGAGTTTGGTTGGTTATGACGCAACGCGTAAAAAACGAGAAAAAGAGATACGACAAAACCCCGACGGCAAAGAACGCCGCACCGGCCTCCAACGACAACATGTTGTGGATGCTGGGCTTCGTGATGCTCGTGTTCGGAATCTTCGCCGTATGTTCCGTCCTGTCGCACTTCGTGCATTGGGCGTCGGATCTTACGGCCCTGCGCAATGACGAGACCTTGTCTGGTGTGGAGATACCCTTCGAGAACCTGTGCAGCAGCGCGGGCGCTACGGTGGCATATTGGGTCGTCGACTGTACGTTCGGTGTCTTCGGTATCATCATACCCGTCGTAATCACGGTCGTGGGGTGGCGCATATTCCGCCGCAAGCGTCTGCGCCTTAACCATTTTGCCCTGAGCGCGGCGCTTGTGCTGGTGATGGGTGCGCTGACCATGGGTTTTATAGGCACGCACGTCGGTGCGGCATACGACATAGGCGGCTCGCTGGGGCAGGCCTGCGCTACCGACCTCGAGGCTCTGGCGGGCGCTTTCGGTACGGTATTGATACTGCTTGCGGGTTGGATCCTTACGGGGGTGTTCATAAACCGCAACTTTATCCGTACGGTAAACCGAGCCAGCGACAAGATGGTGTCGCAGAGCGAGCGTCTGGTTTCGGTAGTCAAGGAGCGCGTCATCAAGAACCACCATACGGACGATTCGGACGAGGAGGCTGACGAAGAGCAGATAGACGACATGGGGCCGGACGGGATTGCGGAACCGTCACCTGCCGTGCAACCTGTGCCGGCAGCAACAGAGATAAGGCGCGACTCGCAGCCGATGCCATCCGTAGAGCCGCGGGTGGAGCCGTCGCTGGTGGTGCGGGCGGATGCGGACGAGAGACCGACATATACGCCGACACAGCTTGTGGGTGACGAGCCCGACGAGGAGGAGCGTTATACGGAGGATGTGCAGGAGGATGCGCCGATGCGAGAAAACAATGCGGATAAGGATTCCGACGGTGGCGCGGAGTTGAAGCGTATGGGACTTCCCGAACCCGACGAGGATGGCTTCATCGTTATCCCCAACGGAGGCGCTGTGCCCAACAAGATTGATGTTGATGCACTGTTGGCGCCCGAAAAGCCGCACGAGAGTGCGCCCTCGACGGATGAGGACGGATTCACTGTCATACCGCGCACGGCGGCCGGTGCGGCCGCGCACGATGATGGCGGGCGTGTCGCTGCGGATGAAAAACCGGATATGACTTCTCACGTCGTAGATGCCACGGCTGGGACAGGGGAACATCCAGCGGATACTGTCGGGGAAGATACTGCGCGGCCTTCGGAAGCGGAAACGGCGGATGAACAGGGAGGTATCGTGGTTAAGGTTCACGAGAATCCGGTGCGTCAGGTCGGGGAGGAGGATATGGAGCAGAATCTCTATGATCCGCTGCGCGATCTGGAGCATTACCGCAAGCCCTATGCGTCGCTTCTGGAGGATTACCAGTCGCCGCAGAAGGTGAGCGATGCAGAGATATATGACAACAAGTGCCGTATCGAGGAGACGCTCAAATATTTCGGCATTCCGATAGTAGACATACACGCCACGGTGGGCCCGACGGTCACGCTCTATGAGATCGTGCAGGCGCAGGGCGTGAAGATATCGAAGATTCAGGGTCTGGAGAAGGATATCGCACAGAGTCTCAAATCGCTGGGTATACGTATCATAGCCCCTATCCCGGGCCGAGGTACTATCGGTATCGAGGTGCCCAACCGTGACAAGCAGATCGTGTCGATGTACTCGGCCATCTGCTCGGAGGAGTTCCAGCGGTCGAAGGCTGAGCTGCCCGTGGTTATCGGCCGCACGATTCAGAACGAGAACTATACGTTCGATCTTGCGAAGATGCCCCACCTGCTGGTTGCGGGAGCGACGGGACAAGGTAAATCGGTGGGTCTGAATGCCATCATCACCTCGCTGCTCTACCGCAAGCATCCGGCGCAGCTGAAGTTCGTAATGATAGATCCCAAGATGGTGGAGTTCTCGGTGTATAACAGGCTCGAACGCCATTTTCTGGCCAAGATGGAGTCGGACGACGAGGCCATCGTCACCGATCCGAAGAAGGCGGTATGTGTACTTAACTCGCTGGTTGAGGAGATGGGACGCCGTCTGGAGCTGTGCAAGATGGCGACGGCACGAAACATAGTCGAATATAACGAGAAGTTTGTCGCGCGGCGTCTCAACCCGCAGAAGGGACATCGTTATCTGCCATATATTGTGGTCATCGTGGATGAGTTTGCCGACCTTATCATGACGGCAAAGGCCGTCGAGGTGCCTGTGATGCGCCTTGCGCAGAAGGCCCGCGCCGTGGGCATACACCTCATAATCGCCACGCAGCGTCCCGATGTGAAGGTCATTACGGGAGGTATCAAGGCCAATTTCCCCGCGCGTATAGCCTTCCGTGTGATGCAGATGATCGACTCGCGTACGATCATCGACCAGCCCGGCGCCAACCAGCTCATCGGCCGCGGTGACATGCTCTTCTCGAAGGATGGCGAGCTGACACGTATACAGTGTGCGCTGGTCGAGACGCGCGAGGTGGAGCGTCTGGTCGATTTCATCGCCAAGCAGCCGGGTTATCCCTCGGCCTACCTGCTGCCCGATTGCGGCATGGAGGGTGAGGAGGGCGCTACGGGAGGCAGCACGGGCGAGAGCGACGCTCCGGTCAAGTATGACGTGCTGTTCGGGGAGATAGCGCGGGCGGCTGTCGCCAACGGCACCATCTCTACATCGTCCATACAGCGTAACTACGAGGTGGGCTTCAACCGTGCGGGTCGTATCATGCTGCAGCTGGAGCGGGCGGGTATCGTAGGCCCGCAGATAGGGGCCAAGCCGCGTGAAATAAAGTTCTACGATCTGCCCTCGCTGGAGGCAAAATTGCAGGAGTTGGGTGTATTCTGACGCTATGGGAAAGAGTATTCTTCGTATGGCCATTGCGGCCCTCATGCTGCCGCTTGTGGCGGCGGCTGCAGACGACGAGGCGCAGACGCTGCTGCGCCGCACGGCCGATTACATATCATCATTGGGACGTTATACGGCCCGTTTCGGCATCACGGCGGGCGAGTATTCCTCGCAGGGCAGTTACACCGTTGACGGCGACGCATACTATATCGAGGTCGACGGGGCGGAGGTCTATTGCGACGGCAAGACCCGCTATGAAGTCGACAACGAACGCCGCGAGGTGAATGTAGACTCGGTGGAGGGGGCGAGCCGCAATATTCTGGACAACCCGACGCGCTGTTTCGACTTCGTGGGCACGGACTACGATGCCGGGGTGTCGTCGCGCACGGCGTCGGAGACGACGCTCCATCTGCGCTCGCGCGATGCGTCGGTCGAAGGGGATATATATCTTACGGTGGAGACGGCCACGGGGCGTCCACGGCATATCACATACGTCCTCTACGATGACCGTATCGAGGTGGCGGTAGAGTCTCTGGACCCTTCGCGCGGAGCGGTCCGCCGATACGACGCGAAGCGATATTCGGATTACGAGACCATCGATTTCAGATAGGCGCCGCGGGCGGTTGCAGCGGCACGTAATGTGCCGTTTTACCCGACACCTTGACGTGAAAAAAATTAAATGCCGTCAGATCGGCGGAAAAAGGCCTCAGACGGCCCGTCAAGGTGATAATATGTAGTCTGAAAGGGCAAAAATCACATCTTAAAATTGCTCGTTAGCAAAATAAACACTATTTTTGTTTATTGAAAAAGAGCGTTCAGACGTTCGTTTTTGAAATAAATTAATTCAAACATGTTAACTGAAGAAGAAAAGAATGCCGGACTGGAGGGGAAGATAATCCCTATCAACATCGAGGAGCAGATGAAGTCGGCCTACATCGATTATTCGATGTCGGTGATCGTATCGCGAGCGCTTCCCGACGTGAGGGACGGACTCAAACCGGTGCATCGACGCATCCTCTACGATATGAGCGCCGAGCTGAACCTCTACTCCGACAAACCTACCCGTAAGTCTGCCCGTATCGTGGGAGACGTACTCGGTAAGTTCCACCCCCACGGCGACAGTTCGGTATACGAGGCCATGGTACGTATGGCTCAGGACTGGTCGATGCGTTATCCGTTGGTGGAGGGACAGGGAAACTTCGGTTCTATGGACGGCGACTCAGCCGCTGCCATGCGTTATACCGAGGCCCGTATGCAGAAGATCACCGACGAGGTGATGGCAGATATAGACAAGGAGACGATTGATTGGACCACCAACTTCGACGATACGTTGAAGGAGCCGACGGTGCTGCCGACGAAGATTCCGTTGCTTCTGGTCAACGGTTCGAGCGGTATTGCCGTGGGTATGGCGACCAACATGGCACCGCACAATCTGGGAGAGGTCGTGGATGCCTGCTGCGCGTATATCGACAATCCGGATTGCGCGTGCGAGGATCTGTTGCGTTACGTCAAGGGTCCCGACTTCCCTACGGGAGCGTTGATATACGGTTACGAGGGTGTCAAAGAGGCTCTTCTGACGGGCCGCGGCCGCGTTATCATGCGTGCCCGCACCGAGATCGAGCACACGCCCAGCGGCCGTGAGTGCATCATCGTTACGGAGATCCCGTATATGGTCAACAAGGCCGAGATGATCAAGAAGATCGGCGACTTGGTGAACGAGAAGAAGATCGAGGGCATATCGTACATCAACGATGAGAGTGACCGTTCGGGTATGCGTATCACGATCTTCCTTAAGCACGACGCCTCGGCCAATGTAGTCCTCAATACGCTGTTCAAGAATACGCAGCTGCAGATGTCCTTCGCCGTGAACAACATCGCTTTGGTCAACGGCCGCCCGATGCTGCTCAACCTGAAGGATCTGATACATTACTTTGTGGAGCACCGCCACGATGTGGTTGTGCGCCGCACGCGTTTCGATCTGAAGAAGGCGCAGGAGCGCCTGCATATCGTGCAGGGTCTGCTCATCGCGCAGGACAATATCGACGAGGTCGTACACATCATCCGCTCGTCGAAGAATATCGACGAGGCCAAGTCGACGCTTATGGAGCGTTTCGGTCTGAGCGATATTCAGGCGTCGGCCATCGTGGATATGCGTCTGCGTGCGCTGACGGGTCTGGAGCATGACAAGCTGGAGGCCGAGCGCAAGGATCTCGAGAGCCAGATAGCCTATCTGACGGAGGTTCTGGGCAGCGTCGACAAGCAGATGCAGATCATCAAGGACGAGCTTCTTGAGATGAAGGAGAAGTATGGCGACGAGCGCCGCACCGAGATCATCTACTCGTCGGAGGAGTTCAATCCGGAGGATTTCTACGCCGACGACGACATGGTGATCACCATCTCGCACATGGGCTACATCAAACGTACGCCTCTGGCCGAATACCGCACGCAGAACCGCGGCGGCGTAGGCGTCAAGGGCAGCGCTACGCGCGACGAGGATTTCATCGAGCACATATATGTGGCGTCGATGCACAATACGATGATGTTCTTCACCGAGAAGGGCCGCTGCTATTGGCTCAAGGTGTACCAGATACCCGAGGGTACGCGTGCCTCGAAGGGACGTGCCATCCAGAACGTCATACAGATCGAGCCCGACGACAAGGTTCGCGCATATATCAATACGAAGAACCTTAACGACGAGGAGTATATCAACAACACCTACATCGTGATGTGTACCAAGAACGGCACCATCAAGAAGACGAAGCTGGAGGCCTATTCGCGTCCGCGTCTGAACGGTGTGAATGCCATCGTCATACGCGAGGGCGACGAGTTGATCGAGGCAAAGCTCACCAGCGGCAAGGCCGATATACTCATAGCGGCACGCAACGGCAAGGCCATACGCTTCAACGAGGATACGGTCCGTCCGATAGGCCGTGTCGGAGCCGGCGTGCGCGGTATCACGATAGATGATGACGATGAGGTTATCGGTATGATATGCATCGAGCCCGACTGCAAGCAGGATGTGTTGGTGCTCTCGGAGAACGGCTACGGCAAGCGTACCGATCTGGAGGAGTACCGTACCACCAACCGCGGCGGCAAGGGTGTCAAGACGATCAATATCACGGAGAAGACCGGCAAGCTGATCTCTATACAGGCCGTTACGGACGATAACGACATCATGATCATCAACCGTTCGGGTATAACGATCCGCACGGAGGTGTCGCAGATACGCGTTGCGGGCCGCGCCACGCAGGGTGTGCGTATAATCAACCTGCGCGAGGGTGACGCGATAGCGTCGGTTACGGCAGTTCCTGCGAGCGATGATGTAGATGATGATGCGGCGGCGGAAGGAGCCGTGTCGGGCGAGACGTCTGCGGACGGGGCGAATAGTGCGGACACAGGTACGGCGGAGCCGACATCGGATGACAAGGCGTAGCCGGAGGAGTGTGAAACGAAACAAACAATAAAATATAAGTTTTTCATTTAACCAAAATTAATTATGAAAAAATTAATTTTCGCGGTGATGGCTGTAATGGTTATGGCGGCACCGATGGCAAACGCGCAGAAGGTCAACAAGGATGCGACTTTGGCTAAGCTGGCTAAGGCCGATGCCGATGTTGCCGATGCAAAGAAGGGCAGCAAGGCTGCCACATGGATCAACCGCGGCAAGGCCTATTATACGGCAGCTTCGGCTCCGACGAAGGATATCTTCGTGGATATGCCTCAGGCGGATCTGGAGTTGGTGCTCGGCAAGGCTGACGCTACGAACGAGGGTGTTCAGCTCGGGGACGGCGCCTACACCGAACTTGTATATCCGTGGTTGAAGATCTACATGGCCGACGGCAAGATCGCTACATGGGTGTTGACCCAGACGGTCAAGGATGAGGATCTGGCAGCCGTGGCTTTGGACTCGTACAACAAGGCTTACGAGATGGACAACAAGTCGGCAAGCAAGTTGGGCGACCTGCTGAAGCAGTTGGAGAACTACTATTCGCAGAACGGTAACGTATATATGAAGGCCGCCAAGTATGTGGATGCCGCGTATGCCTATGCTCAGGCCTACAAGGTACAGGAGAGCCCCGCATTTGCAGGTGTGAAGGATCCTTCGTATCTCTACTATGCCGGCTACCTCTATACGATCGACGGCGCTACGAACAACGCTTCGTATGTCAAGGGTGCCGAGATGCTGACGAAGGCTCTGGAGGCAGGCTACACCGATCCTGATGGTAACATATACTACTATCTGTACCACTGCTACTACGGACAGACCGATTCGTCGGTACGCCTTGCAAACCTGCAGCGTGCGAAGGATCTTCTGATGGAGGGCCTTGCCAAGTTCCCGAAGAACGACCGTATCGTCGAGGGCCTGATCAATGTCTATACTTCGGACAGTCAGGTAGGCGACCCGACGGAGCTGATCAAGATGGTAGACGGAGCTCTGGAGCGTGATCCCAAGAACAAGGATATGTGGTTCGGCCGCGGCCGTATCTTCTATAGCATGAAGAACTATGACGAGAGTATCGCATCGTTCAAGAAGGTCGTGGAGCTCGACCCCAACGACGCACAGTCGACCTATTTCCTCGGTTACTTCTACATCGCCAAGGGTGATGCCCTGAATGACGAGATCAACAAGCGTGACTACAAGAGCATGGCGGCATACAACGAGGATCAGAAGGGTGTTAACGCAATCTACATGGAGGCGATTCCCTATCTGGAGAAGGCTTACGAGCTCAATCCTAATGATTTCGCTACCGTCGAGACTCTGAAGGTTCTTTGCTTCCGTCTGCGTGATGAAGCGGGTGTGATGGAGAAGTACGAGAAGTACAACAAGATCTATGAGGAGATGAATGCAAAGCGTCAGCAGCAGAAATAATATCCTCGGACTGTGTTAATCAATATGCGGGCGGGTCACCTGAACGGGCGACCCGCCTGTTTTATGCCGGTATTGCTGGCAGACAGATGGACTAATATGCGTGATGGAGCTGTGCCGGCATTAATATATGGCGTTAACTGAAAGAGCGCGGGCGGAACCGAATGATCGGCTCCGCCCGCGTGCTTATGGCAGTGCAGATATGGCGTATCAATTTGTTTGATAACGGTTGTCTACGCTGCCGGCGACATTGGCACCATTGTAAGTGCCGCTTGCGGCGGCGTTGCCGTTTATGGTGACGGCGGTGTAGGTGTTGCGCGCATTGTCCGAGTTCTCGTACCAGTCGTTTCCGACTATGGGGCGGGCCTGACGTCCCGTGCCGTCACCCTCGGATATGGCCGATATGACAACGTTGCGTACGGTGCAGTCGGTGATAAGTCCAGTGCATCGCCCCGCAATGCCTCCGGTGTATATCTCCGAGCCGCTTACGTCGAGCAGCGGAGCGTCGTAGCTGCCGCCATTGGTGTTGTTGAGCGCGGTGTCGGTTACGGTGCAGCCGCTTATGACTGATGCGCTGCCGGCGGTGGTGCCGGCATACGAGGCCGTCTGCGAAAAGTCGGTGACGCCAGTCTCTACGCATCCGACTATGCCTCCGACATAGGCGTTCTTGAATGTTATGCCCGTGGTGCCGGTCTGGTCGATGGTGACCGATCCGGTGAATGTCGAGTTGGTGATGTTTATCTGCGACGATGAGGGTACGAATCCGACTATGCCTCCGGCGAAGAGGTGGCTGGCATCGCCGTCGCGGCTGGCCGTAATGTTGCCCGAGGCATGTATGTTGTCGAGCGACAGGGTGCTGCCGTCGGTCAGGCGGCCTACGAGTACACCTCCTTCGGAGATGGTCGCCTCACGGTCGCCGGCTATGATCTCCATGTTGCGTATCGAGGTGTCGCCCGTGGTAGTGGCGAATATGCCTCCCTGTCCCGATGTCGTTGCGGCGGCGGTCGAGATGTCGATCGTGTGGCCGTTGCCGTCGATCGTGCCGCTGAAATCGGTTATGTGAGGTATCTCGGTGAGGGTGAGGTCGGCCGTCAGTATGTAATTGCCGTTGGAGATGTCGGTGAAGGCCTGCTCGTCGGCTATGGCGGTGGCCTCCGTGAGGTTGGCGGCATTGAGTTGCAGGGTGTAGCGTGTGGCGCGTGCGAATTGCGATACTGTCACCTCGCGCGTGTAGGCCTTGCCGTCGGTAGTGACGACAGCGGCGCGGAGGGTTCTGTTGCCGCCGAAGTCTACGGGGATAATGCCTATCTGAAAGTTGTCTGAGGGGGTGGCGTGCAATAATGCGGTCGTTGCCGCCGCCGTGGTTACACCGTCAGCCACGTCGATTCGTCCCGATGAGGGGAATGATCCGCCGACTATGCCGATGGTCACATCGCGTATGTTGGGGATGTCGGTCTCGATGTCGATGCGCGAGAGGCAGTGTGTGAAGGTGAGGGCTTCGGTTATGTCTATCGTGCCGCCCTCCGAGGCAGCGGGCTCGCTGCCCGAGGGATAGTCATACGATGATACGGTCATGTATGAGAGGGTGCCGTCGGCGGCCGCCGGGAGCGAGTAGGAGATGGTGCCGTTGTCGAATGTGACGGCGTTGAGGTTGTCATAGTGATATGCGTCGATGGATGCTATCCGCGTGCCGTCGGGTATGCCCGTGATCTCGGCTTGGAATGTGGCCCGTTCGCCCGCAGCGTCGGGAGTGAAGGTGTAGGGACCGTATGAGACGTTGTCGGTAGATGTGAGGTAGCCGTAAACCTCGTCGCCGGCCTCCCATACGCCCGTCAGCCCGTCGTATGTTGCGCGTGTGGCGGAGGCGGCCGCACCGTCGAAGGAGAGTGTGAAGGTTACGTGTTGAGGTTGTACGGTGGACTCTATGTCTCGGTCGCATGACGTGGCCGATATCAGTGCCGCGGCCGCGATTAGGATTATTGTTTTGCTGTTCATATTCGGTTTGTGTTTTTAATCCGGTTTTTGTGTAGTGTCGGTGCTGTTAAAGGGTGCCTCCCTCTTCAAAGGCTCCGGTTCCTGTCGACAGGGCGAATCCGCCCTCCGCGCGGAACTCCGCAACGTGTAATTCGGGTGACGTGTAGGGTAATCTTTTTTTCATTGCTTTAATTTTTTAGGTTAAAAATCCCATTCGTGCGGAGGGCTCCCTCTCCGCTTTCGTAATATTGGACGCAACCCGACGGAAAAGGTTACACATACGGAGAAAAAATTACGCCACGATGTAACCTTTCGGCTGCGGCAGCGTCTAAATGTATGCCATGCGACAACAACAGGAACACGACCTCATAGAACGTATCGCCGGCGTCGACACCGAAGCCTTCGCCGTACTGGTCGACCGCTACGCCCACTCGGTACACGCGCTCGTGGCGCGCATTGTGGTCACGGCCGAGGATGCCGAGGAGGTGACGCAGGACGTATTCCTCAAGGTGTTCGACCACCTGCCGCGATTCGATGGCCGCAGTTCGCTGGCCACATGGATCTACCGCATAGCCTTCAACACGGCCGTATCGCACGCGCGGCGACGCCGCAGGCCGACGTGCCCCATCGACGAGCGGCGCATCGCCGCCATAACGGATGACGAGGCCGAACGTCTTGAGGAGATGGTCGAGCGGCAGCAGGCGTTGGATAAACTCGCCGCCGCGATCGAAGCGCTCGAGGCCGATGAACGCGCCCTCGTGACGCTGCGGTACTACGACGACCGCTCAGTTGCCGAGTGCGCCGCCATAACGGGACTGACGGAGGCCAATGTAAATGTAAAGGTGCGGCTGCACCGCATACGCAAGAAACTATATGCAATGATAACCTCTGCAACGAATGAATACAAATGATACCATACGCCGCGCCATGATGCGTACGCCGCAACCCGAGCTGCCCGCCTCGTTCACGCCGCAGCTCATGGTGCGCGTACGCCGTCGCAGCTGCCTGCGCACGCTGCTGCACAATGCGGCCTTGACAGCCGTTGCCATCCTCGTCGTGGCCGCGGCCATAGCCGCCATGGTTCTCTTCCTTCCCCAAAGCAGCCTTCGGCAACCCTCACCGACGGCCGTATATGATCTGAAGCCGGAACCGCTGTCGCAAACATTCAAAAACCTTCTGCCGTCGATGCCCGAGTTGCCGAAGCTGCCACGGGTGGAGATGACCGACGTACCTCACGAACAGGTCTCGTTCTGGGCACTCTTATCGGGAGTGATGTTACTGTTGCTTATAACCGATGCCATTCTGCGGCGGCATCTGCGCCAGCGCCACAGGGAGCGGCACAGGTAAATGAAGGCGGCGGCTCCGAGGGGCACTTCCCGAAACCGCCGCAATATTCGCAGGATATTCCGCGACCGAAGATACGGCCGCAGAACCCTATATGTTCATATCAATATATAAATCATCGTCGGGACATGCCGTCATGCCGCCCGACGCAATCCGCACACGCTACTCCAGAAGATGGCACTCCTCGAGGCGGCCGATCCAAGCCCTCGCGTCACGCTCGGCCACATCCGCCGCAACGTCGTAGTTGTCGGTCAATATGCGCACGGCGTCCTCCAATTCGAAATCCTTATCCAGCAGTTCGTTCCACAGAAGCAGCGCGCTGTCGTTGAACGTTATGATGCGGGTCATGTCGGCACCCACCTTGCCCTGCATTATCACCACATTCTCGCCGGCGATATCGCGCACCTTATATCCTTGTTTGATCTTCATGATTCATCCTTTTAAGCTGAGCAAATATACGGAAAAAACGACAGATCACGCACTTTTTTCGTAATTTTGTCTCTCGGTATGACTAACGACGATATGCGCCGACGGCTACTGGCCGTCATGGATAAATATTGGGGTTACAAGGACTTCCGCCCCGGGCAGGAGCAGATCATGCTCTCCGTGCTGGAGGGGCGCGACACCCTCGCTCTGATGCCTACGGGCGGCGGAAAGTCGCTTACGTATCAGGTCCCCGTAATGGCCCGCACGGGTCTCTGCATCGTCATAACTCCGCTTATCGCCCTCATGAAGGATCAGGTCGACCGCCTGCGCCGTATGGGTATCGCCGCCACGGCTATCCACTCGGGTCTCTCATACTCGCAGATCGACATTGCGCTCGACAACTGCGTCTACGGCGACATGAAGTTCCTGTACGTGGCTCCCGAACGTCTGGCCACCGAAGCATTCCGTCTGCGCGTACAGCGAATGAAGGTGACGCTCTTGGCCGTCGACGAGGCACACTGCATATCACAATGGGGTTACGACTTCCGTCCCTCATATCTCCGTATCGCCGAGCTGCGCAAGCTGCTGCCCGACGTGCCCGTACTCGCACTCACGGCCTCGGCAACGAAACTCGTCGCCGAGGATATAATGCAGCACCTCGATTTCGAGAAGCCCAACATCATACGCAGCAGTTTCGCCCGTCCCAATCTATCCTATGCCGTACGGCATACCGACGACAAGCAGGAGCAGCTGATGCGCATCGTAAATGCCGTCGAGGGGTCGGGCATAGTCTATATGCGTACGCGCGAAGGGTGTGAGCAGATGGCCGAAAAACTGCAGCAGGCAGGCCATTCGGTCGCATTCTACCATGCGGGCCTCCCGCATGCCGAGCGCGACATGAGACAGGAGGAGTGGACAAAAGGAAAAGTACGCATAATGGTTGCCACGAACGCATTCGGTATGGGTATCGACAAGGCCGACGTGCGGTTTGTCGTCCACTACTCGATGTGTGACTCGCTCGAGAGCTACTATCAGGAGGCCGGACGTGCTGGCCGCGACGGCCGCCGAAGCTATGCCGTGCTGCTCGTCTCGTCGGATGACCGCCCCACGATATTGCGCCGCTTCGAAGCGGAATTCCCGCCGCTGGAGCAGATAAAGTCGATATACGAAAAGTTGTGCGACTACGTACAGGTAGCCGTCGGGGACGGACTCTACGCCTCGTTCCCATTCAACATGCACGACTTCTGCGCCCGCAACCACATATTCGCCGGCAAGGTCTTGGCAGCGATCAAGCTCCTCCAGCAAAACGGATACCTCACACTCACGGAGGAGATGGAGAACCCGGCCCGCATACTCTTCTGCGTCAGCCGCGACGACCTCTACCGCATACGTGTCGAGCGCAACGACCTCGACCACATCATACGTACCATACTGAGGCTCTACAACGGCATCTTCATCGACTTCCGCCCCATCGACGAGCAGCAGATCGCCTCCGTGAGCGGCTATACCGTAACACACGTGAAGGAGCTGCTCAAACGCATGTGGCAGATGAGAATCATACGTTACATACCCTCCAACCGCTCGGCCATACTCTTCTTCGACGAGGAGCGTCTGCCCACGAAGGACGTATACATATCGCCCGACACCTATCTGCGGCGCAAGCAGCTCATGACCGAACGCTTCGAGAACATGCTTCGCTACGCCGAAAATAGCGATACCTGCCGCAGCGTGATACTCCAGAGCTACTTCGGCGACGATCAGGCACACGACTGCGGCGTATGTGATATATGCCTCGACAGACGCCGCCGAGCCCGTGCGGCCGCCGCGGGATCAGCCGCACAAGATACGGATGCTGATACAGCCCTGCGCCGCACCGTTATCGAAGCGCTTAAGCAGACGTCGGCAACAGGCAAGGAGCTCTGCCGCAACATAAATACCGACCCCGCACGCGTGGCCGCGGTTATAGAGGCTCTGCTCGCCGAGGGCAAAATTTCCACCACGGCAAGCGGGAAACTCGTATTAATTGAGTAAATTTGCAGTCGCGATTCAATCCGTCAAGAATGATTTTTCGATCTACCATATCAAACGAAGAGGCGGCACAACTGCCCGCAGCGCATTTCGACGGCGAGATTGTCATCGTCGACAACGACGAGCAGATCGAAAGCGTCTGCAAGGATCTCGCCGCACAACGCATCATAGGCTTCGATACCGAAACCCGCCCCTCGTTCAAGGCCGGACAGATGAACAAGGTGGCCCTGCTGCAACTATCCACACACCGGCGCTGCTACCTCATACGTCTATGCCGCATAAAGCTCCACAACGCCCTGCTCTCGATACTCAGCAATCCCGACATCATCAAGATCGGCGCCGACGTCGAGGGTGACATACGCGCCCTGCACGTGCTGCGGCACTTCCGCGAGCGTGGATTTACGGACCTGCAGCGTATCATATCCGACTGGGGCGTCGAGGAGAAGAGCCTGCGCAAGATGGCCGCCATAGTGCTCGGACAGCGCGTCTCGAAGGCTCAGCGGCTGAGCAACTGGGAGGCTGCAGCCCTAACGCCGCAACAACAGATGTACGCCGCAACCGACGCGTGGGTCTGCATAGCCATATACGAGAAACTGCTCGCTACGCCCAACGGCAACACGTCATCGGCCGAAGCCATATAAACCCAAATACCCGCCGCAATGACTACACAGATATTTCTTCGCCGCGGAAAAGAGGAGTCGCTGCTGCGACGCCATCCGTGGATATTCTCCGGCGCCATCGCCTCCGTACGCTCCGACAAGCCCCAGATCGAAGAGGGCGAAGTGGTCGACGTATATACACAGTCGGGAGAGTTCATCGCGCGCGGACACTACCAGATAGGCTCCATCGCCGTGCGTGTCCTCACGTTCGAGCGCGAGCCCATAGATCAGGCATGGTGGAACCGCCGCATAGCCGTCGCTTGCGACGTCCGGCGTTCGCTCGGACTCTCGACGGCACCCGATACCGACTGCTACCGTCTGGTACACGGCGAGGGGGACTCGCTGCCCGGACTCGTAGTCGACATATACGGGTCGGTGGCCGTCATACAGTGCCACTCGGTGGGCATGTACCGCTCGCGCATGGCCATAGCCGAGGCCTTGCGTACGGCCTTTGCAGATCGCCTTACGGCCATCTATGACAAGAGTTCGCAGACCGTCCCATTCAAGGCCGGCCTGAATGCCGTCGACGGATATCTGTTCGGACACTCGGACTCCAAGTCGCACGTCGTAACCGAAAACGGACTCAAGTTCAAGGTCAACTGGGAGGAGGGACAGAAGACAGGATTCTTCCTCGACCAGCGTGAGAACCGCGCCCTGCTGCGCCGCTACGCCGCGGGCCGCAACGTACTCAACACTTTCTGCTATACGGGAGGGTTCTCGGTCGGGGCCATGGCTGGAGGAGCCGTAGAGGTATGCTCCGTCGATTCGTCGGAGAGGGCCGTACAACTCGCCGACGAGAACATGAAACTCAACTTCGGCGATGCCGTCCGACATCAGGCCATCGCCGCCGATGCCGTCGAGTATCTCAAACAGATAGGCGACCGCTACGATCTGATCATACTCGACCCGCCGGCATTCGCCAAACACCACAAGGTGCTCGGCAATGCCCTGCAAGGGTATAAACGCATCAACGCACGTGCCCTGTCGCAGATACGCAGCGGCGGTATACTCTTTACCTTCTCCTGCTCGCAGGCTGTCTCCAAGGAGTTGTTCCGCACGACCGTATTCTCAGCCGCTGCCATCGCCCGCCGCAACGTACGCATACTCCACCAGCTGACGCAACCGGCCGACCACCCGATAAACATCTACCACCCCGAAGGCGAATATCTCAAGGGACTGGTTCTCTATGTAGAGTAAGGTCATCCACACAGAATCATACTCTCCGAGCCTCTGCGAGATATACATGTCACAGCGATTACGTAGCCGTCGCGCCAAGATTTTACATGCAAGGCAGATCGGCAAAGTAAGAGACATATAGAGTATATATCCAAACGTCCGGGAAACAAAAACGGGGATCACTCCAAAAGGAGGATCCCCGTAAATCTTTCCATCCGTCTCAGAACTTGAAGAAGGCACCGACGCTTATCACGACGGGATTCTTGCGCGCATCATCGAACATGGGCTGCCACTTGAGCCCTGCCGACAGATCCCAATTAGGAGCGATCTGCACATCGAAGCCGCCTCCCAGATTCAGACCCGCAGCCCAACGGCCTATGTCGTTAGCAACAAGACCGGCCTCGGGATAGAGAGACCAGCCGCCTCCCATATGGAACACATACTGAGCATTGCAACTCAACTCTATAGAGCAATGATCATGAAGGAGTCCCATAAGTGACGGTTCGATACGCCAATGATCGGTAAAGCTGTAGCGACCGACTGCACCGAGGCCGACCACAGTGCTCGTGTTGGTGTAGATGCTCATACGAGGACCCACTGCCCACCTGCCGGCATCCTGCGCCGACGCCGCAACAGTACACAGAACCGCCACGGCCAAGATCAACAATTTTTTCATAATTTTTAGTTTTGGGATTGGGTTACACCATCAAATATACGAACAAAAAACCATTAAATCAAATTACCCGAGCCATATTTACCCGCGACGGACAATCTACACCCCCGTCGGCAGCAGCGGCCAGCCGCCAATGTCTACCCACGAATATATACATATCTATGGCATGGCGACACTTACACATCCCCTCCATGCGGAGAAAACCCGACTCCGGAACATTCGGCTATTACAAAAAATAATTCATCCTGCTCACTTCCATCCTCAGCCGCACAGCCGCTCTTCAAGCTATGCGTACAAAAAAATGCGGGCCGTCCTGTTTGGACGGCCCGCATGCTATCGTTCGACACAAGGTCTATTAGTACTCCATCATAGAGAGACGCTTGTAGTTGTTGTAACGCCACTTTGCATTCTCCTCGGCGGCACGGAACAACTCGTCAGCCTCGGCAGGGAACGCCTTCTTAAGAGACGTATAACGAACCTCCTTCATCAGGAACTCTTGGAACTTCGACCAGTCGGGCTCCTTCGAATCGAGCACGAAAGGATTCTTGCCCTGCTGCTCGAGCTCGGGGTTGTAGTGCCACAGATGCCAGTAACCGCATGCGACAGCCTCCTTGCCGACAGTCTGCGTACGCGTCATACCACCCTTGATACCGTGGTTGATACACGGAGCGTAGGCAATGACAAGCGACGGTCCGGGATATGCCTCGGCCTCCTTCAGCACGTTGAGCAACTGGTTCTGCGATCCGCCGATCGAAACCTGAGCCACATACACATAACCATAGGTCATGGCCATGGCACCGAGATCCTTCTTGCGGATACGCTTGCCGCTCGAAGCGAACTTGGCAACGGCACCGATAGGAGTAGCCTTCGACGACTGGCCTCCGGTGTTCGAATATACCTCGGTATCAACTACCAGAATATTCACATCGGCACCCGACGCCAGAACGTGGTCTACACCGCCGTAGCCGATATCGTAACCCCAGCCGTCACCACCGATGATCCACTGCGACTTCTTCACCAGCCAATCCTTCATCTCGAGGATCTTCTTGCAGGTATCGCAGCCGCAAGCCTCCATCATCGGGACAAGACGTGCCGTAACCTCGGCCGACTTCGATGACGAACCGCGGTTCTCGATCCACTCCTTCATAACACCCTTCAGCTCGTCCGAGCACTGCTGACACTCGGCGATAGCCTGCTCCATATACTTCTGGATGCGGTCACGGAGCTTCTCGACACCGATATGCATACCCAGACCGAACTCGGCATTGTCCTCGAACAGAGAGTTCGCCCATGCCGGGCCCTGACCCTTGGCGTTGGTGCAATAGGGAGTCGAGGGTGCAGATCCCGAATATATCGAAGTACAGCCCGTAGCGTTGGCAACCATCATCTTGTCACCGAAGAGCTGTGTAATGGCCTTGATATAGGGAGTCTCGCCGCAACCTGCGCAGGCGCCCGAGAACTCGAACAGAGGCTGCGAGAACTGCGAGTTCTTAACAGTCTTGGTAGTATCGACAACACCCTGCTTGTAACCTATCGTCGAGGTGATCTTCTGCCAATTCTCGGCCTGCTGCATCTGGCTCTCAAGAGGCTTCATAACCAGAGCCTTGTTCTTGGCGGGGCAGACATCGACACAGTTGCCGCAACCCGTACAATCCAGCGGCGACACCTGTACGCGGAACTTGTAGGCCTTGGTCTCGCCCAGACCCTGTTTCCACGGCAGGCCCGTAGCTGCGGCCTCCTCCTCCGTTGCGAGGAACGGACGGATGGCGGCGTGCGGGCAGACATACGAACACTGGTTGCACTGGATACAGTTGTCAACGATCCACTCGGGAACGTTCACGGCGATACCGCGCTTCTCGTATGCGGCCGTACCGTTGTCCCACGTGCCGTCCTCACGGCCGTTGAAGGCCGAAACCGGCAGATCGTCACCCTTCAGGGCGTTGATCGGATCAACAACCTTGCGGACGAACTCCGGACGCGACATGTCGACACCGTGCGACGCATCCTTAACCTCGATATTGGCCCACTCGGCAGGAACCTCCACCTTCTCTACGGCATTGCCGCCGGCATCAACCGCAGCGTAGTTCATGTTGACGATATCCTCGCCCTTCTTGCCATAAGACTTCAGGATGGCGTGCTTCATCTCCTCGACAGCCTTCTCGAACGGTATCACATTGGCGATCTTGAAGAATGCCGACTGCATGATAGTGTTGGTACGCGATCCCAGACCCAGCTCGGCTGCGATCTTCGTAGCGTTGATGATATAGAAGTTGATATTGTTCTTGGCCATGTAGACCTTCATGTGGTCGGGCAGCGTAGCGCACGTGGTAGCCGCATCGTGTACCGAGTTCAGAAGGAACGAACCGCCCTTCTTCAGACCCTTCAGCACATCATACTTGTCGACATACGACGGAACGTGGCAGGCCACGAAATCGGGCGTCGTAACCAGATAGGGCGAGCGGATCGGGTTGTCGCCGAAACGCAGGTGCGACGAAGTGTAGCCTCCCGACTTCTTCGAGTCGTACGAGAAGTATGCCTGACAATACTTGTCGGTCGAACCGCCGATGATCTTGATCGAGTTCTTGTTTGCACCGACCGTACCGTCCGAACCCAGACCGAAGAAGAGAGCCTCGAACGTACCGGGCTTCGCCAGCGAGATCTCCTCGCCGATAGGCAGCGAGAGATTCGTCACATCATCGTTGATGCCGACAGTGAAGTGGTCCTTCGGCTCGGCCGAGAAGAGGTTCTCGACAACGGCCAGAATCTGTGCCGGCGTGGTATCCTTAGACGAAAGACCGTAGCGGCCGCCGATGATAAGGGGCTGCTGAGCCTTGCCGTAGAACATATCCTTGACATCGAGGTAGAGGGGCTCGCCGTTTGCTCCGGGCTCCTTCGTACGGTCGAGTACGCAGATACGCTTTACGCTTGCGGGAACCGCATCGAAGAAATACTTCTCCGAGAAGGGACGGTAGAGGTGTACGGTGATAAGACCCACCTTGCGGCCCTGAGTAGCAAGATAGTCGATGCACTCCTTGATGGTCTCGTTGACCGAACCCATTGCCACGATCACGTTCTCGGCATCGGGAGCGCCGTAGTAGGTGAAGGGCTTGTAAGTACGGCCCGTGATCTTCGAGATCGCAGCCATAGTCTCGGCAACCATGTCGGGAACGGCGTTGTAGAACTTGTTCGAAGCCTCACGCGTCTGGAAATATATATCGGGGTTCTGGGCCGTACCGCGCGTAACGGGGTGCTCGGGATTCAACGCACGGGCACGGAACGCCTTCAGTGCATCCATGTCGAAGAGCGACGTGAGAGCCGCATCGTCGATCACCTCGATCTTCTGGATCTCATGCGAGGTGCGGAATCCGTCGAAGAAGTGCAGGAACGGAACACGGGCCTTCAGTGCCACGATGTGGGCAACGCCCGCCAGATCCATCACCTCCTGAACAGACGAGGTTGCCAGCATGGCAAAACCCGTCTGGCGCGTAGCCATAACATCCTGATGGTCGCCGAAGATCGAGAGCGACTGTGCGGCCAGCGCACGTGCCGATACGTGGAACACGCCCGGAAGCAGCTCACCCGAGATCTTGTACATGTTGGGGATCATCAGCAGCAAGCCCTGCGATGCGGTGAACGTCGAGGTGAGGGCACCGCTCTGCAACGAGCCGTGTACGGCACCTGCGGCACCGGCCTCCGACTGCATCTCGACGACCTTCACCGTCTCGCCGAACATGTTTTTCTGACCCTGCGCGGCCCACTCGTCGACAAGTTCGGCCATCGTAGAGGAGGGTGTGATGGGATATATGGCAGCTACCTCAGAAAACTTATAGGCTATGTGAGCCGCTGCATAATTTCCGTCACAAGTGATAAATTTCTTCTCTGACATACTAAATTGCAATTTTGTGTATTTTATGAATTTTCGTGTGAATTCCAATCTGTCTGCGGAAAACGAAATTCCGAATTGCCGCAAAGTTACAAAATTCTAATCTTTTTTCATACACTTTTACGCACTAAAAACAGCACACCGACAAGAGTGTCATAATACACAGTACGACAGCCCCTCACGGCCGTATGCCGACAACGGCGGCGCCTGTGCCGACCGTCCCGCGCACGACATCTCTACCGTCTGTGACGCCACTCATCGGCCGTCAGCCGCAGGAAATGCTCCGTACGCAGGTCGCCCAGCGGCGAGAGCTTTCCGGTCTCGGTATGATGGAACGTGAAGCCGCACTTCTCCATCACACGCCGTGACGGATCATTGCCGTCATAGTGTCCGCACCATACGGCATCGAGGCCCAGATCATCGAAACAACGCTCCAACAGCCGATCGACAGCCTCCGGAATCAAGCCCTGCCCCCAATATGGCGTGCCGATCCAGTACCCGATCTCGGCCTCGCCATCGGAAATAGAGGCGCTGTGCGTACCGTCCGAGAACATCAATCCTATGCTGCCGACAGGCTCACCCGTATCACGCAACACCACTGCGTATGTCTCGGGTGCTGCAAATACCGTACGTATCGTCTCCAGACTTATCGCCTCCGACGTATGTGGCGCCCATCCGGCTACGGGCCCTATGCGCGGATCGCTCGCATATTTGAACAATGCGGCGGCATCCTCCTCATGCCACGGACGGAGAACAAGACGCGCAGTCTCCATGTGCGGCTCCCGGCGGCGCATCATACGCAATACGGGATATGGATTTCCGAAATCGTCCGTCTCATCGCGACGGAACGTGCGGAACCCCATGCGCCGATAGAAATTCACAGCACGCGGGTTCTGCTCGTTTACATCCACATAGACGGCATCACAAGCCGCATCGGCCAACTCTACCAACCGCCTGCCGATACCGTGTCCCATGTAATCGGGCGAAAGAAATAGCATCTCGATCTTTCGGCCGTCGACACCCATGAAACCTGCCGCACGACCGCCGTCATCTACAACAAACAATCGTTCAACCTGCTCCAGAGCCTCTCTGACGTGGGGCTTGAGGTACAATATATCCTGTTCCGTAAGGAACTTGTGGCTCGCACGCACCGAGTCACGCCATACACCGAGCAAAGCGAACACAAACCTGTCGGTTCGCTCCGATCTCGCAATCTCCGCTATAAACGGTATCACTGCCATAGGACACAAAATTTATATGTAACAGGCCTTCCGGCACAAATCATTCCATCACACCCACCACGCGGCGACAAGATATCAAACGTAAATAAGACATAAGATCTCCCACGCCGAACTACACATCCCCACACGGTCGCCTCACCGCAACAATCACACAACAGCCACCACAGCAATGCTGAGGCCACATGCAAATTTACTAATTAAATCGTATGGGTAATTCCGCAAAAACAAAAAAAGCCGCCACAGCAGAACATCGCATGGCCGCAGCAAACCAATCGAACAAATACAATATAAATATATGTATACAAAGGTCACATCAGCTGCCGCCGTGTACTCGCGCCCCAGATCACAGATCACCATTCAAGTCTTCCTTACCTTCACCACGGCTACAATTCCCTCATCCAGTTCCGCTACATAAGATGCTTGCACCGTTGCTATACGGGCACAAAAAAAGGTCAGACATCACTGTCTGACCTTGAAGAGGCGGCTAC
>URBK01000013.1 GCA_900546065.1 uncultured Alistipes sp.
GAATAAGATGGTAATTAAAAATGTTCTTTTCCTTATCGTAGTAAATGCTTTGCTGAAGCTTTTTATTCTCATCAAAATCTATATTCAGGGAAATGGTCGCATTATTAAAGTCTTCTAATGTTCTGATAGACTCTTGGTCTATATTAAATTCAGGCGCAATTACCCGAACTTTGAATGGGTAACTCAAATTTGCAAATGGTGAGACGATTTTTGAGATTTCACGCATTAAATGCTCAATTTCCTTCTTGGTCCAAGGCTCTCTGATGGAAGTGATTATCAATTTCGTGCCTGATACATCTGGATTTTCGGCATCAACATACGAATAAATATTCTCAACATCGGTAAATAGACGAATATCTGTCTCTTCTTCAGTCTCTGAATAATAGGAAGTCCAGTCAATATCAACCCTTAGCCACTTTTCTGTGCCTTCTTTTTTGGTGATAACGGAAACTTTATCTCCAAGCTTATCTACAGCAAAACGCCCGATACCTTTTTCTCCAACACATCTTCTATTGAAAGGTTCAGGAGAATATGGACGAGCGCGTTTGCTTGAAGTTCCAATGACCATCCATTTGTCTCGGATATCTTCAAACGACATTCCATATCCATCATCTTCTATTCGTATAATTGCCTGTTTTTTCCCTGCTCCAACATTTTCAAAAATGACATTTACATTTTGGGCATTTGCATCATAACAGTTTTTTACTAATTCGAATAACGCAGTAACTCGATCTGTTATCAAATCACGTCCAATTAGCCGAAATGTGCTAACGTCAAAACGCCATTTTAGTTTACGATTATCATCCATATTATTTATGTGTTCTAATATGTTTCTTAATACTCTCTGCAATTACTTCACCCAATCTTGGGGGGACGGCATTTCCTATATAACGAGAGGCCTTAGTCAAAGACACTTCTTGCTCATTAGGAAAGAATTTATATGTTGTGGGAAAAGTTTGGAACAATGCAGCTTCACGTGCGGAAATGGCTCTATTCTGAACAGGATGTCCGAAACGCCCGTTACCTATACCTGTACAGAGCGTGGTCATCGTTGGAGCAGGTTCTTCCCAAGTCATACGACCATAAACACTACCAAAACTCTTACCTCCCTCTTTCTTATGGCAATTCAACAAAAGTTCCTCTGGCCAGTCTCTCCAACTTCCACCATATGGCGTAGCCTCCATTCTTCTCATATTCAGAGCAGATAAGGCCCGGCAGCGGTGTAACTTATCGGTAGGACATTCTTCGCCGGCTTGAAGAGGGGGAAGGTTACTAATTACATCACGAACGGTCACATAATTATCTTTTCGATGTGTTGGAGGAATCAATTCTATCTCACCTAATTTTGAGGCTAACAATACTAATCGCTTGCGTGTCTGCGGAATACCGTAATCGGGACAATAAACCACTTGGTAAGATACATAATATCCTTCTAACTCAAGTGTTCTAACAAAGTCTCCTAAAACTGACTGAAGTTTGAATGAAGCTATAGCCGGAACATTCTCCATTGTAACGATGTCTGGCTGGATGTCTTTAACAAGACGTCCAAATTCATAAAGAAGGTTATATTTTTTTTCATCTTTATTCTTGTTTTTAAATGCATATGATGAAAAAGGCTGACAAGGAGCGCAGCCTGCCAAAACTTTTATTGATTTCTTGGAATAAAAAAGTATTATATCCTCTTTTCGAACTGTCCTAATATCCTTGAAAATAAACTTCGCTCCATTATTGGTTTCATATGCGTACCGACAAGTCCGATCCAAATCGAACCCAGCTCGGATTTTGAGACCTTTTGACTTCATTCCATAACTCAAACCGCCTATTCCGCAAAATAGGTCAACTACCTCTATTGAAGGTAGTTTCCCGCGTCGTTTATGTATTTTACTTTTAGGCATATCTATTCTGTGATAAGTTCTCGTTTTTCACATTCTAGCAAATCGGCAATTTTAGCTAACGTCTGTAAGTCCGGCTGGTGCATATTGGTACACCACTTACTTACTGTAACAGTTGATACGCCCAATTGTTCTGCCAGCCATTTGCTTGTTCTCTGTTTCTCCACAAGAACCACTTTAAGCCGATTAAGAGGTCTTACATTCATCTTTATCTAATTAAAATCAAATGCAAACATAATAAAAACGGGCAATATTACCAAATGCTTTATAGAAATGTATTCATAATTATAGTAGTTGAGTGTTGGTGCTCAAGTACTATAAGGTAAAGATATAAAAAAATATCACAACTATGAAATTATTCATATACTATATTTCAATTATTTGCAATATAAAGTTAGGATAATATTAAGGTTAGGATAATTATGACCCCATCCCACATAGGGCCAATGTTTTTTCTCACCATGCCAACCCTCATAGTATTTCGTGCATCTGATTGCCCTCTCCAGCGGTGGCAGCTTGTATATGGACAGTTGGGCAGTTCCCGTTTCTGTCCCATGCCTTTCCTTCCCATAGACTGTTGCCACTGCAGATACCAGCAGTATGATGACAAACATCCTTACGTGCTTCATTTCGCACCCCGTTTGTTCAACACATCCTTGATCATCTCCTTCACGTCCTGACCCACCTGCACGAAGTTCTTGTACAGGATGCGTTCCCGTTCCTCCCTCGATTTGAAGGTGTAGAATCTCGGCAGCGGCACATACGCGGCTTCCTCTTTCTTTATCTCTCCCATATCGAAGTCCGTCTTGCAGAAAAACTTTGTGGTCTTGAACTCTTCCGACTCCTGAATGTTCATCGAGCCGCCTACGCCGGTCTTGGTTTTCACGAAGTCCCTCGCTGTCTGCCCGCATATCCATCCCGTTGCCATATCGGAAATCTTTGATGCCGGCACCAGACTGTCCATGTTCTCGTTCAGGTTAATGCTGGTCTTGTCACGGTCAATGGTCACGCCCTTCTTCACTTGCACGACCTTACCGAAAATGTCATTCGACAGCCATTCCAGTGTCTCTTTCGAGCGGGCCGAACCGCTGACCACGTTACCCACGGTCGTGATGATCTTCTGCATACCTACCTTGCCGTAGTCGGCCTCCAGCTGCGGCAGCTCCTGGAATCCCAAGGTCACGCTCACCTTGTTGCTTCGGGCAGTTCCTATCAGTCGGTCTATCTTGTGGAAATACAGCGTCGGCAGCTCGTCCACGATGATGCTCACCGGGATGTTCTTCCCTTGGCCTGTATTCACTCGGGTGACAAGACGGTTCAGGATAAGGGCGTTCAGCGCACCGATAATGCTCTCCATCTCCGGGTCGTTGGCGATGAGCAGGTAGCTCGGGTTCTTCGGATCGCTCACCTTCAGGTCAAAGTCATCCCCGTCACGGTGGAATATCCAGTACGATTCCTTGGTCGCCAGACGGGACGTATAGACACGCAGCGTACCGATCATACCTTCCAACTGCTCCATGGCCTTGTTCCTGAAGGCAGTCTGGAACGGCCCGAGCAGCGGTGCCACCTCGTTGTCAGTCTCCAGTACCTCAAAGATGGTCTGATAACTTTCGTTCAGGAACGATAATATGTGCGGCATGTCCGAATACTTTCCCAGCCAGTAGGCCGGCTCCACGATGTTGCCGCCCTCTTTGTCACGCACGACTCCGGTCGGCTTCCAGAATTTGGTTTCCGGGTCCTGACGTTTCTCCGCATACAGCATGTTTCCGTCCTTGTCATACGGCTCCCGTTCGTAATTGACAAAGAAATAGATGCAGGCAGCAAGGAAGTTCACAGCGGATGTCTGGAAAAACTGGTCGCTTCCGCCGCCACCTTCCTTCTTGCCCTTCTGCAATGACTCGAGCAGGGTTTCCGCCGTCTCACTGGCTGCCGCCAGGTTGTTGATGTATTTTGCCTGAATAGGATTGACACGACGGCTGTATTCCACGTCCACGAAGTTGATCATGTTGAACTTGCACCCCTTGGGAACTCTTCCAAGTTTCTCGTTCAGCTTGTAATGGTAGTAAAGTTTCGTGGCAAGTGTCGGGAATTTATAGTCATATACAACCATGGCAAACCCCTTGGCACTGTGCTGACGGATGAACGGTTCAATGATACTGAATGTTTTACCCGAGCCGGGAGTTCCCACGACCCACGTCCCGCGGAAAGGGTTGCTGATACTGACCCATCCCTTGCGGAACTTCCCCTTGTAATAGTAGCGCATCGGGATATTCACGCTGTATTTGTTCTCCTGAATCTCTTCGCTCTGCTCGAAACTCTCGTTCTCGAAGTTGAAGCGGTCCTTCATCAGGCCCTCCTTGATGAACTTGGAGATATTGTCCAGGGCTATATGTACCAGTATCACTCCCACGAGCGAAGCCGCCATGTATAGGATACGGTTCAGCGGCAGCGTATAGAGCCGCATTTCCATCGGATGTCCGAACAGCCATACGGACAGGACAAGCAGAAGCAGTCCGCCGGTCAGGGGAAAAATCACCTGCTTGCGGGCGTTGAACTCCAGATGCTTCTTGTTCCTCGTACCGATACAGGTGATGCAGATCAGCAGTATCGTGGCTATCTTGCTGTACACGAGATGGCCGTCCTGATAGATCGTCCATCGCTTGATACGTCCGTGGATGTCAGTCAGTATGCCGCCCCACTGGTCGAATACTGCCGGGTCAATGGCATACTCGAAGAACTCCAGCAGAACCGACACATAGACGACTGCACGGAATATCTTGTAGAATCCTTGTAACTCTTTGCTTTCTTCCATTTTTTATAGCTTTTTTATTGGGTTGTGGTTCTGATCGCCTCGGATATTGTTGGACTTGATTATTTTGATTCAGACGAAAATAAATGTCATGTTTTTGCAGTAAAAAACAAGACTTTTCTTATATTTGCATCCGGAACAAAACGATTCGATTATGGTGATTACTAAACAGGTACAGGAAATACTGGACGCCACGCCTCCGGGCAAGGTGCTTACCATTGCCGATTTCAATGTGCTGCCGGAGTACCAGCCTGCGTTGGTCAGGGCACTCAGCCGTCTGGTGGCAGAAGGCTCTATCTGCAAGATTGCCAAAGGACGGTACTACAAGCCTAAACAGACGGTGTTCGGCACATTGAAGCCTCCGGTGGCAGAGGTGGTCAAGGACCTTCTGGAACGTAACGGCAAGCCAATCGGCTATATGACCGGTACGGCAGCATTTGCGCAGTTGGGGTTGACGACACAGATCACATCGGCCATTACGATAGGCACGAACAAATACCGCCGGCCTATGAAACGGGGCGAATACAGCGTGTCCTTCCTTGTACAGCCTAATGCAATCACACGGGAGAACATTCCTCTGCTGCTGATCCTTGACGCGCTCAAATTGCTCCGTGAGATTCCGGCAACATCACCTGACGATTGTGTGCGGGGCGTTGCTCGGCTGATAGCCGCTCTGTCCGAAGGCGATCTGGAGAAACTGGCGGACCTGGCCGAAAATTACCAGCCGTATGTCCGGGCATTGCTGGGTGCCATTCTGGACAGTCTTGGAGCTGACACCCGACAATTGCGTGCGACACTCAATGGGGTCACGACCTACAAACTTCCTGTCACCGCACAGGCTTTACCCACCAAATTAAAATGGAACATCGTATGAGACTACACGAGAATCAGCAACTGTTTGCCGATGCCATAGAAGCGGCTGCACGTCCGGTACAGGACGGCGGACTCGGCATCAAGAGTATCTTTATCGAGAAAGACTATTGGATCTGTCGTTCGCTGTCGCTTATGGCTACCGGAGACAAGGATAATCGTGCCATTTTCAAGGGCGGAACTTCCCTGACCAAGGCCTACGGCATCGGGGCACGTTTCTCCGAGGACATTGACGTGGCCATCGCCGAAGCATGGACACTGAGCGGAAACCAGCTAAAGAACCTCATACGCCGTACATCGAAGAATATGACAGCCGGACTGGAGGAACTGGTCATCCCCGGCATGACAAGCAAGGGATCGCATTACCACAAGGCGTTTTACACCTATCCACGGGCCATAGATACGGAACAGGTCGGAGCAATCCGGGCTGGGCAACTCCTGGTAGAAATCAACAGTTTTGCCAATCCATATCCTTTCGAGCGGCGTTCTCTCTGCAGTTTCCTGACAGAGTTCCTGCAGGCTACCGGCAACAACCGTATGATAGAGGAATACGGGATGCAGCCGTTCGAGGTCAATGTGCTTGACCGTCGCCGCACGCTGACCGAGAAATTGGTGTCACTCATCCGATGCTCGCTGGCCAATCTGTATATGCCGCAGTTGACGGCCAAAATCCGTCATTTCTACGATCTGCATCATCTGCTGAAAGATGAAGAGTGCCTCACGTATCTTCATAGCGATGCTTTCCCCGAAGATTTCAGGTCACTGCTCGAACACGACCGGCAGAGCTTTGACAAGCCCGAAGGCTGGCGTGACCGGCGACTGGAGGAGTCCCCGTTGATGACAGATCTGCCGCAGGTTTGGGGCAACTTGCAGACAGTTTACATGGGTGAACTCCCGGATTTGGCATATCGTGCCATTCCGGCCCCCTCGGATGTCGAGGAAAGCATACGTCGCTTGATGGCATTACTGCGTGAATTCGGCTCTGGTTTGTAATCGTATGTTGTCCAACAATGTCAAAGAACGCAATCGTATATCTCTGGTTTACCGGTTGATGGTTATAATCGGGCGTACCTTGTGCGCCTGTGTCTTGGGTGTTTCCTGTATGGCTCCGCTGCCCATCGAGTAAAGCCAGGCTTTTGCCGTTTCCTGTTCGGCCACTTCCGTGGATGTCCAGTACCAGCAGTCGCCGTCGGTCAGGGGCAACGGATCGCCCCCGCACTGTTCGATGACAGGATTTACCGTTTCCCGGATAGTATATAGCAGACGCATCTGTGCCACCGACGGAACGTATGCGCTCTGCCCGTAACACCAGAGGTCAAAGACCGCTTCCGCCATCGGCGAAGCCGTTTCCTTCGTTTCATATAGAGCGAATGTATTGGCATTGCCGTCATGTGCCGCGAGGTCCGCAGATGTGCCTTGGGCAATACCGAGGCTGTCGGCAAATGCCTGCGGGGTGATGTCCCACAGGTAAACCGCGTAGCCGTTTCCTTCCGCACCCTCATGCTGCCGGGTGTCGAACACGACGGCCACAGCCTTTTTCCCGGATTGCTGGTATTCCGTGTAGGACAAGGCCGTTCCGTCCTCGCACAGGACATGTCCCGGGCGGACAGCCGTGTCCGGTACGTCTATATGCGCGTCACAACCTGTCACGGCGACTGCTGCGACAAGTACCGGTACGAACCGGCTCACCTTTCTGAAAATGTTCTGTTTCATCTTTTCCCTTATTTTATCGGTAGTTTCACACCAAGGGCTACACCTACCCGAAGCAGATCCGCGCCCTTTATCATCAAATCACTCTTCGCCTGCCAGTACAGCGTCCATCCGGACCGCAGCACGTAATTGTGCTCGTAACCGAAATGCAGGCCGCCCAGGAACTTCTTCGTGTCGCTTCCTGCCGAAGCTCCTATACGCAGGTTGCCGTAATGATTGCGGCCCCGTACCACGCAAGGCTTGTATGCCACGCCAAAGCCATAGGTGCGGTAGTTGCGCCAGAAGGATTCCGGACAGATATGGCCGCACGGGCCGCATTCGGCCCACTGCAGGTAGCCGTTGGCAAAGAACTCCCACGCGTGCCGGTAGTTCATTTCATGTTCGTATGAAAACGTCACGTCCATACCGTTCCTGTAAAGCAGCCCGACCCCCAGTGAAAGACGGCCGCTGTTGCGTTGTGCGTTCGCGCTGAAGGCAAGGCACATGCAGGCAAACATCAGAATCAGAGTCTTTCTCATAATCATTCCTCCTCCAGCAGGTCAGCGTTAAACGAATCGGCAGACAACACATCCTCATAATCGATGTTCAGGCTGATATTGCGGCCGCTGATTTGCTTTTCCGTCATTTCGACAGTCAGCAGCTTGTCGTTCGGGAAGGTCATCTTCTTGATGACAAGCACATTCCTGTAGCCATGTCGGAATGTCTTTCCCGGTTCCAGTATCATCGCCGGAGTAAGCTCGATAGTCTGGGCGTTGGTGGCCTTGGCGAGTTTCTTGTCAACGAGCTTTACCCTGATCTCATCGATGTCGAAACGGATGTTCGTCTTGTTCTCTATGGAAAAGTCTATGAAGAAGTAGTCCCCGACAGAGTATATGTTGTTCAGGCGCATCACCATACGGTGTGCCTTGGTGGCCACATTCCTGATTCTCGCCGGAGAGTTCCAGATCCGTCTGGCAAAGCGCGTCATCTCGGCGGTTGACATCGATACTGCCGGATTGTTGTAGGCGTTGCGCTCGTGAGGGAGTATCTCCTTGTCCGTTACGGCTTCCTTAAGCCGTGTGGTGTAAACCAGCGCGTATTGCGTGCGGTAGCGTTCCGTGATGACGGTCACGATGGCAATCACCTCGCCGTCCTCGTGCCCGGCTTCTTTGGGTTTCAGCCGTACAATGTTGTCCAAAGGCTGGTCGCCAACCACCTTGTCGGTGGAAATGTCCACCATGCGTACCGGCTCCGATGCCGTGATGACGGTCGTCACCTGTTCGTTGACCGTCAGTTGTTCCATTTCCTCGTAGGTCGTCTGCGCCTGTGCATTCCGCGTTCCCAGCAGTCCGGCTGTCAGAAGAAATACCGTTCCGATTTTCTTGAGATTCATATTCATGTCGTTGATTGTTTATATTCCATTTGTTTTTCTTTTACCCTTATGTCGTCGTATGTATTCGCTCCAGTTCTTCCCGGATACGGAGTTCGGCGATGTCGCAGTACTCCTTCACGGTCTCGAATCCGATATAGTGCCGTCCCGAACGGATTGCGGCAATGGCAGTCGTTCCGGACCCGATGCAGTTGTCCAGCACGGTGTCCCCCTCGTCGGTGTAGGTGCGTATCAGGTACTCGACCAGTGCCACAGGCTTCTGGGTCGGATGATAGAATGCCCCTGTCTTGTGTTCTTTCGGGATGAAAATGACCGATGTCGGATATTTGTTGTCCGCCATGCGTACCGGTACCAGCTTCATCTCCCCGTAGCACCGGTTCGTGAAACTGCCTTCCGTCATGCTGCGTCCATGGTTTCTCCTTTCGGGAGGGCACGGTGTCATCTGCGGATGATACACGGGCTGCTTCATGTAGAACACCAGAATGTCCTCATGCTGGCGCAACGGCATCCGGTTGGCATTGAGATGGCCCGTAACACGGTCCTTCTGCCATACGAGGTTATAACGCCAGATTCCCGGTTGGGAAAGCATGAGATGCGCGGAGAATATTCCCTGGGCGAACAGGATTATCGGACTGTCCGGCTTGATAATCCTACGGTACTGCTCCCACAGCGGACCGAGGGGTATCTGCCTGTCCCAACATGCTGACCGGTTGCCGCGGTTCAATACACCGTAAGGCAGGTCGGCGATGATGGCATCGACGCTTCCCTCCGGCATACGGCTCATGCCTTCCAGGCAGTCCATGTTGTATATCTTGTCCGTCTCTATCATATCGCGTTGTTTTTCGGCCCTCCAAGCTGCAGGGCACTCGCCCAAGTACAACGTCCCTTCCGGTTTTCCCGGACCTCACACTCCCAGAAGGTATTCATCTCCGCGTGCTTGAAATTGACCGCCCCGTCTCCCGGCCCGTAAAAGCCGGTGTATTTCTGGAAGGCGAACAAGGCGATTTTCCGCCCGTCCTCTGCCAGAAAGTTGCATATTAGGGCGAAGCGTCCACCTTTCTGCCACCATTGGGTACTCACGAGTTGCCCGACGAATGTTTCGGCCTTGTCGGGAGCGAGGAAGTCATCGTAGTAAAAGCCGTCCGTTCCCTCATGTAGTTTTGAAATATCTGTTTCCATTGTCTCGAACCTTTTTATTTCCTTTTTTCCTGACCATTGACCAGATAGACGAAAGTCCCGTATTTCAGCTTGACCTTGTTTTTCTTGATGGCCTTGCTGATGGCGTTGCTCGTCTTCTGGTAAGCGTTGTTCACCGCCTGCATTCCCCATTGGGCGAGGCTGTTCCCTGTAGTTCCGGTACTCATGCTCATGTTGCCCGACATGGCACTGCTGGCCACATCCTTGCTCGTTTCCCGGAACTGGCTGTTCGGTACATACAGGCCCTCCATACCGTCCGTGTCATAAAGCGCGAGACTGACCTTCACAAGCTCGTCGTCCACAAGGATGCTGTTGATGTTTCCCTTGACACGTCCGGACGAGAAGCCGCTTACCGTGGCGTACAGGTACGTACCCCGTTTCACTACGCACTCGTCTATTTCCACGTCATCCAGCAGGCGCAGCCTGATGCGCGAGCCGTCCACAGCCTTGATGTCCTCGTCTATGATGGCCTGGATCAGCTTCGGTTCACGGGCATCCTTCGCCAGCGTGTTGAAATAGTCCGAGGTGGTCTTCACCTTGCGGACTACCGCGCTGGGCGGTTCGTCTGCCGACGGTGCTTGCACCGGACGTTTCTCCTCGTCGATGGTGCCGGCCTCCGGTACATTCTGCGGCGGAACGGTGTCCGTGGTATCCGCCTCTTCAGGGGGCATCACCATGTTCTGTCCTTTCAGCCGTGCTTCGGCAAGGGCCTTTTCCAACTCCGCGAGTGCTTCCTGTTCACGCTCTTTGGCGGCGGCAATTTCCGCTGCCGCTGCTTTTTCCTGCTGTTGCTCATCGAGCAGGGCGATGTCATCCTGCGTGTATTGTGATTCATATTCTTCCTTGTTTTCATCAGGTTCGTCTCTTTCTATGTTGCCGACCGCCGAGTAGTCCTGTATCTTGCCCCACGATTTCTCCATGTTCTCGTATTTGCTGCCAATGCCGTCATCCTTGATCTGCGCTTCCGGCAGTTCCGGATTCAGGAATTCCGTTGTCTGCAGCGTCTTGTCCGGTATATCCGCCGTTTCAGTATGAAACAGGTCGAATATGAAGTAGGACGCACCGAGCAGAGGGATATAAAGAATGGCAGGGAGCATGTACTTCGGCTGTCTGAAATTGATTTTCTCAAATATCTTTTTCATGGCAAGTCTGTTTTGCTACGGTTTGTATTTCCTGTCCCGGTTTCCCTCAGTTCCTCTTCCTGCAACATCCTGTGCCGCTCCCTCAATACCGAATCCTGCATCTCTGTCGCTGTCCTCTCCGCCGGCTGGTGACGATATACCACTGTTATACGGTAGATGTTCCATGCCAGCCCGCCCAGCACGAAAGCGAACACGATGACCAGAAAAAGAGTACGGTGCACGTTGGCAAAGCCCTGCACCTTGGCTGCCGCCTTGTCTATACGGGTCGCCTTGGCAAACTTGCGTCCGGCTTCCACATCACGCTCATAGCGTTCCTTGTACTTCGGATCATTCCTGTCAGGCATCTTTTCGCCCAGCAGCATCCGTCTGAATCCCTTGATGTTCATATCCTTGATTGTTTAATAGTTGCTCTTGCTTTTCTGTTCTATATCCTTGTTAAGGAGAGTGCGCCAGTTCACTATCAGCAGACCGTGAGGGTTGTTCTCCGTTCTCGGTACACGCTTGAGCTGACCGGCTGTCACCAGCTCACGCATCAGGATGTTGCTTCTGCGTTCGATTCGCTGGCGGCCGTAATAGGTGAACTCCATGGTGCTCTTGTCAAAGCGGATGCTGTCACAATAAATCGAGAACACGGCACTCGTGCCGAGGATGTTGGAGTAAAAACCTTTCTCCTTAAGAGTGTTATATTGCGCCAGACCTGTTTCGTCCACCAGATACATCGCCTTTTCCATCGTGTATTTGATGTATTTATCATCAGGCGGCAAGGTGAAGAAATAGTGGTGGAACATCTCCACATGGCTTTTGGCTTCCACATCGAGCGTTTCCTCCATTGTGGTGCGGTTGACAAGAATGGGCACGTTGCCGTCCAGCACGTACACCTTTTTCTGTGCATCCGACACCATTGTCCTGGCTGTCCAGATGCTCGATACGCTGATGATGACACATCCCACGAGAAAAGCCGTGCAGATAATGCCCACCAGCCGTATCTTGTTTTCCAGATGCTTGATAATCATATCGGTTTATTGTCTTATTCTATTCAACTTCATTACATATTCATTGTGCAGCATCGGTATGATTGCTCCGTATGACTCCTTTTGGAGTTTCTCAAACTCCTTGGTGGTGATTTCCGTATAAAGTCTCAGTATGACTATCTGCACAAACACCCACCAGATGCCACGCCTGCGTTTCGATCTGTTTTTCTGCAACTTGGCGAGTTGCAGGCGATAGGTCAGATAAGTCGTCAGTGGGACGAAATACCGATCATCCAGGTCAAAGGCATCGTCCAGTTCCTTGTACTTCTGGTCGGGACGTTGTTCCGATACATGACGGATTTCTTCTTGTACGCGCATATTCACATAGTTCACGAACCGTCTGTCTTGATACCATTCTTTGATTTGTTCTTGTACGTTCATACTTTTTTATTTTTAAGGATTGTTGTTTATATGTTTTTTATCTTATCTCATGATTGCCCCGATACCGCCTGTCGCTGTCATCTTGGCCTGCTGTGCCACGCCTTCTCCAAAATTTCTCGTACTGAAGGCCGTGTCGCCCTCCGGTATCATCCACGCCGCAAGGTCAGGTACAAGGTTCAGACATTTCAAGGCTACAATGCTTGCCGCCATCAGATAACCGGCGGAGAAGAAACTGTTCTGCAGGTAGGCCGCCATTGTCTGCTCGCTGGCCGTGATTGCGGTCAGGTTTTCCACCTGGATGCACAGCACGATGTCGAAAAGGAGCAATACATAGAAGCCCACGAAGTAGAGCATGGCCCCGTAGAAATGTACCGTCAGGTAACGTGTCAGCCATTTTGCCCAGGAACCTTCCCATTTCGGCAGCAGAGAGAACGCCCATTGCAACGGGCCGAATATCGTCAGCATACCGAGCAATATCTGCTGGCAGTAGATCGTCGCCCACCAGCCTATGCGGAACACGACAAGGGCAATCAGCATGATGATTTTGTCTATTCCCACGACGACACCGGCCGTCAAGGAGGTGAACCACAGTTCCGCCGCATCCTTTTCCATGCTGGTCACTTCATCCACACCGGTCTGTTCCATGGTCGCCTCGATAAGGTTGGGGTCTGATGTTCCCGTGTGGGCGACATCCGCCTGTGCCTGCAGGCTGTGGTACATCGTGTCCCTTACGTGGATGAGCTGCTGCACTTCCTCGAACTTGTCCGCTATCTGTGTGGCTTCCGCCTCGTACAGGTCATGCGTGTACGAACCGATGCAGTTCGGGATGTAGGATAGGAAGTCCAGAAAACACCAGTTGCTTCCGCTGCCGGCCATACCCGTGTCTGCAGGCGGATACCACCAGCAGAGAACGATGGAAACAGCCAGCGGTCTGAACAGCTTCATCACATCCAGCGGCTCATGCTTCACCATCATCTTGTAGGCCATACCTGCCGCCATGACAAGCGAGAACAAGGCGGCCAGAGCCATGCACATCTGCAGTATCCACCAGAACGGCCCCTGCGAACCCGTAAACGTCGCGTCCGTGAGGAACTCGTTCGTTTGAAAAATCACATCGTCAATCTCCTCCTCAAGAAGATTGATACCGAAATCAGTGAGTATATTTCCGTCTGCCATTTGCCGTCTGTCTTTTTAGTTTCACCTGTTTACACTCTCTTCACCGTCACCTCCGGAACTGCCGCCCGACTGTGAGCCACGCACCGCGAGACGCGATTCGTTCCAGCGGCTCATGGCTTCCCTGATGACGCTGCCTTTGTCCAAGGTACGGTCCGAGGTCGCGTTCAGCAGGTTGCTCGTCAGGGTGGCATTCTGCCGTTTGGCGAGATAGCTGACAAGAATCTCATTCTGCTGCACCACGTCTTCGTAGATTCGCAGATACTCTTTCTTCCGCTGCGCATTGGGCATATAGGCATCCCTGGTAGCATCAATGGCGCACTGGAAAACATGGTAGTATTCCGTCCAGCGTTCCCTGTCCTCCGGGGTGCCCCCGGCAGGAAGGATACGGTCGATGTTACGCTTCATCCTTTCCATCTGGCCGTTGATCTTGTCACCTTCGGCAAGCCAGGCGATATCAGCCTGTCGGTCTGCCACGTTCAGGGCCTCTATTTTCGCGCGGCTCACCAATGCCGAATCGATGGATTCGGCTTCGTCCGTCTGGTTATAGAGGTTGATGCCGGCTGTCGTGCGGAACCCCAGTTTGTTCTTTGCCGCTGCCGATTTCTTGTATTTGTTGTGTAATGCCCAGTAGTACAGTTCCGGCGTGAGGGAGCCCGCACCGGTTTCCATGACCGTAATCTGGTTCTGCTTCGGCGAGTCGTGGTTATAGGTCACATACTGCGCCTGTGCCGTTGCTGTTGCAATGATCGCAACCGTCATGAGCATGAGTTTTCTGTTCATCTTTTTTCCCTTTTATCGTTAGTAATCCAGCCTTCCGGAGTTGCGCCAACGTCCGAAGGCTCCTTCAATTATCTCCTGTTTGGTATGTTCACGGTATATCTTCGACTTCCAGTAGCCGATTCTTACCTGTATGTATCGCCAGGTCTCCATATAGGCCCGGTTCAGATGCCGTTCGATGTCGTCCAGAGACCTGTTCACGGCCTCCAGCACCATCAGCAGATCCGAAGTGGAGCAGGCCGCCGCTCCCGTGGCATACAGCGCCAGGTCGCTGACCGACTTGTAGAGTTGCTCCCCGTCATGGGCTATATCCCGTATGGCTTTCTCGTTGATGGTGATGAGCAGGGCGTCGGAGGGTTCGATGCGTCCGCGTTTCAGCACCTTCTCGTGAAATGCCTCCAGCATCGACTTGTAGTCCGCTATCCGGTCACTTACCGTATTGTAGGTGTTCTTTGCGTTCAATACCGTGCGTAACGACTGGTACATCACATCAATGACATCAAAGGCACGGGTGTACCGGTCAAGGTCGATATTCAGTTCCTTGTATTCGCCGACCTCCTTGCGGCTGTATTCGTGCAGCAGCTGGTTGCTGTACTCAAGGGTACTTCGGGCCAGCAACAAGCTACGCTGCTTCTTATGGTCATTGATATAGGCTTCAACGGACACCACGTCGAATGTCCATTGTGCTTTGACGACATCAGGCAGGAGTGCAAGCAGCACTATGGTTATCAGCAAGGCCCGTTTCATGGTCTTTCCTCCTTTCTCCCGCTTCGCAGGCTACGGGCGTTTTCCACCCAACGGTCATGGCATTCTTCCACGAGAGTGAGGCGTCGCCCTTCGTCCATATTCAGATCCGGAAGGACATCCTTCAGCACGTCGATGATGCTGCGCTTGTAATGCATCATCTTTTCCAGGGATACCAGGTCGGCGTATATCTGCGTAATCCGGGAATCCACTTCACGCGCGATTTCAAGACGGTCACTTGACCACAGCAGGTGGTACACCTCTCCGGTAGAGGTATCTTCCATCGGGGTGGTACGGGCATATTCCGTCGTGATCTTGCATGACGGATGCTCCCGGGCGATTTCCGCGATACGTTCATTCACGATCCGCTCTTTTTCTTCTTCCGGAAGGTCCGGGTCGAATGTCAGCACGTCGGCCACATACGTGTCGGTGTATTGCGAGGTCAGTTCCCAGCTGATCTGTACAATGGCACGGTGAATCTTGATGCCGAGGAAGTATTTCGGCTTGCGTGCTATGCTGATGGTTGCCTTGAAAGTTATCTCGCCGTCTATATTCGGCATGGTCGCCTTGCGGACGAACGTGTATCCGTTCCACGAACCGCCGTCCTGCCACGACAGACTGTAGGCAGTCTTGCAGTCCTGCATGATGGCCGGGATACGGTAGTAGTCGTCCGTCGGCACGTCATTGTCGTTTGCCGCTTCCTGCTTCGCATCCGCGTATTCCTTCTGTTTCTTCTGCCACTCGGCCAGTTCTGCCTTCAACTCTCCGATACGCGTCAGGTTGGCGTTGTACTGCTGCCTGTAAACGGCAGCATCCTCCACACTGGCCTCGGATATTTTCTTCAGCAGCTCCTTGTTCTCATCCTCCAGTGCCTTGATCTGTGATTGAAGCATGGCTACCTGGTTGTCTGCCTCCCGTATCAGCTCATCCAATTCCGAAAAGTCAAGTTCATTTTCCGTCACGGAGGTCTGCATGGAGCAATCCTTGGTATGGGCATTGGGTGAACCGCCGCATTTCCTGCATTTGTACTGGGTCGAACCTTGGCCCAGAGTAGCCCCGTCCGAGCAGGTGACGCTGATGGTCACGCTCTCGCATCCTTTAAGTTTGGCGGCATCCGTTGCCTGATAGTAGTTCCACGCGTCGGAAGCTATGTAATAGACATAGCCGTCCTCGTTTTCGTTGAATTCCGACAGACGGGCATTGAGCTGCGCCTTGAAGGTCTCCAGATCCATAGTGTAGGAATCGAATATCTCTTCATACACGATTTCCTCATGGTTCCAGCTTTTCTTGACATGTATCTCGTAGGCGTAAGCCTTCTTTGTCTGCTTGCCGCCGCGGCTGATGATGTAGGCGTTCTGCCAGTAGTTGATGCTGTAAGTGTTGCCGTCATTCTGGTTGTTGAGCTGCTGTACACGGTTTCTCGACCATCCGGCATATCGTTCCGAGTTGGAGAGAGCCTGTTCCCGCTGCGAGGCATTGGGATAAAAACCGGGGTCGCTCGTTTCGAAACGGGTCCACTCACCGCCGTTCAGGATGCTGTTGTCGTCCGTGGGCGGGTAATAGTCACACAATGACACGCTGCCCTGGTCACGTCTGGCGATGTACCAGCGCTGCGTGTAATAAGTCCCGGCTTCGTCGTCTATATAGTCACTGATCCAGCCGGCAAGGTCGTAATCCCCGAACTCGAACAGGCCGGCCACGTTGTCAGGACCGCCGATCTTGTCCAGCAGCAGGTTCCCGATACCTTGTTCCGCTTCCTCGAACAGGCCGGAGTAATGGTCGTACAGGTTGGCAATCTCGCTGACCTTGCCCGAAAGCAGGTTATGGAACATACTTTCAGGCAGCAGGGCATCGCCGAGATTACCCGCACCGGCCGTTGCCAGACCGACACCCAGATTGTAGAGATTGTCAAGGTCGCTTTGCAGGTTCTCCCGTGTAAAGCGGTCAGGAATCCGGGAAAAATCGTCCAGCATCCGCTGCCAGTCTATACCGCCCAGTTCCGAAAGTTTCAGCAGAGGCACGACCTCGCTGTTGATCTCCAGAAAAGCGATGTCCGAGAACGAAAGTGTACTGTTTGTCACAACGCTTTCGAACTGCATACACAGGCTCTTCGTCTCATCGCACACCTTCATCAGGTAGCTACCCCAGTGGATCGCTGTCTGCGGGGAGTGAAGCATCTGCTTTGCCACCACCCAGATTTTCGGTATGATCTTGTCGGCCACCATGTGGTAGATACGGCGGTAATAGTAGTTTTCCGTGCTGCTACACCAGATACCGAGGTCCGAGAGTGCTTTGTGTTCCAGAAATTTGGAAGAGAAAATTCCGGCTGCCGCCACCTCCGCCGCCGTATAGTGCTTCAGGATGTCATCGACCTGCTCACGGTAGTAGCTTTCAGCCACGACCTCCGTACCGAACGCGGCTGCCATTGCCGCCACGGTACGTGCGTCATAGTTCACGCTGTAATACTGGGCGTGGACATGCTGCGTGAAGGCAAGCAGCAGAACTGCAAAGACAAGTGACAGTCGCTTCATGTTCATTCTGTTCAACGGTTGAAAATATTACCTCTCCGCTTGCTGCGGTTGTTCTTCTCAGGTACTCCCTGCAGGGCCAGTATCAGCTTCTCTGCTTCCTCCATAGCCTCGTATGGGGACAGACCCCTGTATCTGACATACAGGTCTCTGGCTACTTCATACCGGCGCTGGTCCCACTTGACCTCCTCCGATTCCTCGAAACGCATGATGGTAGTGACGTCTTTGTCATCCTCGGTTTCAAATCTCATATATGCGTCCAGATCCTCTTCGGTCATGCCCAGTCGCAATCCGAAATTGCCCAGCATTTCTTCCATGTGCGCGATGCTCCTTTCCCCCAAATGGCGGAAATGAAGCAAGTCCCAGTTGCTGTGCAGGCACAGTTCCCGGATGGTGGCAATATCGTGGCTGTTGCACACGTTGCGGATGCGGAGAGCGTAAGGCTCAACACTGAACAGTTCCGCTATAGGTCGGTCTATATCAAATTTTCCCATTGTATCTGATTTTATTGTTTTGCTTTCAGGTTCAGTACCCGTCCGGCCTCGTTGACCTTCTGGGCGAATGTCAGGGACTTGCTGATGCCGCTGGCATCCCAGTCCCGGCAATAGGCTTCGATGGCTTCCTGATGGCTGCACCGGAGCTCCCTCTTGTAGAGTTTCAGGGCTTCCTTCTCAGCACGTTCGGTCGTGTAGGTCATGTAGCATTCATGCGGCTCTTCCACGCCATACACGCCGCTTGTCGTTCCCCTTCGTATGAATACCTCCCGGAAGAACGAACGGCCGTCCTTGTTGTCCAGACGGTTGATCGTGAATATCTTCTTGCAGTCAACATCGGTGAGCCCGAGAATGGCCTTGATGGTGTCGAAACGCTCCTTGAACTTGCTTTGGTCAAGCAGCATCACCACGTCGCTGTTGTTGATGATGGCCTCTTTAACGATTTCACTGCCGATGATGTCCTGTATCTCCTGTGTCACAACGCCCACGCTGGCCCAGAACTTACGGGCCGTCTTGTACATGAACTTGATGTACTCGGCCATCAGCGGACTGGCAATGGCTTTCCAGGCTTCCTCGATGACAAGCACCTTGCGGTTCTTCTTGATTCGCATCTTCTGCAGGAACACGTCCATGATTATCAGCGTGACAAGCGGGAACAGCAGCGGATCATCCTTTATACTGTCAATCTCGAACACCACGAAGGTCTCGTCGAACAGCGAACTGTCCATGTTCTCGTTCAGGGTCTTTTCATGGTTGCCGCCCCTGTAGAAGTCCTTCATCATGTAGCGGTAAGTCGAGAGGTCTATGCCCGAAATGTGGTTCTCGTGACAGATGTCCGGAATACGCTGGACGGAGTATTCGTAAAATGAATTGAACGAGAGTTCTTCCACCTTCAACTCCTTGCGCCTGCGTTCCATTTCGTCTATCATGCACTCGATACGGCTGTTCCGTTCCTGCTCGCTTTCCTCACGGTTCCCGTCACGGTTGTGTTCGTCTATGGCGAGGCTTTTTCTCAGGTCTTCCCGCTGCATGGGCGTGAAGCCGTCGAAGCCGTTGAAATACGCATCGTAATAATCGGTGATTACATTTTCCACCAGACGGTCTTCCGTCTTCGTGACTGTTCCCTGCGTGCCCTTCCAGATCAGCAGGACAAGATTCTTTAGGAAGCCGGTCTTTTCCACGTTCATCTCTTCCTTGTGGATACGAAACGGGTTCATCGTGATGGGGCGTTCCTCCGTGTAGCTGATGTACTTGCCTCCCAGATACTCGCACAATCCCTCGTAGGAGTTTCCGGTATCGACCATTACGATGTCTGTACCCTGTTCGTGCAGCTGGCGCACGACAGAGTTCATGTGGAATACATATGAGAGAGTTTTTGTTACTGAATATCAGCAATATAAGAAAATAAAGGTACAAAAATCCGGCAAGGGAGAAAAGGGGTATAAAAGCTGTTTTTTGAGGAAGTGAGAGGATAGGAAGAAGATGCGTGTGAAGATGAATATTTAACAAAAACTTAACAGTTAGAAGGTATTTTTATCTTTTGCAGCAGGTCTGTCGGAACGGGGGCAAAACAGCAAAAGACTTGTCGGGGAATTACTAATAGTTGTTGAAAATCAGTGCTTTTTATATTCTGAGAACCAATAAAGGTACAAAGGAACCATAAAACGATTCAAAAATACCCGATTTTGAGTCCTTGCTAATATAATGAAGGCGTTTTTTCGCTATGGCATAAAAATATCTTCATAATATTTTGGCAGTACAAATAATGTTCGTAACTTTGCGAACAATAAAAATACAAATGGCAATGGATAATAAGGAATACACAATGAAGCAGGAGCAGCTTGCGCGCTTTGCCAAAGCAATGGGACATCCGGCAAGAGTAGCAATCCTCGAATTTCTGATAAAGCAAAACAGTTGCTTTTTCGGAGATATTCATGAGGTTCTGCCCATTGCCAAGGCGACTGTTTCACAACACTTGAAAGAGTTGAAAGATGCAGGGCTGATACAAGGAGAGATAGAAACACCGAAAGTGAAATACTGTATCAACCGGGAGAACTGGAAAATTGCATCTGAACTGTTTTCCGAGTTTTTGGGGCAGAGGCTGTACACAAAAGAAAATTGTTGCGGGTAGCGGCAATTTTTTTTGAAAAATCTGTTCGCAATTCTACGAATTACAAACATAAATAATTAACCAATAAAAAAAGAGAAACATGAACAAAGTTATTTTGGCTATGGCTATCTGTTTGGGCCTGACCGCTTGCGGTGGCAATGGGACAAAAAAGGATAATGCCGTAAAAGTGGAGCAATCGCAGCCGCAAGGAACAAAGGACTGCGTGGAAGTTTTGTATTTCCATGGCAAGCAGCGTTGTGCGACTTGTATGGCAATAGAAAAAAACACCAAAGAAGCCATAGAAGCGCAATTTTCAGATGAACTTAAAAACGGGACGGTCGTTTTTAAGACAATCGACATTTCCAAGGCGGAGAATGAGAAGATTGCCGAAAAGTACGAAGTTACTTGGTCGTCTCTGTTCATAAGCAAATGGAAAGACGGAAAGGAGACTTATGAAAACCTGACCGAGTACGCCTTTGCAAATGCCCGGACAGCGCCCGATACATTCAAAAACGGGATAATAGAAAAAATTAACGGAATGCTGAAATAGTACATCCTATGGAGTGCTTACAGACATTATTGGACAGCAGTACAACTCCTGCATTTACAGCTTTCCTCTTAGGACTGCTTACGGCTGTTTCGCCCTGTCCGTTGGCTACGAATATAGCCGCCATCGGATTTATCGGCAAAGACATTGAAAACCGTCGTCAGATATTCTTGAAAGGACTTCTGTACACTCTCGGCCGTGTCATTGCCTATACGGTATTAGGCGTAGCGTTGATTCTGATATTGAGAGAGGGTGCAAGCCTGTTTGGTGTACAGAACTTCATAGGCAAATATGGGGAGCTTATTCTCGGGCCTGCACTGTTGCTTATCGGGCTATTCATGCTGTTTGGCAACTGGCTCAAATTACCTTCGTTCGGTTTCAATGGCAGCGGAGAGGGACTGGCTCGCAAAGGAGGGCTCGGTGCTTTTTTTCTCGGGATGTTGTTTGCAATGGCGTTCTGCCCTACAAGCGGCGTGTTCTATTTCGGAATGCTGATACCGATGTCTGCTACCGCTACCGCAGGTTATCTGCTGCCGGTACTGTTCGCCGTGGCTACCGCTTTGCCAGTCTTGATTGTCGCTTGGATATTGGCGTTCAGCGTCCAACGCATAGGCAGCTTTTACGGCAGGATGCAGTCCGTTCAGAAATGGTTGAACCGGATAGTCGGATGTGCGTTTGTAGGTATCGGAGTTTATTACTGTATAATGATGTATTGAGAAATTTTTGTGACAATGAATACATTGGTTGAAACATTGGAGTATTTTGTGTTTATCACTTTTGAACTGATAGCTTTATTTCTGCTTATCAGTGCGGCAGTGGAAATAATCTTGATGTATATCCCGCAGGAGAAAATTAAGGGGTGGTTGTCAGGGTATGGTATCCTTGGCAATGTGATGGCAGCGGGATTCGGTGCGCTTACCCCTTTTTGTGCCTGTTCCACTATCCCGATGACAGTCGGCTTCCTTAATGCCGGAGTGCCTTTCGGCAGCACTATGTCATTCCTGATAGCTTCACCGTTGCTCAATCCTATCATCATAGGTATGCTGGGTACATTGGTGGGTGTGAAAGCTATGATTGCTTATTTTATCATCACCTTTGTCGCATCGGTAGTGTTCGGCTTCGGGTTGGAAAAAATGGGAATGCAACGGTATGTAAAGAATGTTCGTCTTCGGAATGAGCATAGCGAACCGGGAGAAAACAAAAGGGCGTGGCCAGTGAAACGCAAATTGAGGGAGGCGTTTGTTTCTGCATGGGGCAGTTTACGCCCGATATTGGGTTATCTTCTGATAGGCGTTGCCCTTGGAGCCGGAATATATGGTTATATGCCGCAGGATTTCGTATTGAAAATAGCCGGGCCCGATAACTTTTTCGCAATTCCGGTTGCCGCCGTTTTGGGAATCCCATTATATATCCGTGCCGAAACAGCTATTCCTATTGGTGTTGCGTTGATGTCCAAAGGTATGGGAATCGGAACAGTCATTGCTCTTGTTATCGGCGGTGCAGGCATGGCGATTCCGGAAATGACGATGCTTGCCAGTATTTTCCGCAAGAAACTTGTAGCCATGATTGTAGCCGTGATATTCCTTACGGCTGTAATAACGGGGTATTTATTCAATGTCTTACTATAAAATTCAACAAAATGGAAACTAAAAAAGAAAGCAAGAAAGAAAACAAAAAGGGATTTTGGGCTTCACTGTTCTCTCCGAAGCCCTGCTCATGTTCGTGTGGCGGCAACCTGATTATAGAAGAGGCCGGGCAGCCTGCGACTACTTGTTGCGAAGATAGACAAGCCACGGACAAACCAGTTGTGAAAGACATAAAAGTATTAGGCCCGGGGTGTTCCAAATGCAAAGCGACTTATCAGGCTATCGAGAAAGTAATCAATGACAATAATCTCGATGTAAGACTCTCCAAAATAGAGGACATCACGGAAATCATGAACTACAATATAATGGGAACACCCGCAGTTGTAGTGGACGGGAGTGTAAAAATCAAAGGACATGTACCGTCAGAAAGTGAGATAAAACAAATGCTTGGTATATAAGACGCACCTATGGACACGAAGAAAGAACTGAAAAATCTCCTGTGGATTGTCGTAATCTTCACGGCAGTATTCTTTCTGCCGCTTGAAAGCGAGCGATTCATGACAGCCATAGACGCGACACTCGACCTTGCAAAATGGTATGCACGGGAACATGTGGTACTGTGTCTGCTGCCTGCTTTTTTTATTGCGGGTGTAATAGCCGTGTTCGTAAGCCAAGGTTCGGTACTCAAATACTTCGGAGCGAATGCGAAAAAATGGCTTTCCTATACGGTAGCCGCCATATCGGGAGGCATTCTTGCTGTTTGCTCGTGTACTATTCTGCCCCTGTTTACAAGTATTTATAAACGGGGTGCAGGATTAGGCCCTGCGATAGCGTTCCTTTATTCCGGGCCTGCCATCAGTATATTGTCTATTATACTGACAGCCCGTATTTTAGGGCTTGAAATGGGAATTGCCCGGACAGTCGGTGCCATATCCTTTGCGGTTGTTATCGGACTGTTGATGTCATTCATCTTTCGTAAAGAGGAAAAAGCCAAGAAAGAGGAACAGATGAACATCGTTCCTCCGCCCGAAAAGCGTCCGATATGGCAGACTTCTGTTCATTTCTTTACATTGGTTCTCATCCTTGTGTTTGCTAATTGGGGTGCGCCTGCGGCCTCCGATACAGGACTGTGGCATAGTATCTTTACCTATAAGTGGCACATAACCGGGGCATTGGCTCTCCTTTTATGTTGGTCTCTTGTCAGGATTCTGAAACTGCGTCTGCTGTGGGTGTCGCTCGGTGCTGTTGCAACCGCCATTTCAGTGTTTCTTGCTAATCTGCTTATCGACAATGCGAAATTAGTGCCGCTTGTACCGATGATTGTGGCTATTACCGCATTGTCTTTAATTCTGCTTTTTTACAAGAGGGAAGAAGAAAACAGGGAATGGGCTTTTGCCTCATGGGGGTTCGCCAAACAGATATTGCCGTTATTGGCGGTCGGTGTGGTCTTTGCTGGTTTCCTGTTAGGTTCGACACACGATGATACCGCTATTGCAGGCATAATTCCGAACAGTTGGATTGAGTGGGCTGTCGGCGGTAATTCATTATTGTCGAACTTCTTTGCGAGTTTTACAGGAGCTTTCATGTACTTTGCCACATTGACGGAGGTTCCTATTGTCCAAGGTCTGTTGGCTTCGGGCATGGGTAAGGGGCCTGCCTTGGCTTTGCTGTTGGCCGGGCCGTCATTGTCCCTCCCGAATATGCTTGTCATCCGTGGCGTTTTGGGAACGAAGAAAACTGCTGTGTATGTGGCTCTCGTTATTGTCATGGCGACAATCTCGGGCTTTGTCTTTGGAAATTTCTTTTAAAATTGGGAATGGGCTATGAGAGTATTGCTTCTTTGTACAGGTAACAGTTGCCGTAGCCAAATGGCACACGGCATCCTGCAATCTTTTGATGAAACCCTTGAAGTTTGTTCAGCAGGTACGCATCCTGCCAAACAGGTCAATCCCAAAGCGGTTTCGGTAATGCGAGAAATCGGAATTGACATATCGGGACATACTCCAAGAGATGTAAGACAATATCTTGACCAAAAATGGGATTATGTCGTAACCGTATGTGGAAATGCGAATGAAACTTGTCCGGCATTTGCCGGATTGGTAAAGCACCGTTTGCATATCGGTTTTGACGACCCCTCAGAAGCTATAGGGTCACCAGAGTTTATTGACAGCGAATTTCGCAGGGTGCGTGATGAAATCAAAACACGATTTTATGATTTCTATCTCAATATAAAGCAAAGCGTATAACTAAATTGGAGTTTGGGATATGGCGTTACTATCGCTGTATCCCTCTTTCTTCTTGTCCGATTTTCCAATCATACTTACCCTCCGCCACATCGCCAACCTCTTTGAGTGTATGGCGATGTTTTATTTCGTCAAAAGGTTGTCGGCTATCCGCATAGTCACAGAGCCATGCGCCGACCGCTTTCTGCTGCTCGGTGGTCTCACTGTAGCTTTGCATCACGCTCTTGATGTCGGCGGCTTCGGACGGGGCGAAGAATGACTTGTGCTGCTCCGTACCGAAATGGATAATCGCATCTATGGCTCGCCTGAATACCTCGCTTGCCTTGTAGAGCATATCCGCAAACAAGCTTAGGATATACCTGCTCGCTTTCAGCGTACTCTGCAACAGGCGGATGGTCTTGTCTTTCTCCGCCGTGGCTTGGCTCACCGCTTGGCTGATGCGCTGCCGCTCGCCGTCCTTTTGCTCCTGAAGCTGCCGTACCGCCTTGTCCCTTTCAATGGCAAATGAACGGCTCTGCACCAAAGCCCTGTCACGTTCCGCTTCGGCTTTCTGTTTTTCTGCTACCAATGCCTTTGTCCGTTCCTCCGCCTTTTCCTTTACGGCTTCGGCAAAGGCTTTCTTCATGCGCTCGTTCTCGGCTTTCAGTTTGGCGTTTTCCTTTCCGACCGCAGCGGATTTGCCGACCCCCACAAGACTGCCGACGCTATCCAGTATGCTGTCCACTTTCGCCTTGCGCTCGTCTTTGAGTTGCTGCTCCCTTTCGGCAATCTCGCTGTCGAGGGAACGGCGGTACTGCTCTTTCGCCTTGTTCTCGCCCTCCACAAACATAAGTTCCGCTTCGGCTTCCTCTTTGGAGGCGATGGCGGCTTGCCTTGCAGCTTTCGCCTGTTCCGCTTCCTGCTTCTGCTTGGCGATGATGAAGTCTGTGCGCTCCAGATGTTCCTTGCCCGTCACCTCCTTTGAGGTGCCCCTTTCCATTTCCAGACACCCAGCCAAAACGGTCTGCATCTCGCTCATGGCTTTCTCATCCAGTTTGCAGGACTTGCCCGTATCGTGATTCATCCAGTCCCATACGATATGTGCGTGGAGATTGGGCTTCCATGTGGCATTGTCGCCGGGTATTCCGTAATGCCCCTCGTCACGGTGGATGAACACCTGCAAGGCTGTGATTCCCCAACGCTGCTTACACACCTCGCAGAAGTGCCGCAGCTGTTCCATCGTGGTGTCGTCCTTGATGACAACCACGCCCTCCTTGAGCGGAGTGCTGCCACGGACGATGGTCACCTTACCAGTCTTCTTGTTCACCCGTTCACGGTCTTTGGTCTGCATCGCCCGACCTGTCTTTTCCTTGACCATTGCGGCTATCTGATTGTAGCGGTCGGTGAGCGTGGCTTCGCCGAAATCAGGTGATACCCATGTCTCGTTTCCTGCCATGAGGTCGGTACGGATGTAGAACTTCTCCCTGCGGATATTGGCAAGGTATTCCGCTGTCCGCCTGTTGTGTGCTTCGCTGCTGCCGATGTTGCACGGCTTGATGTTGATGGATGTCTTCTGTGCCATAGGCTTGTCTGTATTTTGGGTTTCACTTCGGGTTATTAGGGCAGAGCCTTAATCGGTGGGTGCAGGGAGAGGGTCACTTCCTGCTCCGGGTTCTTAGGGGTGGAAGCCACTAAGCGGAGTTTCCAAAGAGAGGGTCACTCTTTGGTCGGGTTGCACAGGGCTGAAAGTCCTTGCCGGGTTCTTAGGGCAGCGTCCTAAGCCCCTCGGGAGAGCCCACAACTTCGGAGCGCAGCGGAGAAGTTATAGTGGGCTATATCTGGGCAAGCCCAGTCAGTCACGCCACGCCAACGGAGTACCGCTGAAATCCTGCGCTGTGTGTCCGTCAGTCCCTTCCGGCTATGTCGGGGTCATCCACGCCGCCAATCGTGCCGTCCTGCGCTTTTTTCGGGCTTTCTACCGGGTTAATGCCATGCTGCCCGTTGTCCTTGTCTTTGACATGGGAATTGTCGGCTTTGTCCTCCGCATCCGCTCTGTCATCCGAACTGTCGGAAACTACAGGCGAACATAGGGAAGAAGAAAGGGCGGCTGCTCCGCCTGCCATGCTGTCCGCATCCAGTCTTGGGCATTGGCAACCGTCCGGCACGGTACACGGCTTATCCTCCGACGGCGTATCATTAGAGTATGGTGTCCGCACTCCGTCTGCCTGTCCTTTGGAAACTGCCGCAGGCTTGACATAATGGGGATTGGTCAGCAGGACACCATCCACATACCATCCTGTCAGGAAATGCAGTGTGTGTACGGAAGTGCGGTTGTTGGTTCGGGTGGTCAGCACACCGAGCCCGTTGAAGCTGTCGATGAGCTTTCCGATGGTCTTGCGGTTGCAGCCCATGTATTCCGCTAGTTCCACATCGGAAGTTGCCGCCTGTCCCACCTCCAACTCAATCTCAACTCCCTTGATACGGAGGACGGTCTTTGTCCGCACGGCTGCGGTCATCAGCCTGTGCAGGCATTTCTGTCTGTCAATGGCGGCTTTGCCGTCCAAAAGGAAATCCCACTGTCCGGCGGAAAGGATGGTGCAGTAATGTATGGTCTGTTCGTTCTTGCACATAGTCTATGATGTTTATAGGTGTTACACTGGTCAGCTACCTGCCCATGCCGTACCCGTGTTCCGGCATGTGGTATTCCCTGTCCGCTGCGATATGGTTCAGCACATCCTGCAAACGGTCAAGCTGTTCATGGTCAAGCACCCGGATGGCATTGATGGTTATCTTCTGCGTGGCAATCCTGCGGTGGGCGATGTTGTTCTCGCTCATCGTGCCGTCACCGTCCGCATGGACGGAACGGAGGTAGGCATTGACCGCTTCCGTCTGTTCCTTTGAGGGGTACGGTGCTGCCCACCTGTCCTGAATGTAACCGACCATTTTGCTGACCGCATCAGCTAAAAGTGGGTCATGCCGTGCGATGGCGGCTGTCAAATCTTCTGTCTTCATAAGGCTTGTTGTTTGTTGTCCGTCTGTAAAGAGCCCGGCTTGCGTTTCTTGCCGCTGCGCAACGCTTCGAGCCGTTTGTTGAAATCCTCCTCGCTGCCTGTCCCCGATGTTCCGCCCTGTTCAATCCACTGCATGACTTCATCCTCGAAGAAATAGAGTTTGTTGCCACGCTTTCGGTACGGTATGCGCTTTTCGGAAGTCATGGCATAGATGGTGGAAGCCGATTTGCCGAGCAGGGCGGCGACTTCTTCAAGGGAAAGCAGGCTGCGCTTGCCCGTGTCTTTTCCTGCCGCCTTGCATAGTACCTCGTCCACCTTTCCGGCAAGCTGTTCTACCCGTTCTATCAGGGTGGAAACAGCCTGCGGCAGTTGTTCAAATGTGATGTTACCCATATTCAATCTTTTTACTTTGGTTGTCCTGTTCCGGTTATTTGAGTGTTATCTGTTCCGAAGCCTTGCGCTTCAGGTCGTTCACCACATCCGCATAGACCTGCGTTGTCGCCACGGTGCTATGTGTAAGCATTTTTGATATGGTGTAAAGGTCTGTCCCTGCGGCAAGCTGCAGGGTTGCGTAGGTATGCCGGAAGCAATGAAAGGTTATGTGCTTCGTAATCCCGGCAGACCTAACCCAGTCCTTGAGGTACAAGGGGAGCAGGGCTTGTGTCATTCCCTTGAACACCTGCCCCGTGGAACGCTCGCCACAAAGTGCGAGGGCTTCATCGGACAGCGGCAAGACGGCTTCCGTCCTTGTCTTTTTGGTGACGATGTGCATACACCAACCGCCGTCCGCACCCCTGATGATGTTCTCCCACTGCAGGCGTATGATGTCGCTGATGCGCAGTCCCGTAAGGCAGGAGAAAAGAGCCGCCGACTTTACAACAGGCTTCTCGCATGGCGTGTTGGCAAGCATCTTCACTTCCTCCAGTGTCAGGAACTCACGGCGTGTATTGGCTTCCTTGGCGTGTTTCAGCCGTATGGCGATATTGTCCTTGATGCGCCTTTCCTCGTATGCCTGCCGCAGTACGCATTTCAGCTTGTTCAGGTTGTTGTTGGCTGTGGACGCCATCATCTTGGTGCGGTTGTGCGTGGTGAGCGATAGCATGTAGGTAAGGAAGCCTTGGCAGTATTCCACCGTCAGGTCGTCAAAGGTGCAGCTACCGCCGCAATACTTCTCGAAATGTTTGTAGGCAACATTCCAGTTCCTAAAATTGTCATCGTCCGCCATTTTGGAGCGGAAATACTCCAAGAAGCTCTCCTTGCCCCTGTTACGGTCGAGGAAACCGAACTCTTCGTTGATGATGGCTTCCGTCCGCTTGCACTTGATTAGCTCCGCATTGCGCAGCATGGTCTTGTTGAACTCTGCTTCAAACTTCTCTGTCGGGTTGGCATAGATGTAAATGCCGAGGTACTCCCTCCGTGTCAGCCTGCCCGTTTTCGGGTGCCGGACAGGTGGGTAGAAGTCCAGATAAAGCGATAACTGTCCGTTCTTGATGGGTCGTTTCCTGACCGTCACTTTCGTACAAATGTTCGTCATATAGCTAATGTATTTTGAATGTTTGAAAATATCTTATTCTTCCCGTTTGGCTTTCGTGCTTGCACTTTTCCGCTCGGCTTCCTTCCGTGCCGCATCCCAGTCGGCTTTCAGGTAGTACAGGCGGTTGCCGTGTATGCGCTTTGTCCGTACCCCGTGGGTGAGGGCGAACCTGCGCACCTGTGTTTTGCCCAGTCCGAACAGGCGCATGATGTCGAAGCACGAATACCAATGTTCCGAAAGGTTGTTGCCCAAGCGTTCCGCTTCCTCCGCCATAGCCTTGTCCACTTCCGCTTTCGGAAAGCACTTGGTGGCGTTGGCTTTGATGCAGGGTATCGAATAGCGCATACGGAGATTGTAGAAACGCCCGTAGGTGTAATTGAACTTTTGGCATATCTCCGCCATCGTGTAAAGGTCGCCTGCGACACTCTCCCTGTCCGTGAACGTATCACGCACGGACTGCTTGTAGTTAGCCGCCGGAATGAGCCGCCGTTTCGCCGGGCTGCCCTTTGCTTTCGTCTTTCCCTCCTGTCGTGTGAGGGCTGTTTCCTCTGTCTTTTGCACATCTTTTTTCATCTTCCCTTTTGTCTTTTTCCCCTGCTTGGCGAATACTGAAACGCTCCGCTTGCAGTAGGTCGTTTCCTTAATCATCAGGAAGAAATCCTCCTTGGTGATTAGCGTAATGTGGTATGTTATCCTGCAAGCCCGGAGCGTGCCGCTGTATATCAGGTTGTACACGGTACGGCTGCTCACTTGCAGCAGGCTCGCCACCTCCCCAATGGTGAGGAACGGCTTGTCCAGTATGTCCCGACCGAAGTCGGGCAGAACTGTTAATTTCTGTTCATTTTGACGGTCCATCATCGAAGAAATTTATTTGCACACTGTTGAAAGCTGTTGCACGCTGCTGAAAGGAAGTCGAACCGTGCGACCCCTCCGGCGAGGTACAACTGTGGTACAAATTTACTCCGATTAGGACTAAACACCAATAGCCGATTTCTCCGTTTGTTAAAACATATTAGCTGTAAATCAAGTATTTATAACAGCAGATTTTGCAATCGCTTGCCGTCGTTTTGTCCTGTTTTTCTCCATGTGGAAGGATTTCCCGGAACCGCTCGGCCCGAGGGCAAAAAAGTTCGAGTTGTCCGTCAGCTTCTGTCTGCCTTCCTTGCCGGTGATGTCGATGGCGACAGGCACTCCCTGGCGGTCAGTGTAATAGACTTTCACCGGGGTGTCTTCGCTGTGCTGCACACGTTCCTTGTACATCAGGCACATCGCCGCGTCCGATAGGGTCAGGAACCGGTCATACTCTTCATTCAGGCTGTAGCAGTTGCCCGGGAACGAGCCGACGAACAGCTCCAGCTGGTTGTAGGCTCGTTTGGAAATATGGATTCCCATTCTACCGAAAGCATTCTCCAGATGATTCGTACACTTCTGCAGGTCCGTATCGCCGGACACGGCCACTATAAGGTTGAAATGGCTGTACACGAGCTGCTTGCTCTCGCGGGCAATCACCTCCTGTACACGTTTTATGTCTTCGACCGCTGCCTGGTTGCTCGGGTTGGGAATGCTCGCGTGCCGGTTCTTCTTCTTGTCCAGCAGCGAAAGTTCACGCTTCTGGTTGGGAAGGAAGATGACCTGGTTATAGACCACTGTATCGGCATTCGGAATGCTGTCAATGGCCGAGACAAGATCCACGGGCATTTCCGTGTTGTTCACTTCTATATTGGTATAGGGTCTGATCATCGAAGGCAGCGAGATGCAGTCCACGTCCACGAGACTGTACACCTTGCAGCGCTTGTCACCCATCGAGACGCTCTCGTCGTCCGACTTGAAGTTCGTCATCGAGATAATACGGTCCTTGAAGTTCATGGCGAAATACCGGTCCACGTAATCGCTTGCCTCGGATTTGTTCAGGAAACGCGCCTGCACGCCGCTGTCCCGCAACTGGTCCTGTACCTTGCGGATCTTGACAAGGAAATCACGCCATTTCTTGTTGTCGAACGAGAAAAGGCGGCTTTTCCTGGCTTCCTGCGTGATGGTCAGGTAACACATGCTGTCCGTGTACGCCCTTCCCTTGAAATACCGGAAATACGATTCAGAAAGGAACTCCTGCTTCCCGGTATCCTCGTTGACAAAACGCTTCCTCACGAAGATGTCCTGCTTGTGAATGGCATAACCTTCTCCCAAGGTCAGGGCAAGGGCGGAGAACAGATGCGTGAAATCGTAGTAGCTGTCTATGTTCGCCGAATACTTCTGTACCGGATTCTCGATCTTCAGCATGGCGGAATATTCGCCCGTCTTGGTGTACAGGACACCCACGCCTTCCGTGTCTTCCACCGAGAAATAGATGTCCTGGAAGATACGCTTGCGCTTGCCTCCGGTACCGAACGCATGGACGGATATGGCCATACCCGCGCATAAGGCAACGAAAATCAGGATAATGTATAGGGTCATTTCAATATACGTTCAATTAAATAGGGGTAGGCCCGTATCTCATACGAACCTACCCGCGTTCAACATTCAATATAGCCACACATTGCTGTGATGGTTTAATTTTGTCAGACCTTACGCGAGTAGGCATAGACGAACACGCCTCGGTCCGTTCTCTTGCTGTGCAGACCTTTCCGCTGCTTGAAGATGATTAGCACGATGCCCACCGACAGAATGACTGTCAGCGCGGCCAGTCCGGCCACGAATCCGGCAAGGCAGTAAGCGGCTATGAAGCCCGCGATGGCTCCGCCTGCCGTTCCTGCCGCCCAATAGATGTAGCGGCCCTGCAATCCCATCACTTCAAGAGGACGTTGCAGCCCCTTGAACAGCGGATAGTCCGGATAACGTGTTTCCTTGCTTTTCATCCCTCGGTACTTTTATGCGTCAATGCCGAAAAACAAAGGAAGAGCCTGTGCTGCTGCAATCAGGAAAAGACATGCACCAACCACCATCATGATCTTCTTTTTGACATCCTGCTCTTCGTTGTTCATGGCGATGTAAACGGAGATGGCGCCGATAATGGCGACTACACCGGCGATGGCATAGCAGAGCTTGACCATGACTGGTACATACTTGACAATTTCCTCCGCCACGGTAGATAGTGCGGTAGTACCGGCTGAATAGTCGCCGGCCGTACTCTGGGCCATTGCCGTGGTACCAGAGAACAAAGTGAGTGCAAGCATCTTCACTTTGGTGGAAACACCTTGGATGAATCCTTTTGCCTTTCGGCACATTTGTTTTACTTTCTGAAACATACTTGATCGTTTTTGAGTTAATATTTATGTATTGGATTGTTAAACAGCCTTATATGCGATAACCGAAAAATGCCGGAAGTACGATGGAGGCCCCGATGATGAACAGGCACGCGCCAAGCAGCGATAAAAAGGATTTGACGATGCCGTCCTCTCCAGTGTTCATCTTGATGTAGATCTGGAAGGCGGACACGATGACCAGAACGGATGCGATGGAGTAGCATATATACAGGACATACAGCATCATCGTGACCACGAAGTCGTGCATCGTGGCCAGCGCATCCGCTCCCCAGCTGTAGTTCACGCTGCCGCTCTTGGCGAAAGCCGCATAGGGTACAAGAATTAACAGGCATACTATCTTTTGCTTAATCGACATGCTACAATTTGTCTTTAATTGGTTTCCAGGCCATCTCCGGACGATTTTCCAGTTTGCCCCTGGAAAGCATCGCCTTGTACATTTCATCTGCACTGAAGCCATCAGACAGGTAGGGCGTGGTTTCCTCCATCTTTTCCTCCGCCTTGGCTTTGAGACGCTCCAGTCTTTCTTCCGGGGTCTCCTTTGTCTCCGGCTTTTTGTCCGCCGGCTTCTGGTCGGTGGCAGAATCGCCGCCTGATGCTGTTTCAGTATCGTATTGCTCGTTGCCGACACGGAACCCGGTTTCACTCTCGCTCACGGCAACACTCTCTTCGTCCTCCAGTGTGCCGAGGTCGAAAACTTCCTCCTCTGTCTTGCCGGTTCTCCTTTTTCCATAGAGATCCTGCATAATGATGACCGCGTAATAAATGAGGTACGCGACCGTCAGAACAATGGCAAAAATGAAATATGATCTCATATCTTTTAGTATGGATATTGAATTTTGTATTAGTTTGATTTCACAAATAAAAAAGGAGAATTTCGAACTACGAAATAATTGTGTATTAAACGGATGTTTTCTTTACAAGATTTATATCGATTTTGAAAATCGTACTATAAAATCGTACTATATCGCCTTAATGAACGGGAAAAATGAAGAAGTCAGGGCATAAAAAAAGCCCTCCGTTCAGGAGGGCTTCCATTGGCAGATTCGCTTTTTTTTAGGTCAGCGTTTCTTGCCTCGCAAGCAATCATTCAGATCCTTGTATTCGCTATATCGGACAGCTTCGTTGCTGACCCGTTCGCCGTATAGTCCGGCTATGGTTTCCACGGTCTTTTGCCCGGCAAGGTCGTTGTCGAGATAACAATGTATATGCAGGTATCTCTGCAGGTACATCAATGCCTTTTTCAGGTTGTTTACGGAGTTCATGACAAGGTAGTCGCAAGGCTGGTCTATACAAATGGTCCAGTTGCATGACTGCTTCAATGTCAGGTAAGACAGAAAGTCCATGAACCCCTCGAACACGCAGACCCGTTCCTGTATCTCTCCGCACTGATGTCCGATCAGGGAGATGTCCTTGTTCTTGATACATCCTTTATAATAGGCGTTGCGCATTTCATATCCGCCCGAAACATTACCGAACGCGAGGGCAAAATAATGCCGGTCACGCAATTCATAATGGATTTCCTTGCAGAACATACGTCCTATGTCAGCATCTATTTTCCGGGACTGAAGGTAAGAGTATAACGCGTGATGCCGTAACGGGACGACAATCAGATTTTTCATATCCGATTCCACGGGACGGGGCGGAAGAGCCTGGAAACGGACTTTCGGCAAAGGCATATCGCTGGAATGCCGCCCGATGTATGCCAGTACCTCGCTTACACTTTCAGTCTGGTAAAGGTATTTACCCAATTCCACGAGGTCGCCTCCGGTGGCCGCCCCAAAATCATACCATTCGTTCAACCGGTCATTGACCTTGAACGACGGCGACTGCTCATCCCTTAACGGCGAGAGATACCAGTACTGATCCGATTTAACGTATTGCGCATGGTGGCCGAGCTGCGCCAGAAAGTCCACTATGCGTACCTGTTTTGCTTCTTCTATAGTCATGGCTGTTTTCTTTCACTTGTTCACACGGAAATGGTTTAGTTTAGTTTTATTCCCTATATATATACATACTAAAGTAAACTGAAATATATATGCCCGCGCCCGGCTTCATTCTTCATCAAAAAGCCTTGCTTCCGCGGGGGTCATGTCATAGTAGAACAGCTTGTCCTGCTTGACAACAAGTTTAAGGTTGTCCGTCAGGTACTGCAGCAGTTTTATCATGACACTGCGGCCACGTTTGAAGCCTATGTTTTCATAAGAGGCGATCAGACGTTGCAGTACATTCTCAAAGCCCCTGATGGGTTTGCCGTCAAAGGCAGCGGAAAGGGCTTCCCGGTGCTGCTCGATGCTCAGCTCCGTAAAGCTTGTCCGTTGCCTGGGCTTCGGGGTGTCACCGAACGTGTGCCCTTCGGCGATGACCGGGAGCCCGTTGTCGTCCACGGTGAACGCGAAGGGTTTGAACTCCTTTTCCCGGATATGCAGGGCATGGACTTCACTGACAGACGGATTCTCGTTGCATTTGCTGATGACCAGTACTGTTTCCGCCTTGTTGCTCATCTCCGTACCGATATGGCCTCGTACATTGTTGTCCCCTTTGTTCAGGTGCAGCACGCAATGGATATGCAGGTCGTAACGAGAGGACCATTCCATCATTTTGTTGATTACCTCCACCGATTCGCTGGTGCTGTTGATGTCCAGCATAAGGTCGCGGATACCGTCAATGATAACCAGCCCGTAACCTTTACCCTGACGAAGGGCATAGTCTATCACACTTATACGGACTGTCGGAGAATACTCCCGCAGGCAGATGAAATCAAGGTTCTCGCTGTCTGCTGTGGTAGGAAGCCCGGCCAGACGCAGAATACGTTCCAGCACCGTGTGACAATGATAGCGGCTCTGCTCGGTATCGACATACAGGATCCGGCGTTTGCCTTCCGGCAGATGCGCCCGGTAGTTCAGCACCTGCTTACCTGCCAGGGAAGCGGCGACAAGGGCGGAGACATTGAATGTCTTCTTGGATTTTGCCTTGCCGGTCGATGCACTGAAATTGCCGAGAGTCGCTATGGTCGAATTGTCAATCCAGATAATTTGCGGCGGGGTCTCGTATGTATCCGTCGCCTTGATTTGGGAAGCTGAAAGAATATCTGACAGACGGGTCTCTTCCAATCCCATTCCCGTCTTCTGGTCAGTTCTTCTTTCGTTTTCCATGGCGTTTCTCGTTTAAGAAGGGTTGTACTGCTGCCGCCTCGTGTGCCATCCGCGTGGCATCATCGACGGCAAGTTCATGATTCTGCAGGAGCCATTCGTCCAGTTCCTCCTTGGCAAAGTAGATCATCTTGCCGCGAGGCTTGTAGTGAGGAATCTCCTTGTTGGCCGTAAGTTTATACAGCATACTTTCTGATACCCCGATGTACATGCAGGCTTCCGAAAAAGTAAAGACCTTTTTGGTCGCGTAAATGTTCTTTTCCAGCAATTCCACCCGTTCCAGAAAGCTCTCGACCGGTTCCAATTTCCGGATAATCGCTTCAAGGGCCGTGAGCCGTTCGCTCAACCTTTCCATGAATGTCAATCTGTTGGACATATTATTCGTGATTAAATTAGACAATAAGAGATGCACCTCTGTTTGTAACGCGTTGTATACAGAGGCAAAGGTAGAGTGTGAATATCTAAAAGCATTGGATGACAGTATGATACCGGTTTGGTAGCATATCAGTTATCATACTTTTGCTTTTCACATGGTTGACTTCTTAGCACTTCCTTTCATTCCTTCAGTTGGCTTACAAACTTTCTGATATTGTAAGCGGTTGAAGTCATTTTGTTCCTGACCAACGAAAGCGTGGTGGATATGCTCGTTGCGGATATGAAGTGCGAGCCGTCCTTGGATTGCAGGAAACGCCCTCTTTCGAGGACTGATTGCCAGTAAGGCTGAATGAATGAATTCTCAAGAAGGGCATCGAACAGGATAGCCACACGGCGCACGCTGTTCACCCGAAGACAGAAACCTATCTTGCAGGAGAAGAGAGATTCCATGTCGTCAATAGTTACGGGAGAACAGAACAGATGATAAGTATTGGCGCAAGAAACGATACCGGCCAGTTGTTTGCGCGAAAGACTGCAGTCAAAAGAAAGAAATGAAAACTTTGCCGGATTACAATCGGAAGATGCCAGTTCCGATGTGTCATACTTCCGCTTTAGTTCCATGCACTCCTCGAAAGAGAGGCTCGGGGCGGAAAAAAGCGGTTGGATAAGGTAGGGGCAGTCGGTCAGCAGTCCCTTGACGATGTGGATGTTCATTTCGTGGCAGTTCCGACAGACCGCGTTATCGCAGTCAATATACCGGTGACTGTTCACAAAATCCTCCACATAACGGCGATACTGTTTGCCGTGGATTTTGACCTCCTGGAGATAAACTGTTTTTGCTTCGGTAAGCAGGGCGAAAAGTTCTTCCGCCACGTCCTGTGCCGATTCAATGTGATGCGGGTGTTTGCTCCCCTCAAAAAGAGAGAAGGCCTTTGTCAGCTCTTGTCATGTCGATTTACATTTTATTGGTTTATAATAATATATCATCATAAAGGTATCGTTTTTCGATTGTATCTGCAATCGATGACGCCCTTAAAATATCTACTTGTAAATTTGACATGATATGGTATATCATTGGTCACTCAAACAATCCGTTGACCAGGTTGACCGCATCATCCTTTTTCTGGTTGATGATTTTGGCGTACACCTGTGTCATTTTCACGTCAGCATGGCCGAGCAGCTTGGATGTCGTATATAAGTCTGCTCCGAGTGTCAGCATCATCGTCGCGAACGTGTGCCGCGCCGTATGGAATGTAAAACGCTTGTTTATTCCCGCCGCTTTTGCCCATGGTTTGATAAGAATATTGACCATTGCTGGGGACGGCAGGTCAAACACATGGTCATCAGGAGTTTTGTCTCCACGCGCAGGCATCCACTTCAACGCTTCCGGGGAAAGCGGAAGATAAATCGGTTCCTTGGTTTTCTGCATTGAAACCGACAGACGGTATTGTCCACGATCAACGAATACATCTTTCCATTGCAACTTGATTATATCACTGATTCGCAGACCGCAGAAACAAGAGAACAGATAGGCACCTTTCACGGATTCATTTTTCATCGGGGTTGCGATCAATGCACGCACCTCTTCAATGGTCATGTATGACCGTTTGCTTTCAGGCAGACGGATCTTTTCCGACTTGCTGATTTTCGTGAAAGGATTGGACTTGATGATCTCGGCCCTGACAGCCGCATTCAAGGCTCCGTTCAATACCCGGTAATAAGTATGCAGTGTGTAATTCGACACTCGTTTGCCTCTGGAACGGTATTCGGACTGAAGGTAGTCAAGATAATTCTGGCAGAATGTCTTGTCTATTTGATCCATCAACATACGTTCTCCCGCATAATCCTTCAAGATGCGTATAGTGATGTCAATTTGATAACCGTCCTTTTTGCCACGCTTGGCCTGGTTCTCCTTGTAGGTATTCATCCAGTCAAGCAGGTAAACTCTCTCTTTGGTTTCTATACCGGCCTCGCCGTTGGTCAGCTCGATAATACGTTTGGACTTGATGGCATTGGCGGCATTCATAGTCGCCTGATTCTGCCGACGGGCATTGTTATCCGTTTCCGGAATGAGATACAACTTAAGATATTCGTATGTTCGTTTTCCGAAACGGTATATATCAAGATACAGACTTTGGCTTCCATCTGCCAGCTTCTTTGTCCGAAGGCGGACAGGCTCTTTTACTTTTGTAGGCTTCTTTACTCGTGGCATATCGATCCCTTCATAATTTTGTTTCTGTTGCAAAGATATGAATAAAGGTCGATATTGAGAAACAAACGAGAAACAAAATTGTACCGAAAAAGAACCAATCAACTGAAAAGAAAGAAAACAACTGAAAACATCAAGTACACTATAATCAATTGTAAATAAGCGGTTTTATTTGCACTTGTTTAGCTCTTGTTTTCATTTTAGGGCTTTACTTTATAAATCTATAAAGGTTATATATATGTCACAAATGTAGCAATTATTTGCCGTTTACCAACACATGTGTAGTATATTACGTTTTGTGTAAGCAGGTACCCGCTGCCCATCACTCGTGTATCGTGATCTCGCGCATCAGCGCCTCGACCCTGCGGTGCAGATGCCGCACGAGGGGTGTGAATATCACGGCCAGCGCCACGATGCCCGTCACGGCCACCGACGTGCCGAAGCCGCGCAGGAACTCTCCCACGGCCGCGCCCTCGGGCAGCAGCGCCGCAACCGCGAGTGAGACGACACTCAAAACGGCGAATACGGATAACAAACGGCATAAAATGTCTGCAGCGTATCCGCTCGCACGATTTATCAACGACAACTGCGCACGTGTATTGTCCGCCGTCTCGATCGGGCCATCGGCGGCACGCCTCCGCAGATAGATCCAATCCTTGAAGTGCCACACCACCTCCAAGCCGCACTCCGTAAGGAAACGTTCATACTCCCCGTTACCGCCCGCACGGCTCTCATCCGGAAGCTCGATCTTATACAAATACTCTCCGGCCTGCCCCGCCTCGAAGCGGTAGATCAGACCGTTCGTCGAGACGAAGTTCCACCCGCGGCGGCTCATCTCGTTGAGCCATCGCTCCTCGCGTTCGAAGTCGGCGATGGTGAAGTAGTTCAAACAGCGTTTAGTCTTCATACATTATACTTTTATGTTATTTCACATTATCTCCCTTTACCGCACGGGGCCGAGCACCGCCTCGCCGCTGGCCACAAGCTCGCGCAGACGCCCGAACTCGGCCTCGAGGGCCGCACGCCCCGCCGCCGTTATGCGATACTCCTTCTTGCGGCTCTCGCCCGCGCCCTCCATAGGCTCGATCCAACCCTTCTCGATAAGGCCCGACAAGGCCCCGTACATCGTCCCCGCGGATATGCGCAGGCGCCCGCGGCTCATCGCCTCGACATGCTGCATGATAGCGTAACCGTGGCGCGGCTCCACGAGCGACAACAGAATGTAATAGACGGCTTCGGTCAATGCCGTTGCTGAATTTCCCATGACTCTAATCTTTTATAGCAGTATATATCGCGTACCGATATATCGTATACCGATACAAAGATAGACGATATATCTGACAGTGCAAATTTTTCGGCCGAATTTTTATATTTTTTTACAAGTATGCCACAAAAAGCACCCTTCAAGCCGTCAAACGCGTAAAAAACATCCTTCGCGGCGACATTTAGGTCGAATATCGACCGAAAAAAGATTTTATTTTCGGGTTTAATTAATAATTATAAGGAAAAATCGTTATATTTGTAAAAAGAGATAACCCCTAAAACTTCATGAATTATGAACGTTAACAATGTAATGGCAGATCTCGAGCGTAAACACCCCGGTGAAAACGAGTATCTGCAGGCAGTACGCGAGGTCCTCGAGTCGATCGAGGAGGTATACAACGAACACCCCGAATTCGAGAAGGCAAAGATCGTCGAGCGTATGGTCGAGCCCGACCGTATCATCACCTTCCGCGTAACGTGGGTCGACGACAAGGGCGAGATCCAGACCAACATCGGCTACCGCGTTCAGTTCAACAGCGCCATAGGCCCCTACAAGGGAGGACTGCGCTTCCACAGCGCCGTCAACCTCTCGATGCTCAAGTTCCTCGGTTTCGAGCAGACGTTCAAGAACGCCCTCACCACGCTGCCCATGGGCGGCGCAAAGGGAGGCTCGGACTTCAGCCCCAAGGGCAAGTCGGATGCCGAGATCATGCGTTTCTGCCAAGCCTTCATGCTTGAGTTGTGGAAGAATATCGGCCCCGACACCGACGTGCCCGCAGGCGACGTAGGCGTGGGCGGCCGCGAAATAGGCTACCTCTACGGCATGTACAAGAAGCTCGCACGCGAATACAACACCGGCGTGCTGACGGGCAAGGGCATCACGTGGGGAGGTTCGCTCGTACGTCCCGAGGCAACGGGATTCGGCGCCCTCTACTTCGTGCAGCACATGCTCCACAACGCTGGCAAGGATATCAAGGGTAAGACCGTCGCCATCTCGGGCTTCGGCAACGTCGCATGGGGCGCCGCAACGAAGGCAACGCAACTCGGCGCCACGGTCGTAGCCATCTCGGGTCCCGACGGCGTGATCCTCAACCCCAACGGCATGACCCCCGAGAAGATCGACTACATGCTCGAACTGCGCGCCTCGAACCGCGACATCGTGGCTCCCTTTGCCGAGCGCTTCCCCGACTCGACGTTCGTTCCGGGAAAGAAGGCGTGGAGCGTCAAGTGCGACATCGCCCTTCCGTGCGCATTCCAGAACGAGCTGACGGGAGACGACGCCCGCGAGCTGCTCACAAACGGCACATGGTGCGCCGCCGAGGTATCGAACATGGGCTGCACGCCCGAAGCCATAGCCGAGTTCCAGAAGGCCGGCATACTCTTCGCCCCGGGCAAGGCTGTAAATGCAGGCGGCGTGGCTACCTCGGGCCTCGAGATGACGCAAAACGCTCAGCACCTCTCATGGTCGGCCGAGGAGGTGGACAAGAAGCTCCACTACATCATGTCGCAGATACACGAGGCATGCGTCACCTACGGCACACAGCCCGACGGATATATCAACTACGTCAAGGGCGCCAACGTAGCCGGATTCATGAAGGTTGCGCACGCCATGCTTGAGCAGGGTATAATCTAATGGCAATTTGAAATCGCGGCCGCAGATGCGGCAGCACAAACAACCGACGGCTCGGACCCCCCACGGGAATCCGAGCCGTTTCTATTGCCTGATAACTTAATAGAAAACTATCTCCTCCACTCGCTGTACGGATGCTTCAACAGTTGCGAGTTATAATAACGTCTGTCGCCCGTTACCTCCTCGCCCAACCAGTCGGGACGTTCGAACTCCTCGTCGGCGGAGGCCAACTCTACCTCCGCAACTACGAGCCCCTCATTTTCACCCGCGAAACGGTCCACCTCGAATGTGTGCCGACCTGCGGGGACAAGGTAACGCACCTTGTCTATAACGCCGCGGCTGTAGGTGAGAAGTTCGCGTGCATCCGCCACCGGTATCTCATACTCCCACTCGGCACGCGTCATGCCCGAAGCGTCCGTAGCGCCCTTGATCGTGATATATCCGCGCTCGTCGCGTGTGCGAACACGCAGCGTGAGCGACTCCGAGCGTGCTATATAGCCCTGCACGATGTGCGACGACGAGGCTGCGTGCGGCATGAAGTCGCCGCGCACGAGAAATTTACGTTCAGTCTCCTTACCCATATCATAACAGCATTTGCCACAAATGTACAATATTTACGTGACATACGTGCGCCCGAGGCAGAGCCGGATCCGGAAAGATGGGGTTTCGATTTGCCACTGCATCGGGCTTTTCGTATATTTGCATGGACGAATCCAAACTTTTACTGATGAAAAAATATCTACACCTTGCAACCGCGATTCTCGCGCTCATTGTCATGCCCGCAGCCGGCGGCTGTTCACACGGCGAAAATGCCGACCTGAACCATGCCCGAACCATGATGAAGACGATATTCTCGCTCTACCGTGTCGACGAGACACCACTCTTGGCCGAGAACTACCCCCGCCAAAGCGGTGACCGCGCCACATATCTGGCCGAAGGTGCCGACCAGAGCGTCAACGAATACTCCTATCTGTGGCCATACTCGGGAACGCTCTCGATGATGTCGGCACTATACGACGCCACGGGAGACAGCCAATACCTCGATCAGATCAACCACGTCACACTCGAAGGTCTGGACCGCTACTATGACACCTCGCGCGAGCCATACGCATACGCCTCGTACATAACCACCTCGACGGCCGACCGCTTCTACGACGACAATATATGGCTGGCCATTGACCTGACGGATCTATATCTCACGACAGGCGACGAGGAGTATCTGGCCAATGCCCGCGACATCTGGACCTTCATCCTCAGCGGCCGTGACGACGTTCTTGGCGACGGCATCTACTGGTGCGAGCAGAAGAAACACTCGAAGAACACCTGCTCGAACGCTCCGGCCGCCGTATGCGCACTGAAACTCTACAAGGCCACGGGCGAGGAGGAGTTCCTCACGACGGGACGCGCCCTCTACGAGTGGGTCTTCACGACACTGCGCGACTGTGATGACGACCTCTACTTTGACAACATCTCGCTCGAGGGCAATGTCTCACGTGCGAAATACTCATACAACAGCGGACAGATGATCGAGGCGGGCGCCCTGCTCTACTCCATCACGGGCGAGGACCGCTACCTGCGCGAGGCGCAGGCCACGGCACACGCATGCTACGACCGCTGGTTCCCGCAGGTGCAGGACGGCGAGCAGCAGATACGCATCATGGAGTCGGGAGACGTATGGTTCGACGCGGTGATGCTGCGCGGCCTTATCGCCCTCTACCGCATCGACGGCGAGGCCGAGTATCTGGATGCCGTGAGCCGCACGCTCGACTACGCATGGCGCAACGGCCGCGACAAGGACGGGCTCTTCGGCAAATACCTCTCGAAGCAGGACGAGAACCCGCGCCGCTGGCTTCTGACTCAGGCCGCCTATGCCGAGATGTCGGCACGCATGGCCAAGGTCGACCTCGAATAATATACCTTACGACACAAGACAAAAACAGCCGCCCCGTTTCGGAGGCGGCTGTTTGTATATTCCATATACCCGTCACTTCTCGGGTGCGCGGTAGTCGCGGCGCAGCGATACCTTCGTAGCCGTCGGGAAATCCTTCGGCACGGGCTGCTTCACCTTACCCGTGGCGGCCCACTCGGCACCCCGAAGCAACAGCGTCTGGAAGCCCACACACTGCATTGCAGGGTTATCCTCGGCCGTGGGGCCGCAATGCCCAAGCATCAGATGGAAGATACGCGCACGGCCGTAATCCACGGTGAAGACCAACGGCTCCTCGCGGCCCGACCCTCCCGTTGCGGGGTCCGTCATGCCCGAATAGAGAAGGTCGCCGATATTTGCGGGGCCGCGCATGCGGTCATACATCTCGTCCTGCGCGTGCATCCAATTCACGGGCAGCCCCTTCGTCACGGGATGTTTCGTATCGCGACCGTGCATAACATACTCGCGCTGCGCGCCGTGCGAACCTCCCGGGCCGGCCGAATGGTCAAGCACGAGTTTGCCATCCTTAAGATAGCAGTACGGGCCCGACTTCTCGTTACGTCCCTCCCAGCCGCCGAGAGCAATGATACGGTTGAACTCATCCCAGCCGGCAAAGGCATTGTCAGCAGCATGGTATATGACCACACCGCCGCCACCCTGTACGTAGTCAAGGAATGCGGCATCCGTCTCTGCGGGCCAGCGGTCGCCGTTGTAGTCGAGCACCACCACGTCGTATGCGGCGAAATCGGGTTTGAAGTTGCTCATATCGCCGCCCGCGGGCGCCGTCAGGGCTATGTCCACATCGAACAGGCCCGACTGCTCAAGGATTAGTTTCAACACCTTATGGCTCACGGGCCAATTGTGGTTGTTCTGTCCCGATACCACGAGCGCCTTCATCCGCCGCGGCTTAGCCTCGACCTGCGAGGCGAACATCGTCATGACTGATATAGCGGTCAGCACGACGAGAAATTTTGTCATCAGTGATTTCATAACGAGAAAGGTTCTTGATTAGGTTTATACAAAAATAGCGAAAAAAGGCTTTCGTCAAACCTCTTTCCGCCACATAACTGCATCTGAACGCTATCTTTTGACTTTCTCGGGGGCATGCCGCCGCCAACCAACGATTTATCCGACCCGACACGACACGACTGCCGTCACGGCCCGATACGGCAAAAAAAAAGCGGTGCGCCGCTTTGCAGCGGCGCACCGTCTCTCACTACTAACTCTTATGAGCATGTGGCATCCATTACATCATGCCGCCCATACCGCCCTGAGGCATTGCGGGAGCGGGATTCTCGACCTTCTTCTCGGCCAGAACGCACTCGGTGGTAAGGAACATCGAGGCAATAGACGATGCGTTCTCCAGAGCCACACGTGCTACCTTCGTCGGGTCGATGATACCGGCCTCGAGCATATCCTCGAACTTGTCGTCGCGGGCGTTGTAACCAACGTTGCCCTTGCACTCCTTGACCTTGTTCACGATAACCGAGCCCTCGCCGCCGGCGTTGTTGACGATCTGACGGAGCGGCTCCTCGATGGCACGCTTAACGATCTGGATACCGGTAGTCTCGTCCTCGTTGGCACCCTTCATATCCTCCAAAGCTGCCACGGCACGGATGTATGCCACACCACCTCCGGGGATAATACCCTCCTCGACGGCTGCACGCGTTGCGGCCAGAGCGTCGTCCACGCGGTCCTTCTTCTCCTTCATCTCGACCTCGGTAGCAGCACCTACGTAGAGCACTGCAACACCACCCGACAGCTTGGCCAGACGCTCCTGCAGCTTCTCACGGTCGTAGTCCGACTTGGCAGCCTCGATACCGGCACGGATCTGAGCGATACGTGCGGCTATGGCCTCCTTCTTGCCGGCACCGTCGACGATCGTGGTGTTCTCCTTGTTCATGGTGACCTTCTCGGCCGTACCCAGCATATCCATCGTGGCATCCTCGAGCTTCATACCCTTGTCGGTAGAAATTACCGTACCACCGGTCAGGATGGCGATATCCTCAAGCATGTCCTTACGACGGTCGCCGAATCCGGGAGCCTTGCAGGCTGCGATCTTCAGCGTACCACGCAGCTTGTTCACAACGAGTGCCGACAGAGCCTCGCCGTCGACATCCTCGGCGATGATCAGCAGCGAACGTCCGTTCTGTGCCACGGGCTCCAGTATGCCCATGATCTCCTTCATCGTAGAGATCTTCTTGTCGGTGATCAGCACCAAAGGTTTCTCCAACTCGGCCTCCATCTTCTCGGTGTCGGTCATGAAGTAAGCCGAGATGTAACCGCGGTCGAACTGCATACCCTCGACAACCTCAACATGGGTCTCGGTGCCCTTGGCCTCCTCGACGGTGATGACACCCTCCTTGTTGACCTTGCTCATGGCCTCGGCGATGAGCTTACCGATATTGTGGTCGTTATTTGCCGAGATAGAAGCCACCTGCTCGATCTTGGCGATGTCGTTGCCGACCTCCTGACTCTGCTTACGAAGCTCGGCCACAACAGCCGTCACGGCCTTGTCGATACCGCGCTTCAGATCCATCGGGTTGGCACCTGCGGTGACGTTCTTCAGACCTACGCCGATAATGGCCTGTGCCAATACGGTTGCGGTGGTCGTACCGTCGCCGGCGTCGTCGTTGGTCTTCGAGGCAACCTCCTTGACCATCTGCGCGCCCATGTTTGCAAACGGATCCTCAAGCTCAACCTCCTTGGCTACGGTTACACCGTCCTTGGTTACCTGCGGAGCGCCGAACTTCTTGTCGATAATGACGTTGCGTCCCTTGGGGCCGAGAGTTACCTTCACGGCGTTGCTCAGCGCGTCGACACCCTCCTTGAGGAGTTCGCGAGCCTCTACGTTATATCTGATATCTTTTGCCATAATGCTTTTCGTTTTTAGATTGTTAAACTTATATTCAGATTCAGAGTTCTGCGCCCGCCATTAGCAGATGGCCAGAATATCGCTCTGTTTCATGATCAGGTAATCGACGCCGTCGACATTGATCTCAGTGCCGGCATACTTGCCGTAGAGGACGTTGTCACCCTCCTTTACCTCCATCTTCACGTCGGCCGTGCCGGGACCTACAGCTACAACCTTACCCATCAAAGGTTTCTCTTTGGCTGTGTCGGGAATGAACAGACCACCTGCGGTCTTCTCCTCTGCCGGATTGGGCAATACCAATACGCGGTCTGAAAGCGGTTTAATTGTCATGGTTAAATATTTTTATAAGTTATTTGTTTACACTCACGGGCTCTATCGCGAGTCCGAGCCTTAATTGAACAACTCATGTGCCAAAAGGGTTTTGGCATATAATATCTGACACAGGGTCTCTTGCAGCATGCCAAATTGTCACCCTCGGCATGAATAGTCTGCCGCCGGCGGCACCGACTGCCACATACGCATACGTCACGTCACACGCTTCCTCCCGCTGCCGCATGTAATCATACAATTATAATTATAATATGGTACGCGTCTTCCGCCATTCCACTGCCATACGTGTCGGTGCGGACGCGCGATTTGTCCGTTTATGAAAAAAGCACTATTTTTATCGTGAGAAAAGTCTCGGTGAAACTTCCGATAAACACACACCCCATAATGAAACGACTGCTGACCATCGTAACGCTCGCGGCGGCCATGACCATAGGCACCGCCTCGGCACAGAATCTCGATTTCGAACATCTGGCACCCCATCCGCGTCTGCTGCTGCGCGACGGCGACATAACGGCCATGCGCACGCTGCCCTCGCGGTCGGAGAACGCTGCGGCCGTACACGACCGCATCATCGCCGAATGTGACAAGGTCCTCGATGCGGCCCCCGTCGAGCGCGTCATGACGGGACGGCGCCTGCTGTCAGTCTCACGCGAGGCGCTCAAACGCATCTTCTACCTGTCGTATGCATACCTCACCACCGACGACACGCGCTACGCCACCCGCGCCGAGCAGGAGATGCTCGCCATAAGCGCCTTCAGCGACTGGAATCCGTCGCACTTCCTCGATGTGGGCGAGATGACCATGGCCTTGGCCATAGGTTACGACTGGCTCCATGACCGACTTTCGCGCCACTCGCGCAGCATCATCGGGACGGCCATATACGAGAAGGGCCTTCGCGCCTCCGAGAACGACTCTCAGGCGTGGTTCTTCCGTGCCGAGAACAACTGGAATCAGGTATGCAACGCCGGCATGATATATGGCGCTCTGGCAACATACGAACGCGCCCCCGAATACTGCAAAGCCCTCATCGAGAAGTGCCTCGCCTCGAACCCCACAGCACAAAAATGCTACGATCCCGACGGCGGCTACCCCGAAGGTTTCAGCTACTGGGACTACGGCACGGGCTTCGAGGTGATGCTCGTAGCGGCACTGCAGTCGGCTCTCGGCACCGATGCCGGCATAGCCGCTCAGGAGAGTTTCATGCGCTCGGCCTCGTTCATGACATACATGGTCGCCCCGTCGGGCCGCTGCTACAACTTCTATGACTCGGGATCGGGAGCCTCGTGCATACCGGCAAAATATTGGTTTGCGCGCCAGACGAATGACCCCTCGGTCGTGGCCGTCGACGAAAGGTTCCTGCAGCAGGGACGCATCCCTTCGGACCGACTGCTCCCGATATACATGCTCTTCGCATCGGGTCTCGACCTCACGCGCAGCCACATGCCAGCCTCGCGCACATGGGTGAACTACGGTATAGCCCCCGTCTTCATATACCGCAGCGGGTGGAACTCACCCGACGACACATACTTCGCCATCAAGGGCGGCCGCGCATCGAGCAACCACGCGCACATGGATGCCGGTTCGTTCATATACGAGAGCGACGGCGTACGCTGGGCCATAGACCTCGGCATGCACGACTACAATATCCTTGAGCAGGCGGGTGTCGACCTGTGGAACATGAAGCAGGAGAGCCCGCGCTGGGAGATCTTCCGCATCGGGGCCGAGTCGCACAATACACTCACCTTCAACGGCCACCGCCACGCTGTCGACGGCATGGCCGAGATCGGATACCACTACGACAACCAGCGCACGAAGGGCGTCACGATAAACCTTACTGATGTCTTTTCGGCCGACGCCCAAAGCGTCGAACGCACGGCCGAATTGGACAAGAACGACCGTCTGACCATCACCGACCATATAGTCAACGGACCCCAAGCCTCGACCGCAGCATGGAACATGGCCACAAATGCCGAGGCACAGATCGTCGACGACAACACCATCCTGCTGCGACAGGATGGCAAGCAGCTATATCTGAAACTGCGCACCAAGGCCGACGCCAAGGCTGTCATACGCCCCGAACACCAATACAAGCCATTCGAGATCAAGGACAAGAACCTGCGTATGGTCGGCTTCGACATACATCTGGCCGCAGGTGAGGAGTCCGAGATCGAGGTTACATTCTCCCCGCAGCAGAAGTGATGGCGACAACGAACTGCAAAACGCACCACATGGCATGACAATACGCGGCCGCACATCATGGCTTCATCACGGAGGAGACGGCAATCCGTCTTCTCCTTTTTATTAATATCAAGGTCCTCCGAACTACCCTATTCCGCGCAACCGACATCTTTCCATCCATCGTTCCGACACATACACTCCTTCATACGCAGCCATCCGACCAATATACAACATCCGACGCCCGAACCGAAATCATCCCGACACATCCGCGACAACGGACGCCATCCCGGCCGACAGATACCCCGATACCCGCTTCGAGATAGCCGCAGACCGATTTTTATGATCTTTTTCGCACTTTTGTTTGGATAAGACCGCAAAACCCCTTATATTTGCATCCGATTCTGAAAAACGAATCACACGGTGGATGTAGCTCAGCTGGTTAGAGTGACGGATTGTGGTTCCGAAGGTCGTGGGTTCGAATCCCATCTTCCACCCTCGAAGGTCTCCGAAAAGGAGACCTTTTTTGTTTATCTACTTCTCATACGGATGTATCGGCTCTTATGACATTATATGCCACGCATGATGACACTCCCGACGCAGTATTGCCAACACGCAGGCAACGCGATACGGATGCCGTGAAAAAAAAATACCGATCCGACCACCTTTCGGATGATCGGACCGGCTTGTCCTGAGAGTGATTCCGGTGGGATTCGAACCCGCGACCCACAGCTTAGAAGGCTGTTGCTCTATCCAACTGAGCTACGGAACCATCGACGGCGGCGCTCGGCCGCTTAGGTCGGTGCAAAAATAAACCTTTTATTTCTTTTCTCCAAAACAATCAATCCAAAGAGCCGCATTACGTCTCGACGCCATTCCGTTTAAGAGAGACTATCTACCTTCCGACACATCATCTTCACTCCAGCCGCAGTCGCCGCCACACAAACGAAGCAGCCGCAACATCTTGTCAATATTTGTAATATTTCAATATTACATTGCATCACGACTACACATCTATTTTCACGGCAGATGCAGTCCGACCAAGGGCAGAAAGCGATCTATCGCGGCCCAAATAGCATATTATCCGTCCCCAAACGACACAAAAGTATGCCTGAATTTGGCTTTCAAGCCCAAAATCCATATCTTAAATAGAAAAATAGGACATTTGGACAAAACCGGGACCTCACCCGACAGATACAATATAATATCTAAAAATTATTGTATACCCACGGAGGTATGGCAATACCATCCGCGCACAATACTGTTAAACCCTAAAAACCAAACAAACATGAAGAAAAGGAATTACATGCCGCCAACAGTAACGGCCGCCGACATTTTCGTCGAGAGAGGATTTGCCACAAGTGATCAATACAGCATTGACGACTGGCAAAACGGCAATTTTTAACCCGAAACTTATTTGTAAACGCGATTTCACCAATTAAAACAGGAAGCAGCCATGAGACATACACGAATTCTTGCAATCATATCTGCATCAATACTTGCCACTGCATGTTCAGACCCTGTAAACGATATCCCCGACGGCAATACGCAATCGGGCACAAACCTCCATACCGTCACGCTTCGCGCCATGCACGACACACCCACGCGCACCGACTTCGACGGTACAAGCACGTCGTGGGTCGATGGCGATGCGATGAGTGTCATCCTCGACCGCAACGGAGAGCAGCAGGCCGTCAGGTTCACCTTGACCGACGCTGCGGAAGGGGCGTTCGAGGGCAGCATAGAGACTGTCGACCTCGATGCCGAATATGACATCTACGCCGTCTACCCCTACAACGAGCAGAAGACTACCGCAGACAACAAAAACGACAATGCACTCTTTGACATCGGCTCGGCACGCCAAACGCAGCAAGGGGCCTCGGCCTCGCACGTCGCGGCCTACGATCCTCTTACGGGAAGCGTAAAGGCCGTCTCGCTCGACAACATATCGCTGCGTATGCACCACACGGCGACACTCATACGCCTTGACCTTCACAACGCCACCGGCAGTACCATATCGGGTATCACCTCCGCCACGATAACGGCACCGACGACTACCGCGCTTGCCGCCTCGCACACCATCGACCTTACGGACGGCTCGGTCGAAGTTGCCGGGGAACAAATGTCAAACACCATAGAGCTTACGGTCGAGAAGTCGGGCGAGATAGCCCCCGACGCGACCTTCACGCTGTGGGCCGCAGCCGCACCCTTCGAGATTGCCGTCGGCCAAACCCTCAACATCGACATCACAACAGCCGACGGCAGACACTTCGGCGCAGTCAAGGCCTTCGGTAAGGCAAAGCGCTTTGCCGCCGGAACCATAATGTCCACGACAGTCAACCTCGGGACGCAGAGCCAGACACGGACGGTATCCGTAGACTTCACCTCGACCGAGACATATCCCGACACGTTCCCCATGTCTTACGATGCAAAGCCTTCGACCAACACGCATATCTTCGATGGTCTGGAGTTCAAGTTCTGCTGTCCGGGCTCATACTACCAAGGGGGCACCTCCGGCAACAAACGCCTGATAATAAATGATATCTCGCAGAAAGCCCCAGCCCGTATATGTCTTCCTGCGATCAAAGGCTACGCCCCGACCAAAATTATTGTCCATAACGCCGAGTCACAAAGTCAGGATATCCTCATTTCCGTCACCGACATGGACGGCAACATGTTGGACAACACAAAGGATATGACCGCATACAAACAACAAAACATATACGAACCCACGGGTACCAACGATACGGACACATACTGCGTATACATCACCTGCCGTCAAACAAACACGGGAAAAACGTATCGGCTCCAGTCGCTCGACATAACCTACACGCCCTACCAAGCAAACTGACGCAGACATGCCGACACGACAAGGCCGCACGGAGAGCTCTCCGTGCGGCCTTATTTTCAGCGTCCATATTCAGGCAATCAAGCCGTTGCAACTATTAACGTCCAGACAGACATCCACCTGCTATCTATCTACCTCTTGTTGCCGGCAAAACGGCTCCACAGCACGTAGACTACGATCGAGGCCACGACGCTGTTTACACACGCGATGCCGGGCAGCGTAAGTGCGCACACCACGCCTACGAACCATGCAGCCACGGCGCCGACGTTCAGTTCCGAGAAACGGTACGACGGGTCGGTATAGTGGCTGCGGTGGATGAAGTAGTCGGCTATGATCACCGCACCGATCGACGGAAGCATGGCGTTGAGCACATTGAGCCAGTCGACAAAATTATTGTAGAGGAATATCGCCGAGGCGGTACCCACGATGCTTATGACCAGCACCATGTATCGTTTCGGCAGCTTGAATACGTTCGACAACCCGAGCCCCGAGGCGTAGATAGCGTTGTCGTTCGTAGTCCAGATATTGAGGCCGAGCACTATGATTCCAAAGACGATCAGCCCCTGACGGAACAACACCTCCGATATGTCGTTCAGCTGATAGAGCGCTGCGCCGACGGCTCCGAAGAGGAACATGAGGCTGTTGCCTATGAAGAATGCCACCACGGTGCTCGTCACCGATATCTTGGCGTTGCGCGAGAAGCGGACGAAATCGGGCGTGAGCGTACCGCCCGAGATGAAGCTCGCCACGACGAGCCCTACGGCCGTCATCAGCGACATGGGTTCGGCCTCAGGCACCACCTCAAGCCACTCGCGCCAGCCGCCGAAGTCGTTTATGGCCATCTGCATCGACATGCATCCGAGGATTATGATCGCGGGCACGGCCACGGCGCTGAGCCACGCCAGAGCACGTATGCCGAAATATGCCGTCGAAGTCATGAGCAGGCCCGCACCCCAGACCAGAATCCAGAGCGGCACCTCGGGAAAGAGTTTCGATACGGGCACGGCGAACATCGCCACACCTACACCGAACCACCCGGTCTGCGTCACGGCCAGCAGCAGCGAAGGCAGATACGAGCCCTTGCGGCCGAAGGAGTAGTGCGCCAGAAGATGCGTCGAGAGGTGCGTCTTGCCGGCTATGTATGCCAGCAGGCCGGTATAACACGACAGCAGCAGGTTGCCCAGCAACACGGCTGCGATGAATGCGGGCGATGTCAGGGCCGAGCCGATCGTGCCTCCGGCCCACATGCTCGCCGAGAAGAACGAGAAGCCCAACATGATGATGAGCATCGACCACATGCCACGACGGCCGTCATCCTGTACGGCCGAAAATTCATAATCGCGCGAAGCGTTTTGTACGGTTTTCTCCATCTATCGGATATTTTTTGGGTTTTGTTTGCGAATAACTTGATTCGGCGGCTGACGCACTGCCCGCATCCTCACGAACAGCAGCCCAGCCCTACACACACGTCATGCCTGCGGCCGCCACGCGGTATCAGCATATCAATGCCACGGGCTTGCTATTCTAACCGAGAATTTTCTCTATCTCCATCAGGTGCGAGAGTACGATCTCACGCAGATCCACCTCGCCGAAACGCGCGGCGTCGATCTCTGGGAAGCGCTCGGCGAGGATCGACCGGAACGAACGACCCTGCTGTGCCTGCTTGAGTACCGTACGCCAATACTCCTCCACATCCGCGACATACTCCGCGGGGTGGAAGGCGCGAGAACCTGCATCGTATATAATGCACCGCTCGAGCGGATAGAGCGGGCTCCCATACTGCGAATCCATAAACTCGGGAGCCATCAGCGCCCCGTATCGCACCAGATCCGTTCCCGTGAGCTTTATGGTCAGAGGCGTTGCGGGCGTAGGCACCGTAAAGCGGCCCTCGAGATAGAATAGATCCACCCCCGTAAACGAATCGAACCGCTCGCGGCACAACGCCGCAATGTCCGAGAGTATCTCCTCGGCACGCACGCCGCCGTAGGTGAAGAAGACGAAACGCGTAATCTGGGCGCCGGTCTCCTCGGCGCTGCGCACGATGAGCTTCAGGGCGTGATGCAGACTCGTTCCCGTGGCTACGACATCACCGAAGACGATCTGCGCCCGCTCGGGAAGATATACCTTGCGGTAGTCGCTCTCGGTTATGTGCCAATCCTCCGAGTCCTCGGCATCGCGCACGCGCTGCGCACTTATAAATGATGTGCCCATTGTGTTCCAACCGCAGGCATCGGCCAACGCCTCGCGCAGGCCGAAGTTGAGACCTCCGCGCAGGATGTTGAGCACGACGGTCTCGCGGCACTCGAGCGGCACGGACGCAAAACGGCGATATAGTTCCAGCACCGAAGTGCAGGCGCGCTGCAGACGGCGCGTATAATCCACGCCGCAGACCGTGGGGTCGTTGCATATGGCGCGTGTATGGGGTGTTGTGGTTATGTAACGGTTGATGCCGACGTCGCGGCCGTCCTCTATACGGTACACCGCCACGCCGTCGTTACGATCCTCGAGCAATAACATAATGGGAAATGTGGGTTAAATTCTTACAAATGTAGTCATAAAAACCATAAACACAATGCACTTGCGACTTTTTACGGCAAAAACGGCGAATCTGAAATGTTTTTCGTACCTTTGCAACCCATTATTCTGAAACAAACGTCTGAAGACGATTATGGCACGTGTGGTAGTCGGATTGTCGGGAGGTGTTGACTCCTCCGTAGCGGCGTACCTGCTCAAACAGCAGGGACACGACGTTGTCGGCCTATTCATGATCAACTGGCACGACACGGTCGGCACGCTCGAGGGCGAATGCACGTGGTATGACGACCGCCTCTTTGCCGAGATGGTGGCCAAGCGTCTCGACATACCTCTCCATACGGTAGACCTTTCGGAGGAGTATCGCCGCCGTGTGGTGGACTACATGTTCTCCGAGTACGAGCGCGGCCGTACGCCCAACCCCGACGTGCTGTGCAACCGCGAGATCAAGTTCGACGTCTTCCTCAAGGAGGCCCTCAAACTGGGTGCCGACTACGTTGCCACGGGACACTACTGCCGCAAGGAGGAGCATGTGTGCAACGGACGCACCGTATATTCCCTTCTTGCGGGCACCGACCCCTCGAAGGACCAGAGTTACTTCCTCTGCCAGCTATCGCAGGAGCAGCTGAGCCGCGCGCTCTTCCCCGTGGGCGGGCTGCTTAAGAGCGAGGTGCGGCGCATAGCGGCCGAGCAGCATCTCGCAACGGCCAAACGCAAGGATTCGCAGGGTATATGTTTCGTGGGCAAGGTTGACCTGCCCGTATTCCTGCAGCAGAAGATCGCCGCACGCGAGGGCAACATACACGAGATACTCCCTTCGTGGCGCGGATACTCCGTCGAGCGGGGGGACGACGTGGCGGCGCTGGCAGAGCCATACCGATATACCGTCCGCGACGGCAAGAAGATCGGCACCCACTGCGGCGCCCACTTCTACACCATAGGCCAGCGCAAGGGCCTCGGCATCGGCGGCCGCAAGGAGTCGCTCTTCATCATCGCTACCGATGTCGACAACAACGTGATATATGTCGGCGAGGGTGACTCACATCCGGGACTCTACCGCCGCGCCCTGCGCATCGAGACCGGCACGCTGCACTGGATCGATCCGGCCGAAGCGATGCAGGCGGGGGAACGCCGACCCTATCAGGTGCGCATCCGCTATCGCCAGCCGCTGCAGCAGGCCGAGCTTATAGCCCGCGCCGACGGAATGTATATACTCTTTGCCGAGCCGCAACGGGGCATCGCGGCGGGACAGTTCGCCGCATGGTACGACGGTGACCGCCTCGCAGGCTCGGGCGCAATAGAAAAATAACCGCAGCGGATGAAAGCCGTAACAACGACCATACTGCTGTTGTTGTCCGTGCTTCACTGTTGCACGGCACAGCCCGCACGCGGCTTCAGCGCCGCATTCTACGATGCGGACGGCCTCTATGACACGATACCCTCACCCTTTTACGATGACGGCGACTATACGCCGCGCGGACGTCTGCGCTGGGACAGCCGACGCTACACGCGCAAGGTTGAGTCCGTTGCCCGCCTTATCGACTCGCTCGCAACGGACCTCGTCGCGCTCTACGGTGTCGAGAACGAGCAGGTCGTGCGTGACATCACCGCAGCGTGCAGATGCGACTACGCCTACGTACACGTCACGAGTGACTCCGACAATGGATTGGATTTTGCACTGCTCTACTTCGGCGACCGCTTCATGCCCGAGCGGACGATCCGCTGGAGCAACGCCCTCGCCATACGCGGCACGGCCTGCGGCCGACCGCTCACCATCGTCATCACCCACCGCTGCTCGTCGCTCGGCGTACTGACGGCACGGCTCCGCGAGATGTACGGCGCGGCGGAAGATAATAATATTATGATCATGGGCACGCCAAATAAATTAAATTTTCCCGAATACGGTTTTCGCGACGCCACGGCGCGGGCCGAACGCGCGGGGCGCGGTAACACGGTGCGTGCGGGGAACTGGCAGATGCGCGACCGCATAGCCACAAACATTTCGGGTATAGCCTGTTGCGACGTCTATGCAGCGCGGTGGCTGCTCACGCGCGCGGGTGAACCGGCTCCGACATACGACCGCAGCAGATACGTCGGCGGATGCGGACGTTACCTGCCCGTATTCATATATTTCGACGAAACATTTGCACATTAATGAAAAAGTTATAATTTTGTATAATATTTAACCGAATAAAGTCAAAAGTCGAACACTGACAATCATCACAATAATCAAAACCGAAATTTATGGCAGACGTAAAACGTGTCTACACCTTCGGCAACAAGGAGGCCGAGGGTAACGGAAAAATGAGAGAGCTTCTCGGCGGCAAGGGCGCCAATCTTGCCGAAATGAATCTGATAGGTATCCCCGTACCTCCGGGCTTCACCATAACTACCGAAGTGTGCGCCGAATATTACCGTCACGGCAAGCAGGCCATCATCGAGCTGCTGCGTCCCGAGGTGGAGAAGGCCATGAAGAACATCGAGCGCCTGACGGGCATGAAGTTCGGCGACCGCGAGATGCCGCTTCTGGTATCGGTACGTTCGGGCGCGCGCGCCTCGATGCCGGGCATGATGGATACGATCCTCAACCTCGGCATGAACGACGAGGCAGTCGAGGCCGTAGCCAAGCGTACGGGCAATCCCCGCTTCGCATGGGACTCGTACCGCCGCTTCGTACAGATGTACGGCGATGTGGTGCTGGGCATGAAGCCCGCCTCGAAGGAGGATCACGATCCGTTCGAGGTGCTCATCGAGGAGCAGAAGAGACGCCGCGGCGTAAAGATGGATACCGACCTTACGACCGACGACCTAAAGGAGCTTGTCGCAGCCTTCCGCAAGGCGGTCAAGGAGCGTACCGGATCGGAGTTCCCGGTCAACCCGTGGGATCAGCTCTGGGGAGCCGTATGCGCCGTCTTCGGTTCGTGGATGAACGAGCGCGCCATCCTCTACCGCAAGCTCAACAACATCCCCGCCGAGTGGGGCACAGCCGTATCGGTTCAGGCCATGGTATTCGGCAACATGGGCGACAACTCGGCTACGGGCGTTGCCTTCTCGCGCGACGCCGCAACGGGTGAGAACATCTTCAACGGCGAGTATCTCGTAAACGCGCAGGGTGAGGATGTCGTGGCAGGTATCCGCACGCCGCAGCAGATCACCATCGAGGGCTCGCGCCGCTGGGCCAAGGCCCAGAACATCTCGGAGGAGGTGCGCGCATCGAAGTATCCCTCGCTCGAGGAGGTTATGCCGACGGTATTCGCCGAGCTCAACCAGATACAGCACCACTTGGAGCAGTACTTCAAGGATATGCAGGACATCGAGTTCACCATACAGGACGGCAAGCTGTGGATGCTCCAGTGCCGCAACGGCAAGCGTACCGGCGCCGCCATGGTCAAGATCGCAATGGACATGCTGCGTGAGGGCCTGATCGACGAGAAGACCGCCGTACTGCGTTGCGAACCCGCCAAGCTGGACGAGCTGCTGCACCCCGTCTTCGACAAGACGGCCATCAAGAACGCCAAGGTCATCGTCAAGGGTCTGCCCGCATCGCCGGGTGCCGCAACGGGTCCCGTTGTATTCTTTGCCGAGGACGCCGAGAAGATGTTCGCCAAGACGGGACAGAAGGCCGTGCTGGTGCGTATCGAGACCTCGCCCGAGGATCTGAAGGGTATGCTCGACGCGGCAGGTATCCTCACCGCACGCGGAGGTATGACCTCGCACGCCGCCGTCGTAGCCCGCGGCATGGGCAAGTGCTGCGTCTCGGGGGCCGGCGAGCTGGAGATCGACTACAAGGCACGCACCATATCGGTAAACGGATACAACATAAAGGAGGGCGACTGGATCTCGCTCAACGGCTCTACGGGAGAGGTATATCTCGGACAGGTAGCCACGAAGGATGCCGACCTGAGTGGCGACTTCGGCCATCTGATGGATCTTGCGCGCAAGTACGCCACCATGAAGGTGCTCGCCAATGCCGACACGCCGCGCGACGCCGCACAGGCATTCGCCTTCGGCGCCGAGGGTATCGGTCTCTGCCGTACGGAGCACATGTTCTTCGAGGGCGACCGCATCAAGGCCGTACGCGAGATGATCCTTGCCGACGACGAGGCCGGCCGCCGTGTGGCTCTGGCCAAGCTGCTGCCCATGCAGCGCGGCGACTTCGAGGGTCTGTTCAAGGCCATGAACGGATATCCTGTCATCATACGCCTGCTCGACCCGCCCTTGCACGAGTTTGTACCCCACACCGAGAAGGAGCAGCGCGAACTGGCCGCCGAGATGAACGTACCATACGAGAAGATCGCCGCCAAGGTCGAGTACCTGAGCGAGGTCAACCCCATGCTGGGACACCGCGGCTGCCGTCTGGGCAACACCTATCCCGAGATCACCGAGATGCAGACGCGCGCCATCATAGAGGCTGCAATGAACGTACACGCTACGGGCATCGACGTGAAGGTCGAGATCATGGTACCGCTCGTGGGTAACCACAAGGAGCTGCGCTACCAGAAGAACGTCATCGACCGTACGGCCAATGAGGTCTTCGCCGAGCGCAACGACAAAATCGACTATATGGTAGGTACGATGATCGAGGTTCCGCGTGCCGCCGTCACCGCCAACCAGATCGCCGAGGTTGCCGAGTTCTTCTCGTTCGGCACCAACGACCTGACGCAGATGACGCTCGGATTCTCGCGCGACGACATCGCCAAGTTCCTGCCCACCTATCTCGAGAAGGGTATCCTTAAGAACGACCCGTTCCAGATCCTCGACCGCAACGGTGTGGGACAGCTTATCCGCGAGGCCGTCTTCAAGGGCCGCGGCACGCGCCCCGACCTCAAGTGCGGTATCTGCGGCGAGCATGGCGGCGAGCCCTCGTCGGTAGAGTTCTGCCACTACGCAGGTCTGAACTATGTAAGCTGCTCGCCCTTCCGCGTGCCCATCGCACGTCTGGCCGCAGCCCACGCAGCCCTCAACCAGCGATAGCGCAGCGGCGCAAGTCGTAACAGGAGAAGCCCTCCGCCCCCCCATTCGGGAAGCGGAGGGCTTTCCTTTGGCCGCCCAAGTCTCTGCCACATAAGCGCCATATATGCCACCTTATGCAGCCAATCCTATTCGCCTTGTCAAAATATTTGCTTACATTTGTTCTAATAACCTGATATGCGTACCCATAGACCGACATCTACATTCATGAAGAATCGAAACCTTCTTCCCGCAATCCTGCTCATGCTCTCTGCGGCGGCATGCTCTCCGAGGCCCGAGATACGGCTCGACTTCCGCAGTCTCGGCAACGACACCCTGCAGATAGAGTGCATGCCGTTCAGCCGTGCCGACGACCCTGCGGCACAAATGTCGGATACCCTGCTGCTCGGTCCCGACGGCCGCCTCGACTACACCCTGCCGCTGCGCGAGCCGTGTATAGTCATCGTCAAGCCCTTTGCAACCTCACAGGTGATACCCGGAGGCAGGCTGTGGCGCGGAAAGATGATGCTGCACCTCTATGCCACCCCCGGCGACAGGATCTCCGTAACCGTCGAGACGGCAGAGGATCGGGATACGGAATTCGTAATCAGAGGAAGCAGCCTCAATAGGAAGATTTGGGAATTCAATCAACAGATGGCCGTCTTTGCCGACAGGACCGAAGAGACCGCCAAACAAATGAATAGGGCCTACGCGGAGGGCGACGATGTGGCACTGGACTCTCTACGGTCGGCCCTTGACGGGATACGCAACAGCAGTATCGAATTCATCTCCGGCAGTTTCCGACAGAGTGTCGACAGCGAGGAGGCCCCGTACATCATTCTGCTCGCACCCGCCGACAGCGTCGAGTCATATATGGCGCTGTTACCCGAAAGGGCGCTTGACGGGATGTTCCGCCCGTTACTGGAGCAGACACGGAAAAAGGCCGCGGAGGCCCTGCTCAAGAAGATGGCGCGGGCCGGACTCACCACAGGCGCAGCGGCACCCGATTTCTCGCTTCCTGACATAGACGGCAACAAGATAACGCTCTCCGCGCTGAAAGGAAAAACCGTCCTGCTCGACTTCTGGGGAACATGGTGCCACGCCTGCATATCGGGCATACCGGAGTTGAAACAGGCCGCCGCAAAGTATGCCGACCGCCTTGTAGTCGTCAGCATCGACTGCAAGGACGACAAAGAGGCATGGCAGGCCGGAGTGGAGAAATACGGGCTCGGCTGGATAAACCTCCGCGAGGAGGGCTCCATGCCGTCATCGGAGAAACCGACCGTACTCTATAATGTCACGGCCTTCCCGACCAAGGTCGTAATCGGTGCCGACGGCAGGATACGGGAGATCGCCATAGGGGAATTTCCGGAATTCTATGACCAGCTGGACCGTATAATGGAGGACGAACGGTCATCCGCCGCAGAGTAAGCTCCAAAAAGCCAAAAGAAAAGGAGATGTACGCCGTGTCGGCATACATCTCCTTTTTCCGTCCAAACGGCAATCGCCCTGCCCGAAATTAACGTCACACGGCAGAGTGGCCAAACGGCATTGTCAGAAAATCTCCTCGCCGTAGAGCGTCGCCGACGAACAACCCGTAATGCGCACGCGCACATAGTCGCCCGCCGCATGATTGCCGCGGTCGAATACCACGACCTTGTTCTGCGAGGTGCGGCCGAAGAGCTGGTCGTCGCTCCGTTTCGAGACGCCCTCTACCAGAATCTCGAACTCCTTACCCACGTCGCGGCGGTTGCTCCGCTCCGAGAGTTCGTTCTGGAGATTTATTATCTCGGTCAGACGCGCCGTCTTCACCTCGTCGGGAACATCATCCTTCAGGTGACGCTGGGCATAGGTGCCCGGACGCTCCGAATACTTGAACATATATGCGAAATCGTAACCCACCTGCTCCATAAGCGAGAGCGTGGCGCGGTGGTCCTCCTCCGTCTCGCCGCAGAAGCCTGCTATGAGGTCGGTCGTGATGGCGCAGTCGGGCATCAGGCGGCGGATCGCATCGACACGTCCGAGATACCACTCACGCGTATACTTGCGGTTCATACGCTCCAGCACGGCCGTCGAGCCCGACTGTGCGGGCAGGTGTATCGCACGGCAGATGTTGGGCATCGAGGCCATAGTCTCGATCAGGCGGTCGCTCATATCCTTGGGATGCGACGTGGCGAAGCGTACGCGCAGCAGCGGCGAGATCTCGGCCACGGACTTAAGCAGAGCAGGGAAATCTACATCGCCCGTACGGTACGAATTGACATTCTGCCCCAGAAGGGTCACCTCACGGTACCCGTTCTCGAAGAGCGTGCGGGCCTCGGCCACGATGGTGGCGGCGTCACGGCTGCGTTCGCGGCCGCGGGTATAGGGAACGACGCAATATGAACAGAAGTTGTTGCAGCCGCGCATGATGGCCACAAAGGCGCTCACGCCGTTTCGGTCCAGACGTACGGGGGCGATCTCGGCGTATGTCTCCTCGCTCGAGAGCAGTACGTTCACGCCCTTTCCTCCAGCCTCGGCCTCGCGGACCAGACGCGGCAGGTCGCGGTACGAGTCGGGGCCGGCGACAATGTCGACGGCATCGTCACCCTCGACAAGACGCTCCTTCAGACGCTCGGCCATGCAGCCGATGATGCCTATAAGCAGCGACGGACGACGGCGGCGCAGTCCGCGCAGCTCGCGCAGACGTCCCCAGATGCGCTGCTCGGCATTGTCGCGTATCGAGCAGGTGTTTATCAGCACAACGTCCGCCTCGTCAATATGCTCCGTATAGACATAGCCCTCGCCCTGCATTATGGATACGACGATCTCCGTATCGCCGACATTCATCTGGCAGCCGTATGTCTCCACAAAGAGACGGCGGCCTGCGCCCGCAGCGGGCCTCAATGTATTTTTATCGATCATAGAATATGCAAAAACTTTAGCTGTTGAGGATCGAATCCTTGTCGGGGAAGGGCTTGAAGCCCTCGCCGTAAGTGTCGTAGGCATTGGTCACGACGACAAACGCCCGCGGGTCGATCTCCTTGATCTTGCGCTCGACCTGCGCAACCTCGCGGCGGCTCACAACGAGGAATATCATCTCCTTGTCGTCGCGGCTGTACATGCCCGACGCCTTGAGGTATGTTGCGCTGCGGTCCATCTGGTTGATGATGTAGTCACGCAGTTGCTCCGAGCGGTTGTTGCTGATGATGAAGAGCAGCTTGTCATACGACGAGCCGTCGATGGCGTAGTCCACAACGCGCGAAGCGATGAATATCGTTATGAGCGAATAGAGCGACAAAAGCCATCCGCGCTCGCCCGAGTCACCCTCGACACCTATGCCGAAGCCGATGACCACAAGGCCCGACAGCACAACGCACGCGTCTGCCAGCAGCACGCCGTGCGAGAACTTGACATGCATGTATCGGTTGAGGATCATGGCCACGATATCGGTACCGCCCGTCGTGGCGTTGCTGCGTACCACGAGACCCAGACCGAGACCTATCATGGCGCCGCCCAGAACGCACGTAAGCATCAGATGGTCCGACAGGTCGAGCACGCCGCCGAGCAGTTGCGAGGGGTCGAGCTCACGCAGCGCCTCACGCGACGGATATGCCACCGACGAGATGATATTCATCAGACCGGGCGTCATGCAGGCGGCGAAGAACGTACGTCCGCCGAACTGCCGTCCGAAGATGAAGATCGCCGTTATGAGCAGCGGCACGTCGAACATGTATCCGAAGGTACCGACCTGCACCGAAGGGAAGATGTTGTGCATGACGATACCCAGACCGTAGACACCGCCCGGGACGATGTTGTAGGGGTTGATAAAGAATACGAATCCGATGGATACGATGACGCATCCGGCCACGATCGTCAGCATCTCCTTCCACCAAGGCCACTTGCCGACGGTTTCATTTATTAAGGTTGCTGCCTTCATTTCAGTTCGAGTTGTTTTCCATAAGGCAACAAAGTTAAACATTTTTTATGAAAACAAAAATACCCAGCACAACACATATCGCGCAAATGCACAACGCACTGCCCGTCTCCGCAAAGACTACATGCACACACCTCTTGCGGGGTCGAATTTTGGTCCAAACGATGGATAAGTAAAAATCTTTGTATATCTTTGTATCAAAATAAGGCTACATCCGCTCGGCCACACCGGCCGCAGCTGATGCGTTTTTTGCAATATAACACCCTCCCGAAATGGAAAACTGGAGTCTTATCACATACTACTGCGCCGTAACGATGCTCATCATAGCCTACCTGTTGGGTTCCATCCCCAGCGCCGTGTGGATAGGCAAGAAATATTACGGTATAGACATACGCGAATACGGCAGCAAGAATGCCGGCACCACAAACATGCTCCGCGTGCTGGGGCGCCGCGCCGCCCTGCCCGTCTTCGTGCTCGACTTCTTCAAGGGCTTCGTCGCCGTCTCACTCATCGGCTTCATGCGCTACGACATAGACATAACGTCGGCATGGCTCATAAACCTCAAGATCATGGGCGTCTTCGCCGCAGTCCTCGGGCACATATTCCCCATCTTCGCCGGATTCAAGGGCGGCAAGGGCGTGGCCACACTCGTCGGCGCCATCACGGGTATCTACCCCATTGTCGTGCTTCTGTGCTTCGCCGTGTGGGTTCTGGTATTCCTCATCACACACTATGTGTCGCTGGCCTCGATGACCGCAGGATGCAGCTTCCCGATCTTCGCCATAATCTACTCGTCGATGGAGTGGTCGCGCGTCAAGGATGTGTCGATGTCGTTCATCGTCTTTTCATTCGTCGTAGCAGGATTATTGCTGTGGTCTCACCGCAAGAACATCGAACGCCTGAAGGCCGGCACCGAATCGAAGATATATGTCTGGCGGCCACACGACTCCACCGCCGCCAAAGGCCCTGCGGAGGGCGGCGATGGCAATGCCGCCGGACATGATACCGACAAAACGGCCGGCAACAGGTAGCAAGCCGCAACGCCATCGCCACGGCTTGCCGCCGGAGCCACGATAGAGAGAGTCCATACACCACGCAAAACCATACCCCCATGTTGAAGGAGAATCTGATAAAAATATACGAAGCGAGTTTCCGCAACAACAGCGACCTGCCGGCCTTGACGGACTACTTCGGCGGCGACACGCTTACCTATCTGGAGACGGCCCGCGAGATCGCCAAACTGCATCTGCTCTTCAACGAGGCGGGCATACGCGAGGGCGACAAGATTGCCCTGATCGGCCGCAACAACATCCGCTGGTGCGTAACCTATATTGCCACCATCACCTATGGTGCCGTCATCGTGCCCATACTTCAGGATTTCAATCCTGCGGACATGATGAACATCATCAACCACTCGGAGAGCCGCATGCTCTTCATCGGCGACAACTTCATGGCCAACCTCGATCCGGCGCGGATGCCGGCGCTGGAGGCCATCTTCTCGCTCACGGACTTCAGTCTCACGTACGACCGCGACAAACCGCGCATCAAACGCGCCGTCAAGAGCGCCTACAAGACCTTCTACCGCACATACGGCAAGAAGTTCGGCGTCGACGACATAAAGTACCGCGACGTACCCAACGACCGCATCATACTGCTCAACTATACCTCCGGCACGACTGGTTCGTCGAAGGGCGTAATGCTCACGGTGAACAACCTTACGGGCAACGTCATCTTCGCCGCGAGCGTCGTCGAGCCCTCGACGGGCAGACCATACTTCGACAAGGGCGGACGCACGCTTTCGTTCCTGCCGCTGGCACACGCCTACGGTTGTGCGTTCGATTTCCTGACGCAGCTGGCTGTCGGTGCCCACATAACGCTGCTCGGACGCATACCCTCGCCCAAGATTCTGGTCGAGGCGATGCAGAACGTCCGGCCTACGATAATATGCAGCGTGCCGCTGGTGCTCGAGAAGGTATACCGCAAGCAGATCATGCCCATGCTCGAAAAGGGCCCCATGAGCATCGCCATGAAGATTCCGCTTCTCAACACGGCCCTCTATTCGATCATACGCTCGAAGATGATGGCCTCGTTCGGCGGCCAGCTCAAGATCTTCATCGTAGGCGGCGCCCCGATGAATCAGGAGACCGAGTCGTTCCTGCGCAAGATAGACTTCCCGCTGACGATAGGCTACGGCATGACCGAGTGCGGCCCGCTCATCAGCTTCTCGATACCCTCGGAGTTCAAGAACGGCTCGTGCGGACGTTATCTCAAGGGGCTGCTCGAGGCGCATATCGACTCTGCCGATCCGGAACATACGCCCGGAGAGATACTCATCCGCGGCGAGCATGTCATGGCCGGATACTACAAGAACGAGGAGGCCACGCGCGCCGTCATCGACGACGAGGGATGGCTGCATACGGGCGATATGGGTACGATGGACCCCGACGGCACGCTATACATCCGCGGCCGCTGCAAGACCATGATACTCACCGGCACGGGACAGAACATCTACCCCGAGGAGATCGAGGACAAGCTCAACAATCTGCCGCTGGTGCTCGAATCGCTCATCGTCGAGAAGAACGGCCGTCTCACGGCCCTCATAGTCCCCGACTACGATCAGGCGGCACAGGAGGGTATCGACGAGCAGGGCATCGACCGCATCATGAAGGAGAATATCGTCATGCTCAACTCGGCCGTCGCCGCATACGAGAAGGTTGCATCGTATGTTATCATGAAGTCGGAGTTCGAGAAGACCCCCAAGCGCAGCATCCGCCGCTTCCTCTATCAGGATCTGGCCCGATAACGCAGGGGGGGGGAGAGAAGAGAGAACGGAGAGGAGAGAAGGAGATAGAGAAGGAAGAAGAGAGAACGGAGAGAGAGCAGAAGAGCAGAGAGGAGGAAAAGAGAGCAGAGAGTAGAAGGAAGAAAGAGAATAGAATAGTGTAGAGGAATAAAAGTTAAGGAATGAGAAGGAAAGGCCCGCAAGGCAACAGACCGGACTGACACATATAATCGAATATCACATAACAAAATAAGCGGCTGCAAGGCCGCTTTTTTGGCAATATGGCCATTCTGGCAGCCGCTGCGGACGAAAAAGTTGCACAAAAAAGGAAAAAGGAGTATATTTGACAAATCGACTACTTTTCCCAATATTATGAACAATCATAAGACCATCGACCGGGCCGAATTCCTGCGTGTGGTAGCCGCCGCGACGGCAGCCGCAGCGCTCCCTACCGCCGCCACAGCGGCCGAAAGTCCGCGCACGCAGGCCGCAGCCGCCAAGCCGAAAGTTCTGTGGAAGGGATTCAACCTCCTCAACAAGTTCAACCCCGACTTCCAGACCACCTTCAGCGAGGAGGATTTCGAGATCATGGCCGAGTGGGGCTTCAACTTTGCCCGCATACCGCTCTCATACTGGTGTTGGACCTCACGCGATGACTGGTACGCCATCGACGAGAAACGTATCGCCGAGATCGACCGTGTCGTCGAGTTGGGACGGCAGTACGGCATACACATAAACCTCAACTTCCACCGTGCCCCGGGCTACTGTATCAACCCGCCGCACGAGGAGGCCAACCTCTTCGAGAACGAGGAGGCGCTCAAGGCTTGCGAGTATCATTGGCAGCTGTTTGCCGAGCGATATAAGTCCTACTCGTCAAAGGTTCTGAGCTTCAATCTTATCAACGAGGCCCCGACGATCGAGGACGCCAAATATGAGAATGTCGTCCGCCGCCTCATCGAGACCATACGCCGCATCAGTCCCACGCGTACGATCATAGTCGACGGACTGGACGTAGGCAACCGCCCGCTGATGGAGATAGCCGACCTGCGCAACATCATCCAGAGCGGCCGCGGCTACCAGCCCATGCTCATCTCGCACTACGGCGCCAACTGGGTCTACGGTGACGGCCCGATGTACTACCCGCGCGAGAAGCTCAGTTGGCCGCTGCACGACAACGACAAGACATACGACCGCGAGTGGCTGCGCGAGACGCTCAACAAGAACTGGCAGCCGTGGATGAAACTTGGCCGCACGGTACATATCGGCGAGTTCGGATGCCACAACCGCACCCCGCACGAGGTGGCTCTCGCATGGCTGGAGGATCAGTTTACGATCTTCGCCGAGAACGGATGGGGATGGTCGCTGTGGAACCTCTACGGTTCGTTCGGCGTGCTGGACAGCGGCCGCGACGACGTGAAGTATGAGGACTTCAAGGGCCACAAGCTCGACCGCCGCATGCTGGAGCTGCTGTTGCGATACAAATAGGCCGCCGAGACGATAAGATAAAATCACATCGTAACAATACACACGAACGGCCTCTGCCCGACTGCGGCGGAGGCCGTTTCCGTATGGATGGGGGATTTATTTTGCCGCCCACGCAAAAATTCATACCTTTGCTATCATGCGACTCCGAAGCAACAAAATGGCCATAGGCGAGAACCTCCTCTACTTTCTGGTGTGGACGGTAGCCATCCTCGTGCCCATACTCAACGCCAAGATGATGTCCGAGGAGCATGTCTATTTCGTCAACATACTGACGGCATGGCTCAAGATCCTGCCCTACGGCATCATCTTCCTGCTCAACAATCTCATCTTCGCGCCCAAGCTGCTGCTGCGCAAACACTACGCGGCATACTATCTGGTGTCGATACTCTACCTTGTGGCTCTCTTCTACTCGATCGAATACTACGAGACCACGATGCGCCACTCGCCCTTTGCCGACAGCGACCTGTATATCGTCCACGGACGTGCCTCGTTTACCGATCTGGCATGGTACTGGAATGTGTTGCTGGGTCTCTTCCTGCAAAACACCAACAACGGCATCAAGATAATGTTCAAGTCGATGAGCGACGAACAGAAGATGGTCTCGCTCGAGCGTCAGAGCCTGCAGGCCGAGATGGATTATCTGAAATACCAGATCAACCCGCACTTCTTCATGAACACGCTCAACAACATCCATGCACTGATCGACATCGACACCGAGGCGGCGAAGGAGACCGTCATCGAGCTATCGAAGATGATGCGGTATGTACTCTACGACTCGGAGAATGCCGAGACAAGCATCCTCAACGACATACGCTTCGTGGAGAACTACATCGGGCTCATGCGCATACGCTATACGGACGATGTGGACATACGTCTCGACGTGGAGGGGACTGTCCCTCCCGAGGCCAAGATCCCGCCGCTGCTGCTCATCGTCTTCGTGGAGAACGCCTTCAAGCACGGCGTAAGCTACAACAGCCCCTCGTACGTACACATCGCCATCAGCTGCGACGGCAATACGGCCTCATGCACCGTCACCAACTCGCGCCACGACCACACGGCCGCCCACGATCTGCAAGCGATGGCGGCAGCCGACACGCATGCCGAAACCGATACGAAGGCATCGTCGCGCACCGCACGCCGTGGGCGCAAAGCCCGTGTCGGCCACAGCGGAGGCAACCGTCTCTCCGGCGTGAATGCGGCCTCTGACAGCGGCAAGAGCAGCGGCATGGGGCTATATAATGTACGCAAGCGTCTCGACCTGCTGTTTGGCAGCAACTACACGCTCAAGATAGACGACTCGCACGAGGATCGGTATGAAGTGAAACTCACAATACCCATAAAGTATGATTAGATGCATGGCCATAGATGACGAGCCTCTCGCGCTGCGTCAGGTGAAGAGCTACATCGACCGCATTCCGCAGGTGGAGCTTGTGGCGGCGTGCCGCAATGCCGTCGAGGCACAGGCCATGCTGCCGCAGATGGATGTCGACCTGCTGCTTGTGGATATCAACATGCCCGACCTTAACGGCATGGATTTCGTGCGGCAGCTGCACAACCCGCCGCTCGTGATATTCACCACCGCATATTCGGAGTATGCCATCGAGGGCTTCCGTCTCGATGCCGTGGACTACCTGCTCAAGCCCTTCAGTTTCGCCGATTTCAACCGCGCCATAGGCAAGGCCGGCTCGCTGCTTGAGCTCATGCGTCTGCGCGACAGGAAGACTCCGGAGGCAGCTACGGCCTCAGCTACGGAGGACAATGCCGGCGACTGCATCTCGGTCAAGGCCGACTACAAGGTCTCGATCATCAAACATGCCGACATCATATACCTCGAGAGCGAAGGGGAGTATGTACGCCTGCATCTGACGTCGGGCTCCACAATAACCACCCTCTTCCGTCTGAAGAATATGGAGACGACGCTTCCTTCGGGCCGCTTCATGCGTGTACACCGCTCCTACATCGTCAACCTCGCACACGTTTCGGGATATGCCCGCGGCCGCGTCTACCTCGACAACGGCGAATATGTGCCTTTAGGGGAGAACTACCGCGACGCCTTCCGCGAATATATCGAGCGCCGCCATCCCGCAGCCCAGATCTGAGACGGAATATTCCGTAGAGGACACGAAAACGCACTGAGCGCATATCACACATTCGGCGATTCATCCCCGTCCGGCACCCGGGGCGTAAGGTCGGGAAAGGCCGACATGGGGGCATATCCGTCGGCCGTGCGTTCGAAACAGAAATGGGTGATACCGTTTGTCAGGATCACATACCGCGCCCCCAGAACGGCGTTATATCGCGTCGCCTGCTCGAACACCTCGGAGGTGATACGCACATCGGGAGCCTTGCACTCGACCAGCGCCACGGGCCGCGCCGCGCTGTCCATGACCACGACATCGGCCCGCTGGGGTGCGGCATTGACGTTGACGGCATACTCCTCCACGATCGAGCGCAGCGGCGCGCCGCACCTCCCAACCAGAAACTCAACCACATGCCGCCGCACCCACTCCTCGGGCGTAAGCACCACATAGAGCGAGCGCACGCGGTCGAAAACGACCGTGCGGCCGCGGGAATCACGCGCACGCAATTTTATGGGCGGGAAATTGAGTTTTGGATATGAATTCATCGTATCACCGATTTTTTTTATAACTTTGGCACTACAAAGCGGCGGCGGGCCGTTACTTCCGTACGGAGCCATCCGCCCGCTAAGGCTTACGACCACAAATATACGAAAATATGAAACGTTTTCTGTCGATCATAGCACTCGTTTTCGCCGTCGGCGCACTCTCGGCGCAGGAGTACGACTCGCCCGAATATGTATCCTTGGGACGCGAGCTGCCTCGCAGCAAAACCCTGCCATACCCCACCGCCGAGGAGGCTCAGGCCCTCGGTTCGGGCGCCGTGGCCTCGAAATACCTCCGTCCCGTTACGGGCTGGACCCGCACCGAAGAGCCGGACGCTACGGTCTTCACTTCGAAATACGTCATTCCCTTCGTATGGCTCAGCCGTCAGGCCATCCTCTACGTCGACGAGGCCTCGGGCGCATACGAGGTGATCATCAACGGCCAGAAGGTGGGATATGCGGCCAACGCCTTCACCCCCGCCGAGTTCAACATTACGAAAGCCTCGAAGGAGGATGTGAATACCATCTCGATACGCATACTGAAGGATCACTGGAGCCGCCGTATGGAGGATTTCGTCGAGACGCGCGAGCCGCGCGTGGGCGAGACATACGTCATATCGCAGCCTACGATCCGCGTGCGTGACGTGGTGCACAACACCGATGTCGACCTCAAGAGCGAATATGCCAACGTCGAGGTTGGTCTCATCGTCAAGACCGAGTCGCTCAACCCCAAAACAGCACGCATACACTACGAGCTTATCGCCCCCGACACTACGGTCGTGACTCAGGGATACAAGGATGTCACCTTGGGCATGCGCGGCGAGGATACGGTCAAGTTCATGGCCCGCATACCCTACGTGCTGACATGGTGTGCCGACATGCCCGTGCGCTACCGGCTCAACATCAAGACCCAGATCGAAGGGCGCTATGCCGAGTACCAGTCACGCATGATCGGCTTCCGCGACATAGACATAAACGAGGATGGCGACTTCATGATCAACGGCATCAAGACCGAACTCTTCTACCGCGACTTCGACCCGCTCAAGGTGACCGAAAAGGACATCATCGCGGCGCGCGTACTCAAATACAACGCCCTGCGCTTCAAGATGGGGGCCGTACCGCAGAACGTCTACCGCATGTGCGACTCGCTGGGCATGTACGTCATAGCCCAGATTCCGATCAACACAAGCAAGAGCGGACTCTCGCGCCGTATCGGAGGTAACCCGAGCAACGACCCCAAATGGAAGGCCGCCTTCCTCGACCGTGCCGAGACGGCATACCGCACTACATGCGGGCAGGCTTCGGTCATAGGATACGTCATGGCGGAGGAGTCGTCGAACGGCATAAACCTCTATGAGACCTACCTACGGCTGAAGGCTCTCGAGCGCAAACGCCCGATCCTCTACATCGAGGCCGCCGGCGAGTGGAACAGCGATTGATCCGGCACCAGCAGAGACACATCGTCTCAAGCGGCACAATGATTTGATTAGGCGCCACTTGACGGCATAACTGATAATTTATGAATTTGGGAGGTGCAGAAAAAAACAAAAAAATCCCTCGAAAAATTTGCACAAATGAAATAAGTGCCTTAAATTTGCACTCGCAATCAAGAACAAGGATGCCTCTTTAGCTCAGTTGGTAGAGCACGACACTCTTAATGTTGGGGTCCAGGGTTCGAGCCCCTGAGGAGGTACTTGAAGCAAGATCGGAAACCGAAAGGCTTTCGATCTTTTCTTTTTTACGCTATCTCACAACCCTTCCTCAAAAAGGGACATTCCATCCGTCGGCATATCATCAATGGCAAACGACAGTCCCATGCGCCGTATAAAGCGCGTTTCACGCCCATTCAGGCTCATTCTCCGTTAAGCCATAACAACACCTCACGGCCGCTTCATCGCAAGAAATAAGGCAAAACACGGACTGCCATAAAAGTCTTCAACAGCCACAAAACATCAGAGACAAATATACCGCGATCAACTCGTCCAAACCGGATGCCGTCAAAAACAGACGCTACCTAAAATAAAAATAAAAAAGGAGCGACATGCCTTACGGCATATCGCTCCGATATTTCCGACGCGCGGCCCAAGTACCGCACGGCGTTTACTCCCTTACATCCTCATAGAGGGCCTTGACCTCATCGGCCGTCAGCGGGGCGTCATAGATACGCGCCAGCGAAACCTCGCCGCACCATGCGCCGTTCATCTGAGTATTCGACTGCGTGTTGCCGCCGATGGTGAATGCGCGGACACGTGACGAAGAGGTGGTCATGTGCTTGATGCCCGTACATGCGGCTGACGCCTTCAGCTCGCCGTTCACGTAGCAGTAGATCTTGCTCGTGGCGGGATCATACACACCTACCAAGTGGTAATATTTTCCAACTTCAGGAATCACATCCGTCGAGGCGAAGCACCACGACGAACCGTTGTGCTGGATGAACTCCAGACCCTTGCCGCGGCCCGTATTGGCGATCATCAGGGCCATACCGCCCGACGTCGTAGCCGAGAATGCCTTGATCTCGTTACCGTTGGGTGCGGCGTTGACCATAACCACGGCCTCCATCGTATATCCGTCGTTCAGGGCCGACATCATGGCATCCGTATAGTCGATACGGTAGTAGCCGTCTGTGTAGTTCGACGTACCGGCACTCGAACGGGTAAACGTAGGCGTGTAACGCAGGTAGAGGTTGTTGTAGTCTATCGTGCAGGCGTCACCGGCAACATACTTGACCGTATTTCCGCCGGCAATATCCGAAGCCGAACCGTCAGCACCGAATACGACGTCGAGTATATCGGCTCTGGGGCCCTGCGAGGTTGCACGCTGCACGACCGTAATGGGTGCTACCATCTCTGCATCCACGGGAGTCGTAAGGTTAACCGTACCCTCACGGCGGCTGGTGCCATACGCGCCGACAGTCAGTTTGATGGTGGTCTCGTCGACCTTCGTTGCCGTAATCCACGAGTCCACAGCCTCGACACTCCACTCGGGAACGTTCGTCGTAACCACCGAGAGCGTCACCTCGCCGCCATCGGGCGACACATATACCTTCGAGCGCTCGGCATAGAGCTCCAGATCCTTCTGCGAGAGCTTCACTACGGACTGCAACTCGGGATCCACATCCGATGTAAAGGTTATCTCGGCCGTGCGCTCCTCGACGTCGAGAACCGAAGCCGTGAGCGTCAGTTTCGAAGAGCTCTTCTCCTTCTCCGTAAGCCACGTCTTGCCGGCGTCGTCCATTGTGTAGCTCCAGCCGGCATTGGCCTCGACCGAGATTACAACGTCACCGCCGTCCTTGTTTATCATCGAGCGGCTGGCCGTAGCCGAGAGGACATACATCTTGTCCTGCACGACCGTAAGCAGCGCCTTCTGCTCGATCTCATCACATACGAGAGCGAGTGTCGCCGTACGCGACTCCGAACCCTCGTTGAGTTTCACATCCACCGTCACCGATATGAGTTTGTCCGAAGCCGCACCCTCGCTCGGTGTAACGGTCAGCCACGACGCATCATCGGGAATACGGATGAACCAGTCGCCGTTTGCCGTAATCTCGACCTGCTGACTGCCTACCCTGTTAGAGAACTCCAACGTACGGGTGCCGTACTCGTCGGCCCCCTCGATGGTCACCGTAGGCTGCACATAGTCGCTGTTGTCGTCAGCGCACGAGGCGAAGGCGAACAACGAAACGATCGTGACAAAATTCAATAGAAGAGATTTTTTCATATAAATTGATTTTTGGGTTAATTGACTTTCATGACGGACTCATGCCAACCATTTACGGAATAAAAGTACTGAATTATTTTCATTGCTCAAACTTTTATACCGATAAATATATGCTAAGAAACTGTTAAATAATGAAGACACGCAACAATCAGCTATAAAACAATATTTTGCAACGGCACAACAGGTTTTGAAACGAAACCCGAACAGCATCTCCGCAGATAAATTTCATGACTTACGGATACGATACGTTTTCAAAGCAGAAATTACGATATGTGCCTCACGCGGCACAACGCATAGTGATATTTGCCGCCAAAAGGCCGCAGGCGCCCGTACCACGCACAAAAAAAAACGGTCGTCTGCTCTCGCCAAACGAACCGTTTACATCTTTTCTATTAATATATTGTCCTCCTCTCAATCAAGAAGCTCCTGTCATCTCCCCCCCCTCGCATTACCATAAGTCGCAGATCGGGCATCAAACCCTACGGACACCGCATCGCTCCGTACCGCTCGGCGCAGGGATTCGAACCGTACAGCCGCTTCGCTCCACACCAAGCCCACAACCTCTCGCGGGTTAGCTGTCGAAGGCGATCTTCATGATAAGTGACGTTGCGCCGATATTCTTCAGCGTATAGTCCTTGGCCGTAGAGCTGACCTTCGCGCGATACTCCTTGTTGTCGCGCAGCGGGGCGAACCACGCCTCGAGGTCTGTCACCGTCTCAACCTTCGTAGCAGCTCCCAGAGCCACCATGTCGCGCGCCTCCTTGAACTTCGAATAGTTGGGGCCGAAGGCTATGGGCAGAGCGAATATCGCCGCCTCCAGCGTGTTATGGATACCGGTGCCGAAGCCGCCGCCGATATATGCCCACGAGGCGTAGCGGTAGACCGACGAGAGCATTCCCACCGTATCGAGTACCAGCACCTGATACCGCTCGACGGGGGTTGCGTCGTTGCAATGCGTATAACGTACGGCACCGCCCTGCGTCTCGGCTATGATACGGTTTATGCGGCACTCGTCCATCTCGTGCGGCACGATGACGAACTTTATCTCGGGGTTGTCGTTTATCAGCGGCAGGAGTATGTCTTCGTCGGGTCTCCACGTCGACCCAGCCACAAACAGAGGTTTGTCGGCCTTGAACCGCTCGACGATGTCGATGCGCTTCACCCCCTCGGCGATGGCCGCCACGCGGTCGAAACGCGTATCCCCTGCCACGACCACATTGTCGAAGCCGATATCGTGCAGCAGATGTCGCGACTCCTCGTTCTGGACGAATATCTGGTCGAACGAATCGAGCGCCTGCCGCCACAGGAAACCGTAGCTGCGGAAGAAGATCGAGTTGCGGCGGAAGATGGCCGAGATGACGAACGTGCGCGTACCGCGGCGCTTGAGCTGCGTGAGGTAGTTTATCCAGAACTCGTACTTGACGAATATTGCAATCTCGGGGTGCGCCAGATCGAGGAAACGGCGTACGTTCCGCGGCGTGTCGATCGGCATGTAGAAGATGTAATCGGCCCCCTTGTAGTTCTTGCGCACCTCGTAGCCCGAGGGCGAGAAAAATGTCAGAAGTATCTTGTAATGAGGATAATTGGCCTTGATCTGCTCCATGACGGGACGTCCCTGTTCGAACTCTCCGAGCGAGGCCACATGTATCCATACTATTCTGTCCGAGGGCGATATCGTGCGGGCCATGCGGTCGAAGATCCCTTTTCGGCCGACGGTCCATTTTTTGGCCTTGTCGTTCCACAACGAGGCCAACGCGATCAGGCGTGCATATACGGCTACACAGAAATTATATAGAAACATAAATGTCACTATCGCGATTTTGCGCGACAAAGGTATGTTTTTTTATCCAACCCACCAAATTACCACCCAACTTCGACCATATTTGTCACATATCTGACCTCATACTCCCCGTCGGGGAAGATATCCACCGCCACAAGATCGAACTCCACCTCGCCTGTTACGTGCCGCTGTGCCAGATATGACTCCGCGGCACGGCGCAGCGCCGCCGCCTTGGATGGCGTGACGGCAGCCTCGGGCGAGACGAGGGCACCGGCCGCACGCGTCTTAACCTCAACCAGATGTGTCACGCCCGCACGTGTGGCCACGATGTCGATCTCGTAGCGGCCGCAGCGCCAGTTACGGTCGCATATAAGGAACCCTCTGCGGCGCAGATACTCCACAGCTATTGCCTCGCCACGGTCTCCCGTTATCTTTGTCCGCGACACCATCTGCTCTCAGGATTGTTTAAGGACATGCTTTCGGCGGAGCGCCATCACCGCGATACCGGCCAATATAAAAGGTATGCTCAACAGCTGCCCCATATCTATCGAGAGCCACGCGCGCAGAGACTCCTCGAAAGGCTCCTGCACCTCCTTGAAGAACTCAACGACGAACCTAAGTCCAAATATCAGGGCTATCGACAGACCGAAGAGGTAACCTGCACCGACCTTTTGATGCCGATACCTGTACACGGCATACACGACGGCAAATATAGCGAAATAGCCCACAGCCTCATATAGCTGGGCGGGATGCCGCGGCAACTGATCTACGCGGCTGAAGACTATGGCCAGCGGGCTGTCGCTCGGGGCCCCGAGAATCTCCGAATTGAAGAAGTTGCCCAGACGTATAAAGGCACCTCCGAGCGGTGCCACCACCCCCAGCTTGTCGAGCAGATCCCACATGGGGAAGCGGTAGCGGCGGGCGTAGAGTATGAGCGAGACGATTATGCCGACGGCGGCGCCGTGGCTTGCCAACCCCATGAAACCGAACCCCCACGAGCCGTCGCTGCGTTCGTATATCGGTAGCACTATGCGCCACGGATGCGTCAGATAGAAGTGCGTCTCGTAGAAGAGACAGTGGCCCAGACGCGCCCCGACAAATGTGCCAATGAAGACATATATCAACAATGATTCGAGATTGTCGGTTGAAAGTCCCTCGCGCCGGAATATGGACCTCATCACGAAGTAACACGAGGCGAATGCCGCCAGCCAGCAGAGCGAATAGTAGCGGACGGCAAAACTTCCGACCGAAAACAATACGGGATCAATATCCCACACCAGATGTCCATCCATACAGAAAACCATTTCTTCCGTAATAATACAATTCCGGGAGCCGTGGAAGCGGTGCGCATTATGGCCCCGCGACATCACAATCCCCACCCACGGACAGATACCGCCCCATCAGAGCAAATTACATTATAATATACCCTGCGGCTACACCCCGTCCCGTGTCAGAGAAGGAATCCCAGATCGTCGCCCGCCTTTACTTCGAAGGTCTCGACACCCTTGCGGAAGATACGCGCCGGGCGCAGGCCGACCAGCTCCAGACGGCCGTCATGCAGGTGCAGCATGCACCCCTCGCGCAGGCCCACGACCCAGCGTCGGGGATTGGCCTCGATGTACTCCAATATGCGCTGCTCGCGCGTCTCACCCGCATGCCCCTCGGGATTGGCATCCAGATAGTGGGGATTTATCTGGAACTTCACGGCCCCGATGGCTCGGAACGACTCGGGCTGCACGATGGGCATATCGTTTGTAGTGCATATCGTCGGGCAGGCGACGTTGCTGCCGGCCGACCATCCGACGTAGGGCGTGCCGCCGGCTATGCGGGCGCGTATGGCCCGCATGAGCCCCTGCTGCTGCATCTTGCGCGCAAGGGCAAAGGTGTTGCCGCCGCCGACACATACGGCCTCCGCCTCGCGGATCATACGCCGCGGATCATGCGCCCGATGCACCGAACGCACACGTATGCCCAGCTCGTCGAAGCGCGCCTGCACCTTCGCCTCGTATGCGGCATACGAGAATGTTACGGCCGCGTACGGCACGAAGGCCACCTCCTTCACCCCGTCGAGGAACTTGCCTATGGCACTCAGCGGGTAACGCAGGTATTCCTCACCTGCATTGGTGGAATTGGATATCAGGAGTAGATTCATAATATGGTGATTTTCAATCTATTGGCAAATAACGATATTTTCAGGGGGATAAAATATTTTCAACATGATGCCAAAATTAATAAAAAAAGTGTTACTTTTGCGCAGAAAAGCGCAGAAAAGATTGCGACCAATCAATATTACAATTGTTAAACTTAAAAATTAAAGTTATGTCAGAAGTTCAGCAGAAAGTTGTCGAGATCATCGTTGACAAGTTGGGCGTTAAGGAGTCTGAGGTAGTTCCCGAAGCAAGTTTCACCGCTCATCTGGGCGCAGATTCTCTGGACACCGTTGAGTTGATCATGGAGTTCGAGAAGGCATTCGATATCCAGATCCCCGACGAGGACGCCGAGAAGATCACTACCGTTGGCGACGCTATCGCATACGTAGAGGCTCACAAGAAGTAATTTCAAGACCATATACCTCGCATAAAACGTGTCCGCCGAGGTTTCACGCGAAACGTCGGACGTGCGTCTACGGACGTCGCGGGCCCGAATGCGGGACTGGACACATCGAACTTACAAAGGTTCTACGCAGAGAGCAGGGCTGTTTCGGGGCGTGTTTTTCTCCTCGGATAGCCCTTTTTCCATATTTACACCCTGCTGCCGCAGCCTCTGCCGACACTCTGCACAACAGGCTCGCGCAGAGCTGACAACACCATCCGTACCCCACCGCGCCCGACTCCGCATTCGACACGAAGCGCGCGACACAATGGGGCATGATGGATCTCCGGCCGTCCGTTGACCGAGACCGCACCTGTCACACGTCATACGCGCCGCCCGCCGCAATACCCAAAGCCCCACACAGATGAACAACCCGCACATAAAGACAGGGACAAAAGGGGCAGAAGAGACTCAAGGACAAGGCGGGGCGGACGAATTGCAACAGGTGATCGTGCAACGGGACAAAGATCCCGAAACGGACAACACGACGCAGAGCAAGAGATCCATGATGCCGTCGCATATTGAATGGCGGAAGCGCCCGGCCATAACGCGGGAACAGTTGCAGGATGAGGGTACCGACACAACAATTCAAATCGGACAAAACACGTGATAGACTTCATATTAAGACCCATACGCCGCCGTTTCGGCAAGGACCGCAAGTTCTACGCCGCCATCGACGACATGTTCGGATTCATTCCGCACAACATCGAGCTATACAAGCTCGCACTCATACACAAGTCGGCCTCGGTCACGCTCGACGACGGTCGCCAGATAAACAACGAACGACTGGAGTTTCTGGGTGACGCCGTCATCGAGAGCGTCACGTCGGACTATCTGTTCATCGAGTTCCCCGACCAGAACGAGGGTTTCCTCACGCAGCTGCGCTCGAAGATGGTATCGCGGCAGTCGCTCAACGAGGTGGCCAAACGCCTCAAGCTCGACACCCACGTCATAACACACTCGTCGGCGAGCTTCTCGCAGAAACACATCTACGGCGACGCATTCGAGGCGATGATGGGGGCTATATACCTCGATCAGGGATACGATTTCGTCAACCGCCTGCTCATCAACCGCATCTTCGGCGACTACCTGCGCACCGGCGCGCTGCTCGAGGAGGAGACCGACTTCAAGAGCCGTCTTATAGAGTGGTGCCAGAAGAACCACCACACCATACGCTTCATCACCTCGCACGACCGCAGCTACTCGTCGTCACACCCCGTATTCATCTGCAAGGTGCTCATCGACGATATCGAAGCCGGCTACGGGTCGGGAGACTCGAAGAAGGAGGCCGAACAGCATGCCGCCTTCTCCGTCTCGCAAGGATTCCGCGAGGAGGACTGCGCCAAGCTCTTCGACCGCCTCGACGCCATAGAGCGCGGCCTCACGCCCCAACGCCCCCAACGCCGTAAGGACGATCAGGATGATCCGGATGAGGACACCCGTAATACTGCAGGTGCCCAGAACCGTAAAACGGACAAAAGCGATAACGGGGATGGAGACAATAGGGAGAATACGGGGCAGAACTCCGACCCGGAAAATACCGAGAGTGAATCTGGCGCAGCTAAGAGTACGGGCCGCAGCCGCTCATCACGCCGGGCGCGCCGCCGTGCGGCCGCAGCTGCCGCGGATAACGTAACAGACACGGTAACGGAGGAGCAAACAGCAAATGCGGATGAAGGTGTTGCCGCAAATATTGACGCTAACGCTCCGGAGACCATATCGGATCAGGCGGTCGAGGATAGTACGTCAGCCACAGACGCAGAGAGTGTTTCCACACCGGATAACGATCTGCCCGATGCCGAGAAGTCTGACAACAGCGACGCAGAGCCCATTTTGACGGCTGCCGAGCCGACTGCAGAAAAGCCGTCGGAGAATATCCCGGCTGAGAATACGCAGGCGGAACATCAAGAGGCCGAAACAGCAACTGAAGAAGGCGTCCAATCGGAGTTTTCGGACGATACCTCCACGACCTCGGAGCAGAATGGCGCCGGGCGCAGCCGCTCGCGCCGTTCGCGCAGAAAGGCCGCGGCGCAGACAACGGAACCGGAAGCCACGCAGCAGGATTCCACCACGGAAAAGGCAGAGTCTTCGGCCGAAAATGATAATGCCGATACAGCGTCGGAGCAAGCCGCGGAGAAGGCAGCGACACCAAAGAGGCGTTCGCGCCGCCGCACCAAAGCCGCCGTAACCGAAGCGGAGATATTCGAGGTGTCGGCAATGGAGATAACGGAGCCTGCGCCCGAGCCTACGACATCCGAAAATTCAGAGACGGCAGCAGGATCCGCGACAGAGACAGAGGAAGCCGCAACACCCAAGAGGCGCCCCCACCGCCGGCAGTCCAAAGCAGCAAAGTCCGCTGAAAAGAACTCCGGAAGTTCAACAGAGAACCCAGTCGAAGCCGCAGCGCCTGCGGATGATGGGAATGGAGGCATGACGGAAGAAGCCCATACCGAGAGTGACAATACAAACGCCGCACAACAGCCGGAATAGGTATGCATACGGGCCACGACACGGCTGCAGACACACAAAACGAATAACGAATACATTACAAAGACGCAAGCGGTCGGATACGAATGAAGAATCTGCATGACAAACTCCTTTCCCGCGGGGCGGCATCGCTGACCGATGCCGAGCTGCTGGCGCTGCTTGTGGAGTCGTCCGACGACAGGCGCGACCCGCGGCAGACGGCAGAGAATCTGCTCGCGGCATACAGTTCGCTGACAGCCGTAGCGCATGCCGAGATCGGTCGGCTGCGCATGAGCGAGGGTCTGGGGCTGCGTCGTGCCGAACGCATACGTCTGGCCACGGAGCTGGGGCGCCGCGCCACGGCCGCTACGGCCGCCGCTACGGCTACCGTCACCACCGATGCCGACGTGGTGCGTATCATGAGGCCCATACTCGATGCCATGGGGCACGAGGAGTGCTGGGCCATATACCTTACCTCGTCGAACCGTATCATCGAGCATTGCCGCGTAAGTCAGGGCGGCGTGCAGGCGACGGTCGTAGACCACCGTCTCATTGTCAAACGCGCCCTCGAACTGCTTGCCACGCAGATAATACTCGTACACAACCACCCTTCGGGCACGGCCGCGCCAAGCGATGCCGACCGCACGCTGACGATCCGCATACGCGACGCCGCGGCGCTGTTCGACATACGTCTTACGGATCACATCATAATAGCCCGCGAGGGGGAGTTCTCATTCCGCCGCGCCTCGATGCTTTAACGTCACAGAAAAGTCAGCGGGGACTACTCCGAGAGTTGTCCCCGCTGACTGCATATCATTATCGCCCTACCACCGTATCTGCAGGAAGGCACGGTAACCCGAAGTCTTGAGTTTCGCCGGTGTCAGAGCCTCACCGCCCGTAAAGTCCTTATACCGGCAGCCGCCCATGCGGGCCTCGATACCCACACCTATGTTGCGCCACGACGCCGAGGCTCCTATGTTGAACATCGAGGCGTAGTTGCCGTAGAAATCATAGTTGATATATATGCCCGAAAATGAGGGCGCATAACGTACATATCCCGTAAACGTGAAGTTGCGCCCGGGCGTGAGCGTTACCGACGGGCCGATCTGAAGCGAGTACTCGACCTTGTGCATCGGCACATCAAGACGTTTTGTGGGATCGTGTTCCGCATCAAAATCGTCGGGATCGATCATACCCCAGTTATCCATGTTGTCGATCGTATAGTTGGCATACGACACATCGGCGAAACTTACGTCCAGACCGAAGCCCAACATACGGGCTATGGGTTTGCGATGCAACATATAGGTATGGACGTATGTCAGCGACACACCCCAGTTGCTTCGGGCGCCGACGTTCGTGCCGCGGGCTACACCGGCCGCCTCGTCAAATATATCCCCGAGATTGACGCCCTTGTCCGAGAGCTCGATCTTATCCGACAGATAACTGATGTTGATGACATTCTTGCGTACCTTCTTGTCGGGACGGAAGGTAAAGAAATCATTATATTCCTGAGCTGCGGCCGACATGCACGCGCACAGCGCCGCCAAGGCCAAAAACAATTTTTTTTTCATATATCAATACGATCTGTCTATTCCTTATCCCGTATAATACGCCCACCGGCAACATTCAGCTACCCCGCGCGGCAAATTCCCTGCCTCACACGGCAACTCGGCATTGGCGGACGCGTTCACCGTGAGGCGGCACCTTCTCTATAATGCGGCCACCGCCCCGAATATCCCGCAAGGCAATGCACCCGCACGGGAAGTCGGCCGGAAATGGGTTTCCATGCGCAGAGCGCACTGCGAAACATGTTAAGCCCATTACAAAAATAGAAATAATTGCCATCTCTACAAATTAATAATCCGCAAATTACGGCCCCGGAGACAAAAACGTGCCAGCAAGCGCAAAAAACCGAGGCTATTTAAGCCGCGCGTGCTCATTTTATCATTTATTTTGTACTTTTGTAATCTGAAACAAACATAGGCTGAACACAAATACAAAAACGAAATACCATGACACAGGAGGAGTTGTTTAAGAAACTGGTGGCTCACTGCAAGGAGTACGGATTCATATTCCCGTCGAGCGAAATATACGACGGCCTTGGCGCCGTATATGACTATGGACAGAACGGCGTGGAGCTCAAGAACAATATCAAGCGTTACTGGTGGGACTCGATGGTCAAACTCCACGAGAATATCGTGGGCATCGACGCCGCCATCTTCATGCACCCCAAGACGTGGGAGGCATCGGGACACGTGGCCGCCTTCAACGACCCCCTGATCGACAACAAGGATTCGAAGAAGCGTTACCGCGCCGACGTGCTTATCGAGGAGTGGATCGCCAAGCAGGACGAGAAGATCGCAAAGGAGGTTGAGAAGGCCCGCAAACGTTTCGGCGAGAGCTTCGACGAGGCGCAGTACCGTTCGACCTCGCCCCGCGTTCTGGAGACGGCGGCCAAGCGTGACGCCGTACACAAGCGTTATGCCGACGCCATGAACGCCAACGACCTTGCCGAGCTGCGTCAGATAATCATCGACTGCGAGATCGCATGCCCCATATCGGGTACACGCAACTGGACCGACGTGCGCCAGTTCAACCTCATGTTCTCGACACAGATGGGATCTACGGCCGAGGGTGCCAGCACCATATACCTGCGTCCCGAGACGGCACAGGGTATCTTCGTTAACTACCTCAACGTACAGAAGACCGCCCGCATGAAGATTCCGTTCGGTATCGCACAGATCGGAAAGGCCTTCCGCAACGAGATCGTGGCCCGACAGTTCATCTTCCGCATGCGCGAGTTCGAGCAGATGGAGATGCAGTTCTTCGTACAGCCGGGCACCGAGATGGATTGGTGGCACCGCTGGAGAGACATCCGCATGGCATGGCACCGCGCTCTGGGCTTCGGCGACGATAACTACCGCTTCCACGACCACGAGAAGCTGGCCCACTACGCCAACGCCGCTACCGATATCGAGTACAACTTCCCCTTCGGCTTCAAGGAGGTGGAGGGTATCCACTCGCGTACGGACTTCGACCTGAGCCGCCACCAGCAGTACTCGGGCAAGAAGATCCAGTACTTCGACCCCGAGCGCGGAGAGAGCTACGTCCCCTATGTTGTCGAGACCTCGATCGGCGTCGACCGCATGTTCCTTCAGATCATGTCGGCAGCCTTCACCGAGGAGAAGCTCGATGGCGGCGAGGAGCGCGTCGTACTGCGCATACCGCCGCAGCTTGCCCCCACGAAGGTGGCCGTGATGCCGCTGGTCAAGAAGGACGGACTGCCCGACGTGGCGCAGAAGATCATCGACATGCTCAAGTACGACTACAACGTGGCCTACGACGAGAAGGACTCGATCGGCAAGCGTTACCGCCGTCAGGATGCCATCGGTACGCCCTTCTGCGTTACGGTTGACCACCAGACGCTCGAGGACAACACCGTGACGGTACGTCACCGCGACACCATGGCGCAGGAGCGCATCGCAATCGATGCCCTGCCGGCAATGGTCGAGAGCGAAGTATCGTTCCGCAAGCTCTTCAAGAAGCTCGGTCTGTAAAAGGACGGGGAAGGCAAAGCCATGAACAGCAAAGCCTCGAAGATACTTTACGGTATGGCAGTCATCGCCGTATGCTTCGCCATGGGATATGCCGTGGGGATAATAACCAAACACCTGTAACGGCCTCCCATGGGACGCATTCTGGCCATAGACTACGGCACGCGACGCACGGGGATAGCCGTGAGCGACCCCCTGCGTATCATCGCCGGGGCCCTGACCACAGTCGAGACGCGGCAGCTGGAGAAATTCCTCGCCGACTACTTCTCGAAGAACGACGTGGACACCATCGTTCTCGGCAAACCCGTGCAGATGAACGGTTCGCCCTCGGAGACGATGCGCTATATCGAGCCACTTGCGGCACGGCTGCGGCGCACATATCCCGACAAGGATGTGGTGCTCTATGACGAGCGTTTCACCTCGGTGCTGGCACACCGCACCATGATCGAGAGCGGCATGGGACGCATGGCACGCCGCGACAAGGCGGTCGTGGACCGCATCTCGGCCGCCATAATACTGCAATCATACATGGAGTCGCTATCCATGAGACGATAAAACGAGAAATTAGATTATGATATATCCAATAGTAATATACGGATCACCCGTTCTGCGTAACGTGTCGGTCGACATTACGCCCGACTACCCCAACCTCAAACAGCTTGTCGAGGATATGTTCCTCACGCTCACGGAGGCCGAGGGTGTGGGTCTGGCCGCGCCGCAGATAGGCAAGAACATCCGTCTGTTCATCGTCGACTGCACGCCGTGGGGCGAAGACGATCCCGCGCTCAAGGACTACAAGCGGGTCTTCATCAACGCCCAGATATACGAGCGTTCGGAGCAGACGGATCTCTTCAACGAGGGATGTCTCTCGCTGCCGGGACTGCATGAGGATGTTCGCCGTCCCGTCTCGATACGCATGCGTTACGTCGACGAGAACTTCGTAGAGCACGACGAGGAGTTCACGGGTCTTCCGGCCCGTGTCATACAGCACGAGTACGACCATATCGACGGTTATGTCTTCACGGACCGTCTCTCGCCGCTGCGCCGCAACCTCCTGAAGAGCAAGCTCGCAAGGTTGGCCGGAGGCAAGTACAAGTGCTTCTACAAGACCAAGTAACCGCAGTCGGACGGTCGTCGATGCGACACGCCGGCTGCCGCAAAACGATAACCACATGAGACTACGACACCTTATTCCGACCCTGCTGTGCGTGCTGGGGGCGGGAGCCGGCATGGCACAACCGTTACGCACACATACGACCCTGAAGGAGGGTTGGCGCTTCATGAAGGAGGGGCAGAGCGAGTGGCAGAGTGTCACCGTACCCCATGACTGGGCAATCTACGGCCCCTTCGACCGCGAGAACGACATACAACGCGTCGCCGTCGTGCAGAACGGCGAGCGCGACCCGAGCGACAAGACGGGCCGCACGGGCGGCCTGCCCTATATGGGCAAGGGATACTACGAGCTGACGCTGCATCTCGACTCCCTGCCAGAAGGCCGTTCGCTGACGCTGCTCTTCGACGGCGCCATGAGTCAGGCCCGCGTGCTGCTCAACGGCCGTGAGGTGGGATATTGGCCCTACGGCTACAACTCGTTCACGTGCGACATCACCGAGGCGGCGCACGAGGGCGACAATACGCTGCGTGTCGAGTTGGAGAATCTGCCGCAGTCGTCGCGCTGGTATCCGGGCGCGGGCCTCTACCGCAACGTCCATCTCATAACGACAGATAAGGTGCATGTACCTGTCTGGGGCACATACATCACCACACCTTACGTATCCGAGGATTACGCGTCGGTACATCTGCGTACCGATATCGATGGTATTCCCGACGGGGCGCAGGTGCGTCTTGTCACACGCATACGCGATGCGGCGGGACGCGAGGTGGCGATGAAGGACAACACCCAGAAACTCAACCACGGGATGCCGGCCGAGCAGCACTTCACGGTCGAGCACCCGCGCCTGTGGTCGCCCGAGACACCCGAACTCTATACGGCCGAGACTGATATCTACTACGATGGCCGCCACGTCGACAGCTATACGACACGCTTCGGCATACGCTCCATAGAGCTGCGCGCCGACAAGGGATTCTTCCTCAACGGACGCATGCGCAAGTTCCGCGGCGTGTGTCTGCACCACGACCTCGGCCCTCTGGGCGCCGCGGTGAACAGGGCGGCGCTGCGACGTCAGCTCACCCTGCTCAAGGATATGGGGTGCGACGCCATACGCACCTCGCACAACATGCCCGACCCGCAGCTTGTCGAACTGTGCGACGAGATGGGATTCATGATGATGGTCGAGCCCTTCGACGAGTGGGACGTGGCCAAATGCGAGAACGGCTACCACCGCTTCTTCGACGAGTGGGCCGAGCGCGACATGGTCAACATGCTGCACAACTTCCGCAACAACCCCTCGGTTGTGATGTGGAGCATCGGCAACGAAGTCCCCTCGCAATGGTCGGCCGACGGATACAAGGTTGCGGCATGGCTGCGCGACATCTGCCACCGCGAAGACCCGACGCGCCCCGTAACGTGCGGTATGAACGACTACAACTCGGTCGTACAGAACGGATTTGCCGCGCTGCTCGATGTCGCGGGCTTCAACTATAAGGTGCCGCAATATACGGATGCCTACACCAAGCTGCCGCAGTGTCTGGTTCTGGGCAGCGAGACCGCCTCGACGGTAAGTTCGCGCGGCGTATATCACTTCCCCGTCAAGCGCGGCGCAAATGTCATGCACGACGACCAGCAGAGCTCGTCATACGACGTGGAGTATTGCTGGTGGTCGAATATTCCCGACGACGACTTCGCCGCCGACGAGGATCTGGACTACCTCATCGGGCAGTTCGTATGGACGGGCTTCGATTATCTGGGCGAGCCTACGCCCTACGACACCGACGCATGGCCCAACCACAGCTCGATGTTCGGCATCATCGACCTCGCGTCGATACCCAAAGACCGCTATTGGCTCTACCGCAGCGTATGGAACACAACCTCGCCTACGCTCCATATCCTGCCCCACTGGAACTGGGAGGGACGCGAGGGTGAGACCACGCCCGTATATGTATATACGTCATACCCCTCGGCCGAGCTCTTCCTCAACGGCAAGAGTCAGGGCATCCGACACAAGGACGACTCGACGACGCTCACGCGCTATCGTCTGATGTGGGACGACGTGCGTTACGAACCGGGCGAGTTGCGCGTCGTGGCATACGATGCGCAGGGACGTGCCGCCGCCGAGAAGAGCATCCGCACGGCCGGCAAGGCCTACCGCATAGAACTTACGCCCGACCGACGCTGGATCGCCGCCGACGGTGAGGATCTGAGCTACATAAACGTACGCATCGTGGACAAGGATGGCAATCCGCTTCCGGCGGACTCGCGCGAGATACGCTTCAAGGTGAGCGGCGCAGGCTCGTTCCGCGCCGTGGCCAACGGCGACCCCACATCTCTCGAGTCGTTCCAAGAGCCGCACATGCACCTCTTCAGCGGGCAACTCACGCTCATCGTACAGAGCGCCAAACATGAGGGCACTATCAAGGTCGAGG
>URBK01000014.1 GCA_900546065.1 uncultured Alistipes sp.
AAGCACTTTGCATTATTCCTCTGAAATCCATCCGTATGTGAGCGAGTTTCACTATCTTTGTCCCCAATGAACATCCCGAATATGAAACTGAGAAACATATCAATAGTCGTTGTAGTGCTGCTCATACTCGATCAGGCACTCAAAATATGGATCAAGACACACATGTGTCTGGGAGAGTCGATCGTCGTCATTCCCGACTGGTTCCAACTGCGCTTCATCGAGAACAGCGGTGCCGCCTTCGGCATGCGCATAGCCTCCGACGGCGCCTTCGACTGGGGCAAGATCGCCCTCAGCCTCTTCCGCATAGTCCTCATCGGGTTGTTGATATATTATGTGTGGTACCTCTCGCGCAAACGCCGCGACGTCCCCAAGGGCGTATTCATAGGTCTGGCGCTGATCGTAGCCGGAGCCATAGGCAACATGCTCGACTCGGCATTCTACGGCCTCATCTTCTCGACATCGACCCCGATGACCCCCGCACACTTCGGCGACGGATATGCCCCCCTGCTTATGGGAAAGGTGGTCGATATGTTCTACTTCCCCCTATTCCGTTGGGACAGCGTGCCGCAATGGCTCTCGTTCCTCGTCGACGAGAACAACTACTTCTTCGGCCCCATATTCAACCTCGCCGACGCATACATATCGGTTGCCGTCGTATATCTGCTCCTCTTCCACTACCGTTTCTTCCAAGAGTAGCGGCCGCAGTCTCCGCAGAGGCCTAATATGGTGTCGGTGTGGATGATAGCGGCATAGAGAACTTGCACAACAGGGATCAGGCCAAAAGAAAAATCGTCTTCGATGAAATTTTTCCGGCCAAAACTCTTGCAAAATAAAAAAAAAACGCTACCTTTGCACATCGAAACGATGCCCAGATGGTGAAATGGTAGACACGCTCGTTTCAGGTGCGGGTGCTTCACGGCATGTAGGTTCGAGTCCTATTCTGGGCACAAGTGAAGGGAGGGGGCAAATGAAACTCCCGAGAGAAAACGGCTTCAGAGTGTTCTGAGGCCGTTTTTGTTTTATACCCTGCTCCGCCGAGGTCGGCATGACGTATATAGAAAGATCCCGCAAACCGTGCCGGTCTGCGGGATCTCCGTTCTTATTGCAGGCGTAATGCCGTTATTTCAGATCCGAAACGTAAGTTTCGGTGGCGATAGAGTGGTAGAACGTACCATGCCAGCGGCCCTCGACATATCGCACCTCCCCCGTATTCTCCTCCGACATCTCGATGCGGAACATCGCATTCAGACGCTTTAACGTAACCGTCCCGCCAAACTCGTACTTGGACATCGGGGTAATGGTATATTTATCGCTTATCTTCGTAGTGAACGGGAGGTCGCTCTCGCCCGCACACAAGGGGGCCTCAACGCCCGAAGCCATATACCGCCACTCATCTTTCGAGAGGATCATCTCCTCCGACGGCACCGTCACCGACCGAGCTGACGCCGTAGCAAGGGCGAACATATCGCTGTCGTCACACTCGAACAGTGACGAGCCGCTCAGGCCCTTAAGCCAATCTATCGTCTGCCACTTCTCCTCAGCGGTGTCGTTCACCACCTCCCACGGTTCGATCTCAATATCTATATACTCCACTGCATTGCTCTCGGCGAGTTTCCACGCTATGCGATCGACATGCCACACCTCGGGCTGCGGATCGCGTTCGCCCGTACAGCCCGACTTGCACGATACGAGCGCTGCGCAGGCTGCAAAAAGTGTCATTGCGATAAATATACGTTTCATACGGGTATTGTTTATATCTACAAATATACAACGCCGCAAGCGAAAAAACAAATACGGCAGTAGCAAAACGACCGCGGCCGCCGGACAAGGGTCCGACGGCCGCAAAGCATCAACCGCAAAGCGTCACGCTCACGCGTTCGACCTTGCCGCCCAACGGCGGCGCTAGTTTCGTCACGCGGCACTCCACAACCTCGACCTGCGGGAATCGCTCCCGCACGGACGCGATTATGTTGCATGCGACACGTTCGATCGTGCGCTGCTTTACGGCCATCGCAGCTCGTACCAGCTCGTAGACCGTAAGGTAATTGACCGCCCGCCGGACGTCGTCATCCTCGGCCACGCGGCCCAACTCGACCGTGATCTTCATATCGACCACGAAGCGGTTGCCGACGCGCTGCTCCAGATCGTAGCAGCCGTGATAGGCACGGAACTCCATGCCCTCAAGACGAATGTCGTAGAGCATCCTATTCGGCCGTTACGAGATAGTAGTTCTTCTTGCCCTTCTGCACCACGAGATACTTGCCGGCGATAAGGTCGTCCGCAGTAACTGTACGCGCGGCATCCGTCACACGTTCCTTGTTGAGCGATACGCCTCCGCCCTGAATCATCTTGCGGCACTCACCCTTCGAGGGGAATATCTTGGTCAGTTCGGCGCACAGATCCACAAACGAACACCCGAGCGACGTCTTGGCCACCGTAAACTGGGGTACACCCTCGAACACCTGCAGCAGCGTGCGTTCGTCGATACGGCGCAGCGCATCCGAAGTCGACCCGCCGAAGAGGATCGACGACGCCTCTACGGCCTTCTCATACTCCTCGCGCGAATGTATCATTACGGTCACCTCCTCGGCCAGACGACGCTGCAGCACGCGCAGGTGAGGCGCGGCTTCGTGCTCGGCGATCAGCGCCTCGATCGTCTCGCGGTCGAGCAGCGTGAATATCTTGATATATCGCTTGGCATCCTCGTCGCTTACGTTGAGCCAGAACTGGTAGAACTTGTAAGGTGACGTATAGCGCGCGTCGAGCCATACATTGCCGCTCTCCGTCTTGCCGAACTTCGTGCCGTCGGCCTTCGTAATCAGCGGGCAGGTTATGGCGTAGGCCTCGGCCTCCGACCCCAGCACGCGGCGTATAAGCTCCGTACCGGTGGTGATATTGCCCCACTGGTCGGCGCCGCCCAACTGAACCTTGCAGTTCTCCGTGCGGTAGAGGTGCAGAAAGTCGTACCCCTGCAACAGCTGGTAGGTGAACTCCGTGAACGACATACCTTCACCCTCGCCGTTGAAACGCTTCTTCACCGAATCCTTCGCCATCATGTAGTTGACGGTGATCAGTTTGCCGATGTTGCGCGCGAAATCGAGGAAGGTCATGTCCTTCATCCAGTCATAGTTGTTGACCATCTTGGCGGCATTCGGAGCGTCCGAATCGAAATCCAACAGCTTCGACAGCTGACGCTTTATAGCCTCCTGATTGTGCCGCAGCGTCGCCTCGTCCAGCAGGTTGCGCTCCTGCGACTTGCCGCTCGGGTCGCCGATCATGCCCGTCGCGCCCCCGATGAGGGCGATGGGACGGTGTCCGCACATCTGGAAGTGCTTGAGGATCATGACACCCACCAGATGCCCTATGTGAAGCGAGTCGGCCGTGGGGTCGATTCCCAGATATGCCGTGGTCATCTCCTTCTCGAGCTGCTCCTTGGCACCCGGCATGATCGTATGGATCATACCGCGCCACTCCAGCTCCTCTACGAAATTCTTGTTTGCCATTTTCGTAAATACGTTGTTTTTATCGTTTGTTTTCCTTTACGTTATTACTTCATTTATTACGCCCCTTCGCCGCCTGCATACACCTCGACCTCTACTCATACTCCATATCGAGCGCCTTCTTCAGCTCCAGCAGGGCGGCATTCTTCTCGGTCATGTAACGTATGCGGTCCTCGAGCTTGATCGGGCGCGAGGCCTTCACCGCCTCGTTAACCCTCACCTCGAGGTCGAGGCGTCCCGTGACGCCCGCCGTACGGGCCACGAAGAGCAGGATCTCGGTCTTAGCCCGGAGGATCTCCTCGCTGAGTGCCGACGACGGAACCTCTACCGTGATCACATTGCCCGCAACACGCATCGACTCGAATGCGACCACAAAACGCGGACGCTCCTCCGAGATGCCGTGTATGATCCGGTCGCGGCACCGCTCGATCTTCGACTCGCTCTCGGGATCCATATCCGCCTCGGCCGCACCCTTATCATTGTCCTTCTTATCCACGACGGGAGCAGCGGAAGGTGCCGCCGCGGAACTCATGAGCGAGGCTATCGACATACCCGACACGGCCGAGTGACGCGCACGCGGCGCCTGCGAAGCCACGGCAGCTGCCTGCGTTTGCGCCACACCTCCGCCCACACCTTCTGTCGGCACGGTCTGCGCCCCCGTTGGGGCAGATGCAGCCGATACGGGCGAAGCCTGCGCGGACGACGCAGGTTGTGCTGACGCAGCGGATGCGGATGTCGCTTGCGGCACGACACGGCTGTCGCGTGCAACGGCATCTCCGCTTGCGGCGGGTGTTATCTTGTCAGGAAGATCGGGCAGGGAATAGGACTCATCCTCTATGAACGGATCGTCGTCATTTTTTTTTTTGCCGAGACCCGCAATCTTCATGAGTCCCAGTTCTACGAGCAGCCGTCTGTTTGACGATTGACGTATCCTGCCGTCGGCGTCGGTGAGAATATTTATCGCACCGAACAGAAAATGTTCATCACACCGTCCCGCTTGGGAACGGTATCGCTCGAGCAGCGTACCCGTAAGTTCGATGAGCGAGGCGGCCGGCCCCTTGGCCAGCAGCAGGTCGCGCATGTGCTCGTTCAGGCCGGCCATGAAGGTCTGGCCCGAGAACCCTTTCGACAGAACCTCGTCGAAGAGCATCAGCGCCTTCACATAATCACCCGCAAGCAGCATGTCGGTCATCGAAAAATAGGTATCGTAATCGAGGACGTTGAGCGTCTTGGCCACATCCTTGTAGTCGAGCCTCCCCGAGCAGAACGACACGGCCTTGTCGAACATCGACAGCGCGTCGCGCATACCGCCGTCGGCCTTCTGCGCTATGAGGTTGAGCGACTCCTCGTCATACGTGACACCCTCCGTATCGGCTATATGCTTGAGATACCCGACGGCATCCTCGACGCGTATGCGGTTGAAGTCGTATACTTGGCAGCGCGAAAGGATCGTCGGCAGGATCTTGTGTTTCTCCGTTGTGGCGAGGATGAAGATGGCATGCTTGGGCGGCTCCTCGAGTGTCTTCAGGAAGGCGTTGAAGGCCTGCTGAGAGAGCATGTGCACTTCGTCGATGATGAAGACCGAATATTTGCCCACCTGCGGAAGTATGCGCACCTGATCTATGAGCGAGCGGATGTCGTCTACCGAGTTGTTCGATGCGGCATCCAGCTCGTGTATGTTGAGCGAGCGGCCCTCGTTGAAGGCGCGGCACGACTCACACTCGTTGCACGCCTCGGCACCATGCGGGTGCTGGCAGTTTATCGCCTTGGCGAAGATACGGGCGCAGGTGGTCTTGCCCACGCCGCGCGGCCCGCAAAACAGATAGGCATGAGCCAACTGGCCGCGCTCGATCGCATTCTTGAGCGTCGAGGTTATGCTCTGCTGGCCCACGACCGACGAGAATGTCGCGGGGCGGTATTTTCGTGCCGAAACGATAAAATCACTCATAACGGAGCAAAGGTAGTAATTTTTCGGGCTATTCGCAATTAAGATCGCGTCTCGGCGGCTTTTTCGCACGTACATGCGCGTGCAGCCGCATATCCGCTCAAAAACGGCATACGGCAACGCACATACGTCACGGCCGCACCTCAACGTATCTCAGAGACGGATTCTCACAGACTGCTTCACACGCTGCATGACTAAGCCCACGTCAGGAAAATTCCCCTCCGTCAAGGCTCGACGATAACCACATCGATGCCCCGCTGCCGCAACTCGTCCAGAATATGCTGCGGGATGCCCGGGTCGGTGATTATCTGATTCACCTCGTCCACGTCGCATATACGGCTGAAGCCGCGGCGGCCGAACTTCGTGCTGTCCGTAAGCACGATGATCTTCTGCGCCGAGCGGATCATGGCGCGGTTGAGATTGGCCTCCAGAAGGTTCGTCGTCGACAGGCCGTACTCGACATCCAGACCGTCCACGCCGATGAAGAGCTTCGTACCCGAGAAGTTCTCGAGCATGCGTTCCGTGTCGCACCCGACGGCCGACAGGGAGTTGCCACGGACGATGCCTCCGAGCTGTATCACCTCGATGTTGCGGTCCTTCGACAGGATCGAGGCCACGTTCAGCGCCGACGTTATCACCGTCAGATGCCCCGACGGATGGACCTCACGCGCGAAGAACTGTACCGTAGTACCCGAAGCGATGATTATCGAGTCGTTGGGTTCGATCATGTCTGCGGCGCACTTGCCTATGGCGATCTTCTCGGCGATGTTCTGTTTCTCCTTGATGTTCACATCGCGGTCGTTGATGTAGGGGTTGATCTTGATGGCCTTGCCGTGCGCACGGTAAAGGAAGTTCTTCTGCTCGAGCATGGTGAGATCCTTGCGTATGGTGACCTCCGATACGTTCAATATGGACGACAGATCGGTTACGCTCACCGAGCCACGCGCATCAAGCTCCTTAATGATCAGATCATGCCTTTCGTTGATAGTCATTGCTTCGCTTTATTGGTTATGATTGTAAAGATAATAAAAATTACGAGATACGGAAATAGCCGACGGCATAATCATAACATATTCATAAGAAAATATCGTTCCGTGGGGCACAAATTCGCCGTCGCAGGGTGAAAAGCGCCGCCACGCAGAGCCCCGGCGGCCATGGAACCGATTTTTTCGTTATCTTTACACCTGCAACCAAACACTAACCCCACATGATGGAATTTTTCAATCCGCCCGCACCCGCGCCGCGTGTTCCGGCCGACCGCATCGATGCCGAATACCGCCGTCTGCGCCTGCGTGTATTTCTGGGCGCTTTCGTCGGCTACGCCGCCTACTATCTCGTACGCAAGAACCTCTCGCTCGCAGCCCCCGGCATGATCGCCGAGGGTCTGCTCGACAAGGAGAGCGCCGGCGTGGCAATGGCCGGAATACCCATAGCATACGCCTTCAGCAAATTTATCATGGGCAGCCTGTCGGACCGCTCCGATGCCCGCAAGTTCCTCGTCGTAGGTCTCATCCTCGCCGCCACGGTGATGATATGCGTCGGCGTGATACCCTTCTCGACATCCATATCCGTAAACTGCGGCGTGCTCTTCGCCTTCATGCTTGCGGCAGGCTGGATCTCGGGTATGGGATGGCCGCCGTGCGGGCGCGTCATGGCCCACTGGTTCTCGCAGAACGAACGCAGCTTCAAGATGTCGGTATGGAACACTTCGCACAACGTCGGCGGCGGCTCACTCGCGCTGCTCGTCTCGGCCGGCATAGCACTCTTCGCCGCCGCAGGCATAACCGAGAGCTGGCGCGCCGCCTTCATCTTCCCTGCCGCCGTAGCCCTGCTGCTGGCACTCTTCTGCTGGTGGGCGCTGCGCGATACACCCGAATCATGCGGCCTGCCGCCAATCGAGGAGTACCGGCATGACTATTCGGGCCGCGCCGCCGCAAAAGGCGAGGAGGAGAAGATCCCGTTCCGCCGCCTGTTTGTCGACTACGTCTTCCGCAACCGCCTGCTCTGGATGATAGCCATAGCAAACGTATTCGTATATTTCGTCCGCTACGGCATCAGCGACTGGTCCCCCACATACATGCACGACATGCAGATCATGTCGCAAAACCAGAGCCGTGTGGCATTCTCGCTGTTCGAGTATGCCGGCATCCCGGGCACCATCGTCTGCGGATGGATCTCCTCGCGCTTCTTCAACGGACGCTGCGCGCCGGTAAATGTCATATATATGGTATTGGTGATAATCGGCGTCGTAACATACTGGCAGTCGGCTGCCGTGGCATCCCTCTTCGGCGGCGACCCCGACACCACACGCCGCATCGTGGTCTACACGGCACTCGCACTGACCGGATTTGCCGTCTACGGTCCCATCGCCCTGATCGGAATACAGGCCCTGAGCTTCGTCCCGAAGAACGCCGCGGGCACCGCCGCAGGCTTTGTCGGGCTCTTCGGCTACCTGCTGGGCGACGCCCTGCTCTCGAAGATCGTTGTAGGCCAGATCGCGGGACACTCTTCTCTCGGATGGAACGCCACATTCTGGCTCTTCACCGCCGCCTGCATCATCGCCACGCTCATCTGCGCCGTCACGTGGAAAAAGGAGCTTGACACCATGCGCGAGCGCCTCAAAAAGGCCGCACAAAAATAGTCTTCGGACACGGCCGAAAACATATTTACCGTATAAGAATAAAATACCGCCCTGCGCGATTACACTACATCGCCGCGTCCGACTCCACGGCGCGGCGATGTGACATGATACGCGCCATGTTTTGCTGAGCCCACGCCGTCAGGTCGTTTATCAGCGGCACGAGCGACTGCCCCATCTCCGTCAGCGAATACTCCACGCGCGGCGGCACAACGGGATAGACCTTGCGGCTGATCAAACCGTCGGCCTCGAGCGTGCGCAGCGTCCCCGCCAGCACGCGCGACGAGACATCGGGTATCTCGCGCCCCAACTCGTTGAAGCGCACCGTACCCCGCTCCTCCAAAATCAATATTACCAGAAATGCCCACTTGTTACCGAAGCGCGCAATCACATTGCGCACGGGACACATCTCGAAGATGGAACTCTTTTCACGTTTCTGCATGGCATCACTATATCAAACGGCAGGCGTCGCGGCGTCTCAGCACAGGCCGACGCTCTCTTTTGCAAAGTTAATAACAAAAAAGCCCATATACATATTACGGCCTGCATATTTTTTTCGATTTTTTCACTCGCGCAAAGTATTGACGCTCTGCAAAAGCGAGTAAAAGGTTACTATGGGATGAAAATGTAACTTATTGACAAAGCTGTATTTAAGCATTACTTTTGCATCGTCTTCGGACACGCAGCGGCTCTGAGGGAGTAACCTTTACGCAGGCATCCGGAGACGTTACACAGCGAGACACATAACCTTAAAAACATACAAGTCATGAAAACTATCGAAAAGATTGCTTCGGCCGAGAATTTCAGCGCCGTAAACGTAGGATCGTTCGCCACGCTGGGCGATTATCTGCTCCAGATGGGACCCGATGTGAAGATTCCGGGCAAGGTCTTCTGCGGCGCTGCCGTTCAGGCCACGGGTAGCGAATTCTCGTTCCAGTCGTTCGCCCCGGGTACCGAAACCGGATTCCTCCACACCCACAAGAACCACGAAGAGCTCTACTTCTTCCTTTCGGGCAACGGTGAGTTTCAGGTCGACGGCAAGATCTTCCCCGTCACCGAGGGCAGTGTCGTACGCGTTGCCCCCGCAGGGCGCCGCTCGGTGCGCAACAACGGCACTCAGCCGCTCGTGATGCTATGCGTACAGTACAAGGGCGGAACCTTCACCGCGGAGGATGCCGCCGACGGCAATATCCTCGCCGAGAAGGTCGAGTGGTAAGAATATCTTCCTCAGATACAAAGCGAGCGGACGGGGCGTATGCCCCGTCCGCTTGTCGTATTATTCAGTGCAGCGTCACTTTGCAGCCGCCGCATCCGTACTTGCATCCGATCCTCCACCGGCAGTCTGCCCCGCAGCCGCCTGTTGCTGCTTTGCCGCAGCCCGCAACACATCATACAGATACTCCTCGATACCATCCGTATTGGTATTCTTCAACAGCACGACCTTCTTCTCGTCGAGCAGGTAGAGACGCGGCATGACGCGCAGGTCATACAAACCCTCGTTGCGGATCACATCGCCCGCATCGTAACCACTAACCCACTCGGCCGGTATGTCGCTGCGGTTCTTCTCCCACAGGGCGGCATCCGACGTACATGCCATGGCCACAATCTTAAGTCCTCCGGCCTGCATGAGGTAGTTCGTAATACGCGCCTGCGAGAGACGGAAACGCTCCAGCTTGCTGTCGACGGCGCCCGGCTCGTAGAGGAACAGCACCGTTATGGGCGACTCGACATCCGAAAGGCGGCTCTTCGCGCCGTCGGCACCCGTTATCTCGAAATCGATGGCCGCAGAACCGGCATTATTAACCTCAAGCATCACAAGATCACGCTGGAAAGGCTCCTTGTCGGCCTTCGTGATCTTCTTCGACACAAGCGCCGCATGCAGCAGCGCACGGTACATATCCTCGTCATAGCTTCCCAGCGTAGGGTCATTCAACACGCTGCGGCTCACCTTGAGCAGATGCGCCACACCCGTCTTCGACTCCTCGGCCTGCTTGACGGCCGCAGCCCACGATGCCGTCATGGCATCGTAGTCGACGATGCGCAGTATGGGAATAAGTTCCGAAAGACCGTTTGAAATCAAGTCATCAGACGCCGTTTCGAAATCGACATTCTCCCAGAAGTGGTCGCTCAGATACTTCGCGCGCAGCAGCGGGTCGGTCACATCCTCCGGTATGGTTATCATCGGGAACTTCTCCTGCGCCGCGGCCGACATCACCGTCGCCGCAAGGCACAGCATGATCAGAAACTTTTTCATTGGTATTCTATTCTATAATTATTCCATAATACACTATCGGCATCAACGGCCGCTTTATTGTCCCCGCAGGGCAATATTACTCCGTCGAAGCCGCCCGCCGCGCCATTCATATCGGCACAACATATCAAAGATACGAATTTTTCGCACAGACACAAAAAAAAGGACCGATCGAAATCGGTCCTTCGTATATTCGGCCGGCCGCGGGCGGAGATCCGCCGCACCCGTCCTGCGGGAAAGCTATCAGTTCGAGAAGGTAAGGTGGTCGCCCTCGGCGTCGATCTTGATGGGACGCTCGCGGTTGACCTCGCCGGCGAGGATACGCTTCGACAGGTCGTTCACAACCTCGCGCTGGATAACCCTCTTGACGGGACGCGCACCGAACATCGGGTCGTAACCCACACGTGCGATGAACTCGCGCGCCGCCTTCGTGTACTCGAGCTGGATGCCGTTCTCCGAGAGCATCTTGCGTATGATGCCCATCTGGATGTCGACGATCTTCTCGATGTCGGCCTTGGTCAAAGGCTCGAACATCACGATCTCGTCGATACGGTTCAGGAACTCGGGCTTGAGCTGTACCTTCAGCATCTCGATCACCTCGCGGCGGGTCTTCTCGACCACATCCTCCGAGACCTTCTCCCCGTCGAACGCCTTCGAGAAGTTCTCCTGTATGATCTGCGAACCCATATTCGAGGTCATGATGATGATGGTATTGCGGAAATCCACCGTACGGCCCTTGTTATCGGTCAGACGTCCGTCGTCGAGCACCTGCAGCAGGATGTTGAAGACATCGGGGTGCGCCTTCTCGATCTCGTCGAGCAACACGACCGAGTAGGGCTTGCGCCTTACGGCCTCGGTGAGCTGTCCGCCCTCGTCGTAGCCGACATATCCGGGAGGCGCTCCGACCAGACGCGAGACGCTGTGGCGCTCCTGATACTCGCTCATGTCGATACGCGTCATCATCGTATCGTCGTTGAAGAGGAACTCGGCCAGAGCCTTCGCCAGCTCGGTCTTACCTACACCCGTCGTACCGAGGAAGATGAACGATCCGATGGGTCGGCGCGAGTCGTTCAGACCGGCACGCGAACGACGTACGGCATCCGAGATCACCTCGATGGCCTGATCCTGACCGACGACACGCTTGTGCAGCTCGTCCTCCATGTGGAGAAGCTTCTCACGCTCCGAGGCCAGCATACGCTGTACCGGTATTCCGGTCCAACGCGATACGATCTCGGCAATATCCTGTGCGTCGACCTCCTCCTTGATCATGGCCTCGCCTCCGGCGGTGGTCAGCTTCAACTGCTCCTGCAGGGCTGCGATCTGCTTCTCGGCCTCGACAATCTTGCCGTAACGTATCTCGGCAACCTTGCCGTAGTCGCCCTGACGCTCGGCCTGCTGTGCCTCGACCTTCAGACGCTCGATGGCATCCTTGTTCGACTGCACCTTCTGCAGGATGTCACGCTCGCCCTGCCACTTTGCACGCAGAGCCGACTCCTTTGCCTTGAGCTCCTCGATCTCACGCGTCAGATTCTCGACACGCTGCTCGTCGTTCTCACGGCGTATGGCCTCACGCTCGATCTCCAACTGGCGGATACGACGGTCGAGGTTATCGATCTCCTCAGGCACCGAGTTCATCTCAAGACGCAGGTGAGCCGCTGCCTCATCGATCAGGTCGATAGCCTTGTCGGGCAGGAATCGCGACGTGATGTAACGGTGCGACAGCTCGACGGCGGCTATAATAGCCTCATCCTTGATACGTACCTGATGGTGGTTCTCGTAACGCTCCTTCAGGCCACGCAGAATAGAGATGGCATCCTCGGTGGTAGGCTCGTCGACCATCACCTTCTGGAAACGACGCTCCAGAGCCTTGTCCTGCTCGAAATACTTCTGGTACTCATCCAGCGTCGTGGCACCAATGGTACGCAGTTCGCCACGCGCCAGCGCAGGCTTCAGAATGTTGGCCGCATCCATTGCGCCGCTGCTCTTGCCCGCACCTACAAGGGTGTGGATCTCATCTATGAACAGAAGGATCTCACCCTGCGAGGCGATAACCTCCTGTACGACGCCCTTCAGACGCTCCTCGAATTCGCCCTGATACTTGGCGCCTGCGATCAGCGCACCCATATCGAGCGAGAAGATAACCTTCGACTTCAGATTCTCGGGCACATCGCCGTCGACAATACGGTGTGCGATACCCTCGGCGATGGCGGTCTTACCGACACCGGCCTCACCTACAAGGATAGGGTTGTTCTTGGTACGGCGCGACAGTATCTGCAGCACACGACGTATCTCCTCCTCACGGCCGATGACGGGATCCAACTTGCCGTTGCGCGCCATCTCGTTGAGGTTGATGGCGTACTTGCCCAGCGCGTTGAACTCCTGCGATGCGGTCTGCGAGTCCACAGTCGAACCGTGACGGAAGTTGCGGATGGCCTCGATGAGATCCTTCTCCGTAGCGCCGCCGCGCTTCAACATATCGGCCGCGGCGCCGCGCTCGGCAACAAGTGCCAGCAACAGATGCTCGACCGACGCATACTTGTCGTTGAAGTTGCGGGTGAAGTCGACGGCACGCTGTATCACCTTCGACGTATCGCCCGAGAAATACTGCTCGCCGTTGCCGCCCGATACACGGGGTATGGCCTCGACGGCCTTGCGTGCCTCTTCGCGCAGAGATCGAACATTCACACCCACACGCCCCAGCAGGAACGCGCTCAGTGAATCGTCTTCGGCGATGAGAACGCTCAACAGGTGCATGGGCTCCACGGCCTGCTGCCCCCGCTCCTTTGCAAGATTCACAGCACTCTGCAATGCCTCTTGCGCTTTGATGGTTAATGAATTGATGTTCATAATATCGTTGAGTTATTCGTTTTCACTTCGGTTTTCGACTATTACCAGAGCAAATCCTTTGCCACGAGGCCCAAACCGACATTCGTGCAACTTTTGTCAGTTTTTGACAGCCCGCGATTGCCATTTTGCGACATTCTGACACTCCGCGTCACACCCTCCGCCGACCGGCACATCCCATTGCGGACATTTCATCCGTACAGCGCCCGCCCGTCTGCGATTCAAGGGTTGCGGATGGACGTCATTTTGCGTATTTTTGCAACCGTAGATGCGGCGGACGCCTGCGCCCGCCCCAAAACCGAGACCGCCATGACAATAGAATCAGATATCCGCCCCGAGGACTACGGACGTTTCCCGTCGCCCTGCTACATCGTCGAGGAGAGGCTTCTGCGCCGCAACCTGCAGCTCATACACGACACCTCGCGCCGTGCCGGCTGCCAGACGATACTTGCCTTCAAGGCTTTCGCCCTGTGGCGCACCTTCCCCATATTCCGTGAATACATCGACGCCACCACCGCCAGCTCGCTCTACGAGGCGCGCCTTGCGGCCGAGCAGTTCGGCTCTCTCGCCCACACCTACTCGCCCGCATATACCGAGGCCGAGTTTCCCGAGATAGCGGCATGCAGCAGCCACATAACATTCAATTCGCTGACGCAATACCACCGTTTCCGCCACATGGCCGAGGCCGCGCCGCACAAGGTGAGCTGCGGACTGCGCATCAATCCCGAATATTCGGAGATCGAGGTCGACCTCTACAATCCGTGCGCACGCGGCAGCCGCTTCGGCATTCTGGCCACGGATATGCCTGCGGAGCTCCCGCACGGCATCGAGGGCTTCCACTGCCATTGTCATTGCGAGTCGGACAGCACGGCCCTCGCCCATACGCTCCAACATATCGAGGCACGCTTCGGCGAGTGGCTGCCGCGTCTCAAGTGGCTCAACCTCGGAGGCGGCCACCTGATGACGCGCCAAGGCTACGACCTCGACCTGCTGGTCGACACCATACGCGGCCTGCACGACCGCTACCCCAACCTGCAGATAATCCTCGAGCCCGGCTCGGCCTTCGTATGGCAGACGGGACCGCTGCTCTCGCAGGTTGTGGACGTTGTGGAGAACAAGGGTATCCGTACCGCCATCCTCAACGTCAGCTTCACGTGCCACATGCCCGACTGTCTCGAAATGCCCTACCAGCCCACGGTGCGCGGTGCCGTGACGTTACCGCAAGATTGGGACACGGCCGTGCGGGAGGCCCCTGCCGACAGTTGCCTCTACCGCCTTGGCGGCAACAGTTGTCTGAGCGGCGACTTCATGGGCACATGGGCCTTCGACCACCCGTTGCAGGTGGGTGAATATATCCTCTTCGAGGACATGATACACTACACCACCGTCAAGACCTCCATGTTCAACGGCATCCACCACCCCGCCATCGCCATGCTCCGCGCCGACCATTCGGTCGAGGTGCTGCGACGCTTCGGCTACGGGGATTACCGCGACCGCATGGACTAAGACGTGGTCCGCAGCAAACACAAACGGCATCCGGAAGCCCTGAGACTCTCCGGATGCCGTTTACTTATATTAATATATGTATCCCCTCCGCTGCCGCGTCAGTCGGCATATCGGCGCAGGAGGTCGTCGAACTCGTCGATACGGCGGTCGCGAAGGAATGGCCACCATCGGCGCACCTGCTCGCAACGTTTCATGTCGACATCCACAACCTTGACGCACGGCTCCGTACCCGCCTCGGCAAGGATCTCGCCCTGCGGCCCTGCAACGAAACTGTGGCCCCAGAACTCTATGCCGCGCGTAGCGCCGCTCGGGTCATCCTCGTGGCCGCAGCGGTTTACCGCCACGACGGGAAGGCCGTTTGCGACGGCATGGCCGCGCTGCACCGTACGCCACGCATCCAGTTGCCGACTCTGCTCCTGCTCCGTATCGCTGCTCTCCCAGCCTATGGCCGTCGGGTATATCAATATCTCGGCACCGTGCAGCGCCATCAGACGCGCACCTTCGGGATACCACTGATCCCAGCACACCTGCACGCCCAACACACCGACCGAGGTGCGTATGGGACGGAAACCCAAATCGCCGGGCGTGAAGTAGAACTTCTCGTAATATGCCGGGTCGTCCGGTATGTGCATCTTGCGGTAGCGGCCCGCAATCGAGCCGTCGCGCTCGAATACCACGGCCGTATTGTGATACAATCCCGCCGCGCGCCGCTCGAAGAGCGACGTCACCAACACAACGCCGCACCGCCTCGCCACCTCGCCGTAAAACTCCGTGGCCGCACCCGGCACAGGTTCCGCCAGATCGAAGTTGTCGGTAGACTCCGTCTGACAGAAGTACAGCGAGTCGTGCAACTCCTGCAACACCACAAGCTCGGCACCCGCCGCCGCAGCCTCCGCTATACGCTCGGCCAGACGCCGACGGTTCTCCTCCGCCGTAGCGGCCGACGCCTGCTGGATCAATCCTATCTTCATATCTTCACTTATACTTTATATATAAATAGTCACTGCTTTGTCACCGTGCGCAGGCCGACACCCTCGGGATACTGCATCGTCACGCAGTGCAGCGATCCGTGCTGACGTATCAACACGCGGCAGTCGATCCCCACGATCTCGCGGTCGGGAAATGCCCGCTGCAACACCTCCGCCGCGGCCGCATCCCTCTCACCATCTCCGTAACAGGGCATCAACACCGCACTGTTCATGACAAGATAGTTGGCATACGTAGCCGGCAGACGCTCTCCGTCATAATATGCCGGCGCCGCCATCGGCAGCCGCAACAACCTGTATGGCGCACCGTCGGCCGTGCGCAACGCCTGCAATTCACACTCCATGGCCGCAAGGCCCTCGAAGTCGCCATCCGTATTGTCATCACAACCCACATATACGATCGTATCGTCGGGACAAAGGCGCGCCAGAGTATCTATATGCCCGTCCGTATCGTCACCCGCAAGGCTGCCGTGGTCGAGCCACAACACCCTCTCCGCGCCCAGACGTCCGCGCAGCATCGCCTCCGCCTCCGCCTTCGAGGTGTAGCCGTTGCGGTTCGGGGCAAACAGACAGCACGATGTGGTAAGGATGGTGCCGCGGCCGTCCGACTCGATCGAGCCTCCTTCGAGCACCGTATCCATATCGTCCTCGTAATCCGCACCGCATACGACGCCCCCACGCCACAAAGCCCCGTTGATGGCATTGTCGCGCCCGGCGGCGAACTTCGCGCCCCAGCCGTTGAAACGGAAATCGTGCAACACGCAGCGGCCGTCATCGACGGTGGTGATGAAGGCGTGGTCACGCGCCCACGTATCGTCGGTCGGGGCTTCGAACAGCACCGCCCCGCGGCCCGTGTCGGCACGCATCGCAACACCCGCCTGCCGCAACTGCGCCTCCGTCGAGGCGGCGTCGCGCGTTACGACCAACAGGTCGCTGCGCGCAGCAACGGCACGCGCTATGGCCAGAAAACAGTCGTACGCCTGATCCAGATATGGAGCCCAGTCGGTTCCGGCATGGGGCCACGTCAGCTGCACGAAGCTCTGAGGTTCCCATTCGGCCGCAAGCCGACGTCCTGTATTAGCGGTAACGTTCATATACGTATGTTTATGCCGCTAAAGGTACGGATTTTATCGCTGCCGCGCAAGAGCGCCGGCAAAAGCCGCGCTGTCCTCCCGACAGCCGCGCGTAACACAAACGTCACAGACGTGAAATTCCATCATTACACGTGTGACATTTTCCCGTAACAACACTTGCCCACCTTTGCGGCGGAAAACAAGTGGAAAAGAAGTAATGAGAATCGGAAGACAAGTTCTAACCCTGCTGATGACACTCGCCGCGACGGCGGCGTCGGCAGCCTCGTTCAAGGGAATCGTAGTAGACAAGAGTAACTCACAACCGCTCATCGGCGTGGCAATCGTCGTCGACGGCACCACGCACGGCACCTCGACCGACGTCGACGGCCGCTTCGAGCTCCCCCTCGAGAAGGGTCGTTATCGCATCGTCGTATCATACATATCGTACCGCACGCAGCAGCTCGACATCGAGGTTAAGGAGACGATGCCCGAGATGCGCATCGAGATGGAGCCCGAGAGTCAGGAGCTCTCGGCCGTGACGGTCAAGACACGCAAGAACCTCGAATCGGAGCGCATACTGCAACGCGAACGCATGGCGTCGGAGATCGCCGTCGAGAATATGGGAGCAAAGGAGATGGCGCTCAAGGGCATATCGAACGTGCAGGAGGGCGTAAAGAAGCTCACCGGCATATCAATCGCCTCATCGGGACAGCTCATCGTACGCGGTCTGGGAGACCGTTACAGCATCACCACCCTCAACGGCCAGCCCATAGCCTCGCCCAACCCCGACAACAAACTCATCCCGCTCGACATATTCCCCTCGTCGACCGTAAAGAACATCACCGTAAGCAAGGTCTACGAGGCCTCGTCCTACGCCGACTACTCGGGTGCGCATATCAACATCGACACCAAGGACAACATGGGTGACGACTTCTTCACCGTAGACTTCCACACGGGAGGTCAGGCCAACACCATCGGACGCGACTTCTACCGCATGGATCACCGTTCGCTCTTCACGCAGCCCAAGGTCGACCCCGCGGCCCTTACGATGGACAAGCAGGATTTCCGCTCATACGTCACCTCAAACCAGATCTTCGACACTGACTTCTCGGTCGACAAGCGCACGGCGCTGCCCGAATTCGGAGGTAACATAGGCTTCGGCCGCAACATCGCGGTCGGCAACCAGACACTCGGCATTCTCGCCGCGGCGGGCGTAAGCAACGAGCTGCAGCGCATGACCGACGCCACATACCGTCTGCTCGAGGCCACGGGCTCCATCACCGACGACTACACATACGACAGCTACGAGGCGAGCCTCAAGATCGCCGCACTCGGAAGCCTCTCTCTCACGCTGCGACAGCAGGACCGCATCAACTACACCTTCTTCTATGCCCGCAACGCCTCGGACACCTACATGCGCCGCGAGGGTTACGATCAGGAGGGACACGACCTTACGGGCAGCAACGACGTGATGCACGTCTACACGCTCATGACCAACCAGATAAGCGGTACGCACCAGTTAGGCCAGCGCTGGCGGCTGCTGTGGAGCGGATCGTACACCTCCACCACGTCGGATGAGCCCGACCGCCGACAGGTGATGTTCATACGCACGGCCGACGGCAAGCTCGACCTCTTCCGCCTGAACCAGCAGGAGACCATGCGTTACTTCGGTACGCTCGACGAGGACGAGTGGAACGGTCACATCGCCGCCGACTTCTCGTTCGGCCGCCACAAGCTCACCATAGGCGCCGCCGTCAAGGACAAGGGGCGCGACTATACGGCCACGCGCTTCTACTATGACCTCACGGCGATCCACCCCGTCATCGACGACATATACGACACGGACGGCTACCTCAACTTCGGCAACATCGCAAACGGGTCGGTCGTAATCGACCGCCAGCGCCACCCGAAAGATACATATCAGGCGGGAAATACGATCTATGCGGGTTACTTCTCGCTCGGGCTGCGTCCCGCCGAGGCGCTTCTCGTGGATCTCGGGCTGCGTTACGAGGCCTCGCGCCAGTGGGTCGACTACTACAACGACCAGAGCATGGCCGAGCGCCGCGACCTCAACAAGAACGACCTCTTCCCGGCCGTCAACATAAAATATACGCTCAGCGACATCCAGCAGCTGCGACTTTCGGCCTCGCGTACCATAACGCGTCCGTCGTTCATCGAGATGGCCCCGTTCCTCTATCAGGAGTCATACGGTTCGGCCCAGCTGCGCGGTAACGCCGACCTGCAGAACAGCTACAACTATAACGTCGACCTGCGCTACGAGCTACTCAACGACAAGGGTGACATGCTCTCGGCCACAGCCTACTACAAATATCTCGACGAGCCGATCGAGCGCGTGCAGATGCTCGCGGGCGGCGCCTCGGTACACACCTTCCGCAATGCCGACAACGGTATGGCCGCAGGTATCGAGCTCGAGATACGCAAGACGCTGACCGAGGCGCTCCGCGTGGGTGTCAACGGAACATACATGTACACCAACGTCAAGCTCCCCGACGGCGGCGTCTATACCAACAAGGAGCGCGCACTGCAGGGCGCCTCGCCCTATCTGGTCAATGCCGACATAACCTACTCGCCCCGCTTCGGCGACAACCGCCAGCTGAATCTGGCCCTGCTCTACAACCTTCAGGGACCGCGCATCCACGCCGTGGGTATCTCGGGTCTGGGCGACATCACGCAGCGTCCGGTCCATACGCTCGACATGGCGGCCTCGTACCGCTTCGGCGAGCGCACCGAGCTCAAACTGCAACTCACCGACCTGCTCAACCGTCCCCTGATATTCGAACAGGACGTACCGCAGACGGGCCGTTCGATCGAGGTCGAGCGTTACCGCACAGGCATGGGCTTCGAGCTGGGCATAGCGCTCAAGTTCTAACGGCAGTATCAACACACCTCAATACAGGACATTTCACAAGAGGAAAAAACGATAGAAAACCATTCATTTATTTGTAGAGATGAAAAGTCAAATCAAATTTCTGACCGCAGCCGTCATAGCCTCAATGGCTTTCGCCACGGCCTGCAACAACACCGACAACAATCCCGACGACACAACGCTCAAGGGTGAGATACCCACGGGCACCACGCTGACGGGCAACATCACCGCCAACGCCACGCTCACCTCGGGCAGCAGCTACAAACTCAGCGGCGGCCTGCACGTCAAGGCGGGCAACACGCTTACCATAGAGCCGGGCGTTACGGTCGTAGCCGTGGACGACGACGCCCCCGACTATATCCTCATCGAGCAGGGCGCCAAGATCGACGCTCAGGGTACGGCCTCGAACCCCATTGTCATGACCAGCGAGTTGAAGAAGAGCGGCGCATGGGGCGGCATCCACATCTGCGGCCGCGCCCACACCAATGCCGGCGAGGGTGTCCTCTCGGAGATAGGCAACGCCCCCTACGGCGGCAGCGACGACAGCGACAACTCGGGTACGCTGCGCTACATACGTCTCGAATATACGGGTTTTGCGCTCGACGAGGAGCATGAGGCCAACGGCATCTCGTTCTACGGCGTGGGCAACGGCACAACCGTAGAGTATGTTCAGGCATACAAGGGTTCGGACGACGGCTTCGAGTTCTTCGGCGGCTCGGTCAACGTCAAGCACATGGTCGTGACCGACTGCACGGACGATTCGTTCGACTGGACCGAGGGCTGGAACGGCCGCGGACAGTTCCTCGTAGCCTATCAGTCGGGCGAGGAGGAGTGCGACTGCCTCATGGAGTGCGACAACAACGGCAACAACTTCGACGCTACGCCCGTAGCACACCCCATACTCTCGAACCTCACGCTCGTGGGAGACAATTCGGCCAACAACACTCGCGGCATACGTCTGCGCGCCGGCACGCAGGCCGAGATCTACAACTCGATCATCACCGGCAAGGCCAAGTGCATCACCCTCGAGACTGAGCAGACCGAGCAGGCACTGCTCAGCGGCACGTCGAAGCTCCAGCACATAGCCATGAGCTCGGATCTCAACTCTGAGAACGGCATCTACACGGCCGAGATGTTCGCTGCCGCCACGGGCAACTCGACCGACTACGTCAACGCCCTTGCCAACGACTATGTAGGCACCATCTCTGGAGGCGTCACGCCCGACGACCCCTTCTTCACGCGCGTGGACCACAAGGGAGCTGTCAGCGCCAGCGACGACTGGACCTCAGGCTGGACGCTCTAATCCGAGACCGAGGTACGCATATTGCAAGGAGAGCCTGTCGAGGGCTCTCCTTTTTGCGTCTGCGCCGGATATGCCGCGCAGAAGATATTTTTTCGTACATTTGCATAGCCGGCCAACAGGCAGAGCCGCAAACAGCAAAATATCTCAAACGTATAAAAACATACGACTATGGAGTTCAAAACGATTCTCGAGAAGAGGCGCAGCACGCGCAAGTTCCTGCCGCGCAAGGTGGAACACGACAAATTGCAACGCATCGTCGACATGGCACTTCAGGCACCCTCGTCGCGCAACTGCCGTTCGACGCGGCTGTTGGTGGTCGAGCAGCCCGAGATGCTCGAAAAGATCGCCGCCATGCGCGACTACGGCTCGGCATTCGTTTCGGGGGCTGCGGCCGTGATCCTCGTCATGGGCGACCGCCGCGTCACGGACCTGTGGATCGATAACTGCGCCATCACCGCCACGGTGATGCAGTTGGCCATCGTCGACGAGGGTCTGGCTTCGTGCTGGGTACATGTCAACGGACGTCCGTGCCGCGTCAAGGAGCCCGACGGCGAGCAGGCCGACGAATATCTGCGGAAGATGTTGCCCATACCCGACGACTACGGCATCCTCTGTGCCATAGCGTTCGGATATTCGGACTTCACGCCCGCACCGCTGCCCCCGTACGAGGGTGAGGAGCGCGTCAAGTGGCTCTAACGCCGCCCTGCGAACACAAACGGAATATCCCCGAGCTCGGAAGAGTTCGGGGATATCCGTTATATTTGCCCGCCGCGCGCTAAAGATCGTTTCGGAAGATCTGGGCAAGCGTGCAGTAGTAGGTGTTCTCGATGGTCACATAGGAGAGCATGTTGGAATATATGCCGTCTGCCTCGACATAATACTCTATGACCGACAGTTCGCCGCTCTCGACGGCGCGGCGAAGCAGATCGAGCGTCGAGCGCATCAGCTGCAGGTCATACGTGCGCATCGCCGCCGCCGACTGCTCCACACTGTTGTACAGCGAGCGTATGCGCGCCTCGGTCTGAGCCTTCACATCCTCCGTGCGCAGCTGCGAAGCTGCATAGCGGGCCTTTGCCGCACCCGACTTGTGGCGCGACGAGAATATCGGGAACGAGGCGCCCACCAGAAATCCGTTCACCGCCGCGTCCAGATCGGTATTGCGGCGGTAGCCGACCTCGAGTTTAGGCAGCCAGTTCTGGGCGTTGACCTTCACCTGCTGCGCGGCCGTACGCTCGTCCGAAAGCGAGACCTGCAACTCCAGCTCGTCGGCCATCATCTTCTCTCGGAACTCGTCGAAACTGCCTATCGACGGCATCATCGGATACCCGGCACCCTCGAGCGAGACACTTTTGTCGCCGTTCATCGCACGCAGCGACTCCGCCACGGTTGTACGCGCCGTGGCGTTGCGCGAGAGTTCCGCTGCGGCGTTCATACGCTCCATACGTATCTTGTTCACCTCCAAGGCCGTGGCATCGCCCTGCTCGAGTCTCTGCTCGAAAAGCGAAAGCATCTCGTCGGCATTCTCCATACGCCGTTCGAGCAGCTGCCGCTCACGGTCCAGACGTATGGCCTCGAAGCACAACAGCTGCGCCTCAAGCAGCACATCACGCCGCGCCACGCCGTAACGGCCGTCGATACCCTCCTGCTGGAGGCGGTTCGACTTGTGGCGTGCGGCATAGAGCGTCGGGAAATCGAACCCCTGCGACACCACAAGCTCCGAACTGGCGATGCCGTCGGCCCCGTGCGCGAAGAAGGGGCTGTACTCCACCGACGGATCCTCAAGGTTGTTCTGCGTGCGCACCTCGAGTTTCGCGGCCTCGCTCTCGCGGCGCAGGGCCTCAAGGTTCTTGTTGTTATGTTCGATCTGCGCAAGGACACTCTCCACATCCTGTGCGTGCAGGGCGGTCGCAGCAAAAAGCGCCGCCGCGAATATCGTCAAGCGTTTCATAATTCGATCTCTTTATCACGTTTCACACTCGTCTCGCCGCGGTGCAGCCACTCGTAGACGATCGGTACGATGAAGGCATTGAGGAAGGTCGACGTGAGCAGTCCGCCAAGGATGACCTTCGCCATGGGGCTCTGTATCTCATTTCCGGGAAGATCGCCGCGCAAAGCCAGCGGTATGAGCGCCAGAGCCGACGTTAGAGCCGTCATCAAGATAGGGTTCAGGCGGTCCAGAGACCCGCTCACGATACTCTCGTGCAGCGGCATGCCCTCATCGCGCAGATGGTTGTAGCGGTTGATCAGCAGCATGCCGTTTCGCGTCGCTATGCCGAACAGCGATATGAATCCTATGATGGCCGGTATGCTCACCTCTCCCGTCGTGAACAACAGCGCGAATACTCCGCCTATGAGCGCCAGCGGCAGGTTGAGCAGCACCACGCCGCTCTGTACGGCGTTGCGGAACTCGACATATAGCAGCAGGAAGATTATCACGATACTCATTATCGAGGTGAGCAGCAGCGTACGGCTTGCCGCCTGCTCGCTCTCGAACTGCCCGCCATACTCGATATGGTATCCCTCGGGCAGGGTGATCTGCTCGTCCACACGCTTGCGTATGTCGTTCACGACGCTGCGCAGGTCGCGGCCGCTCGTATTGGCCGAGATGACGATCTTGCGCTTCACGTTCTCGCGGTTGATGGTGTTGGGGCCCGTCGCCGAGACCACATCCGCAACATACGACAACGGGATCTTGTTGCCGTCGGCATCGTCGATCATAAGGTCGCGTATGCGTTCCATCGTGCCGCGGTTCTGCTCCGCCGCACGCACTACGAGATTGAACGTACGTCCCTGCTCGTATACCTGCGAGACGGTCTCGCCCGCCATGTTCACCGCCACGAACTCGTTGAAGGCCGACAGTGGAATGCCGTAACGCGCCAACATCTCGCGTTTGGGCACGATCTTCAGCTCGGGACGCTCGATCTGCTGCTCGACATTCAGGTCGGCGATACCCTCCACGTCGGCTATGGCCGCCTTGATGTGGTTGCCGATCGAGAACATCTCGTTCAGATCATCACCGAAGAGCTTGATAGCGATGCTGGCCTGCGTACCGCTCAGCATGGCATCGATACGGTGGCTTATGGGCTGGCCGATCTCGATATTCGCCCCCACGATCGTCGAGAGCTTCTCGCGCACCTCGTTCAGAAGTTCGGCATGCGAGCGGTCACGGAGAGTGAATGGAGCCTCGATCTCCGAGACATTCACACCCAGAGCGTGTTCGTCCAGCTCGGCGCGTCCCGTCTTGCGGGCGACTGTCTCGATCTCGGGTATCGACAGCAGCAACTCCTCGGCCTGACGTCCTATACGGTCCGACTCCTCGAGCGAGATGCCGGGCAGCGAGCTGACGTTGACCGTGAACGAACCCTCGTTGAACGAGGGCAGGAAGCTGTGACCCAACGTGAAGAAGAGTCCCAACGCCACGAAGAACAACACCGCGATGGCTCCCACGACGCTGCGTTTGTGCCGCAGCGACCACTCCAGAGCAACACGGTAGTAACGTTTGAGCCATACGGCCACGAAGGCCTCCTTGGGCATGCCGTCACCCTTGTCGCCGCCCAGCAGGTAGCTGCACAGCACGGGCGTAAGCGTCAGCGCCACAACCGTCGAGGCGAAGAGCGAGACGATAAAGGCTATGCCGAGGGGTATGAGCATGCGGCCCTCCATACCCGAAAGGAAGAAGAGGGGCACGAAGCTCACGACGATGATGAGTGTCGAATTGAGGATCGGCATACGCACCTCGCGCGAGGCCTCGAATACCGTCTCCAGCACCGACTTGCGTTCGGCCGCGGGCAGAGCGCGCCGCTCGCGCAGATGTTTCCATACGTTCTCCACGTCGACGATGGCGTCATCGACCAGCGAACCGATCGCTATGGCCATACCTCCGAGACTCATCGTATTGAGCGTAAGACCCATATAGTGCAGCACGAGGATCGATATGAGCAGCGACAGCGGCAGCGTCACAAGCGATATGAGCGTCGTGCGCACGTTGGCAAGGAACAGGAACAGTATGATCACGACGAAGAATGCGCCCTCCAGCAGCGAGCTCTGCACATTGTCGATCGAGCTCTCGATGAATCGCGACTGACGGAATATGTCGGTCGAGACATGCACATCCTTCGGCAGGTTCTTCTGCAGGTCGGCCAGAGCCTCCTCCAGACGCTGCGTCAGCTCGATGGTACCCGTATTGGGCTGCTTGGTAACGGTCAGCAGCACGGCCTGCTTGCCACGCTCCGAGGCTACGCCCAGCTTGGGCTGCTGCGCTCCCACGCGCACGTCGGCCACATCCTCCAGTGTCACGGGCACGCCGTCGACGCGTTTGATCACCGCACGCGCCATCTGGTTCACATCGCTCGTCGAGACTACGCCGCGCACGATATATTCATTGCCGTATTCGTATATCACGCCGCCGTTCGTATTGCGGTTCATGTCGCGCGTGACGGCCATAACATCGGCCAGCGTCACGCCGTAGTGTTTCATCCGCTCGGGGTGCAGCAGAACCTGATACTCCTTGATGTCACCGCCCAGAACGGCAACCTGAGCCACGCCTCCCGTCGAGAGCAGACGCGGACGTATCGTCCAGTCGGCCAGCGTACGCAGATCGAGCATCGAGGTGCTGTCGGCCGTGAGGCCCACGATCAGCAGCTCGCCGAGGATTGACGACTGGGGGCCGAGCGTCGGGTTACCAACATTCTCGGGCAGCGTCTCGCCCAGCGTCGCCAGCTTCTCCGACACGATCTGACGGTCGAGATATATGTCCGTACCCCAGTCGAACTCGACCCATACGACTGAGAATCCCGTGGTCGAAGATGATCGCACGCGGCGTACGCCCGTAGCGCCGTTTACGGCCGTCTCTATTGGGAATGTCACCAGCTGCTCGACCTCCTCGGCCGCCATGCCTCCCGCCTCGGTCATGACAACCACCGTCGGGGCATTCAGATCGGGAAAGACATCCACCTCGGCATGAAACGCCCGGTAGAGACCTCCCGCAAAGAGCAGCACCGCCGCCACCAGCACCAGCAGACGGTTCTGCAACGAGAAACGTATTATCCTGTTAAGCATCTCTGTCGATTTTAGTGGTTATGCGTATGTGCCGGTATGGCGTTCGACGCCGAGGCCAGCTTGACGTGTATGGCTCCGCGCGTAACCACGCGCTCGCCATCCTTCAGGCCCGATGTTATCTCCACGCGCTCGCCGTCGCTCGCGCCTACGGTCACGGCCTGCTTGCGGTAGCAATCCTCATCCAGCTGCACATATACGAAATATACGCCCTGCTCCTCGGTCAGCGCCTCGACCGGCAGGCTCAACACGCCCTCGCGCTCGGCTGCCAGCAGCCACACCTCTGCGAACGATCCCGCAACCACATCGGCGGCGTTGTCGAACGAAAAGGTGACGGGAATATATGCCGACGCGTCATCGGCATTGCGGCCGTATGCAACCATGCGTCCGTGCATATCCGCAAGGCGGTGGATACGCTCGCCTGAGGCGGCGCGGAAGTTGGCCGTAGCCACACTCCCCAGCTTCGAATAGTAGCGTTCGGGCACATCCACACGCAAATTCAGACGGCGGTTCTGCGTAACGACAGCCAGCGGCATGCCGACACTCACGTAGTCGCCCTCCTTCACCGCGCAGCTCTTGACATAGCCTGCGGCGGGAGCCTCGACAACGGTGCCGCCCTCGCCATCCTCGCGGGCGACGGCCTCGTATGCCAGACGCGCCGTCTCGTAACGCTCGGCCGCAGCCTCGTAATCCTTCTGCGAGACGATCCGATCCCCGACAAGCGACCGCGCACGCTCATACTCCGCACGTGCCGTCTCGTATGCTATACGGGCGCGCTCGACGGCATCGCCCTCCTGTATGCGCTCCGACGAGATGGTGAACATCGGCGCGCCCTTGGCCACCTGCGCACCCTCTACCAGCGGTCGCGAGAAGGATACAACGCCCGATACCGATGCCACGACAGCCGTCTCGTCACCCGGGGCTGGCATCACACGGCCGCTGGCGACGATAACGTCACGGAACGGGCCCGCCGATACGGTCTGCACCTCGACACCTGCCGCCGCAGCCTTGGCCGCAGGCAGCGAGATCTCTCCCGAGGCAGCCTCGGCATGTGCCGCCTCCTCGCCCGAATGGTCGTGTTCCTCGGCCTCGTGGTTGTGACCGTCATGGCTCTCCGCCTCATGGCTGTGTCCCTCGTGATCATGACCCTCATGATCATGTGTAGCGTGGTCATGGCCTTCATGGTCATGGCCCTCGGCCTCATGGTCGTGTACGGCAGCCGTTTCGGCACTCTGCGAATCGTCGTGAGCATCGCCGGCACCGCCGTTGCCCTGACAGGCCGTCCATGCCGCGCAGCTCAACATAATCAAAAACAGTTTTGCTCTCATATTGGATTATTTTATCGTTTCTTTCGTCCAAACGCCGTAAAGGTAAGCCAAAATCGGTGCAACCGAGTTGCAAACAGCACTTGCGGCAACGACCTTGACGGCCGCCGCAACGATACTCGAAAAGATATGATCAGGCTGTCGGCAGGCAGATCCCCCCCCCGACGTGAAACGATATGTGTGATATGTGATTATGGATTTGCTACAAAAAAGGGATTACTCACCCGCAACGGTGCCCGCAGCCGAACACTTGTCGCAGATGCCCTTGACGATATAGTTTATCGAGTGGGTGACGAACCCCGCAGGCAGATCCACAACGGGCACGCCGATGGTCTTCAGACAGAACGTACGGTGGCACACCTCGCAATAGAAATGGGTATGCATGTCGGCCACCGAGCAGTCGTCATGGCTGTCGCACGCCTCATACTTGACCGAGCCGCTGCCGTCGTCGATGGCGTGGACGACATGGTGTTTGACAAAGAGGCCGAGCGTACGGAAGACGCTCGAACGGTCGACCGTACCGAGTATGGCCTCGATATCAGCCAGCGAGACGGCACGCTGCGCCGAGAGGATCGCCTCCATGACCAACACGCGGTTGGCGGTAGGTTTCACCCCGCGGCGTTCGAGTCTTGCCTCCGACTCGCGGCGGCCCGACACATGTATGTTATCCATATTGTCCGTCTCCATAATCCGTATGCATATATCTTGCAATGCCACCCCCTGCGGCACGCCATCAAAGGCTCCGCGTTATTTGCCCTTAGCGGCATTTGTGCGCGGAAGGCAGCAAAGGGTTCTACAAATGTAACACTTTCCCGAAGAAAAACCCCGCTTGGACGCCTCTTTTACATATTAATTCGTTCAATTTAACGCTGCGCGGGCGACAAAAGTACCGTAAGACACACCGCAACGCCTTCGCCGCGAAAAACAATGTACGAAAATTTGCCCGTCCGCATACATATTTCTACTTTTGTGCCGCGGCGTCGACGCAACCGTCTCGCCAAAAGGCTATTCGGACACACCCCGACACCGCAAACCGACACCACCATATTTGAACCATGGAACAACACGCCGTAAAACGACATTCGCGAATCGACGTAGCCGACGTTCTGCGCGGCTTCGCCGTGATGGGCATCGTGCTGCTGCACACCATCGAGCACTACAACTTCTACTCCTTCCCCGACACCTCGCAGCAATGCACGCTGCTCAACTTCACCGACAAGGCCATCTGGGACGGGCTCTTCTTCACCTTCGGCGGCAAGGCCTACGCCATCTTCGCCCTGCTCTTCGGATTCAGTTTCTTCATTCAGGACGACAACCAACGCCTCCAAGGACGCGATTTCAGACTCAGGTTCTGCTGGCGGCTGGTGCTGCTCTTCGTGCTGGGAAACATCAACGCCATATTCTTCACGGCCGAAGTGCTCGTATTGTTCTCCCTCGTGGGGTTCGTGCTGGTAGCCACATGCCGCATGTCGGACCGCACGGTATTCATCATAGCCACCGTCTGCCTGCTGCAGCCGCTGCACTGGATATATCTCATCCTCGCGGCCGCAGACCCGGCATTCACCCTGCCCAATATCCCCACCGCCGAACTGTGGAGCGCGACCACGGCCGCACAGAACCAGACGTCGTTCCTCGAAATGGTACGCGTGAACCTCGTGCAGGGACAGCTCGCAAGCCTCGCATGGGCGTGGGACAACGCCCGCTTCTTCCAGACGGCCGCACTCTTCATGTACGGCATGCTCATCGGCCGCCGCGGCCTCTTCACCGAGCAGAAGGCCGACTTCTGGCTCAAGGTGCTGGCATGGTCGCTCGTGGCATTCTTTCCACTCTACGGCCTTTCGGACATGCTGCCCGACTACATCCGCTCGCAGGCCGCACTCTCGTCGCTGCAGCTGATCGTCTCGTCGCTGCACAAGTGCGCCTTCATGTTCATACTCGTCTCGGGCATCATACTCATATACTACCGTTCGAATCTCCGCGCGTTCATGTCGAAGATATCGCCATACGGGCGCATGAGCCTCACGAACTACATCACACAGAGCATCATCGGTTCGGCCATCTTCTACCACTGGGGTCTCGGACTTCAGGCCACCACCACGCAGAGTCTGGCCATAGGCGTGGTTATATTCATCGTACAGCTCACCTTCTGCCGCTACTGGATGCGCTCACACAAACACGGCCCGCTGGAGTATCTATGGAAACGGGCTACGTGGCTCAAATAACACCCTTCACGCAACAAACGCCCCGACGATCTGACCGATCATCGGGGCGTCCTCATTCCGACACTTGTCCTCTACGCCTCGCCTGCTTCGCGACGGCGGCCATGCCCGCGACCGTATCCTTGGCCCTGTCCTTGCCCATGTCCTTGTCCACGACCTTGTCCATGTCCCCGCTCTCCGCCTCCGGAATCGAGGTCATCGTGGACGGCATATCCTTCGACATGTATTGCGCTCAAGGGCGAGGCGGGACATACATACTCGCAGCGGCCGCAACCGATGCACAACGCCCTCTCCACTTCGGGATAAAGGCGTCCGTCCGCCGACGGGACCATACGTATGGCCTCGGCGGGACAGTGGTCGGCGCAGTTGCCGCACTCCACACCGTCCGTATGCACCACACACAGTCCTCTCCGGAATACCGCATGGCCGATGAACGTCTCTTTCTTTTGTTCCTTGTTCAGAGGCAGAATCGCCCCCGTGGGGCACACATCGCCGCAGAGGGTGCATTCATAGAGACAGTAACCCTTGTCGAAGCGCATGACGGGGTGCATCACACCCTCAAGCCCGTACTCCATAACCGCAGGCTGAAGCACATGTCCCGGGCACTTGCTCACACACAGATGGCACGACGTACACTTCGCATGCAGGTGTTCGAGGCTCACCGATCCGGCGGGGGCCACGGGATGACGGCGTTCGTACGGCCTTTTCACGCGCGCCACCGTCGCAAACGAATTCTGCACCGCCTGCGCCTTCACCTCGGGCAGCGACGCCGCAGCCACGGCCACCGCCGTAAGGAATCTGCGGCGCGACTCGTCCACCACCTCCGACCGCTTCTCAGATACATCCGACACATCTTCTGTCGATACTGCTCCGTTTCCAGCCGCGGCACCCGACACGGGCGTATAGGATATTGCACCGTGGGGACACGCATCCAGACAGTCGAAGCATACGACACAGCGCGTCACATCTATCGTATGCGACTTGGGATCTATGCATGAGCCCTTGCATTTGCGGGCGCAGACGCCACACGAGACACAGCGGTCGGTATCTATCCGCATACGCAGCAGCGATGCACGCGACACCTCCCCCAGAAGCGTCCCGACGGGACAGAACGAATTGCAGTATGCGCGGCCGCCGCGCCATGCCGAGATGACGACAATGACCAGCATAATCAGCGCGATTGCGGCACTCACCCACGACACCGAGACCGTCTCCCGGGCAAACGAATCGCCCGCCACGGCCGCAAGAAAGTTGTTGCAGCCCTGCGCCAGAGGCCGCAGCCCGTCATATATTATGCGTCCGAATATGCCGTAGGGATCGACCAGAGCCACCGCCGCACCTACGCCCGCGGCAATAAGTATTACCGTCAGCGCCAGCACGCCGTAACGCATCCACCGACGCGGCTTGCGGTACGAGAAACGCATGGCGGCACGTTTCGACGCCACCTTCGCCGCCACATTGACCCCGTCCTGCAACACCCCGAGAGGGCACAGAACAGAACAGTATATGCGGCCGAATAACAGTGTCAGGGCCGCGAGCGCCACCAGCGGCACCACGCTCACGGCCATGACCGCGGGCACGACCTGCCACCGCGCCAGCGGCGAGGCGATGCTCCGCAGCGGGCTCATCGACGTATCGCCGCCCCAATCGACAAACAATACGGCCAGCAGGGCGAAAACGGCCGCCGCGGCCGACATGCGCAATATTCTAAACAGGTTTGTCTTCATCCTTACAACGGTTTGCGGTTAACCCATACGCAGCGCCTCTATAAGCTCCTCCACGCGGTCTATCTGTCGCGGAATATCCAGTCCCTGCGGGCATTTGGGCGAGCATTCGTTACAACCGATGCAGTGTTCGGCGCGGCTGCGTTCGGCAACGGTATTGCGATAGCGGTTCAACATACGGCGACGGCGACGGCGGTACTCCTCGTCGTGCGCACCCGACGGATCGGGCAGCAGCTGCTCGTCCGAACAGCGGTTGTAGACACGGAATATGCCCGCAATATCGACCCCGTACGGGCACGGCATACAGTAGAAACAGTCGGTGCAGTCGATACGCGTATTGTTGCGGTAGATGTCGGCCGCACGCTGCAACAACTCGAGGCGCTCCTCCGAAAGGGGTTCGAATCCGGTCATCGTGGCGCAGTTCTCCACGACGTGCTCCATGCGTGTCATGCCGCTCAGCACGGTAAGCACATAGGGATACGAGGCACAGAACTTCAAGGCCCATGCCGCCGGCGTAAGCGACGCGTCGGCCGACGCAAGCAGCGACCGCACACTTGCCGGAAGGTCTATAAGCGCGCCACCGCGTATGGGCTCCATGACTATGACGGGGATCTTGCGCTCGGCCAGCATCGTATATAACCGCTCGGCCTGCAGCTTGCGGTCACGCCAGTCGAGCCAGTTCATCTGTATCTGTACGAAGTCCCACTCCACGGGCTGCGACAACAGCCACTCGAAGAGTGCCATATCGCCGTGGAACGAGAATCCGAGGTTGCGGATGCGCCCCTCGGCCTTCAACTCCAGAAGGTAATCCAACACCCCCTCGTTGATATAGAGGTTCTGGAAGACATACTGACGGCTGATGCTGTGGCAGAGATAATAGTCGAAATACTCCACGCCGCAACGCTCGAGCTGCGTCGAGAATATCTCCTTGGCCTCCTCCAGCGTCTTGGCCGTGGGCGGCATCTTGTCCGCCAGAAAGAAACTCTCACGCGGGTAACGCTTCAGGGCCTTGCCCACCATCTCCTCCGACTTGCCGCCGTGATACATCCACGCCGTATCGAAGTAGTTGACGCCGTGCGCATAGGCGTAGTCCAGCATCTCCAGCGTAGGCTCCTCGTCGATGGTACCCGTATAACGGTCTCCGCCGACCGTCGGGAAACGCATGCACCCGAAACCCAGAAGCGACACCTCGTCGCCGTTGCGCATGTTGCGGCGCAGCGTGACGCGCCCCCCGGCCGCAGGCGCGGCCGGAACCTCCGTCTGCGGCTTACGCTCCGACGAGCAGGCCGCAAGCCCCAACGTTCCCGCCACCACACCTGCAGCGATGCTGCGCAGAGCCTCCTCGCGCGTCATCCGACGCCTCAAGAGGCCGTCATATATGTTATTTATGTTCTTCCTGTCCGACATATTCCGTCCTTATCACACTTTTCGGGCGCAGAGTCCGCACATTACTTTCGGGCCGCCTCACGCTCGCGCACGAAACGCAGCAGCAGCGGATAGCCCGGCCCGCACATATCGTGTCCGTAGCCGTCGAATTCGTATAGTGTCACATCCTTGTGTCCCGCCAACAGAAGCATGCGGCGGAAATAGGCATTCTCCTCGTAGCGGCCCAGCATCTCCATCTCGCGGTCACCCGAGAGTATCAGCATCGGGGGCGCGTCACCGCGCACGTGGTAGAGCGGAGCGAGACTGTCAACCACGGGCTGGCGGTCCGATATGCCGCGCACACGCCGCTCCTCGAAGTGGGTTATGACCTGCCCGCTGAAGGGTATGACCCCCTTTATACTGTTGGCATCCACGCCGTAACGTTTCAGGCGGCTCTTGTCGAGCGAGACCATATCAACCAGATACCCTCCGGCCGAGTGCCCCGCAAGATATATGCGTTCGGGGCTGCCGCCATACATCGATATGTTGCCGAAGACCCACGCCACAGCCGCCGCAGCATCATCCACGATATCCGTCACGGCCGCACGCGGCGAGAGACGGTAACCGACACCTACCACAACGACATTGCCGTCCAGCAACTCGCGCGGAATATCCTTGTTGCCGCCCGTCAGGCCGCCGCCATGAAACCATACGATGACGGGAGCGTCGTGCGCCCCCACGGGCGCAGCCACATCGAGCCGGCAACGCTCGGCGACATATTCGTCACCCGACTTGTAGTTTATGTCGCGCTTGAACGTATAGTCGGCCGCATGCGCCGCCGCCACGCTCAACACCGCCGCAAACACGGCCACAATCTTCTTTACATTCATATTACATTTTTATACTATCCATCCGACAAGTCTTGTCCTTTATGCCTTGCGCAGCGCCTCGACAAATTCGGGGCGCAGTCTCCAGAGCGGCTCCGTCGCAAACCACAGCTCGCGCGCCTCGGCCTGCGCCGAGGGGTGCTCGCCGCGGATCTCGGCCACGAACTCCTCCGAGGCGGGATGCTCCGCCGCAACGAACTCGTCATACCACGCCTTATGCCGTGTACGCAGCGTCCGCAGCGCGTCACGGTCGATGCCGCCGCAGCGGCAGAAGCCGCACCACAGCGTAAGAAGTGAGTATTCGGGACTCTTCATCGGCACATCGAACATCGCATCATCGAAACAATCCCACTCCTCCAGTACGGGATAACAGAAGGCCAGCATCACGACGGCTTCCAGACGATCCTCCTCGTCGCAATCCGTCAGCCGCTCCCATATCGCCACGGCCATCTCGACGTCGCCGACCGAGAGATGATCCGCCGCCGAGGCATAGAGCAACTCCATTGCGGCACGCGCCTCCCCGTCCTCCCAATCCAGACGGGCATCGTCGTCGAGTCCCTCGATGAGGCGTTGCACCGCCTCGAAACGCATGCGGCACGCCTCTTCGCGGCGGCCTTCGCGTTCGCACTCGGCGGCCATGCGCAGCGTCCGCGCGAAGCCGCCGCCGCTCAGGCGCAGCAGCCCCGAAGCCGAAGGTCTAACCGAGAAACTTCCCATCACGACGGAATTTATAATTCATGGCCACGGTCAGCGCCGCGGTAACGACAACTGCAAGGCCGTATGCCAGCGGACGGTTCTCCATACCGAAGAACTGCCCCGAAACGAATACGAAGCTCGAACAGATGAAGGTCATGAATACCGCCACGGGCATCACCACCCACATATTGGCCCGACGTTGATAGAGGTATGCGGCGATTGTCCACAGCACAACCGTAGCCAGTGCTTGGTTTGTCCACGCGAAGTATCGCCACACCACGTCGAAATCGACAAATGTGATCGCCACGCCCACGGCAAAGAGCGGCACGCTGATCATCAGACGGCGCGCGATGCTGCGCTGCTCGATATGGAAGACGTCGGCTATGATGAGTCGGGCCGAACGGAACGCCGTATCGCCCGAGGTGACGGGGGCCGCGACCACACCCAAGACGGCAAGGATGCCGCCCACGGCACCCAGAGTCGTTGTCGAGACGGTATTTACGACCCATGCGGCGTTGTTGCCGTGATCGGCCAGCGCCGCCGCCAGACCGTCCGCACCCGAGAAGAAGGCCATGGCTATGGTCGCCCAGATAAGGGCTATGACCGACTCGGCTATCATGGCGCCATAGAACACCGTGCGGCATTCGCGCTCGTTGTTCACGCAGCGTGCCATCAGCGGCGACTGCGTGGCGTGGAAGCCCGAGATGGCGCCGCAGGCGATGGTTATAAAGAGTGTCGGGATGATGGGCAGCGAGTGGGCGTCGATCTGGAAGTTATGGAAGGTGGTCATCTCCGGCACCTCATACTTTCCGAATACGATCACCCCCAACAGCCCCAGAGCCATGAATATGAGGGCCGCACCGAACAGCGGGTAGATCTTGCCGATGATCTTGTCGATGGGCAGCAGCGTCGCCACGAAGTAGTATATGATGATGATTGCGATCCACCACCAGTACGACACGGCGGGGATCATCTCACCCAGAATACTTGCGGGCGAGCGCAGGAACACCACTCCCACCAATATGAGCAGCAGCACCGAGAATACGCGCATGAACTGCCGCGCGCCGCCGCCCAAATAGCGGCCTATGATCTCGGGGATGCTCAGGCCGTCGTTGCGGACGAGTATGACGCCCGAGATGAAGTCGTGCATGGCGCCCATGAATATTCCGCCGAAGGTTATCCAGAGGAAGGCCACGGGACCGAAGCAGGCGCCCATGATGGCGCCGAAGATGGGGCCTATGCCGGCAATGTTGAGCAGCTGTATGAGGAACGTACGCCACAGAGGCATGGGGACATAGTCCACGCCGTCGCAAAGGCGTTTGGAGGGCACCTCGGCCGCAGGGTCTATGCGGCAGACCCGCTCCAGATAGCGGCCATAGGTGAAATATGCCGTCACAAGGAGGGCCAGACAGACGAAAAAAGTTATCATAGAGTAAGGATTTTGTCGGTATCTCAATGCGAAAATAATAATTTTTCGCGGAAAACGATATTTTTTCGGCCCAACATGCACGAACTTTGAAAATAATTACGATATTTGCACCCGAAAACAGACCACGTGTCTGCGCAGGCTGCCGAATTAGCTCAGTGGTAGAGCACTTCACTCGTAATGAAGGGGTCCCGAGTTCAAGTCTCGGATTCGGCTCTCGAAACCCGAACATCCGCAACATCATTGCGGATGTTTTTTTATTGCCGCACAACGACTTTTTGGCTTTCCAGCCGGCGGCTCCTCCTCTCGGAAAAATCACCCCCGCGGCACTCTCATGCAATCATATTCACGTCGCAGATACGGTCGGCGGCGCGTTTTTTGCCATACATTTCACAGATAGGCACGGCCTCTTTGCAGCAAAAATACGCATAAACCGCTGCGTATGGGATTTTTTACGTATATTCGAATTGTATTCATGCAGTTGCCGCGCCGAGACCGACACTCGGACAAAGAACAGGACACACGGACAAAAAACAGACTATATAAAACCGACACTATGAAAAAGATCATCATCCTCACGCTTGCGGCCGTTCTTGCCGCCGCCCTGCAGACCGACGCCTGCACGGGCATCACGCTCCGCGTGCCCGACCGCGGCACGGTCGTGGCCCGCACCATCGAGTGGGGCGGCAGCGACCTCAACAGCCGTTACGTCGTGGTGCCGCGCGGATACCGCCAGCACTCGATGCTCCCCGACCAGAAGAAGGGCATGCTCATGCCATCTCGGTACGGATATGTGGGACTCGCCGTCGAGATGGAGCAGTTCGTCGCCGAGGGCATAAACGAGGCGGGACTCTCGGCCGGACTCTTCTACTTCCCCGACTACGGGCGATATGAGGAGTACGACCCCGCGCTGGCATCTTCATCGGTGGCCGACCTGCAGCTCGTGGCGTGGATGCTCGGCGGATATGCCACCGTCGACGAGGTAATGCGGGCCCTGCGCGGCATCCACATCGTAGGGCTCGACCCCCGCGCCTCGACCGTACACTGGCGCATAACCGACACCACGGGACGGCAGGTGGTACTCGAGATAGTCGACGGACACATGCAGTTCTTCGACAGCCGTTTGGGCGTGCTGACAAACTCCCCGGGATACGAGTGGCAGATGACCAACCTCAACAACTACGTCAACCTCTACGCCGGCGCCGCCCCCGACAAGGAGTTCGGCGCGGTACGTCTGGCACCCTTCGGCGCCGGCAGCGGCATGCTCGGCATCCCGGGTGACGTGACGCCCCCGTCGCGGTTCGTGCGCGCGGCATTCTATCAGGTGACGGCGCCGCCGCGAAACACAACCCTCGAGGCCGTAATGCAGGGTTTCCAGATACTCAGCAACTTCGACATACCCATAGGCACGGAGTTCGCCGCGGGCAAGATCCCGGCCGACATACCGAGCGCCACACAATGGACCTCGGCCACCGACATCGCCGCCCGCAAGATCTATTACCGCACCATGTACAACAGCGCCATACGCTGTATCGACCTTGCACAGATAGACTTCGGCACTATAACCTACCGCAGCGAGCCGCTCGACGAGCAGAAGAGCCAGCCCGTCATCAACGTCGAGATACGGTAGTGTCACGGCATATCGCACGCCTTACGGGCGAAAAACCCGACGCAAAAGGGTACGGATCGACGAAAAAGTGTTAATTTTGTAAGCGGTGGCGCCACATGCGCCGCCGCTTTTTCACTACACTCCCTACCTGACATGAACGAAACAAAAGCCTCAACCGTCGGCGGCCGTATTATTGTAACGGCTGTCGCTTCGATCGCGCTGCTCGCCTCAGCGTGCGGTCCCGACCGTGAAAAGGTCGACTATGTAAATACCCGCATCGGCAACATAAGCCACCTGCTCGTGCCGACCTATCCGACGACGCACCTGCCCAACTCGATGCTGCGCATGATCCCCGACCACAACGAGTTCACCACGGACCGCATGGGGGGCCTGCCGCTCAACGTCCCCTCGCACCGCAACGGCAGCGTGCTGATGATGATGCCCTACTGCGGCGCGGCCGAGGGCCTGACGCGCAACATGAGCTACCGCTACGATCAGGAGCACTCCACGCCCGCACGCTATACGGTCTATCTTGACGACTACGGCATCGTCACCGACTTCGTGCCTGCAGCCAAGGCCGCGATCTTCTCATGCACGTTCGAGCAGCCGGGAGGCCGGTACATACAGATCGCATCCTCCGGCGGCGAGATCCACGGCGAGGGCAACGCCATGTGGGGATATGACAACTACCGCGGCATAAAACAATACTTCTATCTGGAGTTCGACTCCGCGCCCGAAGCCTTCGCCGCATCTGCGGCCGATGTCAACAGCGCCCGCTTTGCCGAGAGCACGCAGTGCGTCAAGGCCCGCTACGGCATCTCGTACATCGACGTCGAGCAGGCGGAGCGCAACCTGCGCGAGCAGATCGGCTCTTGGGATATGGACGCCATGGAGCGCGACGCCCGCACGGCATGGAACAACGTCTTGGGCCGCATCGATGTCGAGGGCGGCACCGAGGACCAGCAGATAACCTTCTATACGGCCCTCTACCGCTGCCATGAACGTATGGTATGCATATCGGAGGACGGACGTTACTTCAGCGCCTTCGACGGCAAGGTGCATGACGACGAGGGGACACCATTCTGGACCGACGACTGGGTGTGGGATACGTACCACGCCCTGCATCCGCTGCAGACGATCCTCGACCCGGAGGCCGAGCAGCAGAAGATCGAATCCTACATACGCATGTACGAGCAGTCGGGATGGATGCCCACATTTCCCTGCATCTTCGGCGACGCCCACTGCATGAACGGCAACCACTCGGCCGCCGTCTTTGCCGACGCCCTCTGCAAGGGGCTCGACTTCGATGTGGAGCGCGCCTATGAGGGTATCCGCCATACGGTTCTCAACGAGACGATGATACCGTGGGTGCGCGCCCCCAAGACCGAACTCGACGACTTCTACCACGCCAACGGCTGGTTCCCCGCCCTGCACCCGGGCGAGCAGGAGAGCGTCGCCGCCGTCACGGGAGGCGAACGCCGTCAGGCCGTGGCCGTGACGCTGGCAGCATCGTACGACGACTGGTGCATCTCGCGTCTGGCGCAGCACCTCGGCCGCAGCGAGGAGTATGACTTCCATCTCGGCCGCAGTTTCAACTACCGCAACCTCTTCAACCGCCAGACGGGATTCTTCCATCCGAAGGATGCCGCCGGCGAGTTCATCGAGCCATTCGACTACATCTTCTCCGGCGGTCTGGGCGCACGCGACTACTATGACGAGAACAATGCGTGGACATACATCTGGGACGTACACCACAACATCGCCGACCTCATCGCCCTCTTCGGCGGGGAGAAGCCATTTGCCGACAAGCTCGACCGTCTCTTTGCCGAGGGGCTGCACACATCCAAGTGGCAATACTACTCGAAGCTGCCCGACTCGTCGGGCAATGTCGGACAATATGTCATGGGTAACGAGCCGAGCTTCCACATACCCTACCTCTACAATTATGCCCGCCGCCCGTGGCAGACGCAGAAACGTATCCGCATGCTTATGGAGAGTTGGTTCCGCAACGACCTGATGGGCATCTGCGGCGACGAGGACGGCGGCGGAATGTCGGCCTTCTACGTCTTCTCGGCCATGGGATTCTATCCCGTGACGGCAGGCATGCCCTACTACGTCATCGGCAGCCCGATATTCGACCGCGTCACCATACACCTCGACAACGGCAAGACCTTCACCCTCATCGCCCGAAACAACTCGGCCGACAACAAGTACATACAGTCGGCGCGCCTGAACGGCAAACCCTACGACAAGAGTTACTTCTCGCACGAGGATCTGATGGCGGGCGGCACACTGGAGCTCACGATGGGCAACCGCCCCTGCCTCACATGGGCCGTGGCGGAGGATTCGGTACCTCCATCGGAGGGATCCGGCATGCGGCCCATGAGCGGCAGGTAGGACTCGCGCGGCCGACGGCATAACATACCGCATACAAGGTAACGACAAGGTATATATACAATAAAAGATTTACGAAAGATGTACCATTTCGACAGCGACTACATGGAGGGTGCGCATCCCGCGATACTGGAGCGCCTGACCGCCATCAATTTCGACAAACACGACGGCTACGGCTGTGACTCTATATGTGACTCGGCGCGTGCACGCATACGCGAAGCGTGCGGTGCGCCCGGGGCCGAGGTTCATCTGCTTACGGGCGGCACCCAGACCAACGCCACCATGATCAAGGCTCTGCTGCGCCCCTTCGAGGGCGCTGTGGCGGCCGATACGGGACATATAAATATCCACGAGGCGGGCGCCGTCGAGGCTACGGGACACAAGGTCCTTCCCCTGCCCCACACCGACGGCAAACTCTGCGCCGAGACCGTCGCACGATATATCGACGACTTTCGCGCCGACGGCAACCGCGACCACATGGTATGGCCCGGCATGGTATACATATCGCAACCGACGGAGTACGGAACCCTCTACACGCTCGACGAGCTGGAGGCGCTGAGCCGCGTATGCCGCAGCCGCTCGATACCGCTCTACATGGACGGTGCGCGTCTGGGATATGCTCTCGCAGCACCGGCGTGCGACATGACCCTGCGCGACGTAGCACGCCTGTGCGACATATTCTATATCGGCGGCACCAAGTGCGGCGCCCTGCTGGGCGAGGCCGTCGTCATACCCCGCGCGGGCCTCATACCCCACCTCTTCACCACCATCAAGCAGCAGGGCGCCCTGCTGGCCAAGGGTTGGGTCCTCGGCGTGCAGTTCGACACGCTCTTCACAGACGGGCTATACCTCGACATCGCACGCGAGGCCATCGACACGGCCGCACGTCTGGCCGACGGCCTCGCGGCAGCGGGCTTCCGCACGGCATTCCAGCCCCTCACCAACCAGATATTCCTGCGGCTCGACCCCGAAAGCCTCCAGACTCTCGCCGCCGTTACCACATTCAGCCCGTGGGAGAAGCTCGCCGACGGCACGCAGATCGTACGTCTGGCCACCAGCTGGGCCACGCAGATGGAGGAGATAGAGGCATTTTTGGCGGAACTCGGGCGCAAATAGAGAAAAAAAACGCATTGCGCGATATATTTAATCAAAAATATTACATCAAAATAGGTTCTTGTTGTTTTTTTTATTATATTTGTTATGCGATAATAAAAGCAGCAGGCCTATGAAAACCGTTCGACTACTTACAGCAGTATTTCTCCTGTGGACGGTGCCGGCACTCGCGCAGACCGAGGTCAACAGGATTTACGACGCCTCCGAGATGATGGACAACATCGAGGTGGCAAAGAGCATGGAGGTATTCGGCAGAGCCCTCTCGTCGTATTCGCAGAGCTACCTCACCAACTATGAGTTGGGATACGCCTACTACCTTCAGGAGGACTATACCCGTGCCGGACGTATCTTCAGCCGCCTATCACGCGACATGTCGGTCGACGACCGGCTCTATCAGGTATGGGGAAACAGCTACGCCGACCGCGGAAACGACCGCAAGGCCGAGAAGATATACCGCCGCGGCCTCAAGGCATTCCCCCACTCGGGAGCCCTGCACATGGAGCTCGGAGCCCTCGCATTCAAGGACAAACGCTACGACGAGGCCCTCATGTACTTCGAGCGCGGCATAGAGCTCGACCCCTCGTATCCCGACAACTACTGGCGTGCCGCCGGAATATACCTCAGCTCGCCCGAATCGGTCTGGGGGATGATCTATGGCGAGATATATATGAATATGGTGTGCAACGGCGAACAGAACATGGAGGTGAGCCGTCTGCTGGCCGAGGCATACGACTCGAACATCTGGCACGAGAAGAACGACAGCGGGCAGGATCTCATATACATAAGTTTCTCGGAAAACAACTCGATATGGTACGACGAGACCCTCAAGGTGATGCGCTTCCCGTACGGCGTGGCCGTATATGAGCCCACGCTGGGCAATGCCGTAGTCAAGGTGGGGCTGCCGCCATTCTCGGTCGACAATCTCTGCCGCATACGCGACATCTTCGTCGACGAATACTTCTCCGAACCGAACGACTACGGATACGTATATCCCAACCTGCTTTTCGACCGCCAGCGCCAGATCAAACAGGCGGGACACATGGAGGCATACAGCCGTTGGATCCTGCGCGGGAGCGACCCCGAAGCATTCAATGAGTGGTGTGCCGACAACAAAGAGCAGTGGCGCGCCTTCGTCGAGTGGTTCAACTCCCACGAACTCACCGTCGACGACGAACACAACTTCCGCAGTTGGCAATACACCGCCAAGCTCCCCGACAAATAACGTCGTCTACCGCCCGAGGGCAGAGAGGAAGGAATGCAGAGGAACCGAGGGCGAGAGGGTGTGAATGAGGGTGAGAGGAATAGAAAGAGGACGTGAGAGAAGAAGGAAGAGGGGCGAGAAGAGAGCAAGAAGAAGGCGAGGAGAGAGCAAGGAGAGGAGGCAGGAGAGAGCGAGAAGGGTGCAAGGAGAGAGCAAGGAGAGAAAGTACAAGGGGAAAGCAAGAACAAGGAGAGAGAAAAGGATTTGATGGTAAGAATATAATAGATTTGGGGTTGACCCTACCAAGCATAATAATTATATATAATGGGGATGCGGAGAGATGGTGCCACATAATGCAATTCATGACATGGAAGGATGATTGAGGTACTATTTTGGACGTAGAAACATACAGAGAGAAGTTGTAGATTTATCGGAAAGGATCGGTACCACTCTTCGCTCCCCTTCCCCGACCGACGGGGCCGGATAACGAACATGCGGCAAAAGGGGCTGATACAAAAACAGTGAACGGTACGGCACGGGAAGAATGAAAAACTCCGTAAAGTATATAAGCATATACAGGGAGGCATGGGTATGACATAGAGGTATGTGTATGGAATAGAGGCAAGGCTAAATAGGCATACGGCAAGAGATGAAAAACAAGATAAGAGATTCACGATACAAACAAACATATAAAGCAACAGATAAATAGAGACACGGGACAAGGAGAGGGCTCTGCATAGCGTTCGGGCGGCAATGGATGCAATCGGGTAAACGAAAATTCTTTTGGACGAAAAACATCTGGATACAAACGATCATATGCAATTCATTGGACGCAGATAAGGAGGTTACGATAGCCGCACAACGCTTTTGGATGCAAGGAGAAGAGATTACAGGGTAAAACGGCGGACAGCCCTCTCCCGTCCCATTTAAGACCCGACCCGCATACATATCTATCCTATCCGCACACATATCTATTCCATAAGGTGACCACACGCAGCGGCTCGTCCGCCGTGTATCGCTATACACCCTCCCCGCAACGTTGATTGCGGGGAGATTTTTTGTGGCAGCACATTACACCTCGTCCCGTGGAAAATATTATCGGCGTATGCCCCGCCCCGCGCAAAGATCCGATGTAAAAAATCCTCACAAAAAAATCGGGGACAAAAGTCGACACACACGATCAATGTGAACAATCGGCACGAATGGCCGGCAGACGCCCCGCAATCGAGACATCAATCAATATAAATAATAGCCACAGCCTCTGCAACAACGCAATACTCATGAAAAGACATCCATCAGAGGACGGACATGAAGGCAAAATGCCCCATTTTCTGCATATATGATGAATATCGCAGACCGCGGGACAAAATTACGCCCTGCGCGTGAGACTTTGCGCCCGACTTTTGCTATATTTGTGACCGTCGGTTTGCGGACCGGCAATTTCACACTCCCAACATATATGAGCGAAGAATCGAGAGCCTCCTTCGGAGGCAAGATAAGCGCTATACTCGTCGCCGCGGGCAGCGCGATAGGTTTGGGAAGCATCTGGCGCTTCCCCTACATGGCCGGCGAGCATGGCGGCGCCGCATTCCTGCTGGTATATCTGCTTTGCGTATTCGTGGTGGGCATACCCGTCATGCTCGCCGAGTTCGCCGTGGGCCGAAAGACTCACCTCAATGCCGTAGGTGCTTTCCGCTCCCTGTCGAAACGCTGGAAGTGGGTCGGGTACAACGGCGCGCTGGCCGCACTCTTCATATCGGGATACTACTACATCGTGGCCGGATGGTCGCTCGAATATCTCGTCAGCTCGCTCTTCGGCCCGCTGTACACCTCCGCCGAAAGTTTCACCGCACAGTTCGATGCCTTCCAAGCATCCCCACGGCAGGCTATATATACTGTCGTATTCATACTGCTAACGCACATGATCATCATCCGCGGCGTGGAGAAAGGCATCGAGAAGGCTGCCAAGGTGATGATGCCCGCACTATTCATAATCCTCATCGTCATGGCCATACGCGTGGCATTCATGCCCGACGCCGCCGAGGGATACCGTTTCTTCCTGAAGCCCGACTTCAGCGAGGCATTCGCCCCGCAGACCATATTCACGGCCATCGGGCAGGCATTCTTCTCGCTCTCGGTAGGCATGGGCTGCATGGTCACATACGCATCCTACTTCAAACGCGACAACAACCTCACCACAACCGCATTCAGCGTCTCGCTGCTGACGCTGCTCGTGGCCGTGCTGGCAGGTCTGGTCATATTCCCCGCAGTCTTCAGCGCGGGGCTCGAGCCGACGGAGGGGGCCTCGCTCATATTCGTCACCCTGCCCGAGATATTCAAGGGCATGCCCTTCGCGGCGCTCTGGTCGGCCGTGTTCTTCATATTGCTGACGCTCGCATCGCTTACATCCACAATATCGTTCCACGAGGTGCTGACGGCATACTTCGCCGAAGAGCACAAACTCTCACGCAAGAATGCCACACGTCTGACCTCGGCGCTCTCGGTAGCGCTCTGCGCCCTGACGCTCGCATTTACCTTCGACATCAACATCGGATCGTGGTTGCACCTCGAGGATATATCCTTCTTCGAGATATTCGACTACACCACAGCCAACATACTCATGCCGCTGGGCGGCCTGTTCACCTGCATCTTCGCCGCGTGGTACATGAAACCTTCGTTCCTGCGGGGCGAGATGACAAATTACGGCGAGCTGCGCGGCCGGGCCTTCCCACTGCTGCGCTTTACGCTGCGATACATCACCCCGCTGCTGCTTATCTACATTTTCGTCTGCAACCTCGGGCTGCTGTGACGCAACGGCCGTGCGCCACGCCAATCGCAAATGGCACACGAGCAGGCGAGCCTTCCATCTGACACGAAAAGCCGCAAGCGCACGGCAACGCAAGAAGACAAAAAGACTCCGCACACCTTCCGGAATGCGGAGTCTTTCATCTGCCTGCGAATAGTCTCGGCTCGTTATGCCTTTGAAGCCAGAGGCTCGGCAACCTCGTATGTACGGGCGCCCAGCTCCTTGTCGATCATATAGAGACCCAGCTTGTCCTCACCGATCATCTTAAGCTCGCCGATAATATCCGCGGCGGTCTGCTCCTCCTCGACCTGCTCGTCGACAAACCATACCAGCATGTTAGACGAAGCGCGGTCGCTGTCGGCCTCGGCAATGCCACACAGGTCGTTGATCATGGCCGTAACCTCCTTCTCGTGCGAGAGCGTATCCTCGAACATCTCCAGAGGCGATGCCCACGACGTCGTGACAGCCGCTATGGGCGCCAGCTCCACGCGCGCACCGCGCGAAAGCAGGTAGTTTATCAGTATCTGTGCGTGGTCCTGCTCCTCCCTGTACTGTACGGCAAACCAGTTGGCCACACCCTTGAGACCCTTGTCGGCGGCATCCATCGACATCGAAAGATACAAATAGGCCGACCACATCTCGGCATTGATCTGCGCATTGAGCGCATCGTGCATCTTCTTACTCAACATAGCTGTAATTTTTTATAAGTTTTACTTATCGTTTTTTCTTTGATGCAAAAATAAATAATAAAACGATGCGTTGTTCGACAAAAGTCAAATCGCGGCATCGTTTTTACCTATCGCACCATAAGCTTAACTTATACAGCCCATACAACAGATATGCCGGAGATTGCCGTATGCGTATCACCCCCTTACATATACAAACTCACCGTTCTGGCGACGGTAGCTGAGCGACACATCGCCGTCCTGACGTTCATAGGTCGACATCGTCGAGACGCGGCCGTCGCGCAGCACCGAGAAACGTATGCGCAGATGATCGTATCCGTCGCGCTCGAACTCGACGTTCGCCGCCTCGCCCATGCCGTAGCCGCGCAGGATATATGTAAACCGGAGGCTGGTGCCGTACTGCTCGACCTCGGTGATCTCCGCCTCGTCGTGCGTGAAGAGCAGTTCCAATGCCCGCCGCGCTATGCCGCGCACCTCCGAACGCCACCCCTCGGGGCAGCCTATGCCGCGGCATGACGAGATGTAATCCTCGATCTCGCCGTATAGATAATCTCGCAACATGTTGCGTATGTTGCCCTTGCCCAATGCTTCCATAAGCAATTCCGTTTTTGAGTTTCGACATCCGTACGCACGCCGCAGCATACGCAGCACACGCACCGAACATACTGTATCCATTTACAAAAATATGCATATCGCCGTAACCGCCCAAATCCCGACGCGTCAAAATCACCCGAAAATCACATGCCGCACGCCACGCCATATCACATTGCCCGCCATAATCCGCACACGGCACATCCCTTGCCGCGGGAGCCTGCCCAACCGACGCGGCGGCTGCGCCGAAAAAAGATTGGCGAAGCGGATAATTGCACTTTTTTTTATAATTTTGCAAAGATTTTGATGTGCAACGGAATAATGCCGTAAAGACAAACGTAACAATATCATAAACCGAATAAAACAGACTCAAGCTATGGCTGATTTCATCTATCAGGAACCCTATCCCATCGAGAAGGATACCACTGAGTACCGCCTTCTGACGAAGGATTACGTTAAGGTCGTCGAGTGCGACGGACGTAAAATACTGAAAGTAGACCCCAAAGGTTTGGAACTGCTCTCGAAGGAGGCCTATGCCGACGTATCGTTCTACCTGCGTCCGGCACACCTTGCTAAGCTCGCATCGATACTCGAGGATCCCGAAGCCTCGGACAACGACAAGTTCGTCGCCTACACCATGCTTCTCAACCAGACGGTAGCGGCCGAGGGCCAGCTGCCCACGTGTCAGGATACGGGTACGGCCATCTGCATAGCCCACAAGGGCGAGGATGTATATACGGGTGCCGACGATGCCGCCTGCATCGCCCGCGGCGTATATGAGACCTACAAGGACCGCAACCTGCGCTACTCGCAGGTAGTACCTTTCTCGATGATCGACGAGAAGAACTCGGGCACCAACCTCCCCGCACAGATCGACATCTACGGCGGCAAGCCCGGCATGGAGTACGAGTTCCTCTTCATCACCAAGGGCGGCGGCTCGGCAAACAAGACATTCCTCTACCAGCAGACCAAGGCCCTGCTCAACGAGGAGTCGCTCACCAAGTTCTTCAAGGAGCACCTCGCCGACCTCGGAACCTCGGCATGCCCGCCCTACCACCTTGCGGTATGTATCGGCGGCACGTCGGCCGAGATGTGTCTCTCGACCGTGAAGAAGGCCTCGGCCGGATATCTCGACCACCTGCCCACCTCGGGCAACGAGGGCGGCCGCTGCTTCCGCGATCTGGAGTGGGAGAAGAAGGTGACCGACATGTGCCACGAACTGGGTATGGGTGCGCAGTTCGGCGGCAAGTACTACGTACATGACGTACGTGTGATCCGCGCGCCGCGCCACGCCGCAAGCTGCCCCGTAGCCATCGGCGTCAGCTGCTCGGCCGACCGAAACATCAAGGCCAAGATCACACCCGAAGGTATCTTCCTCGAGAAGCTGGAGAAGAATCCCGCACGCTTCCTGCCGGCCAAGGCTCCGGCCATGTCTCCCGCCGTGGACATCGATCTCGACGAGGGTATGGACAAGGTGCGCGCCATACTGACCAAATACCCCATCAAGACGCGTCTGAACCTCAAGGGTACGCTCATCGTGGCCCGCGACATCGCCCACGCCCGCATCAAGCAGATGCTCGACGAAGGCAAGCCCATGCCCGAATACTTCAAGAAGCACCCCGTCTACTATGCCGGCCCGGCCAAGACCCCCGAAGGCATGGCCTCGGGATCGTTCGGCCCCACCACGGCCGGACGTATGGATCCCTACGTCGACCTGTTCCAGAAGCACGGAGGCTCGCTGGTGATGGTGGCCAAGGGCAACCGCTCGAAGGCCGTCACCGACGCCTGCAAGGCAAACGGCGGATTCTATCTGGGTTCTATCGGCGGCCCCGCCGCCGTGCTGGCCAAGAACTCGATCAAGAGCGTCGAGGTTGTCGACTTCCCCGAGCTGGGAATGGAGGCCGTGCGCAAGATCTACGTCGAGAACTTCCCCGCCTTCATCATCGTCGACGACAAGGGCAACGACTTCTTCGCCGACTTCCAGCACTAAACGACCCTAAAGATCAGAAGTTTCGCACCCCAAAAGGATGCGGAACTTCTTTTTAGGTTATTTTTGACTCACGGCGGAAAATAAAACCGCCCGCACGAGCGTTTTGCCATATAAGACCTTTAGATACGATATGACACGATTTTTCAGACACATACTTCTGCTGCTGACGACGCTGTCATGCTTCGGCACCGTGCGCGCCGCCGATACCCACACCTTCGAGATAAACACCCCGCTCATAGTCACTGCAGGCGAGATGTTCCGTGTGGAGTTCGTCCTCGATACCAACAAGCCCGACGACGGATCCTTCACACCGCCGTCATTCGAGGGTCTGGATATTCTGGCCGGCCCGACCACTTCAACCGGATTCGAGTTCCAGAGCATCAACGGCGTATCGTCACAGAAGAAGACCTGCACCATCACATACGTAGTGGTGGCGCAGAGCGCCGGCAACATAACCATAGGCCCCGCCTCAATCGAGGTCGACGGCAAACGCTACACCACCAAGGCAACACCCATAGAGGTTGTCGACGGCGGCGGTGCAAGCCAGCAGCAACAGCAGGGACGCGCCGCGGAACAGGGAAATGCCGTGCAGAACAAGGTGGCAAAGGATGATATCGTGCTGCGTCTGAACCTTTCGCGTACGAACGTCTATATGGGCGAGCCGATACGCGCATCTCTCACGCTCTACACACGCGCCAGCATCGTAGGTTTCGAGGATGTCAAGCTGCCGTCGTTCAACGGATTCTGGTCGCAGGAGCTGCCTGTGGACAACTACAAGCCCCAGCGCGAAACCCTCGACGGCAAGGTCTACGATTCGCAGATCATAAAGGAGTATCTGCTCTATCCGCAGCAGAGCGGCTCGCTCACCATCGAACCTACGGATATAACGGCCGTAGCCCGTGTCGTCATACAGAACGCCCGTAACTTCGACCCCTTCTTCGGGGGCGGCGTCGAGGAGTACAACGTCAAGCGCAAGCTCACGACGGGAGCCATCACCGTCAAGGTGAACGAGCTTCCGGCCGGCGCCCCCGCATCCTTCTCGGGTGCCGTGGGTGAGTTTACCATCTCGGCCGAGATGCCGCCAGCACAGATCAAGGCCAACTCGGCCGCGACATATACGGTGAAGATCTCGGGTACGGGAAACCTCACATTCCTGCAGGCGCCGACACTCACCCTGCCCTCGTCGTTCGAGGCATACAGCGTGCGCAATACCGAGTCGATACGCTCCACGACACAGGGAACGACGGGATACCGTCAGTACGAGTACCCCTTCATCGCCCGTGCCGAGGGTGAATACGAGATCCCGCCCGTCGAGTTCTCGTTCTTCAGCCCGCAGAAGGACGCCTACGTAACCCTCTCGACCGAGCCGCTGAAGATGGAGGTCTCGCCCGACGCCTCGGGCGGCAACCAGCCCGCACAGGTCGTCACATCATCCTCGAAGGAGGATGTGCGACAGCTGGGCAGCGACATACGCTTCATAAAGCTCACACGCCCCGCCCTGCGCAAGTCCACGGCCCCGCTCATGCTCAGCGGTACGTACTTCGTGCTGCTGATACTCATCATCGCCATCTTCGTCGCGCTCTACTTCCTGCTGCGCAAGATGATCCGCGACAGCAAAAATACCGTTCTGGTACGTAACCGCCGCGCCAACAAGGTTGCCGTACAGCGTTTCCGCGCCGCCGAACGGTTTATGCGCTCGGGTGACCGTCAGGCCTTCTACAAGGAGATGCTGCGCGCATTCTGGGGATACATGAGCGACAAGCTGAACATCCCCGTTGCCGACCTGACGAAGGAGTCGATACGCGAGGAGCTGCTGCGCCGCGGCGTCACCACGGAGGAGGCCCAGCGATTCACCGACATCATGACCCGCTGCGACGAGGCCCAATACTCGCCCTCGACGTCGGTGGAGATGAACGAGGTATATACGGAGGGTGTGCGTATCATATCGCACATCGAGTCGATTGTAAAACGATAAAAACGCAACGACATGAAGATCATACGATACATGGCCGTCATGGTGATGATGATGTCGGGGTTTGCGACAGCCGCGCTTGCGGCGCCGCAGGCGCAGACGGCCGCACAGGGACAAGATACGGAGAGCGTACAGGCTGTTGCCGCAGAGGCCGACAGCACGGCGATGACGGCACAGACACAGGCTGCCGACAGCACAGCCGCCGCGGCGATAGATCCCGCGACAGCCTCGGCCGAGGATTTGTGGCAGGCGGGCAATGCCGCCTACACGGCCGGTGACTACGCCCGCGCGGCGGAGATATACACCGCCATCGTCGACAAGGGTCTCTATTCGGCCACGCTGTACTACAATCTGGCAAACGCCCTGTTCAAGAGCGGGCAGACGGGAGGTGCAATCCTCTACTACAACCGCGCCCTGCGGCTCTCGCCGGGGGATGAGGACATACGCCACAACCTCGAATATGCCGAACGCACGACAAAGGACAAGATCGAGGAGATTCCTGAGTTTTTCCTCGTATCGTGGGCAAAGAAGCTGCGCAGCACAATGAGCTGCACGGCGTGGACCGTCATCTCGCTCGTGCTGCTGGCCGCAACACTCGCTCTGGGACTCGTATATCTGCTCTCGCAGCGCATATCGATGCGCAAGAGCGGCTTCTACGGCATGGCCGCAGCACTGGTGCTCTTCATCGCCACGACACTCATGGCATGGAGCGAACGCAACATGCTCGTCGACCGCAATGAGGCCGTAGTCATGAGTTCGGCCCTCTCGGTCAAGAGCTCGCCCGACAAGTCGGCAACCGACCTCTTCGTACTGCACGAGGGAACCGTAGTAACCATAGGCAGCACGGTAGAGGGCTGGGCCGAGGTCCGCATAGCCGACGGCAACAAGGGCTGGGTCGAGACCGACCGCATCGAGCGTATCTGACACGCCGCCGCGCCAACGCATTGATTCGAACAAACCAAACAGTATCTGATCCCAAACCGGATGTCAAAACTTCTGCAAGAGGCGGTATCGGAGTTTGCCAAGCTCCCGGGCATAGGCCGCCGTACGGCCCTGCGGCTGACGATGCACCTGCTCAAGATGGATCCCGAGGCCGTGGACCGCATGGCCGAGAGCATCTCCCGCTTCCGCCACGACATACGCCACTGCACATTTTGCAACAACCTCTCCGACACGGATATATGCCCGATATGCGAAGATCCGGAGCGTGACCGCTCCACGATATGCGTTGTCGAACAGGTTGGAGACCTCATGTCGATCGAGAACACACGCCAATACCGCGGCCTGTATTATGTTCTCGGGGGAGTCATATCGCCCATGCAGGGCGTCGGGCCCTCGGACCTGCAGATAGACAAACTCATCGACCGCGTGGCCGAAGGCGGCATACGGGAGGTGATCCTCGCCATCTCGACATCCGTGGAGGGCGAGACCACACTCTTCTACATAATGAACCGTCTGCGGCAATATCCCTCGGTGAGGGTCACGACCATAGCCCGAGGCATAGGCTTCGGCGACGAGCTGGAGTATGTCGACGAGCTGACTATAACCCACGCCCTGCGCAACCGCCGCGAAGTGGAGTGAAACGGCCGATCGGCTAGACACGGCAAAACGGCAAAATGATGACGGAATATCCGCCGCCCGATCGGGACGGCGGATATTTTTTTGCCGTAACGCGCAGGCTTTGAGTGGTACAACGAATAAAATAGGGGAAAATCACATATCGGATGTTATATTTGTTCCCGATAAACGTATTACATTCGGAACCGCACCACAAGGGCGGCATACGGAGTAGATAACCGTCACAGATGAATAGTGAAGAACTGAACCGCGAGTTTGTCGCAGTCAAGGATTCGGCATATCGCTATGCCATAACCCTGCTGCGGGACCGCCACGCCGCCGAGGATGCCGTACAGGACCTCTACGAGAGGTTGTGGCGGCGGCGTATCTTCATCCGCATGACGGGCTTCCGGTCTCTTGTCATGACGGGCATGCGCAACCTCTGCATCGACCGCATACGCACGCGGCGGCGCTCCGCCCAGAAGGTCGACATCACCGCGGCCGAGCGTTCGATCGAGACGCGCACATACGACACCGTCGAGCGGAGCGAGACCTGCGCACTGGCCCGACACCTTGTCGAGACGCTGCCGCCGCGCGAGAGCGAGGTGATGCATCTGCGCGATATCGAAGGTCTCGACATAGAGACGATAGCTGAAATGACCGGTTCCACCGAGCAGAGCGTGCGCATGGCCCTCTCGCGCGCCCGCAGTCGAGTAAAAGAGGAGCTGCTAAAGATCATGAACCATGGACTCTGAACATCTGTCACGACTCGTCGACCGCTATTTCCGCGGTGAGACCTCCCTTGAGGAGGAGGCGACGCTGCGCCGCATCCTATCGCAAAGGGACGGGCAACATGATGATGCCGACGCGTTCCGTACGACACCCGAAGCGCGCGCCGCGGCCGCCATGCTCGCCCTTGCAGAGCATGCAAACGACGGCAAGGCCCCGCTGCGTCTGCATCACCGAACAGCGAATCCGTGGCGCATGGCCATAGCGACGGTAACGGCGGCCGCAGCCGTAGTCGTCGCGGTCGTAACGCTGACGCGACCCACCGTCTACGGATATGTAAACGGGCGTCCCGTCACGTCGCTGGCCGAGGCGCGCGACTGCTCGGAGCGTATGTTCTCCGACATGCGCACCGACGACGGCGACCGCACCGCCCCCCTGCGCGACATCCTCGACATCGAGTAACAAAAACGAATGTAATACGATAAAACAAACACCGCAATGAAAAAGATCTTCATCCTCTCCCTGCTGCTCTTCACGGCAGCCCTCATCTTCGGCATCGACAAGGCCGCCGCACAGTCGATGCGTCTGGGTATCGACGGCATAGAGTTCACATCGGTCGACGAGCAGAAGTCGCCCGTAGCGGTAGGACTGCCCGTACGGTATTCGTCGTCGTCATTCACCTTAGGCCGCAACATCTCGACTACGATACCCACATTCGAACTCGGATGGAATATGCTCGCGCCCGTCGACTACGGCATCTACGACGGCATGAACTACGGGCCCTTCCTCGACCTGAACAACTGGAAATCGACACAGGTGACCGTCAACATACTCAACTTCTCGGCCTTCAACCGCCGCCGCAATTTCGGTATCTCGGCCGCAATAGGCATCCGCGCCAACAACTTCCGTCTCGACAAGTCGCTGACGCTTGCCGACGAGGGGCCGATGATCACACCCTCGACCTTAGGCGGCGATCTGCAGGTCAAGAAGAGCAAGTTCACCGTAGCGGCTCTACACATCCCCGTCGAAATATCGTTCGGACGTTGGGACAAGTTCTCGGTATCGGCGGGAGGTTTCGCCGACATAGTGATGAACTCGCATACCAAGATCAAGTATAAGGGCGGCTCGAAGGACAAAGAACACAACTTCCCCGTAAACTTCATACAGGCGGGTGCCACGCTGCGACTCTCGTTCCATACCATAAGCCTCTACTGCAACTATACTCCCACATCGATCTTCAAGAGCGGCTGCGGCCCGCGCACACAGATGTGGACCATAGGCATAGGAATATAAATCGCCCCGACAATGAGAAAGGCTATCACAACAATCGTAATATTACTCGCCGCGGCGACGGCGGCCGCAGCCCAGACGCCGCAGTTCATGGAGGTCTACGACCGTGCGCTTACGCGCTTCAACCGCAACGCCGCCACGGAAGACGAGTCGCTGCGTACATCCGAGTTCTCTGGCAAGATGCTGCGCAGCATCCTCCCCGACAAGGCTGACGATGAGGGAAATTTCGTAAACCGCATAGATGTCATACGTCAGATAAAGTTCTCGGGGCCGCACAATATCGACCTCTACGACCGTCTGCGCCGCGCCGCCGAAGAGGAGCCATACGAACGCATCTCGATCATGACGGTCGACAAGGAGACTGTCTACATATACTCGGCACCGTACAAAAAGTCGGGCAAGGAGTTTCTGATATTCATCGCCAAGGGCGATGCACGCCTCGCATGCGACATCGTGGGGGAGGTCACCCTCGACGACGTTACCGACCTGCTCTTCGGACGCAACTGACACTACATCCGCATGTAAATGACAAATGGTCCACGCCTGAGGCATGGACCATTTCTTTTACGTGCGACCCGACCGCGGGCCGGCAATACTATTTATCACTCTTGGCCGAGGCCTCGACAGCTTGGAACACGGCCTGCATCTCTCCGTTGCTCAGGAGCATCAGCATGTCGCCGTCGATCTCGTAATGCGTCGCATCCTCGAGGATCTTCGACAACTCCGCCTCCAGATCCACATTGGGACACATCATTCGCGTCGATGCCACATTACCGAAGGTAATGCCGCCCTTATCGGTTGTAGTGTAGCTGCCCATCATGCGGTTGCAGGCACCCTTGCCACCGAAGTGTCCATCCGCATCGAAGGTGAAGATGAAATCCTCGGGCGCAATCTGGAGGTCACGCTCCATCATCCGCACCAGATGCCACTGCGTCCCTACCAGAGGCTTTGCATTCTTGCCCTTACGGCAGGCGCAGCAACCGACCGCAAGCAGAGCCATCACGGCCACTACCGAAAATACGAATACTCGTCTCATAACTGTCGTCTTTTAATGTTTCACCCGCTCCCGTCCAATATTCATTCCGAGAGCGCATGCAAATATATGAAAAGATATCCAAAAGCGGCAGCCGCCTCCGGCAAAAAGGCCTTTTTTCGGCCGAGGAACGGACGTATGACGCTCTCTACCCATATATAATCATGACATCCAGAAGAATACCTATCATCCTGATCCGCATGCCGCACTCCCATAAGTGGAATCCGCCGCAACCGACAGCCGGCAGGAGAAAAACATCTCAAATATTTTCCTGTGGAAATTTGTTACATTGGAAATTTATATTTACCTTTGCCATACAATTACCGGGGAACGGTATTTGCCGCACAACGCATACCAGCCAACAGTCACACTGCGGGAGCCGGTTACGACGACCGAAATGCCGCGAGTGCGGCAATGAGTGGGGACAAAGGGGACAAGAGAAGAAAGTTGAAAGAGAAGAGGAAAAAGGAGAAATAATAAAGGAACGTAATAAGAAAATGCAAACCGAGGGCTGAGCCCGCAAAGACAACGACCATGAAAAGACTTTTGATCGCAATGAGCATTGCAGCCGCCCTGACGGCATGTACGACAAACGCACAGAACAAAACCGATAAAAACAATAAGACAATGAAAACGATCGAACTTGACAAACAGCAATTCATCGAGAAGGTATTCGACTACGAGTCGAACCCCACGACATGGAAATACGAGGGCACGAAGCCCGCAATCGTAGATTTCTACGCCACATGGTGCCGTCCCTGCAAGATGGTGGCCCCCATACTTGAGGAGCTGGCCGAGGAGTATGGCGACAGCATCGTCATATACAAGGTCGACACCGACCGACAGCAGGAGCTCGCCGCGGCATTCGGCATACGCTCGATACCCTCGCTGCTATTCATCCCCGTGCAGGGACAGCCGCAGATGGTGCAGGGGGCAATGGGCAAGGCTGATTTCCGCAAGATCATCGACTCGGTGCTGCTGGGCAAAGAGTAGACTGACGCCACAAACGGAGCTTGAAAGCCGCATCGAAACAATACGATGCGGCAAAGCCCCTTCGGAAGACATCCTTCCGCAGCCGCATATCGGCCGCGCGACACACCGCAGGCATACGAATCGTCTATCCGGTGCAGACAGGCGGCACACAACCGAACGACTTTATTAACACACATACTGACAATGGACAAGCTATGCGCCATACGTGACATACGGCAGGCGGTGACACGCTTCGAAGCCGACTTCGAACGCCGTTACGGCATTAGTCTGAACGAGGGGATGGTGCTGTGCAGCCTCAAGGACGGGGTGACGCTCTCGTCGGGGGAGCTGGGCGAGATGCTGGGGCTGACCCCTTCGAACGCCTCGAAGGTGATAGCCGCGGCCGAACGCAAGGGCCTCATCGAGCGGGGCATGGGCACCGCGGACAAGCGGCGCATGTTTTTCACCATCACGGAGCAGGGACGCAATGCCTTCGGCGGCATCTCGTGCGACGAGATCCCCATGCCCGAAGCCCTGTGCCGGGCGCTCGGACTATGATCACACACTACACACTACCGCGAAGCGGCGGGCCTGCAATATGCAGAGCCCGCCGCTTCAATTATATGGTGACGAAGGGGCCGCTACCCTATGCCAACCAGAATATGCTCGACGAAGATTACAACCACACCCGCTACATATCCGAGCAGAGCCAGCAGCGTAATGCGGCGGAAATACCATGCGAAGTCGATCTTTTCGAGGCCCATTGCGACGACGCCCGCAGCCGAACCAATTATAAGCAGGCTGCCGCCCACGCCGACGCAGTATGCCAACATAAGCCAGAATGTGCCGTCGGCAGCGAAGGCCGCCATGTATGACGGGTCGGCTGCAGCGGCTATGGCTGCTGGGTCGGCCACGGGATACATACCCATGCAGGCCGCAACCAGAGGCACGTTATCGACAACCGACGAGAGGATACCCACGGCCGTTGCTATCGAGAAGGCCTCGTGGACATGCGTATCGAGAAAGTGCGCCGCATCCGAAAGCACACCCGCATACTGCAGACCCGACACGGCCATCAGTATACCGAGGAAGAAGAGTATGGTCGGCATATCGATATGCTTCACCACCTTGGCCACACGATTTTTGATCGACTCCTTGATACCCCGCTTGCGGTCGTAGACGATCTCGGTACATACCCACAGCACGCTGAGCGAGATCATCATACCCATATAGGGAGGAAGTCCCGTAAGGCTCTTGAATACCGGCACGAAGAGCAGGCCCAGAATACCGCCTATAAGCACGCTGCGGCTGAAACGCGGCCCGACGCCCTCGGGGAGTGCATCCGCCGCCACGGCATCGGCCACATGCGTCACATGGCCCTTGACCATACGCGAGGCGAACGCCGTAGGTATTATGAGCGACACAAGACACGGCAGCAGCAGATAACCCGAGAGGGCTCCGGCCGTGACGTTGCCGCGCATCCAGAGCATGATTGTCGTGACGTCGCCTATGGGAGACCATGCGCCGCCGCTGTTGGCCGCGATGACGATCACGCCGGTGAAGATCCAGCGCTCGTGGCGGTCGCTTATCAGACGTCGCAGCACCATCACCATGATGATCGTTGTCGTCATGTTATCCAGCACGGCCGACATGAAGAAGGTAATGAAGGCCAGAAGCCACATCAGACGCCGCTTCTCACGGGTGGTAATGTGGTCGGTGATGATGGAGAATCCTCCATGCATGTCGATCAGATCGACGATGGTCATAGCGCCGATAAGGAATATGAGCGTCTCGCACGTGTCGCCCAGATACGACACAAGCTCGCCTTCGATATCGGCATCGCCCGAGAAGATGCTCAACACGGTCCAGATTATTCCGCACATGAGCAGTGCGAAGGCCGCCTTGTCAATCTTGATTTTGTGTTCCAGCGCTATACACACATAGCCCAGAATAAAGATAAGTACAATGCCTGTTATCATAACAGATGAACTGATTGCAGTTAAACGGCTACCACGGAACGCGGGAAGAGCGAGTCATCGGGGCCGCAAAGAATAGGCCCCGAAGGAGTCCGATCGGCCGTCGCAGCAAAATTACAATAAAAAAGCGAAACGGCAAAAGCCGCAACGCCTCCGCCGCGAACACGCGCAAAACACAGGGCCGTCCGAGTATCCGGACAGCCCTGCATCTCATTACTCATCCGCGTGTCGGCAGAGACCACAATCCCGGCCGCCGCGCTGACGCCGCTACAACGTTATGCCCTTGAATATGTTGGACTGATCGCGCGGGACGATCTCGCCATAGAGCGTAATGGTGTTGGAGTTGAGCGTGGGACTTATGCGCACCGAGGTGTTGTTGCCGCCCTTGGGTATGGTGAAGGTCACGGAGGCCGAGATCGCCCGTCCCATGACGTTGATCGACAGCGTGGTATTGCCGCGCTTGTCGACACGTCGCTCGACGTTGATTATACGTCCGTCGACCGTCACGCCGCCAACACCGTTCGGGCCGCCGCCGCTGTCCACGGGAGAGACCTGAATAAGCGCCTGATCACCCTTGACCGATATGAAGTTCAGGTTGGAATATACTCTGGCCGTACCCCCGCGCTTGAATACCAGCATGTTGGCCTCAAAGACAAAATCCATGCTGTCGATGGCATTCATGGCCTCGACGTACGACAACGAATCCTGAATCTCGGCCATACGTTTTGCCATGGCCCGATCCTCGGCCGCCTGACGGCGTGCCGCGCGTCCGTTATCCTGTGCCACGGCGGCCGACACGGCCGACGTGAGCATCATCAAAATCAATATAACCCGTTTCATAGTTCGATAGTTTTACAACCTCTACGCAATATAAACGCCATACACAGGCCCCATATTATATTTCCGGGCAAAAATAGCAACATCCGCGCCGCAAACGGTACATTGTGCACGCGGTTTCACATTTCGGGGTTTGTTTCGTATATTTGCATCATGACCGACCGTAAAGATACTCTCCCGACGGCCGCCGCGCCGCACACGACGCTGCGCATAGGCAACATGGTCTGCCCGCGCTGCATCATGGCCGTACGTGCGCTGCTTGCCGAGGAGGGGTATGCGCAGGCCGACGTCACGCTCGGGGCGGCGACGGTCGGGGAGGTAATCCCCGCCGGGAAGATCGGATCCATACGCCGGCGTCTCGAAGAGATAGGGTTCGTGCTCATAGACGATCCGCGCGAGGAGCTGGCCGAACGGCTCCGCACGACCGTAATCGAACTGGCACGCGGCGGCCGCATGAAACACAACCTCTCGGAGGAGATCGTCCGCCGCATGGGCCATGATTACAGTTCGCTCAGCAAGCTCTTCTCCTCGGTCTGCGGATGCACCATCGAACGATACTTCATATTGCAGAAGATCGAACGCGCCAAGGAGCTACTGCAGGACAGCACCCTGTCGCTGGGCGAGATAGCCGAACGGTTGGGATATTCGAGTACGGCCTACCTCAGCGCACAGTTCAAGAGCGTCGAGGGCCGCACCCCTACCGACTTCCGCCGTGACGGCACCGCACGCCGCAAACCGATCGACGCGGTGTAATCCCGCGCCACCGCATCACGATATTCATCCGCTCACTCCTCAGAATCGACAACACAATAATATTTGAGCGGGGAGAATAATATTCATAGAAAAATCCGGAAAAAATCTGAAAAAAGAATCCACAATTCCGTAACAACGGCGGCAGCCTCCGCCACTACCTTTGTCACATAAAACAACAGATGACCATATCATGACAAAGGACAACGAATGCCGCCGTATATTTCCCGTGACGGGAATGAGCTGCGCCGCCTGCGCCACTCGCGTCGAGAAGACCATCGCACACACGAAAGGTGTTCGCAGCGCCGCCGTGAACTTCGCCGCCTCGGAGGTGACGGTCGAGTACGACAGCGACGCCTGCACGCCCGAGCAGCTGCGCGAGGCCGTACGCGAGGCCGGATACGATATTATATGTGACGATCCCGAACATGCCGCCGCCGAGGCCGAAGCGGCGCACGCCGCTCACATGCGTTCGCTGCGCCGCCGCACCATCTGGGCCGCCGCACTGTCGCTGCTGCTCGTGGCGGCCGAGGTGTTGCTGCCGCACCGCATGGCAGGATATGTGGAGTGGATCATGGCTACGCCCGTGGTCTTCATCCTCGGCCGCGGATTCTTCGTCGGGGCATGGCGCCAGCTGCGGCACCGCACGGCAAATATGGATACGCTCGTTGCGTGCAGTACGGGCATAGCCTACCTGTTCAGCCTCTTCAACCTGCTCGCACCGCAATTCTGGCTCTCGCGCGGGGTCGAGCCGCACCTCTATTTCGAGTCATCGGCCGTAATCATAACCTTCATACTTCTCGGCCGCTACATGGAGGATCGGGCCAAGCGCAATGCCTCCTCGGCCATCAGCCGTCTTATGGGCCTGCGGCCGAAGAGCGTATGCAAGATCGAGGCCGACGGCTCAAGGCACGACATCCCCGTTGACCGCATCGCCGCGGGGGATCTGATCCTGCTGCGCCCGGGCGAGCGCGTCGCCGCCGACGGAGTTGTCGAGCACGGCTCCTCGTACGTCGACGAGAGCATGCTCAACGGCGAACCCGTCCCCGCCGCCAAAACCGAAGGCGACGCCCTCTATGCAGGCACGGTCAACGGCAACGGTTCGCTCACGATGCGCGCCCGCACCGTGGGCAGCGACACCATGCTGATGCGTATCGTGCGCATGGTACACGATGCTCAGGGGAGCAAGCCCCCCGTACAACGTCTGGCCGACCGCATAGCCGCCGTATTCGTACCGGTGATCATGGCCATAGCCTTCATCTCATTCCTTGCATGGATCATATTCGCACCCGTGGAGGGTCTCTCGCACGGTATTCTGGCCATGGTGACCGTTCTCATCATAGCCTGCCCCTGCGCCTTGGGTCTGGCCACCCCCACAGCCATAATGGTGGGCATAGGCCGCGCAGCCGAACGCGGCATCCTGATCAAGGATGCCGAAAGCATCGAGACCGCCCGCACCATCGATACCGTCATCTTCGACAAGACGGGCACTCTCACCGAGGGCCGTCCCGAGGTGACCGATACGGCATGGTTCGGCGACGGACACGCCGCGGCCCATATACTGCTTGCCATCGAGCGGCTCTCGGACCACCCGTTGGCACAGGCCATCGTACACCACCTCGAGGCAGACGGCCATAACGTCACGGCTGCGGCCGCAATATCGGCCGCGGCGTTTGAGAATATCGTAGGGCGCGGCATCACGGCCCGTGTCGGCGGCAAACGATATATTGCCGGCAACCGCGCCATGGTCATCGAGAGCGGCATAGATATCACACCGGATGCCGAGGCCGAAGCCTCACGTCTCGAGGCCGACGGCAAGAGTGTCGTATGGTTCGCCGTCAGCGACATCACCGACGACGGCACACACGACAAGGGCGGCGTTCTGGCCATAGCAGGCGTTACGGACCGCATACGCGAAGGCGCGCGCGAAGCCGTCGAGGCTCTCCGTTCGATGGGCATAGAGTCAGTGATGCTTACGGGCGACAACGCCGCCGCGGCACAACGCGTGGCCCGCATGACGGGCATCACCACCTTCCGCGCCTCGATGCTGCCCCAGCAGAAAGCCGAATACCTGCAGGCGCTGCGTGTCGCAGGACACCACACGGCAATGGCCGGTGACGGCATCAACGACAGCGCGGCGCTGGCCGAGGCCGACCTCGGCATAGCCATGGGCGGTGGCAGCGACATAGCCATCTCGGCCGCAGGCATGACAATCGTCGCGTCGGATCCGCGCAAGATAGCCGATGCGGTACGTCTCTCGCAGCTCACCGTACGCACCATACGCCAGAATCTGTTCTGGGCATTCTTCTACAACATGATCGGCGTGCCCGTCGCCGCCGGCATACTCTACCCAATATGCGGGTTCCTGCTCAACCCCATGATCGGAGGCGCAGCCATGGCTCTGAGCAGCGTATGCGTCGTGAGCAACAGTCTGCGTCTGCGCCGTCTCGACACACGTCCCGCAGCCCTGCGCCGTCCGACCGCAGGAGGCAACGGAACCGACGTCGTTCAATGCGTATCCGACATACATGCAGCCGCCGCAACGGCAACCGCAACGCCGTCACAACAAACCATACAACCACAAAAAGAGATTCATAACATGAAAAAGAGATTCAACGTCGAAGGCATGATGTGCGACCACTGCCGCGCACATGTCGAAAAGGCCCTCAACTCGATCGAGGGCGTCAAGGCCGTCGTAACGCTCTCACCGGCCGAAGCCGAAGTGGAGTTCACCAATGGCGAGAAGTCGCTCGAAGAGCTTCAGAGTGTCGTTACGGAGAAGGCGGGCGACTACCGCCTGAGCGAGAAATAGTATCTCCGCCGAGCAGGCAAAACGAACGACGGGAGCCTCCCATAAAGGAAGCTCCCGTCATCTTTTCCGTACTCAGCCCGCGCCTACAATATCTTGCGCACGAAGTCGAACATACGGTAGGGCATATATCTGAACGGCAGGTCGATCCATGTCGGGGCCAGAACTACCGAACGCCTGTGCGAGAAGGCATCGAAGCTCTCGCGGCCGTGATAGCGGCCCATGCCCGAGTTGCCCACACCGCCGAAGGGTATATTCTCGTTTGCGATGTGCATGATAGTATCGTTTATGCAGGCGCCGCCCGACGAGGTGCGGCCGATTATGTCGCGGCCCTTACGCTCGGGACCGAAATAATAGAAGGCCAGAGGTTTCTCGCGTTCGGTGACGAACTGCACCACAGCCTCCACATCGTCGAAGGCGATCATCGGCAGCACGGGCCCGAAGATCTCCTCCTGCATGACGGCCGACGTAGGATCGACATCGGCCAGCAGTGTCGGCGCGATATATAGTTCGTCACGGTTTGTCTCGCCGCCGGCAACAACACGTCCGTCATTCAGATATCCCGCCACGCGGTCGAAGGCCCTCCCGTTGACCATACGCACAAAATGGCGGTCCTTGCGCGGGTCGTCGCCGTGCATGCGCCGCACCTCGCGGCGGAAGGCCTCAATGAAGCGCTCCTGCAACGGCCGGTAGATCATAAGGTAGTCGGGAGCGATACACGTCTGACCGGCATTGAGGGTCTTGCCCCAGACGATACGCCGCGCCGCAAGATCGACATCGGCGCCGCGGTCGACAATACAGGGACTCTTGCCGCCGAGCTCCAGCACCACGGGTGTCAGATGCTCCGCCGCCGCACGCATCACGATACGTCCCAACGACGGGCTGCCCGTAAAGAATATCACGTCATAACGCTCCTCCAGCAGGCGTCCGTTCACCTCGCGGTTACCCTGCACGACGGCTATATACCTCTCGTCGAAGGTCTCGGCAATCATACGCTCTATCGTCAGCGACACGTTCGGGACATAGGGCGAAGGTTTCAGCATGGCCGTACACCCCGCCGAGATTGCTCCTACAAGCGGATTCAACAGCAGCTGCACGGGATAGTTCCACGGCGCCACGATCAACGCGCAGCCCAAAGGCTCGCTCACGATACGGCTGCGCGAGGGCAGCATCTTCAACGGCGTGCTGCGCCGCTCCCACCGCATCCAGCGGTGCAGATGGCGCAAGTGGTTGCGGATCTCGCCCTCGACGATACTCAGCTCGGTCAATACGGCCTCCTCCTTCGATTTGTGCAGATCCTGCCACAGAGCCTCGCACAACGGCTGCTCCCACTTCTTCAGCGCCGCACCCAGACGGCGAAGCTGCTCGCGGCGAAACGCCTCGCCCAGCGTCGCGCCCGACCCGAAATATGCCCTCTGCGCAACCGCAAGGGCCGCAATACGCTCGGGCGACGTGTTCTCAAGTTTCATAACTCCTCTCGTTTACTGTTTTCACTCTATCGGCCTTGTAATAAGAACGGCCGCAGGGGACAACTTATTTTATCCACGGCTCACCGCCGACCTGCATCTCACTTGCCGCGGCGGCCCGTAAAGCCGTCCATGGCGGAGAAGATGCCGCACCAGTGTCCGAAGATCCGGTCGAACCACGACACGGGCAGCACGCCCTGACAGAAACGTATCAGGTGGAAGCCCAAAGGTATGCCGCAGAAGTTGCGGTTGCGCTCGATGCCGCGGATGATCTTGCGGGCCGTAGGCTCCGGATCCAATATGGGAAGTATGCGCGAGTGTACACCCTCAAACATCCCCGTATTGATATAGTATGGGGCCACGGTGGTTATATGGACATTGCTGCGCGCCTGCTGCAGCTCGATACGCACCGAATCCGACCACCCGATAACCGCCCACTTGCTCGCAACATAGACCGACATGCGCGGATTGGAGATCATACCCGCCGCCGAGGCTATATTGCAGATATGCCCGCAGTCTCGCGCCATCATGTCGGGAAGCATAAGCCGCGCGATGGTCATCGGCGCCGTCGCGTTTATCGCCATCGTACGGTCGATCTCGCGCTGCGACATAAGGTCGAAGGTCTTGTTTCCCGTGACGATGCCGGCACAGTTTATCAGTATGTCCACATCCCCGCACTCGCGCTTCACGCGCTCGTAGGCCTCCGCTACGGCCCCGCTGTCCGATACGTCCACCTTGTAACATGTAACCGCATCACGGCGCCCTGCCTCGGCCTCGATAGCCGCTGCGTCCGCTTCGTTTATGTCCCACACAACCAATCTGCGCGCCCCGCGCTCAAGAGCCATACGGCCCATGATGCGGCCTATACCAGATGCGCCGCCCGTGATGAGCACGCACCTGTCCTTTATCTTCGTCATAACGTTTCCCTTTGTGGCCGTGGAGCAAAATCCGTGCGGCCGATATTTCACACCACGGCAAATATAATAAATTTTAACAACTCAGCACGATACGCCATGCCAAAACGACCCGTATCTCCATCTCAAAGAGCAGGACAGCGCCAAATGCCATCATCTTCGGCAATCCGCACCGCCCCCGAAAGAAAAACGGCCCTCACCGCACGGTGAAGGCCGCATGTATGTTCTCTTAACCGGAGGGTTACTCAACGGGAATATCCTTGTTGACGTTCTTCGAGCCCACCAGAGCGTAGAAGAGCATGTAGAGGATACCTACGACGATAACCCAATAGCTTCCGATCGAACCGATCGAAGGCATATCGGCCAGCCAATTCTGGATGAAGGGGATGATACCGCCACCGCAAACCAGAGCCATGAAGATACCCGACGCTGCGGGAGTATATTTACCGAGGCCCTCGGCTGCGAGGTTATAGATCGAGCCCCACATAACCGACGTACAGATACCGCACAGGAACATGAATACCATGCTCAGAGGCACATGTACATTGACGATGGGGACATTTACCTTGACCGTCTCGGGGATGAACATGATGCAGAATACGAATACCAGAGCCAACAGACAAACCGATGTCAACATGGCACGGCTCGAGATCTTGCCACCCAGAGCGCCGCCCAGAAGACGTCCGCACATCATCATGAACCAATATACGCCGACCATCGTACCTGCAATTGCAGGGCCTACCCAGCTGAGGTTCGACATGTAGAGGTTAGCCGTGTTGGGGATACCCACCTCGACACCTACATAGAAGAAGATGGCTACGGCGCCAAGAACGAAGTGACGGAACGACATGGGACCGTACTTGTCCTTCTGCACCTTGCCGCTCTTGCGTGCGGCCTTCTCCTCGGCAGTCTCCATGTGAGGCTCGGGAATATTGGTCAGGCCGATGATGATGAAGGCCAGAGCGAAGATGGCCATGGCGATGATCATCGCGGGAGCCGCATCACCTACGCTCGCGTTCTCGACCGAGCCGCCGATAAGATATCCCAACAGGATGGGGGCTATCGTACCGCCGATCGAGTTGCACGAACCGCCGAACTGGATAAGCTGGTTACCGCGGTTGCCGCCGCCGCCCAGAGTGTTGAGCATGGGGTTAACCACGATGTTGAGCATACACATCGAGAAACCTGCAACGAAGGCTCCAAATACGTATACCCAGAACGACTCCACATAGCCCGAAAGGAACTGTATGCCGACGCCGATGAAACCGATCGTAACGGCAGCCAATGAGGTGAACTTATAGCCCTTGCGCTTGAGGATAATACCTGCGGGGATACCCATGCAGGCATAGGCAAGGAAGTTGGCCAATGTTCCCATCTGCGAGAATGCCTTGCTCACACCGAACTGATGCTGTACGATGACACCGAACGATCCGGCGAAATTTGTCACGAACGCGATCATGAAGAAGAGCGCGAACATCACCGCAATGGCTAAAACATTACTTTTTTGTTGTTTTGCTTCCATTTTTAGTTTTTAGATTGGTTAATATTATGGTTTTCTTCACTTTCTCTCCACTTATTTCATCCTTTTCTCTCCAATCTTCCCATGCATCCCAATACCGACACTATCGATCGGTTTCAAGCGTTGCGGACAAACCACTCCGTACAAGCTGTCCGTTCCGCCTCTTGCCGCGACGACCCCGAATATCATAACATCCATAATATCCGGTTTAACCTCCACAATATCCTGCCGTCCCGGACCTTCAATTTCCCGATCCCACATACGGGCCCCTCATAATCTGATCACCCGCGTCGGCACATGCATAAACCTCTACCGACCGGCTCCATCATCACCCTCGACAGTCTCCGCCATAGCCGGAAACATATCCCGATGCGAACCTCCGAGAGCATACGCCCCACGGCATATCCTGTCCACGCGAGACCCATAAATACGGTCCCCGAGGTCGGCACCCTCAAGATCCACCAATATAGGCACCTTAGAGCCGTCTTCGAACTTTCCTCCCTCCGAGATTGGTCCTCCGAGATTGACACCCTCAAGATCCACCAATATAGGCACCTTCAAGCCGTCCTCGAGCCCCCCCGAGATTGGCCCCTTAGCGGTCACGTTCGGCGACGTAGGCGCAAAGGTTCACCAGAGCCGAACGATAGGGCGAATCGCCGTAACGGGATACGATCTGCACGGCGCGGTCGATGTATGTCTGCATCGTACGTGCGGCCAGAACCAGACCTCCCGAGTTCTCCACAACGCCCTGAATATAGTCCACGGCAGCCTGATCCGAGGCGCACTGCGACAGACAGTCGAGCAGCCGCATACGCTCCGCAGGCGTACATTGCTCCAACACCTCGATCAGCGGCAGCGTTATCTTGCGTTCGCGCAGGTCGTTGTTCGCAGGTTTTCCCGTATGGGCCGAACGGCTGTAGTCGAGGATGTCGTCCTGAATCTGGAACGCCATACCCAACGCCTCGCCGAAACGGCGCATCTGCTCCACATCTCCGCGCGGCGCAATGACCGACACGGCTCCGGCCGAGGCGCTCACGCTGATGAGACTCGCCGTCTTCTTGTATATGATCTCGAGATAATCCTGACGCGTGGTGTCCATATCGCGCGAGTGCTGGCTCTGCAGCACCTCGCCCTCGCATATCGTGGCCACCGACCCTATTATGTGCGACACCAGATCATACTGCGCACTCTCCATGCCCGAAGCCATCGTCCGTGCCAGAATATAGTCACCCAGCACCACGGCGTTGCGCGACTGCCACAGGGCGTTGGCCGAGGGGCGTCCGCGGCGCGTATCGGCCTGATCGATCACGTCGTCGTGCACGAGCGAGGCCGTGTGGAGCATCTCCACCAGCATCGCCGCCAGATACGTACGCATGGAACAGTTGCGCTCGCCCGCCACCCACGTACGGTTGTTCGCCGCCGACGTGAGCGCCGAAGTAAGCATGACAACCATGGGACGCAGACCCTTGCCTCGCGACGAGAGCGTGTGCGTCAACATCTCCGACATCAATTTGCCCTCCGAGTTGAAGCGGCTCTTTACGAACCCTTCAAATGCCTCCAAATCCGAGGCTATCGGAGCGCGAATTGCATCAAGACTTATCATAACAGGCTTTTTAGCACTTATTGTTGGTTTTGCAAATATAGTAAAATTTCGCAATCGAACACCGCAAAAGGAATGTTTTTCGTAACTTTGACCCGATTAATATTGCATACGATCATGAATATCAACACCCCGTCATACAAAAGGGCCGCAGGCTGCGCCGCCGCCATCGTGCTCTTCTTTCTCATCGCGGCGCTCTACTTCGCGCCGCAGTTCAGCGGCCAGACGCTCATGCAGCACGACGTGCAGCAATATGAGGGCATGAGCAAGGATATCCTCGACAACCGCGCCGCCACGGGCGAGGACGCACAGTGGACGGGACGCATGTTCGGCGGCATGCCCGCATTCCTCATCAACGTCAAATATCCCGCTCAGGCCGTCAAGGGCACCATCGGCAAAATAGTCAAGGTGGTCGACACACCCGCCTCGTTCCTCTTCTTCTCGATGACGGCCATGTGGATCGCGATGCTTCTGTTCGGCCTCTCGCCGTGGGTGGGGCTCGTCGCGGCACTCGCATACGGATTCTCCACATACTTCATGCTCATCATCGGCGCCGGACACATAACCAAGATGTGGGCGCTGGTCTACGCCCCGCTCATGATGGCCGGCGTCTACTGCACGCTGCGCCGCAACGCATGGGCCGGCGCAGCACTCACGGCTCTGTTCACATCGCTCGAGATAGGGGCCAACCACCCGCAGATAACATATTATTTCGTCATAGCGATGGCCGCGCTGTGGATCAGCGAGGGCATCATCGCCCTGCGCTCGAAACGCGGCCGCGACTTCGCACGCCGCACGGCGCTGCTCGTTGCGGCAGGCGTAGCTGCCGTAGGGTCGAACTTCGCCCCCCTGTGGTACACGTGGCAGCACACAAAGGAGACTACGCGCGGAGGCTCGGAACTTGTCGCCGAGGGGGCGCACGGAGACGAAGGTCTCGACCTGCAATACGCCACGGCGTGGAGCTACGGCAAGACCGAGACCCTAAACACCCTCGTGCCCGACTTCATGGGCGGCGCCTCGAGCGACACCTTCGCCCCGGACGGCCCCGTAGCCGAGGCCCTGCGTCCCTACGGCATGGAGCAGGCAGCACAATACATGCCCCGATACTGGGGAGACCAACCCTACACCGCAGGCCCTACCTATCTGGGCGTCGCGGTCATATTCCTCGCCCTCACGGCTCTCTTCCTGCTGCCGGCACGGCAGAGGTGGTGGATCGTGGCGGCGACGCTGCTCACGCTCTTCATGGCGTGGGGAAGCAACATGATGTGGCTGACCGAGCTGTTCATGCGCTACCTGCCCGGCTACAACAAGTTCCGAACCGTATCGATGGCTCTCGTGGTGGCACAGTGGACGCTGCCGCTGCTGGCGGCTCTCGGCATAGGCATAGCCATCGAACGCAGTGAACAGACCGACCTCAAGCGTCTCACGCGCGCCGTCATACGCTCGGCCGCAATATGCGCCGCCCTGCTGTTGATCCTCATCGCGGGCGGCCGCTCGCTCTTCGACTTCGGCATGCAGCACGACGGAGCCTCGCTCTCGGAGCAGTTCCGGCAGATGCTGCTCGAGCAGGGAGGCGACGAGTATGTCAAGCAAGGCGTACATGAGAGCATGGGCTGGAGCGTCGCCTCGGCCATGGCCGACGAACGCGCTGCCGTCATGCGCGCCGACGCATGGCGCTCGCTCGCATTCATCATCCTCGCCGCCGGTGCGATGCTGCTCTACGCCCGCCGCAAGGTGATCCGCAGCGGCACCGCCCTCTGCATCGTGCTGACGCTAATCGTGGCGGCCGATCTGGTCACGGTAGATACCCGCTACCTCTCGTGGAAGAGTTTCGTGCCCGCGCGCACGGCCCGTATCCTCCCAACCGAGGCCGACAAACTCATCATGCAGGACAAGGATCCCGCATACCGTGTCCTCAACACCTCGGTCTCGACATTCAACGACGCTACCACATCATACTTCCACCGTTCGGTGGGAGGATATCACGGCGCCAAGCTGTCGCGTTATCAGGATATCATAGACCGTTACCTGTCTAAGGGTGACGAAGGTGTGCTCGACATGCTCAACGTACGTTATGTCATAGGGCCTTCGGCCACGGCCGACGACGTTGCCACGCGCCCCACGGCCAACGGCGCGGCATGGACCGTACGGAGCGTCGTACGTGCAGCCTCGCCCGAGGAGGAGATAACCCTCACGGGAGAGGTCGACACCAAACACGAGGCCGTCATGAGCGACGAGTTCCTGCCCGAGAACTACAACTTCACGGACGGCACCGTCACGCTCGAGGAGTACCGTCCCAACTACCTGCGCTACACCACACAAAGCGAAGGCAATGCGCTGGCCGTATTCTCCGAGATATACACCCGCGAAGGTTGGCGCGCATATATCGACGGCGAGGAGGTACGCCCCCTGCGCGCCGACTACATATTGCGGGCTCTGGAGCTGCCCGCAGGCAGCCACACCGTCGAGTGGCGCTACCGCGCCCCACACTGGAACGCCATCGAGGCCGTGACACTCATATTCTCCATAGCGGTGCTCGCGGCATTCATCATAACCGTCATAACCGTTATACGCAATGAGAGACGACAAACGACTGAGGCGTAAAGTACGCCGTTCATACGTGGTATCGACCGTGAGCATAGCGCTGGTGCTCTTCCTCATGGGATCGGTAGGATATATGCTCACAACGGCCCTGCGCACGGCACGCGACCTGCGCTACGGCATAGCCCTCTCGGCCGAGCTGGACGACAGCGTCGACGAGAGCGGCCGCGCCGCCATCGAGCAACAGCTCAAGCAGATCGAGGGTGTCGTGGCGGTGCAGTATGTCGACAAGCAGCAGAAGATCGACGACGAGGAGTTCCGCCGCATGTTCGAAGCCGAGATCGAGCAGATCATACAGGACAACCCGCTGCGCAACAGTTTCGAGGTGTCGGTATCGGCCGTAGACCGCGCCTCGCTCGACGCCGTGGCCGACCGTATGGCAGCCATCGACGGTGTGATATACGTCGCCTACCCTGCCGCCACAATCGAGCGCCTGCACGCCACCATCACCAAGATCACCATAGTACTGACGGCATTCGGCGGCGCGCTGCTTATAATATCACTCATATTGCTGAACAACACCATACGTCTGGCCATATTCTCGCGCCGATACCTCATCAACACCTTCAAGCTTGTAGGCGCGACCAAGGGCTACATCATGCGACCCTTCCTCGGTGCCGCCGCAAAGCAGGGCGTCTGGGCCGGCGTGACGGCAAGCCTGCTCTTCGGAGGCTCGATCGCAGCCCTCAGCGGCACGATGCCCGAAATCACGGCCTCCACGCAGATAGTGCAGATAGCCGTGACCGTGGGCGGAATGATTCTCTGCGGCGTGGTCATATCGCTGCTATTCACTGCCTTCGCCGTAAACAAGTTCGTCAACATGAAGTCCAACAAGATATTCCTATATTAGGGCTCAATACGGACTTCCGCATGTTGTCCCTACGCCGGCTTCCCGTGCCGGAGCCAGACTGCGCCATAGGCCGTATCGACGGCACAACAGACATATAATTCAGCCTCAACATAAAAACCGGAGCGCCGACATATTCGGCACTCCGGTTTTTCTTGTCCATATTCTCCGGCATACCCCCACATACCGTACATACACGGCCCCCACGCACAGAACAACATATCCCCGTCACGGCAACCGTCGGCGGCAACACTCACGGAACGTATGTCTGTACCCGTGTGAGGAGAAATACAATGATGTGGATGCGGTCTGAGCCGGAGGAGATACGGAGTCCCGATAAGAGGATAAGATAAGGCGTGGGAAAGAGGGAAAGAGGTAGCAGTAAAGGCACGGCAAGGGCAAAAAAAATACCCGCGCACCGAAGTACGCGGGTACCGGAAACAACCTAACCTTAAAGGGTGAGTGCAACTTCGCCCGATATCTCCGTAGTATCCATCGACACCTCGGTATAGTTGATCACACCACTGGTAGTCTTATCCTTAAGCGATGCAGGATAGACCGAGAGCTTGTACGAGAGCGTATAATTTCCGCTGCCCGGCAGTTCGACGTCCTCGAACGCCAGATCGACGATGCTGCTCTTGTAAGTCGTATAATCCACCTCGACCGTATAGCTGTCCGAATAGGTGAATCCGTCGCCCGTGATCGTGAACTCCAGATCGCCGCCGAACATGCCCATGGCTCCCGACACTCCGGTGAAGTGGATCGTATATTTGCCATCCTCCTGCAGCGTAGCCGTGCATCGGGGAGGATCTATTCCGTCGATCATGGACGCCGTGAAGATACTCTTGGTGATCGATACGGGAATCGACAGATTGCCGTACTCGTCCATCGTATAGACCGTAAACTCGTACGATCCCATCGACAGGTTCTCAATATAGAGTTCATCCACCAGAGACTCGGTCTCGACGATCTCCTCGGGTTCGCCATACACGACCTTGATACGCTTCGAAATCTGATCCTTGGGATTGGTCCACTGCAACAGCACACGCTCATTGCCCGCCGTAGCCGTCAGGTCCGAAACCTTGCCCGAATATATCGATCCCGTGAGGTAATCCTTGTACAATTCATCCATGTTGCTGCACGAAGAGACTCCGAGCGCCAGCAACAAAACGCATAACACTAATTCGATACGTTTCATAAATCAATATTTTTTAGTTAGCCTCTTTTCCGTAAAGCGTTATCTCGGACATACAGCCGATGGTTCCGTTGTCGAAATCCTTAACCGCCTTGAAACGCAGGTAACGGAACGGACGCGTAAACTGCGGGTCGTCGGGATATACCCAGAACTCGCTGCCCTCGGTGAATTCGAGCTTGGCCTCGGCCTCACCCGCGGGCTTGTTGAGAGTGTACTCGCCCACATACTCCCAGTCGTCGAGCACGCCGTCCGACGGATCGGGATCGTTGCTGATGTATATGTGGAACGTCTTGACCGAATATTTCGTCCACTGATACTGGTTACGCTGCCATATACGCAGACGGCTTATGCAGACCTCACGGCCCAGATCGATGAAGTACGAGAAGGGATAGCTCGTACCCGAGTGGAAGTAGTTGAGCGAATACTTTACATCCTCGTCGTACATGCCGTCCCAGAACTTGTTGATATTGCCCTCGAAGTTTGTCTCCTTGGCGTTCTTCATGCTGTCCTGCCTGTACATCGGCATGTAGTCCTCATACGGATGCTGGTCCTCCCACACGGGCTCGCTGTAATCCCAGTGGCTGCCGTAGAGAAGCTGGTCGCGGAGGAACGTGAACGAATCCTTCGACAACTCATAGTCCTCCAGCGGCGTCATCGTTCCGAAATCCATCTCGGGCGTAGCATTGCCGTAACGGTCCTGAATATAGGCCGAGACCGTATAGGGTATGGCCTCCAGCTGGTTTATGAAAATACGGTCCTCGGGCAGGTTCGACGAATAGACCTTCAGAGCCTCACGGCCGTCCGCCGTCTTGATGTTTACATAGATGTCGACCGCCTCCTCCAGAGGATTCTCAAGCGTGATGACCAGCGCCGAGAATCCCGGATAGATCTTCAACGTGCTGGCTATGGCCGTAACGTTGGGCTCCAGCGGCGTAACCTCCATAACCACGGGTTCCGACTCGTTTGCGCTGTTGTCAACGGCATAGAGACGAACTTCGTAGGGACGTACCGAGCCCAGACCCGAAATCATCAGGCTGTCGCAATAGACCGAACTCGTACGCGAAATGGTCTGGCCGGCATCGGTCTCATACTCGGCACGCGCATAGAGGTAATCCTCGTCCGAAGGGATCGTATAGCGGAAGTATCCGCCGCCGTTCAGCGGCGTGAACTCCACATTCGAGAGTTTCCCGGGCGGAACCGTATCCCGTGAACCCTCGCTCTCGGTCTTGCAGCCCGCCAAGCCCACGGCAAGCAGCGCTGCGAAGATAACTATATGATATTTGGCTTTCATAACAATAACTTTTCAATATCTGTTTTTACCGTTGAACTAATATCCCGGGTTCTGATCCACCTTGGGATTCTTGTTGATCTCTTCGCTGGGGATAGGCATCAGATAGCTCTTGGGCGTGATCCACGTACGGGGCTGCCACGTCGTCAGCTGGTAGAAGCTCTCGGCCGTAGAGCCGTCGGGTGCGTTCCAGCCCTGAACCGACTTGTTGAAGAACTCGTCGCCGCGCTTCCAGCGGCAGATGTCGTAGAAGCTCTGGCCCTCGAACGAAAGCTCGATCATGCGCTCCGTGTGGATAATGTCACGCAGACCGTCCTGCGTCAGGTGCTTGCCCACAGTCTTGACTATAGACGCATCGTTCCACAACTCCTTGATCGGGCGAAGCAGGCCTGCACGCGCACGAACGGCGTTGATCTTGTCGTATACCGGCTGTCCGGGGCCGTAATACTCGTTGTAACACTCGGCATACATCAGGTAGAGGTCCGACAGGCGGATCAGAGGATAGGGGAAGCTGACCACACGCTGCCATGAAGTACCGCGCGACTCGGGGTGCACGAACTTCTTGACGGCGATGCCTGTCCAGTAGTAGTCGGTAGCGCTGCCGCTGTTACGGCCGCCCGGCCACTCGCCCGAACGCATCATCGGATATACGCGCGTGTCGTAGTCGCGCCAGATGCAACGGTCGACTGCTATCCATGCATAGAATCGCGGCTCCCTGTTCAGGTAGAGCTTGACGGTCTTCTCGCCCGGCTGCATGTAACCCAGATGGTAGGTGTCGTCGGGAATGGTGGTGATGTCGAGACGGTGGTTGTAGTCGAAGGTCTTGTCCTCATCCACGGGCACACCGTTGCGCGTGTAATAGAGCTCCGACATGCGGAACGACGCGCCCAGCCACTGGAACGAGAATGCGGCGTTGTTGGGATTGTCCGGATCGCCGCGAAGGTTCGACGCCGCGGCTATGCTGCTCGACGAGGTGTAGTAGATGTTCGAATATCCCCATACGACCTCGCTGTTCCACGGATCATTGATCGAGAAACGGTTGTTGTAGCAGTATTTCATGATCTCCGACTTCTCCCAGTCATCCTGATCCCAGAACTTCACCTGTCCCGAGAACTCGTAGAGCTTCTTGCCCTGAGCCTCAGCGGCCTCGATAGCTATTTCCGTTGCGTCGAGAGCCTCCTTCCACTTCTCCTTGTCGTAGGTCTGGGGGAAGTAGGGCTCGCCCGCCGCATTCTTGAAATTGCTGTAGAACTCGCTGTTGCCGTTGAAGAAGGGGCTGGCACGATAGAGCAGGATCTTGGCCTTCAGAGCCTTCGCCACAACACGGTCGATCTGGCCGAGGAAAACCTCGCTTCGCGAGTTGTAGAGGTCCTCCTTCTCGTTGCCGTTCTCGTCATAGAGGACGTCGTCGATAAGACCCAGAATGTACTGGAAGCACTCCTCTACGGGCTTGCGCTCCTGACGGATCAGGTCTATGTCGTCATAGGGCTCGTAGTTCTTGTCGGCGATGATGATCGGGCCGTAGAGACGAAGCAGATAGAAGTGATAGTACGCCTTGAGCACCTTCACCTGCGACATCCAGTCTATACGCTCCTCCTCCTGCATGTTGGGTATGTCGCCCAGACCGTTGAGGAAGATGTTGCATATACGGATACCCTCATAGAGGTCCTTCGCACCGCCGGCGCCCGACCAGAATCCCAGAATGGGATCCGTCGAGTTGTTCCAGTCACGCATGAGCTTCGAGCCGCGAGTGTACGAACGCACGCCCGCAACGCCCGCATCCAGACGGCCGATCCACTCGTCGCCGGCCAGCGCCATCGACTGGTGAACACCCTCTATATCGGGCATGTATGAGTAGCAGTCGGCCAATGCGTTGTAGGCCTTCTCCTTGGTTTCGAACAGGTTCGACAGCTCGACCGTATTGTCGGGTACAATGTCCAGATAGTTGCACCCGGCCATCGTAGCTGCGGCCATTACGGCCAATATCGTTGTTTTGAAATATCTTTTCATGTGTCTCTTGATTTAGAAAGTGATCTGAAGGCCCAAACTGAAAACTCGCTGTACCGGATAACCTAAACCGTTGGTTCCCATTTCGGGATCCCACAGGTCGAATTTCGAGAACTTGAAGAGGTTAAGACCCGAGAAGTAGATTCGGCACGTATTCAACGGCGTCTTCTTGAGGATGCGGTCGCTCAGCGAGTAACCGAACTCCAGAGTCTTCATACGAAGGATGGCGCCATTGCGTATCCACCACGTCGACTGCTGCGTATTGTTGGCGTTGCTGCTGGCCGACAGACGGGGCCAGAACGTATCCGATACCGGGTTGACGGGGCTCCAGTGGTCGTCGGCGATGATCTGCATGGCGTTCTTGTAGCCTACGAAGGGCGAGATCGACGCGGCGTTGATGAAGAACGAAACGCGATCCTGACCTTGGAAGAAGGCCGACAGGTCGAAGCCCTTCCATCCGATCGACAGACCGAAACCGTAGTTGATCTCGGGCGTGGTCGGGTAACCCAGAGGCACCTGATCGTCGTCGGTAATCTGACCGTCGTTGTTGATATCCTTGTACTTGATATCTCCGGCCTGCGTCGTACCCCAGCTCTGCGTGGGCGAGTTGGCCACGTCGTCGGCATCGATGAACAGACGCTCGGCTACATATCCGAAGGCCTGATTAACGGGATGGCCCACCTTCGTACGCCACGGATACTTGTACTCGGGCTCCGAGGCCACTACCAGCTCACCGTGTGCATACGTGAAGTTGAAACGGCCCGTAACGTAGAGATCCTTGTTGAAGCTGTGCTTGATGTCGATCGAGGCGTCGATACCGTTCGACTTGACCTCGCCGAGGTTACCGTACACGTTGGCGCTCATACCCATCGAGGGCGGCAGGTTCTGACGCTCCATGTAGATGCGCGAACGATACTCGGTGAAGTACTCGACCTGAATGTCGGCAAAGTGCAACAGGTTCATCTCCAGACCTACGTTCTGCTTCTCCGAGATCTCCCACTGGATATTGGGGTTGGCGTAGCGGTTGATCGAGAAACCGTTGTAGGCGTTGGTGAAGGTCTTGCCCCAGCGATAGCCCGCACCGCCGAAGGCGATATCCGACAGGAAGAAGAATCGATCGGTGGCGCTGGCAATCTCGTCGTTACCCACGCGGCCCCACGAATACTTGAGTTTGAAGGTGGGCAGCACCTCACGCAGCGGCTCCCAGAACTTCTCGCCCGAGATCATGTAACCGACACCGATGGCGGGGAAGAGACCCCAACGCTTCGAACGGTCGAACTTCTCCGAGCCGTTGTACGTAAGCGACGCCTCCATCATGTAACGGCCGTCGTAAGCGTATGTAACACGTCCGCGCACACCCTGATTGCGTGCCGGCAGCGTTGCCTGTATCGTGGCGCCGCCGCTCGTGTTCTTGTCCTCCTCCTGCGTGTAGATCAGCACCGCTCCGACATCATGCTTGTCGTTGAAGTTGCGGTTGTAGTGCAGGCCGACCTCGTAGTAGGTCTTGCTGGTGGCCGTACGCGACGTCTCGGGGTCACCCAGCGTCTCCGTACCCTCGTGTACGCGGGCCAGAGTATAGGTGTTGTTCAGCTCGTCGTAGCTCTCCAGCGCGTAGAGGTAGGGATCATACGAACGCTTGCTCTCATACGAGCCGTAGGTGGCTATCGACGCCTTGCCGCGGAACATAAGGCCGCGCGTCACGAAATCGAGATCCTGCTCCAGCGTGAACTGCGAGATGATCGTATTCGTAAAGCCGTCCTTGTAACCCTTGACCATCTGGGCGTACGGGTTGGTCATCGAACCCGACGGGTCGATACCGAACAGTATGTGCTTCACGCCCGCGAACTCCTCGTCCGGCTCATACACCATGGGGAACTCAACGGGGTTACCGTTCATCACGTTGTTGAAGATGGTGGTGGCATCCTCGACCGGTCCCGTATAGTTCTCGAACACCGAGTTCATGTTGACCTCCATGCGCGTGGTGCGCGTCAGGTTGATGTTCACCTTGGCCATGAGGTTGAAACGGTCGATGTCGATGTTGTTCTTGAAGTTGTTGGTGCGGTTCTCCTTCAGGATACCCGTATCCTTGTCGTAGGTCACCGCCATGTAGTAACGGGCGACCTTACCACCACCGTTGGCATTGAGCGTATAGTGCTGGTTGTAGGTCATCTTCTTGAACATCTCGTTGTACCAGTCGATGTTGGGATAGATCATGGGGTTGATGCCCGAGATCGTATTCTGAATCTTCTGGGCCGTATAACGGGGCGAGATGACCGGGTTGTCGTTGTACTGCGCCTCGTTGTACATGCGCATGTAGGTCACACCGTCGACCATCTGCGGCAGCTGCGTCGGCATCGAGATCTTCGACTCGTGACGGAACGACACCGAGAGCTTGCCCTCGCGTCCCTGCTTGGTCGTCACGGCGATCACACCGTTCGCACCCTTCGAACCGTAGAGGGCGGCCGCCGTCGCATCCTTCAGAATCGAGAAGTTCTCGATGTTGTCGGGCTCCACGTCGGCCAGATCGTCGGCCGTGACCTCGAAGCCGTCGAGCAGGATCAGCGGGCTCTGGGCATATCCGAACGTGGTGACACCGCGGATGAAGAACTCGGCGTTGTCGCGGCCGGGCTCACCGCTGCGCTGGTACGAGATAAGGCCCGGGATACGCCCCGCCAGCGATGTGGTGAAGTTGCTCGACGGCACCTTCAGTTCCTTGGGATTGACCGCCTCGATAGAGGCTACGATAGACTCCTTCTTCTGTGTCGTGAATCCCGTTACCACGACATCTTCGATCACACCTGCGTCGACGGCCAGCTTGACTTCCAGATCGGTCTTGCCCTTGACAGCGATCTCTTGCGCAACGTAACCTACGTATGAGACCTCCAAAACGTCGGTCTCCTTGACCGAGAGTCCTCCGAATGTTCCGTCGGGATCGGTCATGACACCCGTGGTGGTACCCTTGATCATGATGGTGGCACCGGCCAACGGCATGTCGTTGCTTGCATCCAGCACACGTATGTTGACGCGCTTCTTCTGTTGCTGGACTACTTCTACCTCTTCAACATGCTTCTTACTCTCTTTTACTCTCTCTTTTTCAGCGCCTTGCGCATAGGGGGGGGGAATTACCATGACACCCCAGAGCAGAGAAAGACAACCGTAGTAAAGAATTTTTCTCATAGAGATTAAGTTAGGGTTAATAATAAAAAATGCAGGAAGACTGCTTTCATTACGCTCAAAATTACCTTAATTCCGCAACACTATTATAAAATATTTTTTTTAAGTACCTGAGCAAC
>URBK01000015.1 GCA_900546065.1 uncultured Alistipes sp.
TTGAAGGACTATTTGATTAAATTTTTAACTCGTCCATTTTTATTGGACACTAATGTATCCATATATTAAATCGGTATTCGATACCGCAATCGTGCCGCGGCAAGACAAAGATATGTAAAAAATGCTTTGCGTCAAATTGCGTCAGCAAATATAATCACGACACGCATCCTGCAATCATTATATATATGGCCCCACGCACACCCCAAAGGCCATTTTAGCGGCATGAGCGGCATAACAGAGGTCTAAAGCAGCTAATTATTAAAAAAAATCTGTATCAAAATATGAAGTCTTAAAATCAACCCCGATGACATAAACATAAAATTATCGGGTAATTTTGTAATGCAAACCTAAAACCACCCAAAATATGGCGACAAACCGTTTCGTCGCGGTTGATCTGGGAGCATCCAGCGGCCGCGTCATACTCGCGACAATCGATCGCGGCACCATCTCGATGGAGGAGATCCACCGTTTTCCGGACCCCATAATACAGATGCGCGGCCATTTCTACTGGGATCTGCCGGCCATATATCAGTCTGTTATCGACGGATTGAAGGCCATCGCCGCACGCGGTATCGAGGTCGACTCGATCGGTATCGACACTTGGGGTGTCGACTTCGCCATATTCGGCCGCGACGGCGAGCTGCTGCGCCTGCCCTATTGCTACCGCGACCCGCACACTACGGGTGCGCCCGAGGAGCTCTTCAAACGCATGTCACGCAACATGCTCTACAAGAAGACCGGCATCCAGATCATGGACTTCAATACCGTATTCCAGATCGATACGCTGCGCCGCAACGGCTGTGCAGCCTTGGAGGCGGCCCGCAAACTGATGTTCATACCCGACGCGCTGGCATATCTGCTGACGGGCGAGACCGCGACCGAATATACCATAGCATCGACGGCGCAGATGATCGACCCGCGCACCCGCACATGGGATCCCGACATACTCCGCATGTTGGGGCTTACGTCCACGGACTTCGGCCGCATCGTGATGCCCGGTACCATGACAGGCACTCTCAGCGACGAGTTGCAGAACCTGACGGGCTTGGGTCCCGTGCCTGTCGTCGCCGTAGCCAGCCACGACACCGGGTCGGCCGTAGCCGCCGTACCGGCCGAAGATGACGACTACGCCTACCTCAGTTCCGGCACATGGTCGCTCATGGGTATCGAGTCGCCCGAGCCGATCATCTCGGAGCGCAGCTTCGAGATGAACTTCACAAACGAGGGCGGAATCGACGGTACCTCGCGCGTACTGAAAAATATATGCGGCATGTGGCTTCTGGAGCGTTGCCGCAAGGAGTGGCCGCAAACATCATACGAGGCGCTGATCAGCGCCTCGGAACAGGCAGAGCCTTTCCGCAGCCTTATCAATCCCGACGATCCGCTCTTCGCCAATCCGCCATCGATGACGCAGGCCATCGCGGAGTATTGCCGCCGCACGTCACAGCCCGCACCTGAGCAGATCGGGCAATACGTACGCTGTATATTCGAGTCGCTCGCACTGCGCTACCGTCAGGTCATGGAGATGCTCAAGGAGCTCTCGCCGCACCCCATACACCGTCTATACGTCATCGGTGGCGGCGCCCGCAACGAGATGCTCAACCGTTTTACGGCCGACGCTACTGGCATACCCGTCGAGACCGGATCGCCCGAATCCACGGCAATAGGCAACGTGATGGTGCAGGCGCGGCATGCGGGTATTGTAGATACCGCGCGCGACATGCGCCGCATGATCCGCTCGTCGCTAACCGACAGCCGCCGCTACGAACCGTGCGACAAGGCCAAATGGGATGCTGCATATGAACTATATGTAAAGCGCATGTCGTAAGACGCCCCTCCGAAAACAACCATAGATACATAACAACAAACACAACAAAACGATACTGTCATGAAAAAACAAACCATCGAACAGGCATACGCCATGGCCAAGGAGCGCTATGCCGACCTCGGAGTCGACACCGATGCGGCTCTGGCCAAACTGCAGAACATATCACTCTCGCTGCATTGCTGGCAGGCCGACGATGTCACTGGCTTCGAGAACCCCGACGCGCAGCTTTCGGGCGGCATTCAGGCAACGGGCAACTACCCGGGCAAGGCGCGCAACATCGAGGAGCTGCGTCAGGATATCCTCACAGCCACGTCGCTCATACCGGGCCGCCATCGCCTGAGCCTGCACGCAAGCTATGCCGATTTCCGTTCGACGGGCGCCGTCGACCGCGACGCGCTGCGTCCCGAACACTTCGCCAGCTGGATGGACTGGGCCGAGGCCAACGGCATGAAACTCGACTTCAACTCTACCTCGTTCTCGCACCCCAAGAGCGGCATGCTCACCCTCTCGAACCCCGATGAAGGCATCCGCCGCTTCTGGGTCGAGCACACGAAACGCTGCCGCGAGATCGCCGAGGAGATGGGACGCCGTCAGGGCGACCCCGCCATGCTCAATATCTGGATACACGACGGCTCGAAGGATACGACCGTAAACCGCATTGGTTACCGCCGTCTGCTCAAGCAGTCGCTCGACGAGATATTCGCCGTCGACTACGCCAACATGAAGGATTGCATCGAGGCCAAGCTCTTCGGCATAGGCGCCGAGAGCTATACGGTCGGCTCGTATGACTTCTATCTGGGCTACGGCGCCAAGTACGGCAAGATCGTCACCCTCGACACGGGACACTTCCACCTGACCGAATCGATCGCCGACAAGGTATCGTCACTGCTGCTCTTCACGCCCGAGATCATGCTTCACGTAAGCCGTCCCATACGCTGGGATTCGGACCACGTGGTCATCATGAACGACGACACGCTCGATCTGGCCAAGGAGATCGTCCGCTGCGACGCCCTCGACCGCGTACACATCGGTCTGGACTACTTCGACGCCTCGATCAACCGTATCGGCGCATACGTAGTGGGCGCCCGCGCCACGCAGAAGTGCGTGCTTCAGGCGCTGCTCGAGCCTTTGGCCAAGCTGCGCGAATATGAGGCTTCGGATCGTCTTTTCGAGCGTCTGGCACTGCTCGAGGAGGCCAAGAATCTGCCGTGGAACGCCGTTTGGGACATGTTCTGCCTGCAGAACGACGTACCCGCAGGCGAGGCATATATCGCCGACGTGGAGAAATACGAGAAGGATGTAACATCTAAACGAGCATAAGACCATGTACCGCATAGTTTTGAACGAGACATCGTATTACGGGGCCGGATGCCGCTCGGTGATCGCCGACGAAGTGCGCAAGCGCGGCTTCAGCAAGGCCCTGCTGGTAACCGACAAGGATCTCATACGCTTCGGCGTGGCGGAGAAGATCGAAGAGGTGCTCCGCAATGCCGGCATACCGTACGAGATATTCAGCGACCTGAAGGCCAACCCCACCATTACCAACGTGAAGAACGGCGTTGCGGCCTTCAAGGCCGCCGGCGCCGACTTCATCATCGCCCTCGGCGGCGGCTCGTCGATCGACACGGCCAAGGCAGTGGGTATCGTAGTCAACAATCCGGAGTTTGCCGACGTGCGCTCGCTCGAGGGCACGGCCGCTACTAAGCACCGTGCCGTACCGACCTTCGCCATACCGACTACGGCCGGTACAGCGGCCGAGGTGACCATCAACTACGTCATCACGGACGAGGAGGCCCGCAAGAAGATGGTATGCGTCGATCCCAACGACATACCCATGTGCGCCATCATCGACTGCGAGTTGATGTACTCGATGCCCAAAGGTCTGACTGCAGCTACGGGTATGGATGCCCTGACGCACGCCATAGAGAGCTACATCACCCCCGGAGCATGGACCATGAGCGACATGTTCGAGATGAAGGCCATCGAACTCATTGCCCGCCATCTCAAGAATGCCGTCGACAACGGTACCGACACCGCAGCCCGCGAGGGCATGGCCGAGGCGCAGTACATTGCCGGTATGGGCTTCTCGAACGTCGGTCTCGGCATCGTCCACTCGATGGCACACCCGCTCGGGGCATTCTACGACACGCCGCACGGCGTGGCAAACGCCCTGCTGCTGCCCTATGTTATGGAGTATAACGCCGAATCGCCGGCACGCCCCAAGTACCTCGACATAGCACGGGCCATGGGTGTCGACACCACGGGCATGAGCGTCGACGAAGGTGTTGCGGCAGCCATAGGCGCCGTCCGCGCCCTGTCGCTCAGCATCGGCATACCGCAGCGCCTGCACGAGATCGGCGTCAAGCGCGAGGATATTCCCGCCTTGGCCGTGGCGGCCTTCAACGACGTATGCACGGGCGGCAACCCGCGTCCCACGTCGGTCGAGGATATAGCGGCACTATATGAAACGGCTTATTGACAACGGTTATGGAAATACTTCTCGGTCTTCTCATAATAGCGGTGGGCAGCTTCTGCCAGAGCAGCAGCTACGTGCCCATCAATAAGGTGAAGCAATGGTCTTGGGAGAGCTACTGGCTCGTCCAAGGCCTCTTCGCATGGATCGTATTCCCGCTCATCGGTGCCATGATCGCCATGCCCGAGGGGTGGTCGATACTCGACCTGATAGCTATGGAGGGTGCAGGCAAGGCCGTCTTCTACGGCATGCTGTGGGGCGTCGGCGGATTGACATTCGGTCTGTCGATGCGTTACCTCGGTGTCGCCCTCGGACAGTCTATAGCACTCGGAACCTGCTCGGGTCTCGGGACGCTGCTTCCCGCAATCTTCGCCGGCGAGAACCTCTTCCGCGGCGAAGGTCTCATATTGCTCATAGGCGTAGCCATCACGCTCGCCGGTATCGCCGTCATAGGATATGCCGGCTCGCTGCGCTCGCGCGTCATGAGCGAAGAGGACCGCCGCGCCGCCATCAAGGACTTCGCCCTCACTAAGGGTCTGGCCGTAGCGCTGCTCGCGGGTCTTATGAGCGCCTGCTTCAACCTCGGGCTTGAGGCCGGAAGCGGCATCTCGGAGGAGTTCGCACAGATGGGCACGAGCGACCTGTTCGTGACGCTGCCAGCAACGCTGCTGGTAACGCTCGGCGGCGCCATCACCAACATCGTCTACTGCCTCTACCAGAATGCCCGCAACAAGAGTTTCGGCGACTATGCCAAAGGTTCGGTATGGGCAAACAACCTTGTATTCTGCGCCTTGGCAGGTCTTCTATGGTATTCGCAGTTCTTCGGGCTGGCCGTAGGAAAGACCTTCCTCGCCTCGTCACCCGCCATGCTGGCATTTGCGTGGAGCATACTCATGTCGCTCAACGTCATCTTCTCCAACGTCTGGGGACTTATCCTCAAGGAGTGGCGCGGCGTCAATACGAAGACCATCGTAACGCTTCTGTCGGGTTTGGCCATATTGATATTTTCACTAATTTTCCCGAGTCTTTTTAATTAAACTGTATATGACAACAAAATCAGTGCTCGACACCCGTCCCGCCCTTGCCGCCGAGGTTGAGAAGGTGGCCGAAGTGGCCGGATACCTCTGGCAGAAAGGGTGGGCCGAGCGCAACGGCGGCAACATCACGGTAAACGTAACCGAACATATCGACGACCAGATACGCCGTATGCCCGCCCTGACGGCTCCCGTGGCGATAGGCAGCACGCTGCCACACCTCAAGGGATGCTATTTCTTCTGCAAGGGAACTAACAAACGCATGCGCGATCTGGCGCGCCGCCCCATGGAGAACGGCTCGATCATACGCATCACGGATGATTGCGCCCACTATGAGATCGTTGCCGACGCGGCGGTCATGCCCACATCGGAACTGCCCTCGCATCTGGCCATACACAACCATCTCATTGGGCGAGGCTCGAATTACAAGGCTGCCCTGCATACGCACCCCATAGAGCTTGTGGCCATGTCGCACACGCCCAAATTTCTCGTAAAGGACGTACTCACCAACCTGCTGTGGAGCATGATCCCCGAGACCAAAGCCTTCTGTCCGCGCGGATTGGGCATCATACCCTACCAGCTGCCGGGCTCGCAGGCTCTGGCCGAGGCCACACTCCGCGAGATCGACGACTACGATGTGGTGCTGTGGGAGAAGCACGGCGTCTGCGCCGTAGGCTGCGACATCATGGAGGCGTTCGATCAGGTCGACGTGCTGAGCAAGTCGGCCCGCATATACATCGACGCCCGCTGCATGGGTTACGAGCCCGACGGCATGACGCAGGAACAGATGCAGGAGATGACCCGCGCCTTCAATTTACCCAAGTAACAACCCTTATTCAGCGCGATACAATGAATGCAACAGGCGATCCCGACATAAGATTTCATTACCTCATACCCAACAAGGCGGATGAGCGTTACGGATGTGTCGTCAACACCGTCGGGGCGCAGGTAATCGCCCCGGGGGACGAATACCCGACAAAGAACCATCCGCCCGAATACATGTTCGACCCTGCACGCGGACGCGTTCTGCGCGAATACCAGTTGCTCTACATCGTCAACGGCAGGGGTGTCTTCTCCAACGACGAGGGTGAGCACGAGGTGACCAAAGGCACGATCATACTGCTGCGGCCGGGCAAATGGCACACCTACAAGCCTCTCAAGGGCGAGGGGTGGAGCGAATATTTCATCGGTTTCAGCGGCGAGATGGCCGACCGCTCGATCGGCATGCTCTTCCAGAACGACAAGCAGATATTCAACGTCGGCTTCAACCGCGATCTGGTAGACCTCTATCAGCACGCCATAGAGATTGCGGCCGACGACAAGCCCTCGACGCAACAACTTCTGTGCGGTATCGTGATGTACATGCTGGGTATGATAAACTACACGATGCGCAACAATGCCCTTGCCACCGACCGCATGGATCAGATCATGGAGCAGGCCAAGGCCATCATGCAGGAGCGTGTGCTGCAAAGCCTCGATCCGGAGGAGCTGGCCGCACAGCTAAACATAAGCTACTCGTGGTTCCGCAAGATCTTCCGCGACTACACGGGCTACCCGCCCGCCAAGTACTTCATGCTGGTGAAGCTGAGGCGCGCACAATATCTGCTCTCGAACACCGACCAGTCGATCAAGGCCATAGCCTTCTCGCTCGGGTTCAAGTCGACGGAACACTTCTACACGACATTCAAACGTGTAACGGGCTCCACGCCCAACCTCTATCGCAAGTTCTCGGCACCGGAGCAATAGCCCCGACATGCCGACTCCTCTAACACGCGCAGCGGCCAGACACGATGTCGGGCCGCTGCATTTTATTACATGATGCCGGGATCAATCTTTACCGTTCTTCTGCATCATGCACCAAGATCCGGTCTATCAGGCCGTCGCACCCGTCCTCCAACAGGTCGAGTACCAACTCGAAGCCCTCACGTCCCTCATAATACGGATCGGGCACATAGCTCCACTCGGGATGGTGGCGGCAGAACTCCACAAAACGGTATAGACGATTCAGATGCTCGCGGTCGGGAGCCAGACGCGATACGGTCTCGTAATTCATGTCGTCCATTACGATGATCATGTCGAAACGGTCGAAGTCCTCCTCCGTGATACGCCGCGCGCGGTGCGTAAGCGTATATCCGCGTCGTGACGCCGCTGCCCGCATACGCGGGTCGGCCTTGTCGCCGCTGTGGCCTCCGTATGTACCGGCCGAGTCGGTTTCGATTTCATCCTCCAATCCACGCGCCGCAACGCGCGCATCCATCACCGCCTCGGCCGCAGGCGAGCGGCATATATTTCCCAGACATACGAAAAGTATACGTTGCTTCATATTCAGTTCAACTATCGAATTACATCCCGACAAATGTACATATAAAATTCCGATCTCGGAAACGGCCTCCAACCATCCGCATCCGGATCCACGCATAACCTCACCATGCTGCGACAGGGCCAAATCTCCGTTGACGGACTCCGACGATACGGCCATGCGCATGATTGTTCATGGAGGCGACAATAATGTTCCGAATTGACAAAATCGACGTTCAAAGAGCCTTAATTTACCGATTCACACAATTTTTTCATACTTTTATGCCGTTTTAACGATATTGAAACAAAAATATCACAACCATGAAAAAGCAAATCTTAATGCTCGCCATGCTGCTCGGCGCATCGCTGGCATACGCACAGGAACTCCAACTGCCCCATAAAGTAGACAATGTCGAGCTTGAGGATCTCTACGGCGAGAAAGTCACGCTTCCCATGTGGGGCGAGAAGAACCTGCTGATCTTCTACATCGACCCCGACAAGCACAAGCAGAACTACCAGTTCACGGTAGACCTCGAGGAGAACCACGCCGCCAGCGGTGACAACATATACGGGTTCGGTATCGTCAACCTTAAGGATTCGTGGTACCCCGTTCCCAACAGCACCATCCGTTCGATGGCGCGCAAGCGTACCGAGAAGAACGGCGCCACGGTCATCACCGACCCCGACCGCACACTTGCACAGAAGTGGGGTCTGGGCGACTGCAACAACCAGTTCGTTCTGATGATCGTATCAAAGGAGGGAGAACTTGTCTACATGAAGAAGGGCGAGCTCTCGAAGGCCGATCAGGAAGAGTTCTACGAGGTGGTCAAGAAGTACCGTTAGACAACGGTAAGACGTATCGTTAATACGGCCAATGCGTTCGACGATTCTCTGCATAGCGACAGCGTTTGCCGTGGCATATACGGCCGCGGCGCAGGAGAATCACACCATTGTCGGCGACACGTTGCATCGCTCCGGACAAACGCAGCAAAGGGTCGTACGGTATGTCGACCCGACGAACTACGCTGACGTCCGGGCGCGTCTCGACGCCGCATCGCGTCCGAGTTTCGGGCAGCGCATCATCGAACGCCTGCGACGTCCTCTGTTGGCCGCATCGCCCGCCAAAGGCTTAGACCTCTCGGCTACGGCCGGAATAGGATACATTCAGGAGACGGGCCTTGCCGTGGCTGCCGCTGCAACTACCCTGTTCAGCGCCCAAAGAGACGATACTCTCGCACCGTTGTCGAGCGCCACACTCGCGGCATCGGTCTCGGTCACGGGATTCTACCGTTTCCGCTCGACGGGACTCGTAAACTTCCACCGCGGCAGCCGACGGCTCAAGTGGGATATGGACGTCGGATCGTTGCCGATGCGTTTCTGGGGACTGGGATATGAGGCCGCCGACGTCAATGCACGCACGAGCTATACGCAAAAATCGCAACACGTGGCCGCCGGGTATGACTTTCGTGTTGCAAGGGCGCTCTTCGTCGGCGTCAGTCTTGATCTGCGCCATGCCGAGGCTGTAAACCTTGACGCCACGGGATTGCAATACATAGCCGCTCAGAACCAGCCGCGCCACGCCTTCTCGACAGGGCTCGGCATCACGGCCGAATTCGACACGCGGGACAATGCCAGCAGCGCCACGCGGGGCATATATCTTGCAATGCTGACCGAGGTGCGCCCGCGCGCCCTTGGAGACAGCCGCTCGACGCTGTGGCACATAACCGCCACGGCAGACTGGTACCACCCGCTGTGGCGCGATGCCATAGCCGCCATCGACCTCTACGCCGACTTGTGGTCATCGGCTACGCCGTGGCTCTTTTGGCCCTCGGTCGGCGGCACAAGCCGTCTGCGCGGGTACTACACGGGACGGTACACCGACCGCAAGATGGTCGCGGCGCAGGTAGAACTGCGGCAACACATATACGGACCGATAGGAGCGTGCGTGTGGACAGGCGCCGCAAACGTATGCTCCTCGCACAAACTCTTCGACTGGTCGGAGATACTGCCCAATTACGGCCTCGGAGTGCGTCTGGCTCTGGGTGATAAGACCTCGCTCAGAATAGACTACGGATTCGGCCGCCGGTCAAACGGTCTTGTAATAAACGTCAACGAAGCGTTTTAACGCAAGGATGAAGATGAAAAACAACATAATACACAACCCCAAGGCTCTCGCCGCCGCTTATATAACGGCACTCATGCTGCCGGTGCTGATTCTGGCCTATACCGAGAAGAACCCGCTGTGGGTGACATTGGCAGGCATACTGCTCCCGCTGGGCGCATACACGGCTTTCGCCGCACTGGCGCGCCGCTCGGGCGTGATGGTGTGGTGCGGAGTGGTATTCATATTCCTCAGCGCCTTCCAGATCGTGTTGTCGTATCTGTTCGGCAACTCGATCATCGCCACCGACATGTTCCTCAATCTCACCACCACAAACCCGGGTGAGGCGACGGAACTGCTCAGCAACATATATCCTTCGGTGATTGTCGTATGCGTGATATACATACCTCTTCTGACCATTGCCACCATACACATACGCCGCCGCGTCACCCTGCCCGACGGTACGCGCCGCACGATGCTGCGCACGGGAGGTGCCGTGATGGCTGCAGGCATCGTCGTTCTGGTGCTTGGCTGCCGCGGCCAGATCAGACATGTCCTGCGCGATGAGGTCTTTCCTGTAAACGTATGCTACAACATGGGGCTCAGCATATCCGAGACCAACAAAATAGACCGTTATGCCCAAACATCCGAAGGTTTTACGTTCGAGGCCACGCATCAGCCGCTGCCGCAGCACCAGCGCGAGATATACGTCATGATAATCGGCGAGGCGTCACGCGCCGCCAGCTGGCAGTTGTACGGATACCACCGCGACACCAATCCCGAACTGTCGAAGATGCAAGGGATAGCGCTATTCCGGAATGTGCTAACACAGAGCAACACCACACACAAGAGTGTGCCCATGATCCTCTCATCGATACACACTTCGCAGCACGACGAGATCTACCGCCGCAAGGGTCTGCCGCAACTGTTCAACGAGGCCGGATTTACCACATACTTCATATCGAACCAGTCGCCACAGGGTGCCATGATCGACAATCTGGCACTCGACTCGCAGCACGTCGTCTATATCGACTCGCCGCGCTACGACATGCAGATGGTAGATGCCGTACGCAAAGCGCTCAAGGAGGACCATTCAGACAAGATACTCTTCATACTACACTCCTACGGATCGCATTTCAGCTATCATCAACGTTATCCGCGCCGCTACGCCACATTCCTTCCCGATGACGACGTCGCCATAAACCCGCGGCACATCGACGAGATACGCAACGCCTATGACAACTCCATAGTCTACACCGACCATGTAATCGCCGAGATGATACGCACACTCGCATCGACGGAGGCCTGCACCGCCCTGTTCTATTGTGCCGACCACGGCGAGGATCTCTACGACAAGTGCGACGAGCGTTTCCTGCACGCCTCGCCCACAGTTACATACTATCAGTTACACGTGGCGTCGCTGGCGTGGTTCTCACCCGAATACGGCCGACTCTTCCCCGAGAAGGTGCGCGCCGCACACGAGAACTGCTTCGCTCCGGCCACAAGCTACTCGGTATTCCATACCGTGGCCGACATGGCTTCAATAACATCGCCATACTGTAATGAGCAGGCGTCGCTGCTGAGTCCCGAATTCGATTACGGAGCCACGCGATACTATCTCAACGACCATAACGAGGCCGTACCGCTCGACGAACAGATCGGTATCGACGCCATGCAGCGCGACAACTTCGCACGTATGGGCATAATGCTTCCGTAGCAGCCACGGACACATAAAAATCAAGGAGGAGGATTCCGTAGAATCCTCCTCCTTGATTTTCGTATACGGAGAGACTACTTCTTAGCCTCGTCAACCGACATCTTACGGAAATCCTTGAGAAGTTTCGTCAACTCGAGAGCGGCCTTGCGGGCACGTACGCCGGCAGCCTTGTTGTTCTTCTCAATCTGAGCATTTGCATTGGTCGAGAAAGCCTCGTACTGAGCTGCGATCTGATCTATCAAAGTCTTCATAGCAATTTTTAGTTTAATGGTTTGATATTTGTGCAAATATACAAAATTTTCCGACAACCAAGCAATTTTACCGAAAAAACGCCATCAATCCCGACCAACAGACACAACCTGCATTCCTACTGACACATATACACGTCCGAATGGCGTATTTATGGATGGCGTGGGAGGTGTCAAGACTTCCGCCTCATAAGATGCAAATCGCACCTTGCAGTGGTCGAAAAGTGTTTTGCCGCAATTAAAATCGAGCCGCACCCCATGATATGCAACGCCGTCTTCCGAGCAGGGAACACCATAAAAACAATCCCGCCGCCGATCTTTTCACGGCTATTTATTCGTATCTTTATCCCGACAAAACACCATCAGTAATGGATTGGCAAGAGACCGTAGTTGTCATCATAGGCATCGTCGTAGCGATTGTAGCGGTTCGCGGCATTGTGCGGAGCATACGCTCACGCAACTACTCATCGTGTTCCTCGTGTTCCGATGCGGCATGTCCGCTGCGGGATATAAAAGAGCGCCGGGGACAATGCACCCGACGCCCGAAATAGTTTTCATGGATAACCCGTCTACTCAAACACCCTGTGGCGCATAGTTCACGCACCGGCTCCACACATCACGCAGCAAGGATCAGCATCTGTGCCGTCAGCACACGCAGGAACATAACAACGGGATATACCGTCGCATATCCGACGGCGGGCATGTCATTTCCAGCCGCATCACCGGCATATCCGAGAGCCGGAGAGTCGGTAGTGCTTCCGGCGATAAGTCCCATCAGAGTGTAATAGCTCATCTTCAGTTTAAGGCGCGCGAAAAGCCCCACGAGAACGGTCGGCACAACGGTGATTATAAACCCGTATCCGATCCAACGATAGCCGCCGCCGACGATAGCGGCGGCAAAACCGTCGCCCGAACTTATGCCTACACACGCAAGGAAGAGCGCAAGCCCGACCTCACGCAACATCAGATTGGCACTCATCGTCGTATAGGTCACCAGATGGAAATGCGGGCCGAAGCGGCCTATAAGCAGAGCCACGATCAGAGGGCCGCCGGCAAGTCCGAGTTTTACGGGCTGCGGCATATTGACCAGAGGTATCGACCCGATCAATACGCCGAGCGCTATGCCGAGAAATATGGTCAGCAGCTGGGGTTCGCGCAGTTTCTTGAGCGAGTTGCCCAGAACTCCAGCCACCTGCTCGATAGCCTTCTCGTTGCCTACGACCATCACGCGGTCACCCATCTGCAGCTCCATACCTTGATACGGAATAAGGTCAAAGCCCGCACGGTTTATGCGCGTTATGTTGATGCCGTACCTCGACCGCAAATGCAGATCCGACAGACGCTTGCCGTTGATCTCCGACTTGGTGATGATTATGCGGCGCGAGACGAGCTGTTTCTGTGCCATCTGTCCGGCACCCCACTCCTCCATCGGCATGTCCACACGCTGCCCGAGGAAAGTCACGATGGCCTCCGTATCCTCCGGAGAGGATATCAGTCGCAATCGGTCTCCCACCTTGAGAACATCGTTTCCGTCGGCGATCGTTATCGAACCGTCGGCGTGCTTTATGCGCGAAATGACGAACGAGCGGTTTATCAACTCACTCAGATGGGCTATATTCTGCCCCTCCAGCGCTCCGTTTGAAAATAACACCGAGATGCGGTCGGCATCCCCGTGCTCGCCTCGCATCTGCTCCAGAGCGCGGTTCTCGTCGGCCATATTCACCCGCGTCACTACACGCAGGAACAGCATCGAGAGTATTATTCCCGCCACGCCGAACGGATAGGCTACGGCATATCCCAACGCTATGGACGGATCGTCGAAACCCGTAACGTCGGCATAAGCATCCTGCGCTGCGCCCAGACCTGCCGTATTAGTTACGGCTCCGGACATTATGCCCACCATCGTCGGCATGGGAGTATCGGTAACAACGTGTATTACGTATGTCGTGGCCACACCCAGCAATACGACAGCCACGGCGCATCCGATAAGTTTTATGCCGCCCTCCCTGAGTGAGGAGATGAATCCCGGGCCTACCTGCAAACCTATCGAGAAGACAAAGAGTATAAGGCCGAACTCCTGAATGAAATCCAATGTATGCGGTTCAAGCCTAAGGCCCAGATGACCGGCAAGAATGCCTACGAACAATATCCACGTCACGCCTAAAGATATGCCCTTGACCTTCACCTTGCCGAGAAGTATGCCCAGTGTTATGACCACCGAGATCACCATGACGGTATGGGCGATACCCTCGCCTGTGAACAGATTATACAACCACTCCATGAAAGAATGTTTAATTTGATTCGGGAACAAGGCGCAAAGATATCATTTTTAAGCGATTTACGAACCGCAAGACGTGAAAATATCTCTATATGCAGACCGTGCAGCCGATTTTTTACAATTTTGCAGCCATGGCGGCTCCGCATACACCGTATTCGCCACCGGACAGCTATCCATTAGCGAGACATATTCATACCGGGGCCCAACGATCAACTCCCGCCACCATTACATGACAAGCGGCGCCACCGCAACCGCGATGACGCCGCATCTGTTTCAACGCGTCAGGATCGACAATCCATACATGGAACCTCCCGACATTTCAACCGTCAATAGAGGAACCGGGCGATTACGGGGGCCAGCAATGCCGTACATACCCCCATCAGGGCCATGGCAAGACCGCTTAATGCGCCCTCGACGGCACCCTTCTCGATCGAGCGGGCGGTGCCTATTCCATGCGCAGCCGACCCCATTGCCAGACCACGCGCCACGGGGTCGTCAATATGCAGCAGGCGCATGAGCGAGAATCCGATCAGAGCGCCGAATATACCGACGACAAATACCACGACAGAGGTTATCGAGGTCTCGCCACCGATATTTTCCGATATCGTGACGGCTATGGGCACCGTGACCGACTTTGGCACGAGCGAGTCCTGAATCAGACGTGACGCCCCGAAGAAACGGGCGATGTAGACAACGCTCAGAATACCCACGACGCTGCCCGTGACTACCGACGCGAGGATCGGCACGACCTGCCCTTTCATACGCTCCTCCTGTTCGTAGAGCAGGTATCCCAAGGCTACGACCGACATCCCGAGACCGAAGTCGAGAATGCGCGTCGCCTCACGGTATAACTCGTAAGGTATGTCGAACACCAGCAGGAATCCGATCAGAGACAGGAAGGTAATCACTACGGGGTGGCACAACGACATGCCCGTACGCCGGTATATTGCCATACCGCCGCAATATATTGCAATGGTCAGTGCAAGCAGGAAGGTCTCCGACTCGAGAAATTGATGTATCATCTTTTACGCATTTTCTGACAAACCACACCTATCACGGCAATCACCAGCACCGTGCTTATTGCAGCTGCGGCCACTACGGCCACCCAGTTTTCGGCAATCACCTCATACGAGGTCATCAGCCCCACACCGAATGGTACGAAGAAGAGCGCCATGGCTCCGAGCAGGAACTTGGCCACGGGAGCCACCTGCTCGGCCTTGACCACGCGATAATGCAACATGGCATAGAGCAACACCATGCCGATAACGTTTCCGGACACATATCCGCCCGTGAGCATACTGAGGAGATTACCGACGCCCCAGCACGCGAGGATCACAAAAATTCCAATCATGGCCGCAAATGTAGCGACAAAAACGTCTCGATGTAAAAATAATTTCGTAATTTTGCGGAGTCTTTGCCGGGGGCGACCGGTTTTGACAGCTTGCAGAGTCTGATCGTAAGCACGTCGAGCTTTGTGTGGTGGCTCGTAAATCTCAACACTCGAACTACAAATGGCAATAACAGCTATGCACTCGCTGCCTAATTTTCAAGGAAAATCGGGCTTAATCATCTGATCCAAGGAGACCGGATGACGAGTATCCCGAACGGGGGCCCCGCCCTTGGCAACCGTTCATACGGGGTATCATCAATTAGGGGATAGTGCGACGGAAGTCTCGGCCGCCGTGCGAAATTAAAGAGACTGCGGCAAGGGTCAGGCCGTCTGCGGCCATCCCGCGCAAGAGGATCAATCGCAGAATAAACGTGTAGAAAGCCTTCGGGTTCCTTGTTTGGACGCGGGTTCGACTCCCGCCGCCTCCACAACCCCCGAAAACGGACGGATAACTCCCGCGGCATCGGCCGACGGGAGTTTTTATTTGTAGCGGCAGCCAAAAAGAATATCGGACGGCATCCGTCACTTTTGACAGATACCGTCCGACAAGCCTCAACAATTAATGTAAGAAACTACTCTTCGGGAGCGAACATCGGATCCCACGCAGGCAGCATGACGGGCTCCTGATTGAGCATGTCGAGTATGTCCTGCGGAACATACTTGCGCTCGACGACCAGACGGAACATATATTCGTTAAACCACTCGTCGGTCATGATCAGACATCCCTGATATCCCGACGATGCACCCCAGCTGTTCTCGACCATCCACTTGCGCGGCGCACCCGCCTCGTCCAGATCCACGGCTATAAGAGTCATGGCATGCGACGAACCGCTGGCATAGGTCTGCACGCGCTGACGCTTGTCCATCGTAAACGAGGTGCCGAACAACGAAGCGTAGTCCATATTGGCTACATCGAGCGTACCCTTCGTGCGGTCGAGGAATTTGCCCACGTCGCACGAGAAATACATCGCCGTGTTGTCCTTGATCGAGGCTATGGCCATCTCCTTTATACGTTCTATCGGCAGATTTATGTAGAGCCAGTTTTCGCCGTCGTAGACATGACGGTCATACTCTATCTCATATACCTTGCCGTATTCGCGCGAGGGATCGTTCATTACCATCACGTAGTTATGCTCCAGATCCTCGCCTATATACTCGTCATAGAAGCTCTTGGGCGTATAGCTGCGCGTCTCTACGGGATTGCCATCCTTGTCGCAGCGCGTCCACTCGAACTCCGTGGGCGGCACGCCCAGACACTCGACCAATATGCGGTATATCTCCGTCAGCATCTCGACCTTGCGCTCGGCCATCTGCGATGCCTTCATGCCGCGCAATTCGAGACCGAACTCTCGCAGTTTCAACGACAGTATCATGGTCATCTGACCCGTATTGTTGCTCTGGTATGTTTCGGGCATCGCGGCCTTGGGCACCACGCCGTACTTCATTATGAGGTTCGACACACCCGTGAACTGCCCGCCGTCACCTATCGGATGCTGGAATAGCCACGTTACCGTACGGTCCTCCATTGGTTTGTCGCGCGTATCGATAATGGCCTGCAGGAAGAGATTCGACTTCTCCAGCAGGTCGTAGAACGAACAGTAGTTCTGCGAGAATTCGAACGACGGCAGATCATACTTGTCGATCATCTTGGCACGCAGCACATTCAATCCCGTAAAGAGCCAGCAGCGGCCCGATGACTTCTGATCCGTGATACCGCGCGTGGTGACACGGTTCGAGAAGTGTGTGTCACACATGGCCAGATTGTCCGAATTTATGGCCAGCGTAGCGATCGAGGTCGATGCCAGCGCATTCTTCACCGCCTTCTGTTCTGGGGTTGCGGTATACCCCTTGCGGATGCGCTCCATCATCGAGTCGCTTATTCCGCCACCGTCCACCTGAGCCGCGGCACCCGTAGCGCTCAGGGCAAAACAGAGAAAAATCAAGGTCTTCTTCATAAATTTATCTTTTTCGTTGAAATGTTCCAGTCAGAACGGAACGCGCATCTTGACACGACGACCCGCATCACTTATCGAAAGGCTTCTCGAAAGCCAGACGACGGCTCTCGATCGTAACGTCGCCGCAATACGTAAATCCCATCTTGCGTATAAGCCCCTGCATGGGTATATTGTCCGGATGTGTATCTATACGTATGCTCTTGACATGCGGCCGTACAAACTGCTCCGTACGACGCATGAACTCCGTGGCGCAGCCGCTGCCGAGACGATCCTCCGCCACGCAGAGACGATGTACAACGGCATACGGGCCTGCGGTAAGCCACTGCCCGCAACGAATATCCTCATACGCAGGCTCGCCCGTGAATATCACGGCCCCGTATGCCGCTATTGTATTCCCGTCGCGCAAAGCCATACCGACACCTGCCGCCACATCGGCCTCGACGCTCGCGCGGCACGGATATCCGCGCTGCCACTGGTCTACGCCACGATCATGCAGACGTCGTTTTGCACCTTCGATTATACGCATTACCGCATCTATGTCGGTCTCGCTTATCTTTCCGTATTCCATAATTCACTCCATCGGGCGTAAGGCACCGATACGAGATCATACAAAGATAACGCATTGCGGCGAATAAAAAAACAGGGAGAAGCCGTTTTCACGACCTCTCCCGTCGGGTTGAGCTACCGAGATTCGAACTCAGAATAACAGAACCAAAATCTGCTGTGTTACCATTACACCATAGCTCAATCAAGCGCTCGTAAGCGCCACAAAAGTAATGTAAAAAAATCAATAGTCAAAATTTCGGCCCCAATATTCGGTTCCGCAGCCCGTTCCGGCTCTTGTCTGCACCGCATGCGGCCGACAACGGACGGATAAAGGCCGTGACGCTATCCGAGTTTGGCCATAAAGCGGCTTATGTCAACCACGAAACGCACGTGACGCCCCTCGCCTATCGTACCCTTCGCATCCCACGCCTTGACCGCAAAGGTCAGTTTGCGTCCGTCGACCCCGACCAGCTCGGCCGATGCCGTAATCTCGGCACCCGCAGCCGATGCCTTGACGTGCGAGACCGACATCTCCACACCCACGGTCGAACTGCCCTCCTCCAGCTCCGCAGCCACGGCATTCATGGCAGCATTCTCCATCAGTGCGACCATCGCCGGCGTGGCGAATACGGGCATGTCGCCCGAACCCATCGTCGAAGCCATGTTCCGCTCCGTCACTACGGTGCGGCTCTCACTCTTCAATCCTTTCTCAAGCATACTTTATCGTTTTAATGTGTTACGACTATCATCACACCGCAAAAATAGTTTTTTTCGTCATACCGGCCCACCATTTCGCACGAGAATGGCTATTTTTGCGTTATATTGCAAAGGGAACACCTCAAACGACATGCGCCGCATCTTCATCATAGCACTCCTGCTTACGGCCCTCGCTGAATGCGCCTCGGCACAATACTTCGGCAAGGGTTACTGGGATGTATATTGGGATCGCGACAAGCAAACGGGCGACTCGATCGTACATTTCCAGCTGCTGCCCGTGTATGTCTTCGACCGCGGCATCGACCGCCGCCGCTACCTTAAGATGATACGTGCCGTGCGCAAAGTCTACCCTCTGGCTAAAAAGGCACGTGAGGAGATGGCTGCACTTGAGGCCGAGTTGTGCGCCCTGCCGACGATAGAGGCACAGAAGGAGTTTACAAAGCAGGTCGAGAAGCGGCTCAAGAGCACATATACACCCGTGCTGTATGACATGACACGATATGAGGGGCGCATACTTCTGAAACTCATCGACCGCGAGACCGATTACACGGCATACCAGATAATAAAGGATTTCCGCAGCGGTTTCGTCGCGGGGTTCTGGCAGGGCATTGCCCGCATCTTCGGCAACAACCTCAAGACCGAATACGACGGCGAAGGCGATGACCGCATGCTCGAACAGATCGTCGTCTACTACGAGGCGGGGCTTTTATAATAGACTGAAAGTGGGTGGCTCTTAGCAAAGAGCCACCCACTTCTTATCGATATATCCGTCGCCGTCAGTTCACCTCCAACTCCAATATACCTGCGGCGGCAGATGCCTTGGGAACGATCTTCAGCCGCAGGGCATCGGCCGTGATCTGCTCGTCGGGATGCACCATGTTGAACTGGTCGCGCTCGACACCGAAACGGTCGGTCGTATATGGACGGAACGTGTGCCACTCGCCCTGCGAACGGTACTCCATCGACCACGATACGGGCAGCTGCACGCCGCCTCCGTCATCATACCAATATACGGCCACGCTCTCAACTGCCATCGGTTTCGCAAGAGTCACCTCGACCCACTGCTCCTTGCCGCACTCGGGCCAGCTCGTCCAACGCGGGATCTTCGTATCGGAAGAGTTGTCGGGGACGGCACCGTCAGCCACGGCATACTCGTCATCGCCCGAATATGTAAACGAAGCCTTGACACCCGATATGTTACGGGCAAAATGGAACGCCGACTCACGTGCCGTCGCCTCCGAACGGGCAAACCATACGTTCATGGCGTCGTCACCGCGATTGTCCCAAGCGTAATAAGGTATCAACGTGAGCTCCGCAGCGCTCGTTCCGTCACCGGCCACAGCTTCGGCCTCAACACCCATCTCGACTATGCCCTTCAGCACACCGTCCGCCGCACGGTATACAGAATCGGTCTCGATGCTGCCGCCGACAAAATATTCACTCACGGGATAGCTGTTGTCCGCCGTCTCGGCACAATATACCAGCGGGCCGCGCGTGATGCAACGACGGTCCCTGTCGTCCTCGACGCGCTCATCGGCAGCGCTGCTGCGCACAGGCATCGGAAGCCGCAGCAGCACCTTGTCGCCAGCATGCCACTTGCGCCGTACGGGTACAAAGCCGCGCACGGCACGGGCACGGACACGGTGTCCGTTCACACTGGCCTCGGCCCGACACTTAACCCCGTCATCATAACGGTACAACTCACCCGGGACGAACCCTTCGCCCGTACACCACGTAGGCACACGCAGCCACAACGTAAACTCGGCCCCGTCGACCGACGGCGTAACCTCGATCTCGACATCGCCATCAAACGGATATTCGGTACGCTGCGTCAGCGTGACATCGCCGCACGCCATATTCAGCGTTGTGGAGCAGCCCGCATACAGGGCACAGAAGATCTCGTCATCGGTCTGCGAATAGACCATACCGGGCACCTGCGGAATCAGACGCGCCAGATTCGACGGACAGCACGCCGTCCCGAACCATGGCGAGCGGCCGCGATGCCCCTGATTGAATGCCTTGCGGCCGTCGGCCTCAAGCGGATTGACATAGAAGAAACGGTCACCGGCGAGGTTCACGCCTGCCAGAACATTGTTATACAGCGCCACCTCGGCAACGTCGACATAACGGGCGTCGCGCTCCATAAGGAAGAGACGGTAGTTGAAAAACACATTTCCCACGCCGGCACATGTCTCGTCGTAGGTGTTCTTGTTCGGCAGGACATAATCGGGCCCGAAGCCCTCGATACCGGGCACGGCGCCCAGACCGCCCGTAATGTGCATCTTGCGGTCGACTATATCGTGCCATATAGACTCCAGCGCCGGGCGCAGTGTCGTATCTCCCGTCAGTGCCCCGACATCGGCCATCGCCGAGTACATGTATGTGGCGCGCACGGCATGCCCCACGGCCGTACGCTGCTCGCGCACGGGCATGTGCTGCTGCGCATAGTCGGGAGCCATCACCCCTTCGCCGTCGGGACGGTACGTCACGCCGCGTATGTCGAGAAAACGTTTTGCCATGTTGAGATAGAGCGAGTCACCCGTAACACGGAACAGCTTCACCAGAGCCAACTCGATCTCCTGATGTCCGGGAGCCTGATTGACAGGCTTGCCGTCGTTATAGGCAGGGTCGCCCTCGAAGAATACGTGATTTATGTGGCGGGCGCTCTTCTCCGCCGCGTCGAGCCACTTGCGTTTGCCCGTGGCCTGATAATATGCCACGGCCGCTTCGTACATGTGTCCCATGTTGTAGAGTTCGTGGCTGTGCACAACCCACGAATAGGGTTTGTCACCCGTACCACCATCGGCGCTGTTTACCATGGCCGACCCCATGATATGCGATTCGTATAGATAACCGTCGGAAGCCTGAGCCGCAACGATGATATCAATTATCTCATCCATGCGACGCTCCAGCTCCTCATCGGGCTCGACGGTGAGCAGGTAAGCCGCTCCCTCCATAACCTTGAACAGGTCGGAAGCCACATAACGTGCCAACGGCAGCAGACCTTCGGTCTTCTCTCCCCGCAGGTATGCCCCGACACGCCGTAGATTCTCCACGGCCGGTTCGGTCTTGCCCAGCGCAAAGGGCACAAGCGTATGCTTCTGCGTCTTGAGGCGCGGGAGCCAGAAGTTGTCCTCTATCTCCACTTTTTGGAATGGTACCGGCTGCAGAGCTTCTCCGCCTTCGGTATCGGAGGCCGTGCCGCCGCAACGGCTCAACGCCGCACAGCAAACAATACAGATGCAGGCGGCAAGAAGACCTTTTACACGTTTTGTGGTGATCATGCGATAAACTGAATTAGTATTTCTTCATTTACATATTTGGAGCGGATGCTTCCGCCGCTTTACAAAGATACCGCATGCGACCCGAAACCACAAATTTCACGACGCATTATATGCCCGTTGTCACGGATACCGGGTCCTTACCGCCGGCATGCGCCTTGGGGGCAGAATACGCCGACATGCCTATACGCAAGGCAGTCGGCGGTGCCGGCTACTCGGCAAGAAAACATATCTCCGTCATTTCCACCGCTTCGGGATCAAAAATATCCGATAGGTCTACTGCTTGGTCATGATTTTTGCTACATCGCTTTTTTGTCATATATTTGCGCAGTTTTTAACGCACGGAAACATTTGGCATGAGAAACATTCTTATCGTTGCATTACTGCTTCTCTCGACAGTGCCTGCTTACGCGCGCACATCGCACGACGGGGACAAAGATCTTCCACACACCGCGTCGCGCAACCTCTCCCTGCGGGAGCGTATGCCCTCGACGCTGCGTCCCGCATGCGACACCATGAACGGAGCCGACACCATCACTCTCGAGGCCGATACGCTCCATGCGGCAATGCCGACCGACTCCGCGGCCGACGGCAATCAGCCGAAGAAACGCACGAGCTATTGGCACAAGCTCTTCAAGGGCAACGAAGACCATACCTTCGACAAGAAGTTCGACGTGAGTTTCATAATCTCACCGTCCTACACGCGTGAGGCGAGTTTCGGCATCGGCGGCCTTGCCTCGGGACTCTACCGTCTCGACCGTACGGACTCCATAATGAAGCCTTCGGACGTCAACATCATGGGCAACATCTCCGTATCGGGACTATACGTTATAGCCCTCGGCGGCAACAACTATTTCAAGGGTAACCGTTCGCGCCTGTCGTACGAGATATCGTTTGCCAACCAGCCGCTCAAGTTGTGGGGTATCGACTACGCGGCCTGTGCCGACAATCCCGCCACGAACTATACACGCCGCAAGGTCATGGTCGACATACAATATCTCTACCGCATGGTTGACCGACTGCTGCTCGGTGTCCGGAGCGAGGTATCGTATGCGAACATAATCAAGATCGACAATCCCTCATATCTTCAGGGTCAGGCCCACTCATACACCTTTACCGGCATAGGGCTTTCGCTGCAATACGACAGCCGAGACTTCATTCCAAACCCGCAAAAGGGAATATATGCCATGGCCGAGGTTACGCTCTACCCGCAGTTTATCTCCTCGTACGACAAGACGCTGGCACGCACAACCCTTATTTTCGACACCTACCACCGTCTGTGGGAGAGCGGCATCATCGCCACCGATCTCTACGGGCGTTTCAACGGCAAGGATACGCCGTGGATTCTGCGCGAGCAGCTTGGGGGCAGCACCCGCATGCGCGGCTACTACGCGGGACGGTATATCGACAACAACATAGTCTCATGTCAGGTCGAGCTGCGGCAACGTATCTACAAACGTATCGGAGGCACCGTCTGGGGCGGCTGCGGAACAGTCTTCCCCAGCTTCCGCGAGTTCAACTGGCGCAACATGCTGCCAACGTACGGCGTGGGGCTTCGCTGGGAGTTCAAGCACCGCGTAAACATACGTATCGACTACGGCTTCGGCAAACATACAAGAGGCTTCATCTTCAACGTCAACGAGGCGTTCTGACCATTGGCGGAGGTTACAGGAGAAGACAATCGTTTGCGGGCACTGCGCCTGCGAACGATTTTTTCATACATGCAAAATACAACCATGACCATACACGCCATTGCACCCATATCTCAGCCGCGACAAACGACATCCGGTGATTTTTTACTACATTTGCGGCCGCTATGATCTCATTGAAAACATACATACCATATTACAAGGAGAATCTGCGACTGGCCATGCCCGTCATACTGTCACAGGTGGGACAGATCACCGTACAGCTTGCCGACACGGCCATGGTCGGATGGTACGGGGGTGACGACCCCACACCGCTGGCTGCCGTATCGTTCGGCACAAGCATATTCTACATCATATTCATCTCGGCCATGGGTCTGGCCTTCGGCCTGACGCCACTTGTGGGTGAGCACTTCGCCCGTGGAGACCAACGCCACGCTGCGCACCTGCTTCAGAACGGTCTCATACTCTTCACACTTGCCGGAATCGCCACATCGGCCCTACTTATCGCCGTACGGCCGCTGATGCGGTGGATGGGGGCCGTGATGATAGGCTCAGGCGGCGATGCATCCGTCTCCGAGGTCATCGAGGCGGCCCTGCCCTATTACGATACGCTCATCTGGGGTATGATCCCCGTGATCATCTTCTGTACCTTCAAGCAGTTCCTCGAGGGCATAGGCAACACCCGCATTGCAATGGTGGTGATCATATTGTGCAACCTGATAAACATATTCCTAAACTGGGTCCTCATCTTCGGCAAGTTCGGCTTCGAACCCATGGGTGCCGTCGGCGCCGGTGTCGCCACCTTCGTGGCCCGATGCTGCATGTGTGTCATGATCGGCGGATATGTCCTCCTGAGTCCCCGCTTCAAGAGCTTCATACACGACTTCGACCGTGCGGCAATACGCCTGCGCACGATGTGGGAGATACTTAAAGTAGGTATTCCGATAGCCTTCCACATGTTCATGGAGGCCAGCGCATTCGTCGTCACCAATATTCTCGTGCTGTCGTTCGGTGCGCACGCCATCAGCGCATACCAGATATGCACCAACATGATGCAGGTGACGTTCATGATAGTCGTGGCCATAGGCTCGGCCAACACGATCCTATGCTCGCACATATTCGGCCGCGGCGACTTCGACCGCCTGCGGCGTACGGTATATTCGGCCTACCATCTCGGACTCGTGTGGTGCATCACGGCCGCCGTATGCTTCGTCGCCTTCCGCTACACCATACCTGCACTCTTCTCGTCAAACCTGCAGGTTATAGAACTTACGGGAACACTGCTCATATTCATATCGCTCTTCCAGATACCCGACTGCCTGCAGACGCTCTCCATAAGCGCCCTGCGTGGTCTGCAGGACGTACGCGTCATCATGCCCATCGTATTCGTATCGTATGTGCTGATAAACATTCCGGCCGGATACCTGCTCGCTTTCCCCACCGGGATGGGTGCCGAAGGTCTTATTCTGGGTCTCATAGCCGGACTTACGTGCTGTGCCGTACTGACCATACGCCGCCTGCGCCGCGACATGGTCTCACTCGAAAAACGCATAGCATCATCCTCGACGAAGACCATCTGACCGACACCCGTACATCTTACGAGCAAGGCTTCGGGACCAAAGAGTGCCGGATATTGGCCGATATGTGAAATATTTTTCATATATTTACACAAATTTTTGCATACAGATGAGTTGTTCTAAAAAACATATACCCGAAATGGGACGCGGCTTCTGTCTTTGCGACTGCGGCCCCGAACTCAAGGTCGAGCAGGTCGAGGGGTGCTTCAAGCTCCACGAGACGCCGTGGTTGGATCCATATCCCAACAACATACCCACCGACATATACGAGGTGCGCTTCAAGAATACGCGCCGCTCGTACTATCAGAATGTCAACCACCTCAATCTCAAACGGGGCGATATCGTGGCCGTTGAGGCATCGCCCGGACACGACATAGGTATCGTATCGCTCACGGGCGACATGGTGGCCAAACAGATACGCCGCACGGGCTTCACCCCCTTCAACGGCGAGTACAAGAAGATATACCGCAAGGCAAAACCATACGACATCGAGCGCTGGCAGGAGGCTATATCGCTCGAACACGACACCATGATACAGGCTCGCCAGATCGCGGCCGAGATGGGTCTCGACATGAAGATCGGCGACGTGGAGTATCAGGGTGACAAGATAAAGGCCATATTCTACTACATAGCCGAGGGCCGTGTCGATTTCCGCGAGCTGATCAAGGTCTTCGCCGAGCGATTCCACATACGCATCGAGATGAAGCAGATCGGTGCGCGTCAGGAGGCGGGGCGCATAGGCGGCATCGGCGCCTGCGGACGCGAGTTGTGCTGTGCCTCGTGGGTTTCGAACTTCTCGAGCGTCACCACCAACGCCGCACGTGTGCAGGACATATCGCTCAACCCGCAGAAGCTGGCTGGACAGTGCTCGAAGCTCAAGTGCTGCCTTATGTACGAGTACGACTCCTATGCCGACGCGCGGCAGTCGATACCGCGTGTAAAGGATCCCCTTCAGGCCATCGACGGCGACTACTATCTTGTCAAGACCGACATTCTGGCCCACACCATGACCTTCAGCAGCAGCAAGGATGCTATGGCCAACGTCGTGACCATACCCGTATCCCGCGTACGCGAGATCATCGCAGCCAACCGTGCCGGCAAGAAGGTCGACTCGATAGCCGACAAGGATGAGGCCCCGGTTATGGAGGAGCCCACGTTCCGTACGGGCGAGGACAGCATAACGCGTTTCGACAATCTCGGCAAGCGCCGCAAGAACCGTGGCCGCAAGGAGCAGCGGCGGCAGGAAAAGGCGCAGCCGGACAAAGTGCGCACGCAGGGCGACGAGAATACGCCTGCAAATGACGAACAGGCCAAGGGCGGCAACGCGGGCAACAATAACGGACGCAACCGTAACGAAAGGCGCAACCGACCCGCACGTGCCGAGCGACAGACAGTGAACGACACCGCCGACAGCGACAACAAGCAGCCGACACAGCGCGAGAACCGTTCCTCGGACGGAGAGTCTCCGCGACGCCGTGACGACAGACGCCGCAGCCGTCATGCACAGGGACAGCCGGGCACGCAGGGACAACAGGCCGGGCGCCGCACCGACAATCCGGACAACGGCAGCAACACAGACAAACCCGAACGCGAAAACGGTGCACCGCGGCGCAGAGAACGTCGCGAACGCAATGATGCCCGCAAGCAGCAGCCGCAAGGCAACAAGGAGGAGTAAACCGACACTCTTGTGTATAGCGCCAAACGACATATAAATATCCTCAGGCCGACACTCGCCGCCATATCCATGACTGCGTGTGTGGCATGCGGCATGGAGCCGTGCCGTGTGGCGATGGCCGATGTCGACAGCAGCCGATGGGATCAGCCAGTCACGGTGGCTTACGAGAATACCGACACAACGTCGCTCTACGACATGTCGGTTGTACTGCACGTATCGCCGCGATTCGACATGGAGCACATATCGTTCGACATCGAGATACTCTCACCCGACTCGATGCGCATGCGCGAGCAGGTGGCACTCGCTGTTGTCGACAATGACACCGTATCGGCCGACGCATACGGCAAGGATGTGGAGGTGCCATACCGCCGCCGCGTACGTCTGAGCCGTAAAGGCGCCTATACCGTCACCCTTACGCCGAGTGAACCCGTTTCCGAAGTGGAGGCCGCCGGAGTGACATTTCAACCCGTAATACAATAGATCAAACAACAGAGAGAGCTTTGCCGTGGGAAAAGACAAACTGAAAAGATTCGCCGAGAATCTCACCTTCAAATGCCTCGTACAACCATCTTTCGAGGATATATTTCACAAGGATCATCCACTCAAGGGGCATTGGAACCGTGATTTCTTTGCCAACGACCGCCCCATCATACTCGAGCTCGGCTGCGGCAAGGGCGAATATACGATCGCACTGGCGGACCGGAATCCGCAATACAACTACATAGGTGTCGACATAAAGGGCGCCCGCATGTGGCGCGGTGCGAAGACGACAACCGAGCGAGGCATGGACAACGTCGGTTTCCTGCGCACGCGTATCGAGTTTATCGACTCGTTTTTTGCTGAGGGCGAGGTATCAGAGATATGGATCACCTTTCCCGACCCGCAACTAAAGACACGCCGCGCAAAGAAACGCCTCACATCGCCCCTATTCCTCGAATACTACGCTCGTTTCCTGCGTGAGGACGGGTGGATCAATCTCAAGACCGACTCGCAGCACCTGTATGAATATACGAACGAGGTGATACGTCGCTTCGGGTTGCCGTGCGAGGTTTCGAACCGAGACATATACGGTACGGGATATGCCGATGAGACACTTTCGGTCAAGACGGCATACGAGGCGCGCTTTCTGCAGATGGGGCTTCCGATCACCTATACGCGCTTCTCGCTGGGCGGAAAACGCAACTTCGAGATGTTCGACTGGGAGGGCGACGAGAAGGCCGAAAAGGACAACGAAGAGGCCCGTAAATAGTTCTTGGGCAGATGCCGCATTGACGCGCCCCGCAAACATGATGGCAGAATGCCTGATGCCACCTTGGGCAATACAAATATCGGCAAACAACAATCGAAGGCTTGTGCAAATACGACACAAGCCTTCGGTTTTTATCGGCGAATAATATCAAAAGCAGCGGAGGAAATATTTCGATATTTCCTCCGCTGCATAATTCGTCAAACAAGACTGTTTACAAGTGTTATTTTATATAGACCTCGAGCAGTTTGCCGTGTCCGTAAATTTCGACGCTGTCGGCCTCGGCGGGTATCATGACCAGATCGAGCGGCGAGAGGTGTTCGCAATTATCACCCATACGCACATCAGCCTCACCCTCGGCGCATATATAGAGGATGAACGAATCCAGATCGTCGCAATCACGCTCCACATGACCGTCCAACTCCACGAGACGCGTGGTAAAATACGGGCAGTCAACCAATGTCACGGGACGGTTCTTCTCGGCATGGTAGCGCATGTGGCACGAGGCTCCGTCACGCGCAAAGTCTATGGCATCGACAGCCAGAGCCGTATGAAGCTCGCGCGAATGCCCCTGCGCATCGACACGGTTCCAATCATATATGCGGTATGTGATGTCGGATGTCTGTTGTATCTCCACGACCTCGATACCTTTGCCCAACGCGTGTACCGTACCTGCCGGAATGAAAAACACATCACCGGGCTCAACCTCCACACGGTTCAAAAGTTCGGGCAGACGGTCCTCGTTTACGGCTGCGATGTACTCCTCGCGCGTAATCGACGTATCCTTGAAACCCACGTACAACGCTGCACCGGGAGTACGGTTCACGACATACCACATCTCGGTCTTGCCGTATGAGTTATGGCGCTCGGCAGCAAGTTCGTCATCGGGATGCACCTGTACCGACAATACATCATGACAGTCGAGACTCTTGATCAGAAGAGGGAAAGTCAATCCGTAACGGTCGTAAATCTTGTCGCCTATGAGATTGCCCATATATACCTCGATAATCTCCTCGAGGTTGTTGCGTTTCAGAAAGCCGTTGGCCACGACTGACACGTCCCCCGGAACGGCCGACAGTTCCCAGCTTTCGCCGTATGCCTTCGTCGGATCGACATGCTGCGCCTTGCCGGCCTTGGCCTTGGCAAGCAACTCGTGTCCGCCCCACAGTCTCTCCTTGAGGCGGGGAATAAATCTTATCGGATATAACATTGTCTCTGCAATTAAAACTATCGAAACACCTTAGTCGAACAGAGCCTCCACATCGGCTACGACCTTGTCGGCATCGACATCGAGCGGGAAGATGCACGACGGCTCGAGATGTACAGGCTCATGTTCCTCACGGAAACGTTTCTCGCCGGCACCCGTGATGTTGAGCATGATGCATGCATCGCGTGCGATCTTGCCGTCGGCCACCTGCTTTATGAGCGAAGCCAACGCCACACCCGCTGCAGGGTGTATATCTATGCCCTCCGTCTCCTCGAACAGACGCAGCGCCTTGCGCACCTGAGCGTTCGTTGCCGTGAGCACATCGCCGTCCGTAGCCTTGAGCGCATCGTACAATCCGCCGCGCAGGCTGTAAGGCGGCTTGCGGTTCGACAACACCTTGGCATCTATGATCGACACGTCGCGGCGCGCCTTGTCGGCCTCGTACGGCAACATGTCGCGCGAGTCGGCCCGCCATGCATCGTACATGGGCACAAAGGGCGCATTCTGCGAAACCATAAGATGCATCATGTTGCTGCCGAAGCGTCCATCCTCTATAAGACGCATGTTTGCCTCCCATGCCGCGATGGCGCCGGTACCGCTGCCGACGGCTTGGAAATAATAGTCGGGGATGCGGCCTATGGTCGTGACGGCCGAGAGCACCGTAGTGCCCATACCGTCGCGGCGCGCCACATTCTTGGCCCCGCCCTCGGCATAGAATCGGGGCGACTTGAGCAGCATGTCACCCAGACGTATGGCATCGAAATAGTCGCCGCCGCGCTCACACGCTATGAGTTTCACGCACGGAGCAAGCGGTTTGTCAAACCACATGGCCGAGAGGTTGTCGGCAGGCACCGACAACAACAGCCGGATGTTGTTCTCCGAGCATACCTTGGCAAATGCACGGGCCGTATTTCCGGCCGAGGCCACAACCAATATGCGGTCTTCATTCGGATCGGTACGTCCGCACACGCTGTACGCCTCGGTCTCCTTGAACGAGCAGGTAGTCATCGCGGCACCGCGCTCGGGATAGTATCCGTTGAGCGTGATGTAGAGGCTGTCGAGCCCCAGATGGCGCGCCAGACCCTCACTGCGATAGGTGACGGGAGCAGCCGAGCCCTTCAACATGCGGTTGACGGGAAGCCAGTCGCAGAATTTATAGAGTCCGTAGCTGTCGTCCTTGACCCCGAGCTGTTTCTTTGCGTAGATGGTTCTTATGAGCGAGGGTTCGGTGCAGGACTTATATTCGAGCGTCCAACCCGCATCGTCGAATTCGTGGCCCGTAGCCACACACTTGAGCGTATAAGCGGTAGGTGTGAAGTTCTCCATTATGGTATTTGCAGCATGAATTATTTACGGAGTGCAAATTTAACGATTTCGGGGTAAATATACCACACATTAGCTTAGATTTTTGTACATTTGTGATCACTGCACAACGACTACTACAATAAACCATACTTATGAAACGCTTTTTTCTTTCTGTCGTATTGATTGCCACGGCCGTATGCGCCGCAGCACAACAAAAGGATTGGGCCAACTTCGGCCGTTACGCCGAGGCCAACGCCGCAATCGAACAATCTCCCGACGTAGTATTCATGGGCAACTCCATCACCGACAACTGGGCGCGCATGGATCCCGACTTCTTCGCCAAGAACAACTTCGTAGGGCGCGGCATCAGCGGCCAGACATCGTCCGAGATGCTCGTGCGCTTCCGCCGCGACGTGATCGACCTCAAGCCCGAGGCCGTAGTGATTCTCTCGGGCACCAATGATGTGGCCCAGAACAACGGTTACATCTCGCCCGAAAACACGCTGGGCAATATAATCTCGATGTGCGAGCTGGCAAAGGCCCACGGCATCAAGGTCATCCTCTGCTCGATAACCCCCACATCGAAGTTCGGATGGCGGCCCGAAATCGAGCCCGCGCAGAAGATCCGCGACCTGAACAAGATGATCGAGGCGTACGCCAAGGCCAACAAGATCCACTTCCTGAACTACTACCCTGCCCTGACCGACGAGAAGGGCGGCCTGCCACCCAAATGGAGCGGTGACACATGCCATCCCAACCTCGTATGCTACCGCACGGTAATGGAGCCTATGGTATGCGATGCCGTGGCAAAGGTGCTCAAGAAGAAGCGCTCGGCAATGTTCGTAGCGCCCGCACCCGAACAATAAAGGCTCCTGCGCAGCACAAATAATTATCGGCCGCAATCCCTGACGGATTACGGCCGATAATTTTATGTGTGTATGTATAGTCTGAGTCCGACGCTCACGTCGCAAAGACTATTTCCGACGGAATGTCGATGTTGTGCCGCCACGCTCGACAACCAGATTGTCCGAATCGACCTTCACGATGCGCAACGTATCGGTGAATTGCAACGTCTGTCCGTTGCCTATGCTCTGCCCCGTCAGCACCAAACAATCACCCTTACGGCTCCATGTCTCATATTTGAGGGTGGCCATATTGACCGACTCGGCACGTCCGCCCTTTTCAAGCGTGAAACCCTGCTCTCCATCCATCCCGGGGATGGGCTCAACCCACGTACCTTCGACTGCGGCACCACCGCACGATGCGAGTACGAAGGTCATAACGGCCGCCGCACCTGCGAAAAACATCTTTCCTTTCTTCATAAGACAGTTTTTATTAGAATGTTTATATGGTTAAAGAATAACCACGGTTAATATTTTCTCACAGACACAACACGCCGCACCCAATATACACCCGCATATTCGGCCGCAAACCCCTCGTCGCTGTATCCGCGCGGCTCGACCTCGAGTTCGGCATACACCGTACCGCCGACCTTAGCCTTGTCGCCCGTCACCTCCGTATATCGGGGTATCAAGTCCCCGCTCTTGTCGACAACCCAATACTCCACGCTGTCACCTTCGGCCGTGAACGACCGCACCTCATGGGCTATGGTCAGACGCCCGCGCACCGTAACGACCGAATCACCAGCCGGTGCCTCCACACTCTCTCCATTTTCCGCCCCGACTGTCGTAGAACGGTGTCCGCACCCGAAGCATCCGAACGCAGCAAGCGCCACGAATGCCGATATTCCGAATCCACGTAATTTGTCCATAGTCCTGTTCGCTTTTATCGGTGTATGTTTCAGCGGCAAATATATAAAAAGACGGCCGAAACAAAAATATTTCGGCCGCATATTGACTCTCGGCGTTCACACACGCCACCCGCCACATCATATATCGTGTGCCAGCGGCGGCGGCACGGCCGCTCCCATATCGCAGTCGCCCCAACGCTCGGCAATCGAATCTATGACATCCATCAGCTCGGCTGGGTCGTTCAACGTCACCAACTTCAAGCGTGTAGACTTGAAATCCGGCAACCCCTTGAAGTAGTTAGACAGATGGCGCCGCATCTCCAGCACCCCGACACGCTCGCCCTTGATCTCGATCGACTTGGCGAGATGCTCCTTGGCTATGGCCACACGCTCCACGACCGAGGGCTGCGGCATAACTTCACCCGTAGCCATGAAGTGCTTCACCTCTCGGAATATCCACGGGCGGCCATACGTCGCCCGGCCGATCATCACACCGTCCACGCCGTATCGGTCGAACATCTCCTTGGCCTTGGGGCCCGAATCGACGTCACCGTTGCCGACCACGGGAATCTCCATGTCAGGATGGTGTTTCACCTCGCCTATAAGCGTCCAGTCGGCCTCGCCGCGATACATCTGCGCACGCGTGCGCCCATGTATGGTAATGGAGGCGATACCCACATCCTGCAGACGTAGGGCTATCTCGACGATATTCTTCGAATCCTCGTCCCACCCCAGACGCGTCTTCACCGTGACGGGTGTGTGGACGGCCTCGACGATGCGGCGCGTCATCTCCACCATCGTCGGCACGTCGCGCATCATGCCCGAGCCGGCGCCGCGACCCGCAATCTTACGCACCGGGCAGCCGAAGTTTATGTCGATAAAGTCGGGAGAGGCACTCTCTGCGATACGCGCCGCCTCGACCATAGGTTCGATAAGATGTCCGTATATCTGTATGCCCACTGGACGTTCGGCATCATCTATGCGCAGCTTGGCGCGCGACTTCCACGCGTCGCGTATCAACCCGTCGCACGAGATGAACTCCGTGGTAACGACGTCGGCACCGAAGCGCTTGCACATATATCGGAACGACGGGTCGGTCACATCCTCCATCGGCGCCAGAAACAGCGGCTGCGGCCCCAGATCAATGTCAGCTATTTTCATCCTTGAGCGAAGAGTGGTAGGTAACGAGAATCTTGTCTATGCGTGCCCCGTCCATGTCGACGATCTCGAAATTGAAACCGTTCCACGAGAGCTTCTCGCCCGTTGCGGGGATATGTTCCAGAGTCTCGAGAATAAGGCCGCTCACGGTGTTGTATTCCGTATGCGGGAATATATCCTCCACGCCGAAGTGCGCCAGAAAATCGTAAAACGGACACTGTCCGTCCACCAGACACGTGCCGTCCTCACGCTCGACGATATCGGGCTCTTCGCGCTCTTCGGGCATGGTTCCGACCAAAGCCTCCAGAATATCGCGCAGAGTAAATATACCCTGCGTGATGCCGAACTCGTCACACACCACGCCGTAACCTACATGTTCGTTGCGCAGCTGGTCCAGAGCGTTGTACACCTCCGTCTGCTCATGGAAAAACTTCACGGGCTGCAAATAGGTGTTTATATCGAAGCCTTTGTCGTCGAGGTGCGCAAACAGATCCTTCAGATATACCACTCCGAGCAGCGTGTCGGGATTGCGGCGTGCCACGGGATATATCGAATGCGGGTCGCCGTTAACGCGGGCACGTATCTCGTCGCGCGTCATGCCGGCATCGAGCCACACAAGATCGTTGCGGTGTGTCATTATCGACTCGACGGTACGGTCTCCAAGCGAGAATACACGTCCGACGATACGCTGCTCGACCTCCTTCACCTCGCCGTGCTCGGCACCCTCCTGTATGATAGACTTGATCTCGGCCTCGGTAACCTTCGGGTCGGCCTCCTCCAGATGGAAGATGCGCGACACGAGCTCGATGCTTCCCGACAACAGCCATACGAAAGGCGACGCCACCACCGACAGTGCATGCATCGGCCGCGCCACGGCCTTGGCCACACCCTCGGCGGCATTCATGCCTATGCGTTTGGGCACCAGCTCGCCGAAGACGATCGTAAGGTATGTCACCACAATGACGATTGCCGCCTGCGCCACGGTCGTCGCCGTCGCCAGCGGCATGCCCAACCGCGCCAATACCACACCGAAACGGTCTGCAAGCGTAGCGCCAGAATAGATACCCGTAAGGATACCTATGAGCGTGATTCCGATCTGCACCGTAGAGAGGAAACGGTCAGGATCCTCCGCAAGGCGCAACGCCAGCTTGGCCGAGCGGCTGCCCTGCGCCGCCTGAGTCTTGAGATTAGACTTGCGCGCCGAGATAAGGGCCACCTCCGACATGGCGAAGATGCCGTTTAAGATAATTAGAATTACAATTATGAATATTTCCATCGTAAAAAAGTGATGTGCAAAGATATGAAAAGCATGCCGCATAGACAAATCCGGACACGCTTTTCATCATTCGTTCAATTGCAGCCGCATATAATAATGGCTGAAAAATCCGTTCAAGGCCGGTCGTCGCGCTTAAAATCCGAAATATGACGCGACAAGAGTGCTTATTCGGCGAAAAACATTAAATTTGCGGTCAAAATCGAAACACGTACCATGAACATCGAAAATCTCATTTCGCAGATAGCCCGTCAGGCCGTGGAGAACCTATACGGTCCGGTCGACGCCTCGGCGCTGCAGATACAGAAGACACGCAAGGAGTTCGAAGGCGACTATACGCTGGTTACATTCCCGTTGCTGAAGCTCAGCCACAAGTCTCCCGAAGTGACGGCCAACGAGATCGGCGCGCGCATCGTGGCCGACAATCCGCAGATCGCAGCTTTCAACGTCATCAAGGGATTCCTTAACCTGAGTCTCTCGCCCGCCTTCTGGATCGACCGTTTCGGCGAGATTGCGGCCGACGCAACGTTCGGCGACGCCGCCCCCACGGGCCGTACGATAATGATCGAGTACTCGTCGCCCAACACCAACAAGCCCCTGCACCTCGGGCATATACGCAACAACCTGCTCGGCTATTCGGTAGCGCAGATACTCAAGGCAAACGGCCACAACGTCATCAAGGTGAATCTGGTGAACGACCGCGGCATACACATCTGCAAGTCGATGCTCGCTTGGCAGCTCTACGGCGGCGGTGAGACGCCCGCCTCAACCGGCATGAAGGGCGACCACCTCGTGGGAAAATACTATGTCGAGTTTGACAAGCACTACAAGGCCCAGATCAAGGAGCTCGTCTCTCAGGGCATGAGCGAGGACGAGGCCAAGAAGAAGGCCCCGATCATGCAGCAGGCACAGGAGATGCTCCGCCGCTGGGAGGCGAAGGATCCCGAGGTCTACAAGCTCTGGCAGATGATGAACGGCTGGGTCTACGAAGGATTCGACGTAACGTACAAGGCCTTGGGTGTTGACTTTGACAAGGTATATTACGAATCGCAGACCTATCTTCTGGGCAAGAGCCTCGTGCAGGAGGGTCTCGACAAGGGCGTCTTCTTCCGCAAGGAGGACAACTCGGTGTGGATCGACCTCACGGCCGACGGTCTGGACCAGAAACTGCTGCTGCGCGGTGACGGCACATCGGTCTACATGACGCAGGATCTGGGCACGGCGCTGCGACGCTTCGAGGAGAACAAACTCGACGAGATGATATACGTTGTGGGCAACGAGCAGAACTACCACTTCCAAGTACTCAAACTCGTACTCAAAAAGCTGGGATACGCATGGAGCGACGAGATATACCACCTTTCGTACGGCATGGTCGAGCTGCCCGAGGGCAAGATGAAGTCGCGCGAAGGCACCGTTGTCGATGCCGACGACCTTATAGCCGACATGGTCGAGACGGCGCGCGAGATGTCGACCGAACTCGGCAAACTCGACGGATGCACCAAAGAGGAGGCTGACAACGTCTGCCGCATCGTAGGACTCGGAGCACTCAAATACTTCATCCTCAAGGTCGACCCCAAGAAGACCATGTTGTTCGATCCGCGCGAGTCGATCGACTTCAACGGCAACACCGGCCCCTTCATACAGTACACCCATGCGCGTATATGCTCGATTCTGCGCAAGGCCGACGAGGCGGGCATCGACTACAAGTCGTACGACTGCACGGAGCTTCTGCCCGAGGAGGTTGCGCTCATCAAGTCGATGGCCGACTTCCCCAATGTGGTCAAGGCTGCAGGCGAGAGCTTCTCACCATCGCTCATCGCCGCCTATGCGTACGATCTGGCCAAGACATTCAACGGATACTATCACGACCACTCGATCCTGCGCGAGGAGGACGGGCAGAAACGCCGCATGCGTCTGATGCTGGCCGCCGAGGTGGCACGAATCATCCGCCGCGCAATGGCCCTTCTGGGCATCGAGGTGCCGCAGCGAATGTAACATGTAACGTCTCAAAATAAACAACACATCGGCAGATGAATCCTTCGCGGGATCGTCTGCCGATATTCGTTTTATACCATAACCACGCCCTAGCCGTCAGATATAATCTTGCCTTGCCGGAAGATGTTTTAACGGCATCACTTTTGGCCGCACGTCAAAAAAAACATATCTTTGTTTGTCGGTTCATGACAGTATAAGCATTCCCGCATGATACCGACAGCTCATCCGCCGACAATTACGGCATGCAACGAAAGGGAATCCACACAACGCGAGAATTACGAACCACGGAATCACGACAAACACTATACAGGCTATGAAAAAACTCTTTTTACTGCTGGCATTGCCCTGCATGGTATGTGCCTGCAACTCGGGGAGCGACAAAGCCCCCATCCTCAAGACCTACAACAATCCCGTACTCGACCGCGACGCGCCCGACCCGACGGCCATCCGCGCCCAAGACGGCAAATTCTACGTCTACACGACCGAGCGCGACGGCAATACACCCGTATATGAGTCGAGCGACTTGGTTACGTGGTACTACGTTGGCGGCATATATCCCGATGGCGGACGTCCCAACTTTGTTTCGGGTGGCGGACTATGGGCTCCGGACATAAACTACGTCGACGGCAAATACATCCTCTACTACTCGATGTCGGTTTGGGGCGGCGAGTGGGACTGCGGTATAGGCTGCGCCACATCGGACTCTCCAACAGGGCCCTTCACCGATCACGGCAAGATGTTCATCTCAAAGGAGATCGGCGTACAGAACTCGATCGACCCCGTGCTTTTCGTCGAGGACGGACGCAAATACCTTGCATGGGGCAGTTTCCACGGCATCTACATCACCGAGCTTACAGAGGACGGCCTCTCGGTGGCTGACCCGACAGACCTCATACAGATCGCCGGAACCGCATACGAGGGAACATATATCCACAAGCGTGACGGATACTACTACCTATTCGCCTCGACGGGAGCATGCTGCAACGGTCTCAACAGCACCTACAAGACGGTCGTAGGACGCAGCAAGTCGCTCTTCGGACCATATGTTGACAAAAAGGGTAACCAGATGCTCAAGAACTACCACGAGGTGCTGCTCGAGAACAGCAACAAGGTCGTAGGCCCGGGCCACGACTCACAGATCATAACCGACGATGCCGGACAGGATTGGATATTCTATCACGGATACACCACCTCGGACGGCGGCAACGGCGGCCGCAAGCTCTTCCTCGACAAGGTCTATTGGGTAGATGGCTGGCCGCGCATAGGCACAAACGGCAAACCGTCGGACAAGATGCAGATACCTACCGTAAACACGAAGAAATAAGTCCACGTCAAGCAACATCAAATAACCCGGACCGTGTCAGTACGGTTCGGGTTATTAATTTAATATACCCATTAAAAACGCCCGGCACAAAAGACGGGTGCATTTATCACCCGAACGGAGTCGAAACATACCGGACATAGACATGCAGCGTATTTATCTCCGCACCTGTATCATTTATACAATGACGGCAATATATAGATATTCGCGCTGCAGCATGTCAGTCGGTACATATATAAAAAAGAGAGCTCCGACGCCGAGCGGCATCAGAGCTCTCCACCTAACCTAACCTTACATGAAAACCCTTATCGCGGTTTCATTTATCTATATTTTCCTTTTTGCATTTTCACCTTCACACGACCATTATCGCACGATCATGTAGCTTGCGGCACGGCCGTCGGGATAGATTCCGTCGATAGCCTCGATGGGTTCGGTCATACGCTCCATATCGCCGACCGAAGTGATCTGACGGTTGTTGATGTGGGTGATGATGAATCCCTCACGTACGCGGGCTCTTTCGAGCAGACCGCCACGCTTGATTCCCACAACCTGCACACCGCCGCGTATCTCCAGCTTGTCGCAGACCTTCTTGCCCGCATCGGCGAACTTGCCGCCCAGTTCGGCTGCCACGTCCACCATCTCGCGCGTCATCATCTCGTTCTTGCCGACCTTGTTCTTCAACACGGCCTCGACCTCCTTCTTGTTGCCGTCACGCATGAGCGTAATCTTGACCTTGTCATTGGGACGGTGCTGAGCCATCTTCTCCATCATGGTTGACGAGTCATCGGTCTTGGTACCGTCGATGGCCACGATTATGTCACCCTTGCGGATTCCGGCCTCGGAAGCTGCACTGCCCTCCTCGACAGAGGCGACATAGAGTCCGCCCGGAGTCTTTATGCCGGTCTCCTCACCCATCTGCTCGATGAAGGTCTGGTCGATGGGACGGTACGATACACCCAGCATGGCACGCTGTACGACACCATACTCCTTCAGGTCGACAACCACCTTGCGGACGATCGTCTCGGGTACGGCGAACGAATAACCTACATAACTGCCGGTCGACGACTTGATGACGGTGTTTATACCCACCAGTTCACCGCGCGTATTGACCAATGCACCGCCCGAGTTTCCGGGGTTGACCGCAGCGTCGGTCTGGATGAACGACTCGATACGTGCCTCGTTGGGGATGACACCCAGATCACGGGCCTTGGCGCTCACGATACCGGCCGTAATGGTCGACTGCAGGTCGAAGGGCGAGCCGATAGCCAGCACCCACTCTCCCAGACGCAGATCGTCCGAATTGCCGAAGGGAATCGTCGGCAGATCCTTGCCGTCGATCTTGATAAGCGCAACATCCGTCGTGGGGTCGGTGCCTACCAGCTCGGCATCGAAAAGCCGACCGTCATTCAGTTTGACCTTGAGTTTGGTGGCATCCTCCACCACATGGTTGTTGGTGACGATATAACCGTCCGTCGAGATAATCACGCCCGAACCGCCGGCACGCTGCTCACGCGTCTGCGGCTCACCGCCATATCCGTAAGGCATGCCGAAAAAGTCGAAGAAGGGATTATACGAACGGCCGCCGTACTCAACCTCGCGTATCGACTCGATGTTCACAACCGCCTTAACCGCATTCTCGGCCGCATAGGTCAGATCGGGATACTGGTCCGCCTGATAAGAGGTGAAGTGGTTCCCGGCCTTGGGCATGGTGTCGCGTACACGAGATGCCGCCGTATCACCCGAAGGCGTATAATAGATCTCACCCGAAGGCCTGCGTGCCTCATACTTGTTTATACTCCAACCGGCCACGCCGCCTACGGCTGCCGATATCATGACTGCTCCTAAAAATACAAATGCCGTCTTTTTCATAATCACAGATAAGTTAAATACTTTTTTGTTTTTATTTCCAAATTAGGCAAATTATCTCATCCAATCCTCCTTTTTTTCATTACGCTCTTATAACGCACCACGCACGGCCTTTATTATGAAAATTTCAAAAAAATATTGCGTTTCCCGTGATTATCCTCCATATTGGAGCGATTCACCCCTCAATTTGTCCGTTTCGCCTTACGCGGCTGACGCACCGTTATCTTTTTTACTACCTTTACATACGGGGGAATAACAATCTCAGTATGACTGCGATCAAGAAAAATATCAGCAGAGCCGATTTTCTACGCATCGGCGCGGCTGCGGCCGGAGCCTTGGCCGTGTCGCCCGTCGTCACGTCATGCCATGCCTTACGCGGCTGCCGCAACGACAACCGTTCGAATATCAAGGGTGTACAGATGGGAGTCATTACATACAGCTTCCGCGACATGCCCTCTTCGTCGGCTGGAGACACATTGCTTTACACACTTGGTGCCGGATTGGGCTCCGTCGAACTTATGGGAGGCGTTGCCGACAGTTTTGCCCACGTACCGCCCATGCAGCACACACCACGCCGCGGACAAGAAAACGGCACCATACCCCAGCATGCGCTGCAACACGATGAGATGCGGATGAAAGCGCCCGATGATTTCAAACCCGATTATGAAGCCTACACGCGTCTTGCGGAGCTGTACCGCCGTGCGGGTGTCGGCATACATATATTAAAATACAGTCCTTCAGCCGCGATGACCGATGCACAACTCGATCACATATTTGCGGCATGCCGCGCCATAGGTGCCATCGGCGTCACGACGGAGCTGAGCGAGGAGACGGCCGAACGCGTAGCACCCTTCGCCGAGAAGTACGACCGCTACCTCATATTCCACAACCATTTTCAGGCCGTCAAACGCAATTGGCACGGATACGACACCTATCTCAGGTACAGCCCCAAGATAATGATCAACTTCGATGCCGGGCATTACTTCGGCTGCACGGGAAACGATCCTTGCGACATCATACGCGAATATCACAACCACATCGTATCGATACATGTCAAGGACAAGACCTCACCCCGCCACGGCAACCGCAGCAAACCGTGGGGCGAAGGCGAGATGCCGCTGCCGCAGCTCTTCGACCTCGTAGCATCGAATGCCGGACGCAAGGGCTGGCCAGTACATTGCGACATCGAACTTGAATATCGCGTGCCGCAAGGGTCATCACCCGTCGAGGAGGTAGCGCGATGTCTGGATTATGCCCGCGCCTGCATCACGGGGTGATACTCCTCAAGCGTGTCGGAAGCAGTGTATCAAATGATTATCACACCAATACGGTTCGCCATATCACAATCCACAGGCCGCACTTTCATGTGCGGCCTTGTTGTCTCATCCATATCTGCCAAATGCCCGAATCATAGACCGTCACAAGACATCGGACGTAACGGCACATATACATCATACAACATTCGCCCCCGGCAACAAAACGGATCGGGCCTCCACGTGCCGAAGCACGGGAAGCCCGATTCAAAATTTCACGACAGGCTTAGAGTCCGAACTCGCGCTTGATCTCATCCACGGCATCGAGACGCTCCCAGCCGAAGAACTCGATCTCACGCTCCGTCTCGCGGCCGTTCTCCCACACCTTGACACGCTTGGTGTAGGGGCGGTTGCCGAAGTGTCCGTACGAAGCCGTCGCCTCGAAGATAGGATTCTTCAAGCCGAACTTGCGTACGATCGAGGCGGGACGCAGGTCGAACAGACGGCCTATGCGGTCTGCAATCTCGCCGTCGCTCATGCCCTCCAACGCTGCGGGACGCTTCGACCCGTAGGTGTCGACATATATCGACAGCGGCTCGGCTATACCTATGGCGTAGCTCAGCTGGACCAGCATCTGGTCGGCCACACCTGCCGCAACCATATTCTTAGCGATGTAACGTGCAGCGTATGCCGCCGAACGGTCAACCTTCGACGAATCCTTGCCCGAGAAGGCCCCGCCGCCGTGTGCGCCGCGGCCGCCGTACGAGTCGACGATAATCTTGCGGCCCGTGACGCCCGTATCCCCGTGAGGGCCTCCGATAACGAACTTGCCCGTGGGATTGACATGAAGAATATAGTCATCGCCAATCAACTCGGCCAAGCAGTCGTGCGCACGCTCCAGACGCGCCTTCACGCGCGGGATGAGGATCGTACGCACATCCTCACGGATGCGCTCCTGCATCATGCGCTCGGCCTGCTTCTCGGTCACACCGTCGCCGGCCTTGATGAACTCGTCATGCTGTGTCGACACGACGATCGTATGTACACGCACGGGCTTGTGCGTTACGCTGTCATACTCCATCGTCACCTGACTCTTGGCGTCGGGACGCAGATAGGGCATCGTCGTTCCCTCGCGGCGTATTACGGCCAACTCCTTGAGTATTACGTGCGAGAGGATCAGCGTAGCGGGCATGTACTCGCGCGTCTCGTTGCAGGCGTAACCGAACATTATACCCTGATCGCCCGCGCCCTGCTCGTCGGCATCGTCACGCACCACGCCCTGATTGATATCGGGCGACTGCTCGTGTATTGCCGAGAGTATGCCGCACGAAGCGGCGTCGAACTGATACTCGCTGCGATTGTAACCTATGCGGTCGATGACGCGGCGCACGACACTCTGTATGTCGACATACGCCTCCGAACGCACCTCGCCCGCCACTACGACAAGACCCGTGGTGCAGAGCGTCTCGCACGCCACCTTCGACTGGGGGTCGTGACGCAGAAATTCATCGAGGATAGCATCCGAAATCTGATCCGACACCTTGTCGGGGTGCCCTTCCGAGACCGATTCCGAAGTAAACAGATAATTAGCCATACAATTAAACGTTTATAAAAGTTAAACCGTTAAACGTATGGAAGACGAGACTGTCGTTGAAAACAACATTGCTGGTTTAGCATTTTTTTAGTGGTTGCAAGCAGTCCAAATCCTTCCACATCGAATGTCGCCGCAAAAATAACACTTTTTTCTCAAAAAACGTATTCCGGCAATAATTATTGCACCCAAAGCCGCATCACATCACAAAACGTCACAAAAACGTCACCATACGCGGACACATGCCTGTACGTTAGGTAGGCAATGTTGTTCGATTCATTCACTGCGCCGCGCAAAAGGTAAAAACAGACACTTTGCAAGACTTTCAGGGAAAACCTTTCTCGACGAGTTTTCCCAATTTTGCCTGTGTAACCCGATCCGACAAACCGGAGGCACCGATATGAAGATAACCATAAATCCATCCTACACCTCATGCCCGGCCATAGAGGCATTCGTACAATCGCTGGCGAGCTGCGGAGGCTTCGACAGCGGCGGCACGACACTGCACGACGGACGCAACACCGTAAAAGTATTCGACACGACGGCCGGACGCCTCGCCGTAAAACGATACGGACATCTGACGATGCTCAACCGCATTGTCTACGGCACGCTTCGCCGGAGCAAGGCCGAGAGGGCTTATCTTCACGCCTTCCGCCTGCGAAAGCTCGGCATCGACACACCCGAAGCCATAGCCTTTGTCGAGACGCGCCGCCACGGCGCACTGCATGAGAGTTATTTTGTGTCGCGCTGCTCGGACTTACGGCCCATGCGACCTGTGACGGAGCAATTCGCCCAAACGCGGCAAGGTGCGGACATACTCGATGCACTTGCATTCTTCCTGCTGCGCATGCACGACAGCGGCATACTCCACAACGACCTTAACATAAGCAACATTCTGTATGGCGATGACACGGGCGGCCAATACAGGTTTCAGGTTATAGACACCAACCGCATGTCGTTCAACCATACATTGTCGATGCGGCAGCGGCTCGACAACCTGCGGCGGCTGTCATGCCCCACACCGGCCTATCTCTACATACTCGAGCAATACGCCCGCCGCAGGAATGCCGACACGGAGTCCGTACAACTCGAGGGCGCCATAATGCGCCTCGTGTTCGATATGCGCCAGCGGCTGAAACAGGGAATAAAGTCTGCACTGAACCGCTTCCGCATGAACACCCTGTTCCGGAAGGTGCCGTAGCGGGAAGGCGCAAAGCGGCATCTTACGCAGACACGTAAGGCCCGCACACCGCCAGAAGGCGGCCTACGGGCCTTACGACACACTACGTACTGCGACTCTTACGCCTGACGCTTGCGGCGCATGTTGTCATATACGTCCTTCACGAGAGCGGCCGCCGTGGCGATATCTATACTTCCCGTATTGATCATAAGGTTGTAGTGATGGGGCTCGCCCCACTTCATACCCGTATAGTACTCGTAGTGCGCTATACGGTTGCGGTTCACACGCTTGATCTCGGCCTCGGCCTGCTCGCGCGGGATACCGTACTCCTCGACGCAGCGTTCGCTCGCGCTCTCGGGATCCGAATAGCAGAATATCCTGATAACATTCGGACGATCCTTAAGCACAAAATCGGCACAACGGCCCACGATGATGCATGAACCCTTCTCCGACAGCTCCTGCACGATACGGCTCTCTGCTACGAACAGCACGTCGTCGGGCGAGAGGCTGTGCTCGGTCGAGCGTTCGTTGTTCATGGCGAAGATGCACTTGAGCCAGAACGACGGTATAGACTGCTCGTTCTCGACGATATAGCTCGTCCATGCCGCTCTTCTGCGCCGCCATGCCTATAAACTCCTTGTCGTAGAGCTTCAGATTAAGTTCTCGCGACAGCGCCTCTCCCAAAAGATGGCCGCCGCTGCCGAACTCGCGGGCGATGGTGATGATGATGCCGTCGGTATTGGCTGCAGCAGTTGCCGTCGGCTGCTTCTCCCCACGGCCGATCCAGTTGTCAAAACATTTGTACCACGGGCTTATGAAATGTACAATCGGCCCCACGAGCAGCGCCGCCACGACCGTGCCCTCACGCACACCTTGTATTCCCGACAAGAAGACTATCGACAGCAGGCACGCCAACACGACCAGCGTTATGTCGAATCCCAGTTTCACATATCCGAAATCCTTGCGCAGACGCCGCGAGATGGCCTTGACGAAGTATTCGCCCGACATCATGGCTATATCGGCCTTAACCTCGAAGGCTATGCCCACCGAGAGGATCACGCACCCTATCAGCAACACTCCGATACGGCTCATGTATGCCACGGGGTCGAGCCACGAGAGCGCATTCATCGACACGTCGATAAAGGTTCCGAAGCACAGCGAGATGGGTATCTGCAACAGATACATCCGCAGATCCGAATTCAAATCCTTCCGCGACATGAAGAGCAGCTCCAGCGCCACGAACAACAAATTCACGATAATTGTCCACTGCCCCATTGTCAGCGGGGTGAACATGCTCGCCACGTATGTCACGCTTGTTATGGGCGAGGTTCCCAGCAGTGCCTTTGTGATGAATGCAATGCCGAAAGCGTTTACGAATATCGACACGACAAACATCAAATAACGTCTTACAGTAAATTTTCCCATACGATATAAATTTCGGGTGCAAAGATCTTCGTTTTTTCCGTTTCGGCGGTAATAAAAGAGTGACCGAAATTAGTCGAAAACGAAACCAATATGTAACTTTGCGGACAAAACAACGCATACGATGCAGAAATCGACCTTCGAAGCCATACTCGCCGCGCAGAGGAGCTCAAAAGAGATATACTGCCACACCATAACCGCAGCCGATATAGACAACGGAACGGCGGAATTGACCAACGGCTTCTTCATAATATTGGTCACAAACGGAACGGCAGCCATCTCCGATACATACGACTTCGAGGCCGGCGCACGCGACCTTATGCTCCTCACGCCGAGCATGCGCGTCACATTCACCGACATCGACGACACGGTCTCGATGATATGTCTGGGCATCGACCCCGACTACTTCGACTCGCTGCGTGACGGGCAGGCGATGTACGCACAACTCTCGCGCTTCATCCGCGAGTGCGGCTATCCCCTGTTGCACACCTCGCCCGAAGAGTTCGACTGCCTGCGGCGCACGCTGGAGCTGTTCCTCGCGGCCGCGGACAATCTCGATTTCGGACGTAACGCCGTAACCGACCGTCTGTGCGGATTTCTCCTGCTGCAGACGGCCGAACTGCTCTCTCGCAGCAACGTGGCGCGCGGCCCGCTCTGCATGAAGCGCTCCGACCTGCTATTCCGCCAATTCAAGAAACTCCTCGTCGAGAACTACCGCCGACACCACCGCATAGAGTTCTATGCCGACGCGCTCCACATATCGACCACATATCTGGCCCGCACGGTCAAGCGGCTTACCGGCCACTCCGTACGCTTCCACATCGCCGAACTGCTGTGTGCCGATGCCCGGCGTCTGCTCGACTCCACCGACATGGAGGTCAAACAGATTGCCGACCTTCTGGGTTTCTCGGGCCAGTCGGTCTTCGGCAAGTTCTTCACCAAGATGACGGGCCTCTCACCCGTAAAATACCGCATGCGGAGCCGTTGACGGCAAAATATTCCGCATATATGCACCCGCTTGCCCATGCGGCTGTTGCATTACGCCACACGAATAGTTATATTTGTAGCATATCGCCCACGACAGCGGGCTATCAAACCGCACTAACCAAAACTACCATACCATGAAACGCTTTATCCTGCTGCTTGCGGCCGTTGCGTGCGCCGTCAGCTGCACATCCAAGGAGCCCTTCACCATAGGCAAGGGCGTAAACATCAGCCACTGGCTGTCACAGAGCGACGCGCGCGGCGACGTCCGTCGCAACTACTTCACACGCGACGATGTAAAGGCCATCGCCGATATGGGATTCGACCACATCCGTATCCCCATCGACGAGGAGCAGATGTTCGACGAGAAACTCAACCCCGATGCCGAGGCTTTCGGTCTGCTGAAAAATGCGCTCGACTGGTGTGACGAGTTCGGACTGCGCGCCGTGGTCGACCTGCACATATTGCGCTCGCACCACTTCAACGCCGACAAGAAACCCCTCTTCACCGACCCTGCGGCGCAGGAGGCATTCTGCGAATGCTGGCGCAAGATATCGGACCATCTGAAAAAATATCCCGACTCGATGGTTGCATACGAACTGATGAACGAACCCGTGGCGGATGATCCCGCACAATGGAACGACGTGGTGAACAAGTGTCTGTCGGCCGTACGCGAGAAGGAGCCGCACCGCACCGTCGTAATAGGCTCGAACCGCTGGCAGTCGTTCGACATGGTAGAGCGGCTCAAAGTGCCCGCCGACGACGAAAACATAATCCTCAGTTTCCACTTCTACAACCCGTTCATGTTTACGCACTATCACGCCTCGTGGACCGACATGAGGGACATCCCGTGCGAGGTACACTATCCGGGCAGCCTTATATCGAAGGAAGATTACGACGCCATGAGCGACGAGATGAAGGGCCGCTACGGATACGGTGCCGGCCAAAGCGGATATAACGACCGCGCGACACTCGAGAAACAGATAGCTCGTGCCGCCGACGCCGCAGCGAAGATGGGCCGCCGCATATATCTCGGCGAGTTCGGTACGCTCGCAACCACAGCCGAGGCCGATCGCGTCGCGTGGTTCGAAGATGTAGTGTCGTTATGCAACGAGCGCGGTATAGCATACGCCGCTTGGGATTACAAGAGCCGTGACTTCGGTGTTGCCCCCGACGGCAAACCGCGCCAGAAGATAGTAGAGATACTCACGCGTAAATGATAGAGAATCGCATCTAAAAAACATTGTCAAACATAAGCTTGCAATATTCAATTAAACATCTGCCGCAGATACATGGATATGGCCCCGATTAGGAAGATCGGGGCCATATCCGTTTCTATATAAAGAAGTATTTTATATGATTTTAGCTATACATTGACAATCATTGTATTGTCACAATCATTCGGCTGCTACATCACACTGCTCTGCCGCGACCGTCTCAGACGTATCCGTTGTCTCGGCGACACTGCGCCCCGAGGCGTTGAAACGCTCGATCTTGCCGATGAGGTTCTTGAAATAGCTTTTCGAGACGGGGATCGGCTTTATGTCGCTGTTGTCCAGAACGACATACCGTGCCTTACCCTTCTTGCGGATGTTGTTTATCTTCATCACGTTGACCATATAGGAGCGATGGCACCGCACCATACTCGTCTCGGCCAGATTCTCCTCGATGGCCTTGGTACGGCAGCGCAGCATGTAGGACATAAGCTTGCCGTGGTTCATGTAGAAGATCTTGACGTAGTTGTCCTGTGACTCCATGTAATAGAGCGAATCGGCACTGATGGTGAGTTTCAGCGTGCCGTTATAGTCGTAGAGGTTTATCAGCGAGGGGTATGTCACCGTCGTCGGCTCCCCGCCGAGCGACATCTCGTACTGCAGCATCTGCAGCTCCTCGGTCTTGGCCCGGTATGCCGCGTAGAGCGTCTGTATTGTATAAGGTATGGCCATGATCATCAGCACGCACCACACGGCCTTGAGCAGGATCATCCATACGGGCTGCTCGAAGGGGGCGATGAAGACCGACGTAAAGAGCGTGTAAAAGAGTGATATGGCGACGACCTCGGCCAGCAGCCACGCAATATATTTGGCGAATGTGAACCGCACGCGGTTCTGCACACGATAGAGCAGACGTTTGCTTGCCGACATTATCAACAGCGCCCCGACATAGAATACAGCCGTCAGGAGCAGATGCCGCATGTCGGTGAGACTGAACCAAACGGTATACGAGAAAGGCGTGTATACGGCCATGAACACGAACGAGAAAGTAAGCACGAATACCACCGACCCGAACAGATATTGTTTGTCGAGTAGAAACTTTGGAATTTCCCTGCTTTTATCTATTTTTGCCATGAATTTTTCACAGTTTGGATTGAGCAAAGATCGTAAAATATCCTCAAAGTGCATAACTTTTACCACAGATAATGCCTCGTTCGTCACAAAATATCGTTTTTGGCGGCCCGCAGGTGGTAATTTATAAGGTTTTGAATATTTTTGCATCGGCGTGATTTACGGTATGATTTGCCGTCGCCTGACGCCGAACGAAGTATTTATTATAAATAAAGTTTGAGTAAATGAAAATTATCGGAACGGGCAGGGCCAACCCTGCCAAGATCGTTACCAACGCAATGCTCGAAGAATTTCTCGACACGAGCGACGAATGGATCAGAGAGCGCACGGGCATGACCGAGCGCCACGTCATCTCAAATGAAAAACTCGAAGATCTGGCAGCCGAGGCCGCACGCAAAGCCATCGAGGACGCCGGAATCACCCCTGAAGACATAGATTACATAATCTGCTCGAATGTCGTCAACGAATACATCACTCCCGGTCTGAGCTGCATCATTCAGGGCGCCATCGGAGCCAAGTGTGCATGTGTCGACGTGAATGCCGCCTGCTCGGGATTCATCTACGCTCTCGACATGGCCGACGACCGCATCAAGAGCGGAAAGGCCAAGACCATACTGGTAGTCGCTGCGGAGGAGCCCACGCGCATGGTCGACTGGAAGGACCGCAGCATCTGCGTGCTGTTCGGCGACGGTGCCGGCGCTGCCGTTGTAACCGAGGGCGACGCACTGATCTGCTCGCGTCTTACTACCGTAAGCAAGACCGAGTGTCTGCACTACGTACGCACGCTCGAGCCCACACCTTATATTACCAAGCAGGAGGAGTCGAAGCCCATGTTCATGAACGGCCGTGAGGTCTTCAAGACGGCCGTACTCTCGTCGTCGCGCGACATCCGCACGCTGCTTGACAAGGCGGGTCTCCAGCCCGGGGATATCAAGTATTACATACTCCATCAGGCCAATATGCGCATCATCGAGTCTATCTGCGGACAGCTCAAGCTCGACATGTCGCACTTCCCCACCAACGTGGCACACTACGGCAACACCTCGTCGGCAAGTGTCGCGATACTGCTCGACGAACTCAACCGCGACGGCAAGCTCCACAAGGGCGACAAGCTGCTGCTCAGCGCCTTCGGCGCAGGATTCACTACGGGCGCATGTATTATCGAATGGACAAAATAAAACCAACAGGCATGGAAAACAATAACAGAAGAGTAGTCATCACCGGTTTGGGCGTAATCTCGCCCGTCGGCAACAACATAGCCGACTTCTGGAACAATCTGACGGCAGGATACTGCGGTATAGATTTCATCAAGGGTTTCGACGAGTATGATCTGCCCGTCAAGGTCGCAGGTCAGGTCAAGGACTTCGACCCCGCAGCCAACGGTCTGGATGCGGCCAATGTACGCCGCAGCGACATCTACTGCCAGTATGCCATGGCAGCAGCCTATCAGGCCATGATGGACAGCGGTCTGGTCAGCGGCGAGAATATCGCACCGGAGCGTCTGGGTACATATATCGGTTCGGGTATCGGCGGTCTCCAGACTTTCGTCAACGAGACCAAGAAACTCCTCGAGGAGGGTGTACACCGTATCTCTCCCCTGTTCATCCCCATGATGATCTCGAACATCGCCGCAGGTAACGTGGCCATCAAGTTCAAGGCTCAGGGCGTATGTCTTCCCGTTGTTACGGCCTGCTCGACGGGTACCCACTCTGCCGGCGAGGCCTATCGTGCCATCAAGTATGGCTATGCCGACGCCATCATCACCGGCGGATCGGAGGCTTCGGTACACCCGCTGGCCATCGGCGGCTTCGCAAACAGCAAGGCTCTGTCGCGTTCGGAGGATCCGAAGAAGGCTTCGATTCCCTTCAACATCCACCGCAACGGCTTCGTAATGGCCGAGGGCGCAGGTGTTCTGGTGTTCGAGTCGCTGGAGAACGCCCAGAAGCGCGGTGCCAAGATCTATGCCGAGGTATGCGGCTACGGCAATACGTGCGACGCCTACCACTACACGGCTCCCCATCCGGAGGGCATCCCCGCATCGCGTGCCATGAAGCAGGCTCTCTCGGAGGCCGGGTTCGACCCCGAGAAGGATACGCTCTACATCAATGCACACGGTACCAGCACGCCGCTTAACGACAAGACCGAGACGGCTGCCATCAAGCTCGCACTGGGCGACGAGACGGCACACAAGGCCATCATCAGCTCGACCAAGTCGATGACGGGACACATGCTCGGAGCTACGGGTGCCGTTGAGCTTATCGCCTCGACGCTGGCTCTGGTGAACGGCATCGTTCCCCCGACCATCGGTCTTACGGATCCCGACCCCGAGTGCGATCTGGACTACACGCCCAACACCGCACGCAAGGCCGATCTTACGATCGCCATGTCGAACACGCTCGGCTTCGGCGGCCACAACGCTACCGTTGCCCTGCGCAAGTGGTAATCGCGCAATACTGACGTAAAAACACAAAAACAGATAAGACAATGAAACTTCTGGAAGGAAAGGTGGCTCTGGTAACGGGAGCCGCACGCGGCATCGGCAAGGCCATCGCTCTGCGTTTCGCCGAGCAGGGTGCCGACGTAGCGTTCACCGATCTGGTGATCAACGAGGCTGCCGAGCAGACGGTAGCCGAGTTGCAGGCCTATGGCGTCAAGGCCAAGGGATATGCATCGAATGCGGCATCGTTCGAGGAGTCGCACGCGGTAGTGAAGCAGATCATGGAGGACTTCGGCCGTATAGACATTCTGGTAAACAATGCCGGTATCACCAAGGACGGCCTCATGATGCGCATGTCGGAGGCTCAGTGGGATGCCGTCATCAACGTCAACCTCAAGTCGGCATTCAACTTCATCCATGCCGTCGTGCCTATCATGGCACGTCAGCGCGGCGGTTCGATCATCAACATGTCGTCGGTGGTCGGTGTATCGGGAAATGCCGGACAGTGCAACTACTCGGCCTCGAAGGCCGGTATGATCGGTCTCGCAAAGTCGATAGCCAAGGAGATGGGTCCGCGCGGCATCCGTGCCAACTGCATCGCCCCGGGATTCATCATCACCGATATGACCAACCAGCTCTCGCAGGAGGTGCGTGACGCATGGATCGCACAGATTCCGTTGCGCCGCGGCGGTACGCCCGAGGATGTGGCCAACGTGGCCCTCTTCCTCGCCAGCGACCTCTCGTCGTATGTGAGCGGTCAGGTGATCCACTGCTGCGGAGCCATGAACTGCTAAAGGCATCGGCTTGCATAACAAACACACGGAAAAGGTCGGCATGAAGCCGGCCTTTTTTGCGTTCGGTGCTGTTGCGCGTCTCGCAAAAAATAGCTAATTTAGCCCACTGAACAAACGTTGTAACAATCAAACATTATCATACGATGAATCAGAGAGATGTAATTATCGCCTGCGACTTCAGCAGCGCCGCCGCGACGTTCGATTTCCTCGACCGCTTCACCGGTCGCAAACCTTTCGTCAAGATCGGAATGGAGTTATATTATGCCGAGGGGCCCTCTATCGTGCGCGAGATCAAGGCGCGCGGCCACAAGATCTTCCTCGACCTGAAACTCCACGACATACCCAATACGGTCAAGAAGGCGATGGCGGTACTCTCACGTCTGGATGTTGACATGTGCAACCTGCACGCTGCGGGCACCATCGACATGATGCGTGCTGCACTGGAGGGGCTCACGCGTCCCGACGGCACCCGTCCGCTGCTCATAGCCGTTACGCAGCTCACATCGACGAGCGAGGAGCGCATGCGCCGCGAGCTGCTCATCGACGCCTCGATCAACGATACCATCGTCCACTACGCCCAGAATGCCAAACAGGCAGGTCTCGACGGCGTGGTATGCTCTCCGCTGGAGGCAGGCATGGTAAAGGATGCATGCGGCAAGGATTTCATCACCGTAACGCCGGGCGTACGTTTTGCCGACGGCGAAGTAGGAGATCAGGTACGTGTGACCACACCGGCGCGCGCCCGTGAGATCGGAACGGACTACATCGTGGTCGGACGCCCCATAACCCAAGCCGCAGATCCCGTTGCCGCATACGAGCGTTGCGTCAGGGAGTTCATCGGCGAATAAAAACACGTAACTTAAAATACACACGCCGGTATGAAACCGATTAAGTTGTTCTATTTGAAAAGCTGCCCCTTCTGCAAGAAGGCGCTCTCATATATCGACTCTCTCAAGGCCGAGCATCCCGAGTTTGCGGCCATACCTATCGAGATGATCGAGGAGTCGGAGCAGCCAGCTCTGGCCGACAAGTTCGACTATTACTATGTGCCGACCTTCTATGTCGGAGACGAGAAGGTACACGAGGGCGGCATCTACCCCGAAGAGGTCGAGGCCGTACTGCGCAAGGCGCTCGAATAGTCTGCGGACGGAAAATCACTCTGTAACGGGAATACAGCGTACAAAACGAAACGAATACTGATACACAAAACGAATACTTATTTTATGGAAAAGACCATTGCCAAAGACCTGCTCTCGATAGGGGCCGTATTTCTGCGTCCCGAGCAGCCGTTCACGTGGGCCAGCGGTATCAAAAGCCCCATATATTGCGACAACCGTCTGACGCTCACGGCGCCGCGCGTACGCGATGCCGTCGAGAAGGGGCTTGCCGAGTTGGTAAAGCGCTACTATCCGCAATGTGAGGTGCTGATGGGTACGAGCACCGCAGGCATAGCCCATGCCGCCATCACCGCCACGATACTCGATCTGCCCATGGGATACGTACGCAGCGGAGCGAAGGATCATGGTCGCGCCAACCAGATCGAGGGTCGCCTCGAGAAGGGCGAGAAGGTAGTCGTTGTCGAGGATCTAATCTCGACGGCCGGCAGCTGTGTAGAGGTAGTCAACGTATTGCGTGAGGCCGGAGCCGAGGTGTTGGGCATAGTCAGCATATTCACCTACGGCATGAAGAAGGGGCTCGACCGTCTGGCCGAGGCTCACGTCGAGAACCACTCGCTATCGAATCTCGACGCTCTGGTCGAGGTTGCGGCCGAGGAGGGTTACATCAAGCCCGAGGCGTGCAAGCGTATACTCGCATTCCGTGATAATCCGTCGGATGAAAGTTGGATCAACAAATAATATCGCCATATCATGAGACACCTGATAGATACTACGGACATATCGGTCGCCGAAGTCGACCAGATACTCGAAACGGCACTCGACATCATCGCCAACCGCAAGAAATACAGCGAGGCATGCAAGGGCAAGAAGCTCGCCACGTTATTCTACGAGCCGAGTACGCGTACGCGCCTTAGTTTCACGTCGGCCATGATGGAGCTGGGCGGCAACGTACTCGGATTCTCGGATGCGGCCTCGTCGTCGGTAAGCAAGGGAGAGACCGTTGCCGACACGGTGCGTGTCATCGGATGCTTCGCCGATATCATCGCCATGCGCCACAGCAAGGAGGGTGCGCCGCTCGTAGCGTCGCACTACGCCAATGTGCCCATCATCAACGCCGGCGACGGCAGCCACGCCCACCCCACGCAGACGCTCACCGACCTGCTCACGATACGCCGCGAGAAGGGACGTCTGAATAATCTTACGATCGGTTTCTGCGGTGACCTGAAGTTCGGCCGTACGGTACACTCGTTGATCAAGGCCCTGTCACGCTATACCGGCATCAACGTCATACTGATCGCCCCCGAAGAGCTCCGCCTGCCGTCATACATCCGCCGCGAGGTGTGCGACAAGAACCACGTACCGACACGCGAGGTCGAAACGATGGAGGAGGTCATGAGCGAACTCGACATACTCTACATGACACGTGTACAGAAGGAGCGTTTCCTCGACGAGGAGGAGTTCGAGCGACTGAAGGACAGCTTCATACTCAACCCCGAACGTCTGCGCACCGCCAAGAAGGATATGATAATCCTCCACCCGCTGCCGCGTGTGAACGAGATCACGCGTGCCGTCGACAACGATCCCCGTGCCGCCTACTTCCGTCAGGTGGAGAACGGCAAGTTCGTACGTATGGCACTCATATATACGTTGCTCAAGTGGGCCGAAGAGGAGCGTCCCACCACGCCCACGCCGCGTCTGGACGCCTCGCTCGTAAACAACGACCTGCGCTGCTCGAACCGTCAGTGCATTTCGAACAGCGAGGATGTGGATCACCTCTTCCGCAAAACCGAGGACGGCGATCTGCGCTGCGTATATTGCGAGGCTCGTGTAAAGTAAACCCCAAGCCGTATGGTAAAGATAGGAACCCCGTTTACGCCTTCGGGTAAAAAGGCCTTGTTATGCGGGGCGGGAGAGTTGGGCAAAGAGGTAGCCATCGAACTGCAACGCTACGGCGTTGAGATCGTCGCACTCGACAAATATCCCAATGCCCCCGCCATGCAGGTGGCACACCGCTCGTACGTTCTGCCCATGACCGACGGAGAACGTCTGCGTCAGGTTATCGAGGCGGAGAAGCCCGACTACATCATCCCCGAGATCGAGGCCATAGCCACCCCCACGCTCGTCGAGTTGGAAAAGGAGGGCTATAATGTCATACCCACGGCACGCGCCGCACTGCTTACAATGAACCGTCAGGGCATACGTACGCTTGCTGCCGAGCAGTTGGGGCTGCCAACATCACCCTACCGTTTCGCTGCAACACGCGAGGAGTTCGAAGAGGCGTTACGTCAGATAGGCGTTCCGTGCGTTGTCAAACCCATCATGAGTTCGTCGGGACACGGTCAGAGTGTCGTGCGCTCGATGGATGAGGCTGACAAGGCTTGGAAATATGCTCAGGAGGGAGGCCGCGCAGGCGGCGGCAGCGTCATAGTCGAAGGCTTCGTCAAGTTCGACTATGAAATAACGCTGCTCACGGTACGCCACAGCGGCGGCACCTCGTTCCTTGAACCCATAGGACACCATCAGGTCGACGGCGACTACCGCGAGTCGTGGCAGCCTCAGCCCATGAGCGAGGCCACCTTGGCTCAGGCCCGCGACATCGCACGCAAGATAACTGACGCACTGGGCGGCTACGGTATATTCGGTGTGGAGCTGTTCGTGGCGGGAGACAAGGTTCTCTTCAGCGAGGTATCGCCGCGCCCGCACGATACGGGTATGGTGACGATGATATCGCAGGATCTGTCGGAGTTTGCGCTCCACGCCCGCGCCATCCTCGGCCTGCCCATACCGTCGATACGCTTCTACGGCCCGAGTGCCTCGAAAGCCATCGTCGTCGAGGGTGACAGCGACGAGGTGGTCATGGGCAACCTCGACGCCGTACTCTCCGAGCCGGACGTACAGATACGCCTCTTCGGCAAGCCAGAAGTAAAGGGTCACCGACGTATGGGCGTAATACTCGCCCGTGCGGAGAGTGTGGAGGCGGCATTGGCCAAGGCCGAGAGAGCCTATTCGAAACTCGAAATAGAGGTAAAGCCGCGACGCAAATGACAGCAAAACCCGAAATAATCCTTCGCCGCGCCACCATTGACGACTCCGAGGCCATAGCCCGTGCCGTAACGATGGCCTTTGGCGAGGATATGACACGACGCCTGTGCGGCGACCGCGGCGTGGAGATCTTCGAGCGCATAGTACGCATGGACAACACGCAATACAGCTACCGCAACACAATCGTATGTACTGTGAACGGAGTGGTTGCGGGTGCAATATGCGGTTATGACGGTGCGCGCCTGCACGAGTTGCGGCAACCGGCACTCGACATTCTGCGCGAGGAGTGCGGCACCGTTATCCAAGTTACGGACGAGACGGGCCCGGGAGAGTTCTATCTCGACTCTATCGGTGTCATGCCCGAGATGCGCGGCCACGGCATCGGCGCACGGCTTCTGGAGCGCATGCGTGACGAAGCCTTCGATGCGGGATACCGACGTGTCGGTCTGCTCGTAGACCTCATCAACCCCAAGGCTGAACGGCTCTATGAACGGTTGGGATTCCGCCGCGTAGGCGAAGTCTCATTCTTAGGCCACAAGATGCACCACATGCAGTGCATAAGGCCCGAGTAATACGGTCTCAACAAACTAAACCGATAAACGGAAGATCTTATGAAATATATGGTCTTCCGTTTGTTTTTGGTGATGCGACTATCATACGCGCGGCCGACATGAAAATAATTGTTATCTTTACACATATCGGGCAAAGCATTTGCACGACACGATACAACAAACACTTCATACGATGCATACGATACTCGGAGCAAACGGACAGATAGCCACAGAAATAGCACGCGAACTGCACCGCCGCGACATCAGCGACATACGCCTCGTGAGCCGCACACCGCACCGCGTCGCCCCCACAGACACCGTCGTGGCGGCCGACCTCACACACGCCGACATGACCGACAAAGCTGTCAATGGCAGCCATACGGTATATTTTGCGGCAGGATTGCCCCTTGACACGGCGCTGTGGGAAGCGTCATTTCCCGTGATGATGCGCAACGTAATTGCGGCATGCGAACGGCATGACGCCCGACTGGTATTTTTCGACAACACCTACATGTACCCGCAGGACGGTACGCCCCTGACAGAGACGACACCCTTCCGTCCCGTCGGGCCCAAAGGCGCCGTACGCGCGCGTATGGCGGAGATGCTCTTGGAGGAGATCGCTCACGGCCGCATCGAGGCGATGATATGCCGCTCGGCCGAATTTTACGGGCCCGAGAATACGCAGAGCATAACCAACTCTCTCATTTTCCGCCGCATGGAGCAACACTGCGAGGCCTCGGTATATCTCAGCGACTCGACACTGCGTACGCTTATGTGGACACCCGATGCGGGCCGCGCCGTCGTGACGCTCGCCACGGCGGATGACGCATACGGCACAACATGGCATCTGCCTTGCGACGACAGCCGCCCGACATACCGAGAGTTTATCGTGGCGGCGGAGCAGGCGGCCGACACTTCGATACCCTACCGCATACTTTCTATGCGGGAGTTGGAACGGATGATGGAGGTCAACCCGCGCGTGCGGGAGATCGAGGAGCTTCTGCCTCGATACGGCACCGACTGTATATTTGATTCTTCGAAGTTCAAACAGCGTTTTCCCGACTTCCGCGTCACGACTTACGTAGATGGCATACGTAAGATAATCGACGAAATGACAACACATAAACAACCCGCGTAATAAATCGATATATGAAGAAGACCGTCACAACACTGCTTGCCGTACTCTTCGCAACGGTACTCGCGGCACAGGATATAGATCTTCCGGCGCCGCACCGCACGGGAGGGATGCCTCTGATGGAGGCACTCGCCAACCGACACTCGTCACGCGACTTCGACAGCCGCGAGCTGCCGAAGCAGACGCTATCCGACCTGTTATGGGCGGCATGGGGATATAACCGTGCGGACAAACGCACCGCCCCCTCGTCGCGCGACAAGCAGGAGATAGAGTTATATGTGGCCATGAAAGATGGACTCTACCGCTACGACGCCGCCGGGCATCGTCTGTGCCTTGTCTCGGAAAAGGATCTGCGACCGCTTACGGGCACGCAACCCTTCGTAGCCGACGCGCCGATAAACATAATATACGTATGCCGCAAACAGCTCATCACGGGCAAGACACCCGACGAACTCATCGCCGCCACATACGCCAATACGGGATTCATTGCACAGAACGTCTATCTCTTCTGTGCCTCCGAATCGCTCGCGACAGTCGTAAGGGCCATGGTCGACCGCGACAAGCTTGCCGCAGCGATGGCGTTGCCCGACAACAGCATGATAACATTGGTACAGACGGTCGGATACCCTGCGGCCAAATAACCGCATCAATACCCCTAAACGAAAAAAGACGGATGACTTTCGCCATCCGTCTTTACTTTGTCTATACGACCGCAATATACTACTAACGCTTTATGCGGCGCAGGAAACACTCGATAGTGTTCTCCATCAGGCAGCATATCGTCATCGGGCCGACACCTCCGGGAACGGGCGTTATGACCGATGCCTTGGGTTCGATGGCCGCAAAGTCGACATCGCCGCACAGTTTTCCAGTCTCGGGATCACGGTTGACACCGACGTCTATGACGACGGCACCCTCCTTCACCATATCGGCCTTGACGAACTTGGGACGTCCGATGGCCACCACCAGAATATCGGCCCGGCGCGTCACCTCACCGAGGTTCTTCGTACGGCTGTGGGCGATAGTAACGGTAGCATTCTCGTCGAGCAGCAACTTCGACACAGGCAGGCCGACGATATTGCTGCGGCCGATGACAACGGCCTCGCGGCCCGAGATCTCGACACCGGCGCTCTTCAACATCTTGATGATACCCTTCGGCGTACACGGCAGCGTACAAGGCTGCTTCTGCCACAAGGCCGCCACATTCAGAGGGTGGAATCCGTCCACATCCTTCGACTTGTCGATTGCGGCGATAATCTTGTCCTCGTCGATATGTTTGGGCAGGGGCAGTTGCACAAGTATTCCGTCTACCCCATCATCGGCATTCAGCTCGGCGATCATACCCAGCAACTCATCTTCCGTAATGGTATCGGGACGGCGTATCGTGGTATTGCGAATACCGACCTCGGCCGAAGCCTTCGCCTTGCCCTTGACGTAAGAGACACTGCCCGGATCCTCTCCCACGAGGATAACCACAAGGTGCGGCACTCGTCCATACTCGGCGGGGAACGTCGCCACGCGCTCCGCCATCTCGGCCTTGAGCTTGGCCGACAACTCTTTTCCGCTTATAATCATAAATTCTTGTTTTTTCAGTTATACATCATCTGCACGTTTCACATCAGCGGCCGCAACCGCCATGCAAACCACCATCTGAGTGCCGACAGTTACTTCCCCGTAAGGGCCCAATGGCCTATATCGCTGCGATGGAAGAGGTTATCGCACTCTATGCGCTCGACGTCACGCAACGCAGCCTCACGAGCCTCGGGGATCGTGGCCCCACGGCCTACGACAAACAACACACGTCCGCCTGCCGTCACGATCTTGCCATCCTCGGCCTTCGTTCCCATGTGATATACCTTGCCTTCGACCTTGTCAAGACCTTTTATCTCGTAACCCTTCTCATACGATGCGGGGTAGCCCTTCGAGGCGAGCACTATGCCCAGAGCGGCAAAATCGTGCCACTCCAACTCGGCATCGCCGTCCTCGGCCACGGCACGGAATATCTCGACGATATCACTCTTCAGACGCGGCAGCACGACCTCCGTCTCGGGGTCGCCGAAGCGTGCATTGAACTCTATGACCTTTATACCCTGCTCGGTCTTCATAAGTCCGCCGTAGAGCACACCCTCGAAAGGACAGCCTTCGGCAACCATGGCCGCAGCCGTCGGTTTCATTATATGCTCCAGAGCGTATGCCTCATCCTCGGCCGTGATGAACGGCAGAGGCGAATATGCGCCCATACCTCCCGTATTGGGACCCTTGTCGCCGTCGTATGCACGTTTGTGGTCCTGTGCCAGCACCATAGGCCATACCCTCTTTCCCGAGACGAAACACATGAACGAAAACTCGGGGCCCGAGAGGAACTCCTCCACAACGACCCTGCCGCGCCCGAACTTGTTGTCGAGAAGCATGTCGCGCAACGCCTCATCAGCCTGCTCCTGCGTCTCGGCTATGACCACACCCTTACCGGCAGCCAGACCGTCATATTTGAGCACCGTAGGCAGCGACCCCGCCTTGACGTATGCCGAAGCCTCGGCATAGTTGTCAAACGTATGGAACGCCGCCGTCGGGATGTTGTACTTGCGCATAAGCTCCTTGGCAAAGTCCTTGCTGCTCTCGATACGCGTAGCGCTCTTCGTCGGCCCGAATACGGATAATCCCGCCGCGCGGAACACATCCGTCACACCCGCAGCCAATGCCGCCTCGGGGCCCACGACCGTAAGGTCTATACCCTTCTCCACGGCAAAGTCGCGCAGACGCTCGACATCGGTATCCTTTATGGCGACACACTCCGCCTGAAGGGCAATACCGGCGTTCCCGGGCGCACAATATATCTTCTCTACCTGCGGCGAACGAGACAGGGCATCCACGATGGCATGCTCGCGGCCGCCGCCTCCTATGACCAGAACCTTCATCACCATTAATGTTTGAAGTGGCGCTCGCCAGTGAATACCATCGTTATGCCGTTCTCGTTGGCCTTCTTGATCGAATCCTCGTCACGGATGCTGCCGCCGGGCTGAACGATAGCCGTAACGCCATACTCGGCAGCCATGGCAACCGTATCATCGAAGGGGAAGAAACCGTCCGATGCCAGTACCAGATCCTTGTCGAAACCTGCCGCCTTGGCCTCCTTGAGTGCGATCTCGGCCGAACCCACACGGTTCATCTGTCCGGCACCCACGCCCAGCGTGCGGCCGTCCTTAACCACGACGATGGCATTCGACTTTACATGCTTGACGATTCTCCAACCGAAATTCATATCGGCCAACTGCCCGGCCGTAGGCTTCACGTCGGTGACACACTTGTCGGCCACAACCTCTGCCGTCTGTCGATCCAGCTCCTGTACCAACAGGCCGCCCGTAACGCTCACATACTGCTTGAGCTTGCGATCGTCGCGGCTCATGTCCACCTGCAGCAGACGCAGGTTCTTCTTCGTGGTCAGCACCTCCAGAGCGCCCTCCGAGAACGACGGAGCCATGATTATCTCCAAGAATATGGGCTTCATCAACTCGGCAGCCTCGCGCGTAAGCTCACGGTTCACTGCCACGATACCACCGAAGATGCTCACCTTGTCGGCCTCGTATGCTTTAGTCCACGCATCCTTGACATCCGTGCCGACAGCTGCACCGCACGGGTTCATGTGCTTCAGGCCCACGCAGAACGGCTCGTCAAACTCGCGTACGATGCAGAGCGCCGCGTTGGCATCCTGAATATTGTTGTACGATAGCTCCTTGCCGTTAAGCTGCTTGGCCGTAGCCAGCGAATAGGCCCCGGCATCCGAGCTGCGGTAGAATTTGGCCTGCTGGTGGGGGTTCTCACCGTAGCGCAGCGACTGCACCAGATCGAAATCGAGGAACAACTTCTCGTTCAAACCGGCCTTCTCGCGCAGATACGACGCAATGCACGAATCATAGAGAGCCGTATGGGTAAAGGCCTTGGCCGAGAGTTTCAAACGCGTCTCGACGTCAGTATTGCCCGAAGCCTCGATCTGGCCGATCACCGTATCATAATCGGCAGGATCGCATACGACCGTCACATCCCTGTAGTTCTTGGCCGCGCTGCGCAGCATCGACGGGCCGCCGATATCTATATTCTCGATGGCATCCTCCATCGTCACATCGGGTTTGGCTATGGTCTGACGGAAGGGATAGAGGTTGACGCAGACCATGTCTATGAACTCGATGCCGTTCTCCTTCAACGCCTGAAGGTGGCTCGGGTTGTCACGGCGCGCCAACAGACCGCCATGCACCTTCGGATGGAGCGTCTTCACACGGCCGTCACATATCTCGGGGAACCCCGTGACGTCGCTTATGTTTATCACCTCCACGCCCTTCTCGCGCAAAAGTTTCATCGTACCGCCCGTGGCGATAATCTCCCAGCCGGCAGAGCGCAGACGTTGTGCGAACTCCACAACACCGCTCTTGTCGCTGACACTGATCAAAGCTCTCATATCAAAATGTTTTATATTATTTCAGCAATTTATTTATCGTATCTATATACAGGTCATGCTCCACGGCATGTATCGCCGCCGTAAGCTCGTCGATGTCGCTACCCTCGTACGGCACGGCACGCTGCGCTATGATGCGGCCGCCGTCGAGAGTCTCGTCGACATAATGTATCGTGGCACCGAAAACCTTGACGCCGAACTCCAAAGCCTGTTCTATGGCGTGCGCGCCCTTGAACGATGGCAGCAGCGACGGATGAAGGTTGATGATGCGGCCGCGGTAGGCATCCAGAAGCGTAGGGCCGACGATGCGCATATACCCCGCAAGGCATATCAACTCGACACCAGCAACACGGCAGCGCGCGACGATCTCACTCTCGAACCCGGCCTTCGAGGCATAATCCTTAGGCGAGAATACGAAACTATCGACACCCATCTGCCGGGCGACCTCGCACACGCGTGCCCCCGGCTTGTCGCAAACCATAAGTGCAACCTCGGCGTTGACACGCCCCGCGGCCGCAGCATTTGCTATGGCCTCGAAATTGGATCCGTAACCGCTCGCAAAGACCGCTATCTTGTGTTTCCCTGCCATCGGCCGTTACTTTACAGTTACACCCTCACCGGCAACGATGCGACCGATAACCGATGCACGCTCTCCGTGTGAGGCGAGAATATCGATTGCCTTCTGAGCCTCGGCAGCGTCCAGAGCGATCACCATGCCGATACCCATGTTGAATATGTTGAACATCTCGCGGTGTGCGATCTTGCCGTACTTCTCCAAGAAACGGAATACGGGCAGGATCTCCCACGTCCCCTCGTCGATCTCGATACCCTGACCATCGTTCACGATGCGCGGGATGTTCTCATCGAATCCGCCGCCCGTGATATGGCTGATACCGTGCACGTCGCAGTTGCGGATAACGTCCAGCACCTGCTTCACATAGATGCGCGTGGGCGTAAGCAGCACCTCGCCCAGAGGCTTGTCGCCGAGGTCGGCATGCGGAGCGTGCAGGTCGAAACCGTTATCCTCGACGATCTTGCGCACGAGGCTGAAACCGTTCGAGTGTACACCCGTCGAGGCTATGCCGACAAGCACGTCTCCGACCTTGACCTTCGAGCCATCGATCAGACGCTCGCGCTCGACTACACCGCACGTAAAGCCCGCGATATCGTACTCGCCGTCGCCGTACATACCCGGCATCTCGGCCGTCTCGCCGCCAACCAACGCACAGCCTGCCTGACGGCATCCGTCGGCAACACCCGCAACGATGGCCTCGATCTTGGCCGGTTCGTTATGGCCGACGGCCACATAGTCGAGGAACAACAGAGGCTCGGCACCCTGTGCCAATACGTCGTTCACGCACATGGCCACGGCATCGATACCGATCGTATCGTGCTTGTCCATCGCAAAGGCGATCTTGAGTTTGGTGCCGACACCGTCGGTACCGCTTACCAGAATCGGCTCCCTGACATTGAGCGACGCCAGATCGAACATGCCGCCGAAGGCGCCTATGTTGCCCATGACACCCGGGCGCGAGGTAGAAGCGACATGCGACTTTATTCTGCGCACCACTTCGTATCCGGCTTCGAGATTCACGCCGGCCTTTTCATAACTTTCAGCCATAATCTTATCTTGTTTTTGCATTAAAACTTTCCATCCTTGTTGGCCTCCTCCAGCGTCGAATACAACGCTGTAGGATACTTGCCATTGAAGCAGGCAAGGCACATGTCGTTACGCGAACGCGCCGCCTCGAACAATGCCCCCTCCGAGATGAAGGCCAGCGAATCGGCACCGATCACACGCCGAACCTCCTCGACGCTCTTGTGGGCACACAACAGCTCGTCGTAGGTCGATATGTCGACACCGTAGAAACACGGGTGTGTGATCGGAGGGCTCGCTATACGCACATGCACCTCCGTAGCTCCGGCCTCGTGCAACATGTCGACTATGCGTTTCGACGTCGTGCCGCGCACGATCGAGTCGTCGATCAGCGCCACACGTTTGCCCCGCACGATGCTCTTTACGGCCGACAGCTTCATCTTGACTCCCTTTTCACGCAGCGCCTGCGAGGGCTGTATGAACGTTCGGCCGACATATTTGTTCTTTATGAGGCCCATCTCGTAAGGCAGGCCGCCCTCCTCGCTGTATCCCATCGCCGCGCTCAAGCTCGAGTCGGGAACACCGACAACGATATCGGCATCGGCCGGTGCCTCGCGCCACAACAGCCGTCCCGTCTCCTTGCGGAAGGCATGTACGTTACACCCCTCGATGTCACTGTCGGGACGTGAGAAGTAGATATACTCCATGGCGCACATCTTGCGACGCTTGTACTGCGAATAGTCGTTGCTGCGCAGACCGTGGTGATCCAGCGAAACAATCTCACCCGGCTCGACGTCGCGCACGAACTCGGCGCCTATCGTATCGAAGGCACACGTTTCGCTGCTGACGACCCAACCGTCATTCAGACGCCCCAGCGAGAGCGGACGCAATCCATATTTGTCGCGGCAGGCATATATGCGGCGCGGTGTCATGATAAGGAACGCAAATGCGCCCTCGATCATGTTCAACGCCTCGATTATGGCATCGATACGCTGCGCCTCGTGGTTGTTTTTCTTTATCAGGTGGGCCAATATCTCGCTGTCGGAGGTCGAATGGAAGAGACTTCCGTTGCCCTCGAGATAACGTCTCAGCTGCTCCGAATTGACTATGTTGCCATTGTGTGCCAGAGCGAAGTTACCCGTATAGTGTCGGAACGTAAAGGGCTGTACGTTGTCCAGACCCCCGCCTCCGGCCGTCGAGTAACGGACGTGGCCTATGGCCACCGTTCCGGGCAGATGTTCGAGCTTCTCCTTCGAGAAGACCTCCGTCACCAGACCCAGACCCTTCTCGCGGTGCATCGTCTCACCGTCGAAGGTGACTATACCGCACCCCTCCTGACCGCGGTGCTGAAGACTGTGCAGCGCATAATAGGTTATGGAAGCGGCGTCGGGCACATTGAAGGCGCCGAAAACACCGCACTCCTCATGTAACGAGTCGAATATTTGTTGTCTGTCCATCATTGTCGAAACCATAACAAACTATATCCAATACTTATAAGGCCGACGTACCACGTTCCGCATCTGCATTCGACACCCGCATCATTACGCACGGGATGCCGACGCCGCCCGCCGTTATTCTTTTGCGCCAGTACACCGACTTCTATTGCGCAATCGCATTTGAACCATCTTATGCGCCGCGCTCTCTTTTAGTGTTTAGTGCCGATCACATAAACAGCCCTTTCTCTGCCGCAAATCATCGTCCATCACACATGCGTCACGTGAGTCACGTGAGCCTCATAATCAGCCCTTTGCTTCATCGAGACTCTTAAGACGTGAATATATCTCCTCGTAGGCCTCGATCACATGGCCCATATCGCGACGGAAACGATCCTTGTCGAGTTTCTCCCCCGTACGGGTATCCCACAGACGGCATGTGTCGGGTGAGATCTCGTCGGCAAGGATGATACGTCCATCCTTCGTACGGCCGAACTCGATCTTGAAATCCACCAACGTAATGCCGACCTTGTCAAAGAGCTCCTGCAGCGCCGTGTTGATTTTGGCCGCAAGGTCATACATCACATGCAACTCGTCATACGTGGCAAGACCCAACGCCACGGCGTGGTGGTCGTTGATAAGCGGGTCCCCCAACTCGTCCTGCTTGTAGCATATATCATATATGACGTTCGAGGGCTTTGTCCCCTCCTTCAATCCGAGACGTTTGGCCATCGATCCCGCAACAACGTTGCGCACGATAACCTCCAGAGGTATCACTTCGACACGCCGACACAGTTGGTCGCGGTCGTTCAACGTCTCGATGTAGTGGCTCTCGATACCCGCCTCTCGCAGATATTTGAATATGATGCCCGATATTTTATTGTTCAGTACACCTTTGTTTACGATAGTCGCCTTCTTGACATTGTTGAAAGCCGTTGCAGCATCCTTATATCGGATGATGATCCTGTCCTCGTCATCCGTCAGGTAGAGTTGCTTGACTTTGCCATCGTGAAACATCTCAAGCTGCTTCATTTGTCAGTTTATTTATTCGATATTTACCTTATCATAAAATCCACCAATATCGGCAAATGATCCGACGGGCGGTGGAACCGCGTCGCCTCGTCGCGTACGGGGTTGCGCGTGTAGTCATCCTCGACGACATGTGCATCTACTATGTCATCGTACAGATCCTGCGTACAGTATACGAAGTCGATACGCGACTTGCCGTATGTCGTGGTGTGGAACTCTCCCTCATAACGGTCGCCTATAATATCAATATATGGCGTATTGTGCAGGATGTAGTCATGCACCATAAGACGCGTGTCGTTATCATCGTATCCGTAGAACCAGTTGTCCTTAGGCGAACGCGAGTTGAAGTCACCCATCATCATCCAATAACCGCGCTCCGACTCCGGCGCCGCAAGTATCGTGTGACCGCACACATACTTCATCTCCATGAGACGGTAACGGTCGCCGCCGTGTTCGGCCTTGCTCGCATCACGATCCGCGGCACGGTAGGCATAGGCCTGCGGCCACGTGTGCAGCGTGACGATATTTATCTTGCGGCCGCCGCACTCGATACGCGCATGACACGCACCGTGCGACACCACGCTGTCGGGCTCCTCACCGATGATGTCGAGCACCTTCTCGATAGGATACTTCGACGTGATCACCTGCGGATAGTTGTCCCGGTGTCCGCTCTTTGTCCAGTACTGGTGTCCGTACCGGGCTGCCAGCTCACCCCAATTATCCGGCAGATAACGATCCTCCGCAGCGCGGGCCTTGTTCGTGCCGTCCTCGTATATGGTCTGAGCCTCACACCAGACACACACGTCGGGATCGTAACGCTTGACCCACTCCACAAAGTTATCGTAGTTGTTGCCCTGATCGGCCCACATGCCGTTCTGTATATTCCAGTACAATACACGCAGAGGCGTCTCCTTGCTGCAGCCGCCGCACAACACAACAACTGCCGTCATGACAGCCGCGGCCGCCACGAACAACATCCGACGAAATATTCCGATCAAGACTCCGCGTTTCATATCACTTGCCCTTGAAATAGTTTACCGCATTGGCGAATATCTCCTGCACCTTGTTGCCGGCGATATTCTTGAACAGGCCATCTTCATAACGCTCCGTGTGGCCCATCTTTCCGAGGATATGGCCGTCGCGGCTGATGATACCCTCGATGCCGAAGCTCGAGCCGTTGGGGTTGTACGGCGCACGCAGCGTCGCATTGCCGTCGGGATCGACATACTGGAATGCAACCTGCCCGTTGCGGAAGAGCTCCTCGGCCATCTCGTCGCTCACGACGAACTTGCCTTCGCCGTGGCTGACGGCTATCGAGTGCAGCTCGCCCACCTCGAACGACGAGAGCCACGGAGAGTTGACCGTAGCCACACGCGTCGTGACGATCTGTGACACGTGACGATTAATGTCGTTGCGGAACAGCGTGGGAGACTCCTTGCCGACACATCCCAGACGTCCGTAAGGCAGCAGGCCCGACTTGACCAGAGCCTGAAATCCGTTGCATATACCGAGGATAAGTCCGCCGCGATCCAGCAATGCATGTATCGCATCCGTAATCTTACGGTTGTTCAGCACGTTGGCAATGAACTTACCGCTGCCGTCGGGCTCATCGCCCGCCGAGAAACCGCCGCTCAGAACGAATATATGGCACCCGTCGATCATACGCTTCATCGTCTCGATCGAAGCGAATATGTCGTCGGCCGTAAGGTCGCAGAATACACTCGTCGCCACGTGCGCACCGGCCCGTTCAAAGGCCTTGGCCGTGTCGTAGTCGCAGTTCGTCCCCGAGAATACGGGTATATATACCTTGACCTCATCCACGGGTTTGCCCTCATATTTCACCTCGCGGCGCTCGGGCATGCTTGCACGCGTCGTGCCGCCCTCGATACCGCGGTCGGGATATACCGAGCAGAACTTGCGCGAGTTGACCTTCTGCAACTCGTCCACCGCAAACCGTTCGCCGTTGAACACGACGACGGCTGCAGCCGTCGTCGTACCGATCTTCTCCGCCGCGGGGTAATCGAGTTCGCCGACAGCCTCCACAACGATCGAACCGTAGGCATAGTCGAAGAGCTTGTGCTCTTCCATCTGCACATCGGCGCCGACACGGTTTCCGAACGACATCTTCGAGACGGCCTCAACGACGCCGCCGATACCTACGGCATACGCCGCAACGATGTCTCCATGCTCGATGGACGTGCTGACGAAGTCGAAGTTACGCTTCAGCGCCTCGCTGTCGGGCATGTGGTTTGCACGCGGCGTGTGACGTATGATATATATATTGTGTCCCGCAGCCTTGAACTCGGGGCTGATAACCGTGCGGGCATCGACCGTCGTTATTCCGAAGGCCATAAGCATCGGCGGCACGTTGATGTTCTGGAATGTTCCGCTCATCGAATCCTTGCCTCCGATCGACGGCAGCCCCAACTCGATCTGCATCCTCAGGGCACCGAGCAACGCCGCCAGAGGCTTACCCCATGACGTCTCGGTGTGCATACGCTCGAAATACTCCTGATACGAATATCGCATCCTGTCATAGCGCGCACCTGCCGCAACAACCTTGCTCGCAGCCTCCACAACGGCATACGCCGCACCGTGATAAGGGCTCCATGAGGTGATATATGGATTATATCCGAATGCCATGATGCTGGCCGTATTGGTCACGGCGTTACCCACGGGCAGCTTCTGCACCGACACCTGAGTCTCGGTGTTCTGCGTCACACCGCCGAAGGGCATAAGCACTGTCGAAGCGCCGATCGTCGAGTCGAACATCTCGATAAGTCCGCGCTGCGATACAACGTTGTCATCCTGCAAGTCGTTCTCCACGCGCTCGCGCAACGTCGCGCCCGCAACCTCGCGGCGGAACGGGTCGCGATCCTCTACGGCCGCCACGCGCACCGTCGTATAGTGCTTGGCGCCGGCGCTGTCGATAAACTCGCGCGAGAGATCTACGATTTTCTCACCCCCGTAGAACATCTTCATGCGGTTGGTATCCGTAACGTCGGCCACATGCGTAACCTCGACATTCTCCGAATGGCAGTACTCCATGAAACGCTCCATGTCGCCGCGCTCGACGACCACCGCCATACGCTCCTGCGACTCGCTTATGGCCAGCTCCGTGGCGTTCAGTCCGCTGTACTTCACCGGCACGCGGTCGAGGTATATGTCCAGACCGGGGGCCAACTCGCCAATTGCGACACTGACGCCGCCGGCACCGAAGTCGTTCGACTTCTTGATTAGGCGCGTAACCTCCGGACGGCGGAACAGACGCTCCAACTTGCGCTCCTCGGGTGCATTTCCCTTCTGCACCTCCGAGCTGCACTCCTCGATCGACTTGACATTGTGCTCCTTCGACGATCCCGTCGCACCGCCTATACCGTCACGGCCCGTACGTCCGCCCAACAGCAGTATGACATCACCCGCAGCGGGAGACTCGCGCCGTACGTTCTCGGCCTTGACGGCACCGACCACGGCACCCACCTCCAGACGCTTGGCCACATAGTCGGGATGGTATATTTCGCGCACGTGCGTCGTGGCAAGACCTATCTGGTTGCCGTAGCTCGAATATCCGGCTGCAGCCTTGGTGCTGATGATACGTTGCGGCAGCTTGCCCTTGAGCGTCTCCGCCACACTCTTGTATATATCGCCCGCACCGGTCACACGCATGGCCTGATAGACATAGCTGCGGCCGGACAGCGGGTCACGGATGGCACCGCCGATGCAGGTGGCCGCACCGCCGAAGGGCTCGATCTCGGTGGGGTGGTTGTGGGTCTCGTT
>URBK01000016.1 GCA_900546065.1 uncultured Alistipes sp.
CGCATCCTTCTCCTCCACCACCACGGCCATTCTCTCCTGGGATTCAGAAATCGCAAGTTCTGTTCCGTCAAGTCCTGCATACTTTTTGGGAACCTTATCCAGATCTACCGTAAGGCCGTCTGCCAGCTCACCAATGGCAACGGAAACGCCCCCTGCTCCAAAATCATTACACTTTTTAATGATCCTGCTCACTTCCCCTCTGCGGAAAAGTCTCTGGATCTTCCGTTCTGTCGGTGCATTTCCCTTCTGCACTTCTGCTCCGCAGGTTTCAATGGAGCTTTCGGTATGTACCTTGGAGGAGCCTGTTGCTCCGCCGCAGCCATCGCGTCCTGTCCTTCCGCCCAGAAGGATGATGATGTCTCCAGGGTCAGAATTTTCCCTGATCACGCAGCTTCTGGGGGCTGCTCCCATAACTGCGCCGATTTCCATACGCTTTGCCACATAATCCGGGTGATACAATTCTTTGACATAACCGGTTGCCAGTCCGATCTGGTTTCCGTAAGAAGAATATCCGCTTGCGGCGCCTCTTACCAGTCTCTTCTGGGAAAGCTTTCCCTTCAGGGTCTCGGAAACGGGTACCGTAGGGTCTGCCGCACCTGTCACACGCATTGCCTGGTAAACATAGCCTCTTCCGGAAAGAGGATCTCTGATCGCACCGCCCAGACAGGTTGCCGCACCTCCGAAGGGTTCGATCTCTGTAGGATGGTTATGGGTCTCGTTCTTGAACTGCAACAGCCACTTCTCCATGTGTCCGTCCACATCCACATCGACAAATATGCTGCAGGCGTTGTTTTCCTCGCTCTGCTCCATATTGTCCAGCACGCCCGTCTTCTTCAGATAACGTGCGCCTATTGTCGCCAGCTCCATCAGGCACAGGCTCTTTCCTTCGCGGCCCAGCTCCTTGCGGATACGGTGCAATGTCTCGACCGACTCACCGAGTTCATCGCTCAGGAAAGACTCGTCGATCGTGATATTGGTTATCTCAGTCGTAAAGGTCGTATGGCGGCAGTGATCGCTCCAATAGGTATCAAGAATACGCAACTCGGTCTCCGACGGGTCGCGCCCCTCGGCCTTGTAGTATTTTACAACCTCACGCAGATCGTCGGCATTCATCGCCAGACCATATCGCTTGCAATACTCCTCCATCTCCCCGTCCTTGAGTGCCGTAAGTCCCGTAAGCACCGGCACGGGCTTCACCTCGGCATGCTCCATATCGGTCAGCACGCTCAGATCCTTGCGGCGCGACTCCACGGCGTTGATATAGTAGTGCTCGATACGGGCCATATCCTCGTCCGAGACCGTGTCGTCGAATATCAGCAGCTTAGAGCTCTTGATGCGTATGTCGGCCGTAGGCTCTATGAGGCGCACGCACGCAACGGCCGAACTTGCTCGCTGGTCGAACTGCCCGGGAAGATACTCCACGGCCAGATAACGTTTGCCCTCAAGATCGCATTCGTCACTCACGCAGTCGGTGACGATCTCGCCGAAGACGGCATAACGGCTCCGTTCGAGCAACTCCTCCGAGAAACCGAACAGATCGTAGACGTTAAGCAGACGCAACGCCCCGATGTGCAGTCCCAGATTGTTGTTCAGCTCCTTGCGGAGAGTCTCGGCCTCAACCTGAAACCGAGGATACTTTTCGACGAAAATACGATAGTTCTTCATATTCGAATGGTCTGTTGTTCTATCTGTTGTTATATATCTTTGACATATTTAATCACGGGCGAAGCGGCCGCTCCAGTCGCGCTCGAACTCTTCGAGTGTCATTCCGACGTAGGTTATATGCCCCATCTTGCGGCGCGGACGCGATTCGCTCTTGCCGTAGATGTGGACATAGACGTTCGGGTGTCCCTCCGCGGCGATCTTCTCAGCCTCCTCCAGATCCCGTCCGAGGATGTTTTTCATCACCGTCGGGGCCTTCAGCTCGGGACGCTCCAACGGCATGTCCAGAAGATAGCGGCACAACTCGCGGAACTGGTTTGTCGTGCAGCCCTCGATCGTATAGTGGCCGCTGTTGTGGGGACGTGGAGCCATCTCGTTAAAGAGGATCTCGTCTCCGCGCACGAAGTATTCGATGGCCAGAATGCCGCGGTACCCGCAATCGCGCATGAAACGCACGCTCTGCTCCTCCATGCGGCGTCGTACATCATCCCCCATCTCCGGAGCCGGCACGATGCTCAGGTCGAGAATACCCTTGCTGTGGATGTTCCGTCCTATGGGGAATGACACTATGTTGTCACCCTCGCCCACCATTATGATGCTTGCCTCGTAGTCGAACCGTACGAACTCCTCGAGAATACACGGCACCGAGAGCATCTTCTCCGCCGACGGCAGATCCTCGGCCGAACGCAGCAGGCACTGTCCATATCCGTCATATCCCAGCGTGCGGGTCTTCAGCACGCACGGATAGCCGAACTCTTCAACAGCCTTATGCAGATCATCCGCCGACGTGATGTCGCGATAGTGCGGACAAGAGAGTCCGTGGCTGCGGGCATTATCCTTCTCGCGCAGACGGTCCTGCGAATCGAACAGCGGACGGAAGCCCTGCTTGATGTTATATTCTCTCTCAAGGTCCACGAGAAGGTATCCCGGGACATTCTCGAACTCGTACGTCACCACGTCGCTGCGGCGGCACAACTCCTCCAGAGCCTCACAGTCGTCGAACTTGGCCGTTATGTGGTCGTCACACACGGCAAAGGCCGGAGCGTCGTGCGAAGGATCGAGGCACACGGTCCGCGCCCCGAGCATACGCGCCTGCTCGGCAATCATCAGCCCGAGCTGGCCTCCGCCTATGATTCCTATCGTACGCATTACAACTCGGCTTTCATAACCTGCTCGGTCTGACGGCGGCGGAACGAGTCGAGCCGCTCGGCCAGAGCGCTGTCCTGCAATGCCAGAATGGAGGCGGCGATAAGGGCGGCATTCTTGGCGCCGTTTATGGCCACCGTAGCCACGGGCACGCCTGCCGGCATCTGCACGATCGAGAGCAGAGAGTCCAGTCCGTTCAGTGCGCGCGACTTGACCGGCACGCCGATTACGGGCAGCGAGGTCATGGCAGCCGTCATGCCGGGCAGGTGTGCGGCACCTCCAGCGCCCGCTATGATGACACCGATGCCGCGCTCACGCGCCGTGGTGGCGTAGTCATACATGAGCTGCGGCGTGCGATGCGCACTGACCACACGTTTTTCGTACTCGATACCCAGTTCGTCGAGCATATCCGCCGCCGCCGACATCACTTCCCAGTCGCTGGTCGACCCCATAATCACTCCAACCTTCATATTATCAGTATAATAATGTTAAAAACGCAGCCGCTGCATAGTATGCAACGGCTACATTTATCCTAAAATGTTCCACTGGTGGTCATTTTGCGTGCAACAACCCGCACCGAAGGCCGCACAACACGACGTTACACATTCGCCATGTGGCCTTACCGCCGCCGATAGCTGCATCCGCCGACACACTTCGCACCCGAGATTTATCGTCTGCCGCAGGCGGTTGCCCGCATGAATGGCCCACCCCGCATGAATGGCCCACGACGAAAAACAGTTCCCGAGAACGGTATGTCTCCCCTTCGCATTCATGAATGCAAATGTACGCCATTTTTTCGATAAAAGGAACGAAACGTCATACAAAAATATCAACAAATTATCCACTTGACAGCCATCTGCGCCCACATCTCCGGCACTCGGCACCCAAACGGCCCGAAAACGCTAATAATCCACTATTTCTACCGCCACAGCCTGTCACTATTCCACTCTGCGGATCTTTTCCGCCGCGACTAAGACACAATAAAAATGGAGAGCTTGCGACTCTCCATTTTGCAATCGTACAGCAGAAAGCGTCTCTCGACTCTCTGACTCTATGGCTGGCAGGCGAAAATCGTCTGCTTTTCGCTTCTGCTGTCCGCTCAAGCCCTCGCCCGACGAACTTTTCCGCGCATGGGGAGCTATCACACTTCCCGAGCGCTGTGGCCGTTTTCAGGCTTTGGGCCTTCACTTGAACAATGCCGCCGGCGCATCCCTGCGGCAGCGGCCCGCGTCTACGCCTCACGGCGGTGACGGCTCACAAACTATTCATAAAACAAACAAAATAAACTCTCTTACATGTCTCAACGAGTCTCCTTTCGAATATCTCTCGTTTTCACATTGCAAAGATCCAGTTTTGAGCCCGGCCGCGCAATCGCCAATTACAGGGATTCGCACCGATACCGTTCACTATTAGTAATGATTGTCCCATGTAACGAAAAATTAGTATTTTTGCAAAAAATTCGAACGTACGGCCCGACTTTGTCTCATGACACCCGTCAAAGTGCCTGTATGCAGCACAAAAGACAGCCATTTCGACCGTCTGTTTGTTCTGCAATGTGGGATGAGGACGAAACCGCACCCAAAATACGACCCGACTCGATGGAAAAGAGACTTTCGACATCCGTTGCAGGCACCCCGCGTGCCATAAACACGAAAGGGGCTGCCGCCCGACACAACGCGGTGCTGCGCCGCTTGCGGACACATCTTGCCACGGCAGCCGTCATAACAACCCTTATCTCAACTATCCTTGCCACAGACAAAGCCTCGGCGCAGGCCGTCGACCGACCGCGTCCGCAGCAGTGGGAACGGCTCGTGAAGGGAGGACGTTTCATGGACCGCATCCTGCCCATGCCCGACGGCCGCAAGGCCAAGCACACGTGGGGCACGGCCGAGGTCGCCGAACGCTTTGTCGACAACGGCATAGAGATGCCCGACACGTCATTCTGGGGCGGAAACATCCTTAAGGGCGACGACGGGCTCTACCACATGTACGTATGCGGCTGGCCGGAGGACTCTCCGCAGGGGCACATGTTCTGGCCCAACTCGACGGTGTATCACGCCGTCGCGAAGCGTCTGCACGGTCCCTACACCATACGCGAAACCATAGGCAAGGGGCACAACCCAGAAGCATACCGTCTCGACGACGGCCGTATCGTCATATATGTCATCGGCGGATACTATATAGCCGACTCCTTCGACGGCCCGTGGCAATACTCGCAGTTCGAGTTCGACCGGCGCGACCGCCCCGTGATCGAGGGGTTGAGCAACCTCACATTCGCACGCCGCGACGACGGCTCGCGTCTGATGGTGTGCCGAGGCGGAGGCGTATGGATCAGCCGCGACGGCCTGAAACCCTACCGTCAGATCACCGAAAAGAGAATATATCCGCCCGTCGACGGAGAGTTTGAAGACCCCGTCGTGTGGCGTGACTCGCTGCAATACCACCTCATCGTGAACGACTGGCTCGGACGCATAGCCTACTATCAGCGTTCGATAGACGGAGTGCATTGGGTCACCGAGCAGGGCGAGGCGTATGTACCCGGAGTTTCAGCACACAAGGACGGTTATGTCGAGCAATGGTTCAAGTATGAGCGCCCGAAGATATTTCAGGATGGCAAGGGGCGTGTCGAGCAGATAAACTTCGCGGTCATCGACACCATCAAATGGAACGACCTGCCCAACGACCGTCACAGCTCGAAGAATATATGCCTGCCCATGAACAAGGGGCTGCTCATCGAGGTGTTGAACCGCGAGCCGATAGATCAGCATACCGAAACGATCGAGCTGCTCATCAAGGGCGAGAAGGAATTCAAACCGGCACGAGACCTCGATATCGGGTCGCTGAGACTCGGCTCTTACACCGAGGTCAATTTCGGCGGCGGCGCCAAGGCAACAGGAATGAGAAAGCAAGGCAACGACATCGTGGTGACGTTCGACGCCCGCGACAGCGGTATCGACCCCACGGAGTTCGCACCCAAACTTTTGGGGCGCAACCGCAAGGGAGAGATCATCTTCGGATACGCCTCACTGCCATACGTCAATTACCGCCCGGCCATACTGTCGAGCCTCCGCCCGACGTACGATGCCGAAGGGGGCTGTATCACTACCGACATGGAGAACTTCGGACTCTCGGCATCGAAAGAGTCGACGCTCACCATCACTACAGCCGACGGACGGCACTTTACGGCTTCGATTCCGCCTATCGAACCATACGGGAAGGCCACCGTCCGTATCGATACCGACACGACGGTCGATCTTCAGGGATGCGAGGTGACGGTAACGACGGCCGGCAAGGTTGTACACCGCCAGCAATGGTGACGGATGCGACGCACGTCGTCGCGGGCATTGCGGAGTGCAACAAAGACGAAAAGATAAATGTAACGAAATATGTTTCTATCAGATTTGAAGACCGACGAGTCGGCCGTAGTCATCCGAGTATTGGGGCACGGCGGATTCCGACGCAGGATTCTCGAGATGGGATTCGTCCGCGGTCAGAAGGTGACGGCGATACTCAACGCCCCGCTGCGCGACCCCATCAAATACAGCATCATGGGTTACGAGGTGTCGCTGCGCCGCAGCGAGGCGGCCATGGTCGAGGTCATCACACAGCAGGAGGCGCAGAAGCTATCGGCCGAGTGGGGCAAACACTCGACATCGGACAACGACTTCGACTACGAGAAGGTCATCGACGCCAAGATCCGCGAGATAAACATTGCGCTGGTCGGGAACCCCAACAGCGGCAAGACATCACTTTTCAACGCCCTGTCGGGACGCCGCGAGCACGTGGGCAACTACAGCGGCGTGACGGTAGACGCCAAGAGCGGATCGTTCAAATACAAGGACTACCACATCAACATCACCGACCTGCCGGGCACATACGCCCTGTCGGCATATACGCCCGAAGAGATCTACGTACGGTGCCATCTGGTGGAGAAGCTGCCCGACGTGGTCATAAACGTTGTGGCGGCGTCGAATCTCGAACGCAACCTCTACCTCACTACCGAACTAATGGATGTAAACCCGCGCGTCGTCATAGCGCTGAACATGTACGACGAGCTGGAGCAGGAGGGGGCACGGCTCGACTACGACTGTCTGGGCCGCATGATCGGCATACCGATGGTCCCCGTTGTGGCGCGTGAGCACAAGGGTCTGGACCATCTGCTCGACGAGGTTATACTTACATTTGAGAATCAGAATCCCAAGGTGCGCCACGTGCATATCAACTACTCGCCCTCGGTCGAGGCCGAGATCACGGCCCTGTCGAAGATGATGAAACTGCACACCGAAGAGCTTCCCAAATATTTTCCGCCGCGCTACCTCGCCATAAAGATGCTCGAGGGCGACAGCGAAATCACCGACATGCTCTCTCACTCGGAGCACTATCCCGACTGGAAGGCGCAGGCCGCGCGCGGAGCCGAACGTATCGTATCGGCCCTGAACGAGGATGTCGAGAGCGCAATCACAAACGAGAAATACGGATTCATCGAGGGCGCTCTGGCCGAGACCTTCACCCCTAGCGACAAAGGCCCCAACCGCCGTACGTCGTTCATCGACCGTATCGTCACCAACAAATACGCAGGATTCCCGCTCTTCCTGTTCGTGATATTTCTTATGTTCTGGTGTACATTTACTTTGGGTGCATATCCTCAAGCATGGCTTGAGGCAGGCTTCGCATGGCTCGGCCAGAGCGTGGGCAGCATCCTCGGTGACGGGGCGCTGCGTGACCTTATCGTCGACGGCATCATCGGCGGCGTTGGCGCCGTAGCCGTATTCCTGCCAAACATACTTATACTCTACATGTTCATATCACTGATGGAGGACTCGGGATATATGGCCCGCGCGGCCTTCATCATGGACAAGTTGATGCATCTGGTTGGTCTGCACGGGAAATCGTTTATTCCGCTCGTTATGGGCTTTGGCTGCAACGTACCGGCAATCATGGCTTCACGCACGATCGAGAGCCGCAGCAGCCGACTGATAACCATACTGATAAACCCGTTCATGTCATGCAGCGCACGACTTCCGGTGTTCATACTTCTAACGGGTACATTCTTCCCCGAGCATGCCGGAGCAATGCTCTTCCTGATATACATGCTCGGATGTATCGTCGCCGTCATCACGGCCCGTCTGTTGCGCCGTTTCATGTTCGGGCCCGATGAAACGCCATTCGTCATGGAGCTGCCGCCATACCGCGTCCCGACACTCAACGCAACGATGCGTCACATGTGGGAGCGCAGCGAGCAGTACCTCAAGAAGATGGGAGGACTGATCCTCGTAGCTACGGTCATCATCTGGTTCCTGAGCTACTATCCGCGTGGCGGAGCGGATGCCACGGCACAGATGCCGCAAACGACCGTCACCGAGAACGTTGCCGCGATGCCCGACACCGCCGCGGAAGCATCGACACAATCCGAACAATCATATCTCGGACGCATAGGCAAATTCTGCGAGCCGGCCATGCAGCCGCTCGGGCTTGACTGGCGCGCCAGCGTCGCCATGCTCTCGGGTGCCGCCGCCAAGGAGATCGTCGTCTCGACACTCGGCGTTCTCTATGCCGCGGATGACGAGGGAGAGGACACATCGTCACTCTCACAGAGACTTCTCGCCTCGGGCAACTACAGTCGCGCCGCGGCTCTTGCAATGATGGTATTCATATTGCTCTACTTCCCCTGCATAGCCACCGTCGCGGCCATAGCACAGGAGGCCGGAGGATGGAAGTGGGCCGCATTCTCGATAGTCTACAACACAGTCGTGGCATGGATCATAGCATGGATCGCATACCACATAGGCATGCTGATCGGGCTATAATCCGCAATACGGCAAAACGGGGAACGCCGAATGTTCGGCGGCAGTAATACACACAAATAAGGAAGATGAAAAGCTACATCACAGACAATAACAACAAGGCGATACTCTCCGAGCAGATGAAGATCATCGAGCTAATAGACGCCGACTACCGCCTGCTGTCGATCATTATGCGGCTCGACATCACACTCCCGTTCGGCGACATCTCGGTCGAGCAGATGTGCCGCCGATACGACATGTCACCGACGCTGTTCCTGATGATATGCCGCGTATATTCCGACGAGGATTATACACCCGACATCGAGGGGCTCAACATCGGCGACATGCTCCATCTGATACGGTTTCTGCGGGCGTCGCACCGCTACTACCTCGACCACATGATCCCGCGCATAACGCAAAGCATGCAGCGTGTGCTCGCCGCGTGCGAAAAGCGCCAGAGCGACATCCTGCGCCGCTTCTACGAAAACTATATCGCCGAGGTGGAGGCCCATCTTGCCTATGAGGAGACTACCATATTCCCATACGTCGAGGCATTGGCCGCAGGCCGTGCCGACGGCACGATGCACATGCGCAGTTTCATGGCCAACCACACCGACATCTGCGACAAGATCGACGACATGAAGAGCGTCGTGATAAAATACCTGCCCGAGAGCTGCCCCACGCAGCAGCGGTGCGAACTGCTGTTCGACATCTTCCGCATGAAGGAGGATCTGGGCAAGCACACGCGGCTCGAGTCGACACTTCTGGCACCCGTCGCAACCAATGCCGAGGAGGCGGCCGAGTCATGAAACGGTATCGTCTTGCCATAATAGAACAGTCGGCCGTAATCACCGAAGGGCTGCGTGCGCTGCTGCGCGGCGACAACGATTTCGAGGTTGTCTTCAGCGACACAGATCTGCGCAGGCTCGCCGAACGCTTCGGCGTCGTGGAACCCGACATTATGATCATAAATTCTCAAATTGCAGGCGCTTTGTCGCAAAACATCCGGTCGGCATATCCCGAGATGCAGCATACGGCAATAGCGGCGATAGCCACAACCGTATGCGACGATGAGCTGATGCGTCAGTTCGACGCCATAATCAACATATTCGACTCGCAGATGCAGATCGTGCGCAAACTGCACGCCGCCATTGAACAGAATCAGACCAACCCCTACTCCGACAGCCACGATCTGTCGGAGCGTGAGCGCGACGTATTGATACTCGTAGCCAAAGGACTCTCGAACAAGGAGATCGCCGACCGGCTGAACATATCGATACACACGGTCATGTCCCACCGCAAGAACATAACCCACAAGACGGGCATAAAGTCCGTGGCGGGACTTACGGTCTACGCGCTGCTGAACAATCTCGTCGACCAGAACGACATGACGCTCTGACGTGACGGTCGGATATCGGGCCTTGCATGTTTGCAACAGAGTTGCAAACGGCATGCGCTATATTTGCACTCAACAGAACAGAAGCGCCGACACCGCAAGGCCGCACGCGCACGATATTATGGCACACTTTCACAATTCGACACCAGCACACCACCATCACCACGTCGACCCGACGCACGTGACGAGAGCATTGGTTTGGGGCATAGCACTAAACCTCATATTCGTCGCCATAGAGCTCGGAGCGGGGCTGTGGCAGAGATCCATGGGTCTGATCTCCGACGCCGGACACAACCTGAGCGACGTAGTGTCGCTGCTGCTGGCATTGCTGGCCGTGAAGCTATCACAGGCGGCCATGAATGACAAATATACATACGGATACCGCAAGAGCACGATCCTCGTGTCGCTCATAAACGCCTGCATACTCATAGCCGCCATAGGGGCTATCGTATGGGAGAGTATCCAGCGTCTGCTCCACCCGCAGCCCGTCAACGGCGGCGTCGTAGCGTGGGTCGCAGGCATCGGAATCATAGTCAACGCCTTCACCGCATGGCTATTCATGAAGGACAGCAAGGAGGATCTCAATATAAAGGGCGCATATCTGCACATGGTTGCCGATACGCTCGTGTCGGTAGGAGTACTGATATCGGGCGTAATAATATCCCGTACGGGATGGTACGTCATAGACCCGCTGATAGCCATTACGGTTGCTGCCGTTATATTTGTCTCGACATGGGGGCTGCTGCGCGCAAGCGTGCGCCTGACTCTCGACGGCGTACCCGATGACATAGATATCGGGCAGGTGCGAAAGGCCATCACCACGGTCGACGGCGTCAAGGCCATGCACCACCTGCACGTGTGGGCGCTCAGCACAACGGAGAATGCCGTAACCGTACACGTCGTCATCAGCGCCCAAGCCGACGCGGCACGCGTCAAGTACGGCATAAAACACGCCCTGTCGGAGGTAGGCATCGACCACACCACCATCGAGATCGAAACTGAGGGCGAGACATGCTGCGACTATCTATGCCACAGAGAAGCTGCAGGACATTAATAATGTGCATACCTGTACGCCTGACGGAATAATTCCAAGGCTGTGAAGATGTCTCCGTGGATATCACCATAGAGACGCCTTCGAAGTGCGCGGAGTGGAAATTCCGACGTGAAGTTTCGCTTTATTAAAAAAAATAGTTATATTTGCGAAACGATAAAGCATTGCACATGACCGAACACCTCGAAAATATCTCGTCTTTCATATTCGGTATGCGCCGCATGTCACGGCGTTCAATGCGAATGTGCCGTTAGGCACTCTATCCCGTACGGGCGGCTACGCACCGCCGCATGTTGGTGACATGCAACAAATCAGCAAAACATATTTTTTCACGTCAAATTTCATATCGATATATTATGTCCGATAACAAACTTCGTTTCGAGACCCTCCAGATACACGGAGGCTATCATGTCGACCAGACCGGTTCGCGCGGCATAGCCATCTACCCCACGGCCGCATATCACTTCAAGAGCTGCGACCACGCGGCACGCCTTTTCGAGCTGAGCGAGGGCGGCAACATCTACACCCGACTCCAGAACCCCACAACCTCGGCATACGAGGAGCGTGTGGCGGCACTATACGGTGCCGTCGGGGCACTCGGCGTATCGTCGGGAATGTCGGCCATACTCATCACAGTAACGGCTCTGGCCGAGGAGGGTGACAACATCGTCGCCTCGCCTTTCCTCTACGGCGGCACCTACAACCAGTTCCGCATATCGCTGCGCAAGCTGGGCATCGACTGCCGCATCGCCCCGAACGAGTCACCCGAAGCGTTCGAAGCCCTGATAGACGACCGCACCAAAATGATATATGCCGAGAGCATGGGCAACCCCACGTGTGACGTGCCCGACCTTGAGGCTCTCGGCGCTCTGGCCAAACGCCGTGACGTGCCTTTGGTCATCGACAACACATTCGGAGCCGCAGGCTTCCTCTGCAACCCCTTCGACTGGGGCGCCAATATAGTCGTCGACTCGGCCACCAAGTGGATCAACGGCCACGGCACCGCCATGGGCGGCATCATAGTCGACGGCGGCAACTACAACTGGGGCAACGGCAAGTTCCCCCAGATAGACGGTCCCTCGGAAGGTTATCACGGCCTGAACATGTACAAGACATTCGGCAATGCGGCCTTCATCGTCAAGTGCCGCGTGGACGGTCTGCGCGACTTCGGCTGCTGCCCCTCGCCATTCGATGCCTACCTCATGCTCATAGGTCTGGAGACACTCTCGCTGCGTGTGAAACATCAGGTCGAGTCGGCCCGCAAACTGGCCGAATACTGCAGCCGCCACCCGCAGGTCGAGCGCGTAAGCTACATCGGATTCGAGTCGCACCCGAGCTACGCCAACGCACGGAAATACTACCGTTACGGAGCCTCGAGCATCTTCACAATCGAACTCAAGGGTTCGCTCGACTCGACCGTACGTTTTGTCGAGGCGCTCAAGCTGGCAGCCAACATGACCATGATCGGCGATTCGATCACGGTAGTGACACACCCCGCATCGACAACCCACAAACAGCTGAGCGAGGCCGACCTCAAGGCTGCAGGCATCACCCCGACGCTGCTGCGCATATCGCTCGGGCTGGAGAATGTCGACGACATAATCGACGATTTCGAACAGGCATTCGCTAAGGCTCGATAGCCATGACGCGTTACTACACATACGACCGCCCATTCACGCTCGAGAGCGGAGAGACGCTGCCGTCGGTGACCATCGCATACGACACCTACGGAGAGATGAACTCTACGCGCAGCAATGTGATATGGGTATGCCACGCCCTGACGGCCAACTCCGACGTGGCCGACTGGTGGCCGCATACGGTCGAGCGCGGCAAGTTCCTTGATCCGGACCGTTACTTTACCGTCTGCGCCAATTTCCTCGGCTCGCACTACGGCACCACTGGCCCGCTGAGCATAAATCCGGCTACTGGCGAACCGTGGTACGGCGATTTTCCGAAGATAACCGTGCGCGACATGGTGCGCTGCCACATGCTGTTGGCCGAGCACCTCGGCTTAGAACACGTCGAGTTGCTCATCGGCAGTTCGATCGGCGGCTTCCAATGTCTCGAGTGGTGCGTCATGCAGCCCGACTTTGCCCGCCGTGCCGCCTTCATAGCCACTACGCCGCGAACCAAACCGTGGGCCTCGGCCTTCAACGAGTCGCAGCGCATGGCCATCGAGTGCGACCCGACATTCGGACAGAGGTCGCCGGAAGCGGGTCTTGACGGCATGGCCGTAGCACGCAGCATAGCCCTCATAAGCTACCGCGGCGGCAAGGCCTACGACAAGACTCAGGAGGATGCCAACCCGGACGAGGCGTCGTTCGACCGCCGCGTGCTCTCTTATCAGCGATATCAGGGCGAAAAACTCCGCCGCAGATTCAACGCCTACTCCTACTACCGTCTCTCGCAGGCGGTCGATTCACACAATCTGGGACGCGGGCGCGGCCATACGGAGGATGTGCTGAAGGGCATACGTGCCTGCTCGCTCGTAGTGGCCATCAGCTCCGACATACTCTTCCCGCCATCGGACCACGATATTCTCGTGCAAAACATACCCGATGTCGAGTACCACATAATAGACTCGGACTTCGGGCACGACGGATTTCTGGTCGAGCACCAGAAGCTCAACGACATCATAACGAAATTCATGAACCGCAAATAGGAAAACAGACTACACCATGAACGGTAAAAAACTCAACATCGGACTCTTCGGTTTCGGAACCGTGGGCCGCGGTCTCTATGACGTTTTGCAGCGCATAGGCACCAAAAACGTCGAGATAAAACGCATCTGCGTACGCGACATCAGCAAGCCTCGCGCCGTCGAGGCCGACTTCACGGACAAGGCCGACGACATATTCAACGACCCGGATATAAACTTCATCGTCGAACTCATCGACGACGCCGAGGCCGCCTACACCATCGTCAAGCGCGCCCTGCAATCGCGTCTGCCCGTCGTCTCGGGCAACAAGAAGATGCTCGCATACCACATCGAGGAACTCATAGCACTGCAGTCGCAATACAACGTGGCGCTGTTATACGACGCCTCGGCCTGCGGCAGCATCCCCGTCATACGCAACCTCGAGGAGTATTACGACAACGACCTGCTCACCTCGGTGAAGGGTATCCTGAACGGTTCGTCGAACTTCATCCTCTCGAAGATCTTCAACGAGAAGATGTCCTATGCCGATGCCCTCAAGCTGGCACAGGATCTCGGCTTTGCCGAGAGCAACCCCACGCTCGACATCGACGGCTGGGACTCGCTTTTCAAGCTAATCATCATCACCGTACACGCCTTCGGACTATACGTTGCACCCGAGAAGATCTTTACATACGGCATCTCGAACATGAACGACGACGACATACGCTTCGCCAACGAGAAGGAGCGACGTTTCAAGCTGGTGGCCCACGTCGAGAAGATCGTCGGCAACCGCCTCATCATGTGCGTAATGCCGCAGCTCATCTCGCGCAACAAATACATATACAGTGTCGAGGACGAGTTCAACGGTGTGGTTATCAAGGGCCTCTTCTACGACAAGCAGTTCATGTTCGGCCGCGGCGCCGGCGGCTATCCCACAGGTTCGGCCGTGCTGAGCGACATCACCGCATGCCTCTATGACTACAAGTACGAATACAAGAAACGCAACGACTCGCAGCTGCCGGAGTTCACAAACGACCACTACTTCCGTGTCTACTACCGATATGCGAACGATAGTGATCTGGCCCTCATCCCGTTCGAATCGATAAGCGAGAAATATTCGTCAGATAGTTACAAATATGTTGTGGGACGCGCATCGCTCGACGCCCTGCATGACGTGCAGGAGCAGTTGCGCCGCCGCAATGTCTTCATCGCGGCGTACCCCAACGACTGACGCACATATTCGGAACTGCATACTGCGGCGGCAGGAAACATGTAATGTCCCGCCGCCTTTATTTCATTCGGCCCGCATGACGGACATCATATTCGGCATACTGTAACAAAAAACCTCCCGACGAGTCAAGTCGTCGGGAGATTCCATAATCTCGGATCAGCTATCAGAATGTAACCCGATTCAGGTTCTTGTCAACCAACACACCGTTTCGTGCCTTCAGATCGAACTGCACGTCACCCTTGGCCTTGAGGCGTATTACGAACAATTCGACATCACCCTCGACAGCTGGCTTGTCGCCCACGTTCACGAATGTGGGATACAGGACCTTCTCCCCGTCCGTATGCAGACGGTCGTTTGTAAGGTTCTCCATGCCCTTAACCGCTACGGTCTCGATACCCACGAAGTCGTACGACTGCTGGTCGTAAGGCAGAGCGAAGCTCAACGCATTGACCGCCTTCATGCCACGGCCGCTCACGCGGACCTCGACCTCGTCTCCGGCCTTGAAACTCCTGCCATTGGCCGAAAGTGTAACCTCTCCCGCAACGTGCTCCTCGTCCGAAGGCTGCACACCGCCATCGAGCTGTGTCGCCGCAACCGATATGTCGTAGGCGTCAATCAGATTATTACCGTCGATATCGCCGCGGCTTATGTAACCCTCGAAGTCCGAATCACCCAGACGCAGACCCGTATAGTTCATATACGACGTAAGGTCGTTGCCATCCACCTTGCCGTCGTTGTTCACGTCGCCCTGAATATAGCTCTCCGATCCCGGAACACGGAACACATATATCTCACGCCCCGAGCCGTAATCACCTACGGCCTTCGTTACACGGATACGGACGTAACGTGCCGCAGGATGTCCGTCAAATGTGAAGGATTTGGTTTCGGCATCGCGCTTCCACGAGAAGCCGCCGGCCTCGGTCCACGTGTTGCGGTCCATACTGTATGCTACGCTTCCCTCCAGAATGGTACCGTTGCCCGAATCCATACGCGGCAGGTAATCGAAGCGGTCGAGCGTGTTGACCGTATGCAGGTCGATCGTCAACTCGAAGGGCACGGCCTTGGTATTGTAGAGCGTATGCCATACGTCGCCCGCCTCTACGAAATCGAAGAGCCGGTTTATACCCGCACCGCCCTGCGCCGCAGCCGAAGAAGTTCCAGTAATGCCCGTGATGGCGAACTCCAGAGGGTTGGCCTTCGTGCGAAGCGTCTGCTCGCCCCAATCCGAGACACCGTCGGCATTCACGGCGCGCACGCGGAACGTATAATCGGTCTCGGCCTCAAGGTCGACAAAGAGAAGCTCGGTAGAGCGCACCGTAGAATAAAGCATGCTGTCAAACTCGATCTCGTAATAGTCGGCATTGTCGACGGCCGTCCATACGGGCGTTACGGCATAAGCCTCGATATTATCGTCGGGAGTCGTAAGGGCAGGCGTCTGCAGTGCGCCGTGCCGCGTAAGCATGCGATCCTCCGGCGCGAACACGAAACCGTCAACCACAACCCGCTGCTCGGATGACGTCACATCCGCAGCCGCCAGCCTGACATGCAGCACGGGGTTCTTCACCACCTTCACATCGGCAAACTCGCTGCCCGCCGTAGCGAAGCGGTTCATATCCGGAGCAGGCTCGTAATACCACGCATTATCTGCAGCGGCAAACTCCTCAACAGAGGCTGCCTTCCGAAGTTTCACGCGGCGGCCGTCAACGTATGCCTTCACGCCGTCGGGTTCGGCCGTGACGTTTATGCGCAGCTCGGTGCGCTTCATGCGCTCGAATCCGGCGAAGTCGCCATCCGAAGGATGTATCGTCACCGTAACACGATCACCCACAGCCTCGGACTCGATGCTCGTCGTGGCAAACTCGCCGCGGCGGTATGCCTCCGTAGTGCCGTCGTCGTCATACTCAGTAAACGAGGTGTGCCCCGAAGGATATATCTCGTATATGCGCAGCGTACGGTCGATCTGCGAGACGTTGTTGTTGGGATTGGTCATTGGTATCACCGCACCGTTGCGCACAAACAGGGGCAGCTTCCACAATGGTGCCTCGTAGTTGTTTATTACGCGACCGCCCTCGTACATTTCACCCGAGAAGTAGTCGATCCACTCGCCTTCGGGCAGGTAGATGCCGTCGCGGATATCATTACCCTCGTCGTCGGCCGCCGTCTGTTGATATACGGGCGCCACGAGGAACCACGGGCCATACATGTATTGGTAACGCGTAGCCGTACCGAGCGTATAGACGTTAGGCCACTCGAGCATCATGGCCCGAATCATCGGCATGCCGTCCACAGCCTCATGGGCTATCGAATAGGCATAGGGCATGATCTCAGACTTGAGTTTCAGATACCAGCGATTGATCGAGGTGGCAGGCTCGCCCAGAGCATGGGGATACTTTTCGTTCGAGCCCCACCCGTCCATGTTAAGCTCCATCGGCGAGAAGGTCTTCCACTGGAAGTCTCGCGTATTGACCGCAAGGTTGCGGCCTCCGAAGATGCCATCCATGTCGGAAGTGATGTTGGGCTGGCCGGAAAGACCCGAACCGATATATGTCGGGATGTGGAAACGTATGTACTCCCACTCGCCGCCCGTCTGGTCTCCTGTCCACACACCGGCATAACGCTGCGTGCCGGCCCACCCGTCGAGCGAGATGATGAAGGGACGGGCATCACCGCCATAGTACGGCATGATCTGCGCAACGTCGGCTATGCCGTTCAATCCAAACGAATATCCGGCACCGACCCATGCCACGTCGGTCTTAAGCACACGTACACCCGCATCACGCACCTCCTTGACGATGTCGCGCTGCAACAGGGCGCTCACCTCGGGTTTCGGATGCAGGTCCGACTGCGTCCAGAGACCGATCTCGACACCCTTCCCGCGGGCATAATCGCCCAGAGACTTCAAGTTGCGGATATTGCCGTCGAGGGTCTCCTCCTGTCCGTATCCCGCACCGTAACCGTCGTTGGGAAGCAACCATCCGAGAGGCATGTCGTAAGCCGCATAACGGTCGATCACCGCACGCGCCGAGAACTGATAGTTGTCCTTCTCGCCGTTGAGCGACTCCTTCACGCCGCCGTTGTCGCGCTGGCTCTCCTTGTAACGCTTGCCGTCCTCGAAGAGTATACCCTTCTCATCCTCGGTCCAATAGTCCCGGTTATACGCATTCAGATGCCCCTGATAGAAACCGAACTTGGGCAACAGCACGGGATTGCCCGTAAGCTGGTAATAGTCGTTCAAAAGCGCCACGGGCGTCGGATCCACCATAATGAAGAGATCGAGATAATCCGTATCGTGCGACAACGATACACGTCCCGTCTCCGTGGCCCCGAAATCATAGGCCCCCTTGCGGAAGGTGTACCACATGACACCATAACCCTTCGTCGACCAATAGAACGGCGCCGGCGAAGCCACACCGCCGTCAGTCCAACTGTTCTGGTTCTCGATAGCGATAATCTTGCCCTTGTGCGAGAAACGGCCGTTCTGCACGCCGCCGCCGTAGAAATACTCCTGCGGCTCCTCGCCCAATACGACCGTCACGCGGCCGTCGCCGAACTCTACGGGTGAAACCTGCTCGACCACCGTGCGGCCGCTCTCGCGGTCGGTAACACGCATCAGACGCGTCGCCTTGTCTACTGCCACCTCGATGCAGGGCGTGGAGACAACAACGGCATCGGCCTTATCCTCAACATCGAGAGCCGACACCTTGCGGCGCGGATTCTCCACAAGGATACGGGCCTCGGGCCGAGCCTCGGGATCGCGGATTACTCCGCCCGTATTGTCCTGAAACAGACGGAATATGTTGTCGCCGTAGAAGTCAAGAGTCATACGCTCGTCACCCAAGGCCACCTCTACCGTCGTAGGGTTGATCTTCACGGCCGAGACCTCCGACGTCTGGGCATGCGAAGGCTGCAACGCCATCATGCAGACCATACATGACAACATCGCCGCAATGCGCCGAATGGGGGTTGCACAGGTTAACAGTTTTTTCATCAGTAGGAAGTTTTTATTTTAGATTGTAATTACGATCACCCTATCAAGTAAACAAAAGTAATCAAAATCCAACAGTTTACAAAATATTTGTCACATATCGTGCAGGTTTCCCGGAATAACGGCCCCTCCCCTCCCGGATCCGACAGCAGGCGGCACGGTAAAATTTGCGAACCGCAGACTTTCATTTGCCATTGCTGGCTCCTTTTCTTATCTTTGTGCTACGCAAAAACTCTAACACAGATGAAAATAACTGTTCGCACAATTATCTTCGCCGTCATCTGTTCAACGCTGGCGGCGTGCGCCCCAAACCAAGGTGCGCATATCTCTTCAACAAAGGAAGGATATCAACTTACGGTTGACGGCAATCCGGTATTCATCAAGGGAATAGGCGGTACCAACCGTCCCGACATAGCCGTTGCAAACGGAGCCAATGCCTGCCGTACGTGGGGCGGCAGCATCGACGAGATTGCCGCAACAACGGCCATGGCAGCACAACACGGTCTCTACGTAATGCAGGGTATATGGCTTCCGAAGGAGGCCGAGAAGTATTCCGACGAGGAGTTCAAGCAGCAGATGCGTACCTTCTGCCGCGAGGCTGCCGAACGATTCAAGGACGATCCCAACCTTCTCATCTGGGGCATTGGCAACGAAGTGGAACTCAGCGGCAACAACAACCGCGAGGTATGGCGCTTCATAAACGAGCTGTCGAAGATCATAAAATCAGTTGACAAACGCCACCTCACGGCTACCGTAATATCACACAACCGTGAAGCACTCGACTCGATAGCCCGATATGCCCCTTCGCTCGACTTGGTCGGCATAAACAGCTACGGTCCCATAAACGAGGTGCGCCCGATGGTACTTGCCTCGGACTACGACGGTCCCTACATCATCACCGAATGGGGCCCCACAGGATGGTGGGAGACACACAAGACATCGTGGGACGCGCCGATAGAACAGACGGGAGAGGAGAAACGCAAGATATATGAAGCCCGCTACAATGAGGCCGTACTCGACGATCCACGTTGTCTGGGTTCATTCGTATTCCTCTGGGGACAGAAGGAGGAGCGTACACCAACATGGTTCAGCATGTTTGTCGAGGATAACGTCGAGGGATTGCCGCTCAAGGGTGAAAAGACGCCCTCGGTGGAGGCCATGCAGCGCGTATGGACCGGAAAGGAGCCGCAGCAGCATGCTCCCGTAGTTACGGGTATAGTCATTGACGGCAAGATGCCTGTAGAGAGTCCCGAGACAACGAGCGGCACGCCGTTCAAGGTACAGATATCGGCACAGGACCGCGACGGCGATACCATGCAATATGTGTGGGAGATTCTGCACGAGGCCACCGTACTCGGATTCGGAGGCTCGTATGAGCCGCGTCCCGAGCGTTACGGCGAAGTAATCACCACCGACACCCCGCAGGCCGAGTTCACCATCACCGAGCCGGGCAACTACCGCGTCTATGTCTACGTGCTCGACGGTACGGGATATGCCTCGACCGTAAATTCGCCAATACGCATTCTCTAAGTCACCACGACATTACAACCATAAAACAAAATCGGCGGTCAATAATGACCGCCGATTTTTGTATTGAAGGTATTACCGTTACTTGCGCAGCAGATATTTTATGAAGAGATATCCGCCCACGATCTGCAATGCCATACCCGGGATACCGAGACGGAAATCCCGCAATGCGGCCATCACGCTGCCCGTCATACCCCACTCAACCATCGAGCCGACGATCTGGTAGAAGATCACCACACCGGCCATGATCGAGAGCGACACACGGCGGAAATGCGCGGCGGCATATCCTGCGGCCAGAGCCAGCAGCACCGACTTCACCAATATGGGAGCCAACATGGGTACGGGCGGCATGCCGAAGAGCAGGTTGTTGGCCAGAGGCGACAGCACGGCCGTCAGAAGACCCACACGCCATCCGTATTTATAAGCTCCGATAAGCGTGAAGAAATATATGGGCAGCAGGATCAAACCTCCCTGCGGCACGAGATGGCACAACTGGGGCATGGCGATATTTCCAGCCACGAATAGCAGCGCCGCACCGTAGGTGACAGCCTGACGATAATTCAAAGAATAAAGTTTAACGCTTGTAGTCTGCATAATCTCTATCGTTTTGTTTTCATGTTTTACATCAATCATTCATCGGCAGCAGCCGATATATCCGACCCTCAAGATTTCATGGCACTCTCACGCATACGGGCCATAAAACCCTTTATGCGTTCGAGACACTCTTCGGCCGTCGCGGCATCGTAACACAACCGCTCCAAAGGGCACCAGCCGTCATGCGCGCGGTTGATAATGTGCGGCACCTGTTCGTCGAAGTCGATCTTCAGGCTCGAACCTGCCGCAAGCTCCAGCGCCGGAGTGCTTATCACCCCTGTATGGAGCCGTTCGACGCCGCCCAAGATCATAAGCGACACAGCCGCCTTTCCCACTACCTTGTCAGCGATCCACGCCCCGTGCAGGAACGACGCATCGTTCATCAACAGGTCGTACAGGTCAGCCACACCGCGACGTGTGAATACACGCTGCACGCTGCCGTTGCGTATGACGCACGAATAACCGCCCTCGCGCAACGTACGGATCAACTCCTCCATCGCCTAAAATTCGAGTTTCTGTTTGAGCTTCTCCGTAAACTCGTCTATGCGGCGCATCTCGCGCGGGATATCGATACTCTGCGGGCAGTGAGGATTACACTGCTTGCAACCGGTACAACGGTCTGCCTGACGCTCCTTCTCGACACTGCGCAAGTAACCTACAAGATAGGCTCGGCGCGCCTTGCGATAGTTCTCGTCGCCCGACGAGGCGGGAAGATTACCCTCGTTGACACACTTGTTATAGTGGAGCAATATGCCCGGTATGTCCAGACCGTAGGGGCACGGCATGCAATACTGACAGTCGTTGCACGGTATGGTCGGATATCGCAACATCAGCTCCGCCGTCTCGTAAAGGAACTCGTTCTCCTCGTCTGTCAGCGGCACCAGCGGCGAATATGTACGGATATTGTCCTGCAAGTGCTCCATATAGGTCATGCCGCTCAGCACCGTAAGCACATTCTCCTTGCTTCCGGCGAAACGGAACGCCCACGAAGCGACACTGCTGTCGGGACTCGCCGTCTTAAGGCGCGCCGCAATATGGTCGGGCACGTTCGACAGACGGCCTCCAAGCAGAGGCTCCATGATGACAGCAGGAATCGAACGCTTCTCCAGTTCGGCATAGAGATACTCGGCATTGACGTTGTTGCCGCGGGCGTTGCGCCAGTCCGAATAGTTCAACTGTATCTGAACGAAATCCCAATGCACCTTTTCGTGCAGAGCCAGAATCTCGTCGAAGACCTCCTTGCGGCCGTGGAACGACCAGCCGAGATTGCGTATGCGGCCCGCCTCACGCTCCCCGATGAGGAAATCCAACATGCCGTTATCGATATAACGCGAGTTAAACTCCCCCATGCTGCCGCCGATCGAGTGCAGCAGATAGTAGTCTATGTAGTCGGTCTGCAGTTCCTCGAACGAACGGCGGTACATCAGCATCGAATTTTCGCGCGTATGGTTCGAGAAGTTTGACAGTTTCGTCGCCAAGAAGTACGAATTGCGCGGATGGCGGCTCAGGGCTATGCCCGTAGCCTTCTCCGACCAGCCGCGAACATATACAGGTGACGTATCGAAGTAATTGACGCCGTGGCTTATGGCATAATCCACCAGACCGTTCACGGTCTCCTGATCGATCTCCTCGCCCTCGCCGTCATCGCGCTTGCGCGTAGGCCAGCGCATACATCCGTATCCCAGAATCGAGACACGGTCACCCTTCTCCTTGTTGACGCGATAGGTCATCTTGTCAGTCGGCACCTCGCCCAACGTCTCCGACGTCGATACGGCGCTCTTGTCGCACCCCGCCAATGCCGCTGCCGTCACGGCCGCGCCGCCGCCCAAACGCTTGAGGAACTCGCCGCGGCCCATAAGATTGTTTGCCTTGATCTTGATATTGTTTTTCTTCTCCATCTCTCAGCCTCGTTAAATCGTTCGATGATTCTCGTGTCCTTCTACGTACATTGCGCTGAAGGGACGCGAGGGACACAGATTCTCGCACGCTCCGCAACCTATGCAGCGCTCGACGTTCACCGTAGGGATTTTGCGCGAGCGGCGGTTGCCCGGCTCCAGCGGCACCATAGTGATGGCACTCGATGGGCAATGACGGGCGCAGTTGTCGCAATCCTCGTCGTCACGCAGCACGATACAGTTCTCACGGATCCATACGGCATGTCCTACCTGTATGGATGATTTCTCGGGAACGGTTATCTTGACAATAGCCCCCGTCGGACATGCCTCCGAGCAGGCAACACACTCGGGGCGGCAATAGCCGCGCTCGAAGCTCATCTCGGGCTGCAACAGTGTCATAAGGCCTCCCGACGGACGCAACACGCCATTGGGGCATGAGGCTACGCAGAGCTGGCATCCCGTGCAATGTGCAGCCATATTGTGCAGCGACTGCGCTCCGGCCGGTACGATACGAGTCTCACGCTTGGGCACCTTCTTGGCTATGATCTCGGCAAAGCCGCCGTCCACCTTCATCTCCTGAGCCCTTACGACCGACACGGCCAAAAGACCAGCACCCGTGATGAAACCCTTGCGGCTCAGAGCCTCGCTGCCATTGACGGCACTCGTCTGAGTCGAGCCCTTGACGGCTACACTCTTGGCCTCCGAAGCAGCTGCAGACTTGGCAGCCGTGCGGCGGCGGAAGCTCACGGCATCCTTGGGACATACGTCAATGCAGTCCATACATACGACACAGCGGCTGTAGTCTATCTTGTGGTTGGGGATGTCGATACATGCCGACTTGCAATTGCGCGCGCATTTGTTGCACGATATGCACTTGTCGGTATCGATCACAGGAGCGAACACCGACCAGCGCGACAACAGGCCCAGAAGCGTCCCGACGGGGCAGATCGTATTGCAGTACGTACGGCCGTTGCGCCACGCCAGCACCGCCAGCACCACAACCGTAACTACGGCTACGACGAACGTGCCGATACTCTTGATCCACACCTCACGCGGATAGAAGGCGTAGCTGCCGACACGCTCCGACAGATATGCGAGCAGGTTGTTGCCCCAAGCATACACGGGAGCGAAGAGGTTCGATGCAATACGGCCGAAAGAGCTGTACGGGGCCAGAATACCGGCCACGCTGCTCACACCGCCAACCAGTGCGGCGATGAAGATGACGAATACCGCATATCGCAGCACCTTGCGCTCGGGAGAGTAGCTGTAACGGTTCTTACGGCTCATCTTGCCGAAACGGGCAATGACATCCTGAAATATGCCCAACGGACATATCACCGAGCAATACACACGCCCCAAAAGAAGCGTGAGGATTACCAGCACGACCACCACGCCCAGATTCAACGCCAGAATCGCGGGCAGCAGCTGTATCTTGGCGACCCACCCCAGCCAGAGGTGCGCCACGCCGCTCACGTCAACGAACAACAGCGTTGCGGCCAATATCACCAGAATGGCCAATACCAACCGCACTCTTTTCAATACCGACATATTTATCTTGTTTTATGAATGTTTGCCTCGCTATTCCCGTCACCAGCACCGACGACACGACGGCGCGGCTTTCGACAGTACAAAAATATAAATATTTTATTTTTTTCTCAACAACCCGATTTCCGTTTTTCGTACCAATTTTACTGTTTTATACCCTTATAAGCACGTTTACAGCCCGATCCCGTATAACTGACGACAGGTGAAACGAAAAAAAAGGCGTGTCAAACTACTCCTTTTGACACACCTTTATTTACTTGCACGGCATTTGCCGCACTGTCTGTCGCATCACTTGTGACGCAGCGCCAGCTCGCGCTCCATATCCTCGATCGAGCATCCCATCTGCTCCATCAGCACCAGAAGATGGTATATGAGATCCGACGCCTCGTAAATGAAGCGGTCACGGTTGCCGTCCACAGCCTCGACAATGCTCTCGACGGCCTCCTCGCCAACCTTCTGCGAGATCTTCTTCACGCCCTTGATGAAAAGTTTGGTCGTATATGACCCTTCGGGCATGTCGCGGTGCCGCTGCTGCACTACGCTCTGCAAACGGCGTATGAACCCCTCCTCGTCGGGAGTATCGAAACAGCTCGTCGTGCCGCGGTGACACGTCGGCCCCACGGGACGCGCCTTTATCAGCAACGTATCGCCGTCGCAATCGGCATACATCGACTCGATATAAAGGTAGTGGCCGCTCGTCTCGCCCTTTGTCCAGAGGCATTGTCTCGTGCGTGAGAAGAATGTCACACGCTCCTCGGCAACGCTGCGTTCGAAAGCCTCGCGGTTCATGTATCCCAACATGAGCACCTTAAGCGTCACGGCATCCTGCACGATTACGGGAAGCAGCCCGTCGGGACACTTGCCCAGATTGAATTGATCGAATGTCATATCCTTACATTTATATTCATTTGCTTCAACTGTCTCTTCAGATCGCCTATCGTGATCTCTCCGTAATGGAATATGCTGGCCGCCAGAGCCGCGTCGGCACGGCCCTTCGTAAGCACGTCCGCTATGTCGGCCACCGATCCCGCGCCGCCCGAGGCGATGACGGGAATGGAGAGCATATCGGCCAAACGCGCGAACGTCTCACACGGATATCCCGAACGCATGCCGTCGTGGTTCATCGATGTAAACAGTATCTCGCCCGCACCGCGCTCCTGCGCCTCGTGCGCCCACGAGAAGAGCTCCTTGTCGGTCGGGCGGGTGCCGCCGTGCGTGGTGGCACGCCACGTCCCGTCCTCCATCATACGCGCGTCGATAGCCACAACCACAAACTGGTTGCCATAGCGCGACGCTATGCTGTCGATAAGCGACGGCGAAGCTATGGCCGCGCTGTTTATTGATATCTTATCGGCACCCGCATCGAGCAGACGCGAGGCATCCTCCACCGATCCTATGCCGCCGCCTACGGTGAACGGGATGTTTATCTCGTCGGCAATACGCTCCACAAGGCGCGTGAAGGTTCCGCGCTCCTCGCGCGTGGCACTGATATCGAGGTAGACCAACTCGTCGGCACCGCTGCGGGCATAGTAACTGCCCAGCTCGACGGCATCGCCCACGTCGCGCAGCCCCTCGAAGTTTATACCCTTGACCGTGCGGCCGCCCTTGACGTCAAGGCACGGTATTATGCGTTTTGCGACCATCTCTCTATATCTTTCAATGTTATGCGATTCTCATATATAGCCTTGCCCACGATCACGCGCCGCAGTGACAGCTCGTTCAGACGCTCGATGTCGGCCATCGAACTGATACCTCCCGAGACCGTGAAGTCGACCTTGTCGTAACGCTGCTGCAGCGAGGTGTAGAGATCGAACGCTGGCCCCTGCAACATGCCGTCACGCGAGATGTCGGTACAGATGGCCTGACACAGCCCGTGCGGCAGAAACTCATCGACCATATCCTCGATGCCTATTGTAAGATCCTCCTGCCAGCCGTTCACCGAGACCTTGCCGTCACGCACGTCCGCCCCGAGAATCATCCTCCCGCCGCCGAAACGCAACAGCCACTCGACAAACAACTGCGGCTCGCGCGCCGCGACACTTCCCACGATAGCGTAGTCGGCCCCGTAATCGAACAGCGCACGCAACGCATCCTCGCTCTTGATACCGCCGCCCCACTCGATTGCCACGCCGGCCCCCGTTGCCATGCGCTCAAGTGTCTTGAGATTCTTCGGCGAGGATGATTTGGCGCCGTCAAGATCGACAACGTGTATGCGTTTTACGCCGCAGTCGGCATAACGCTTGGCCATATCTACGGGACTTGCGTCATAGATGCGGCGACGTGAATAGTCGCCTTGAGACAGGCGCACGCAACGTCCTTCTATTATATCTATTGCAGGAATTATCTCAATCATAGCTTCAGAAAATTTTCGATGATCTTCTCACCCGCATCACCGCTCTTCTCTGGGTGGAACTGCGTGCCGTAGAAGTTCTCGTATTTGAGCGCCGCACTGAACATCACCCCATGCACGGCCGTGGCAATCGTATCGGGGCACAATTCGGGATAGTACGAATGTACGAAATATACATACTCGCCGCCCTGCATACCCTTGAAGAGTTTGGATTCGAGATTTCCTATGCGGTTCCACCCCATGTGCGGCACCTTGACATCCTCCGAGGCGACAAAACGCCTTACATGCGTATCGAAGAGTCCGATACAGTCGGCATCGCCCTCCTCCGTATGGCGGCACATCACCTGCATGCCCACACATATACCCAACACCGGACGGCGCAGACGGCGTATGACATCCACAAGGCCCGCACTGCGCAGATTCTCCATCGCCTCGGCCGCATTGCCCACACCGGGCAGCAGCACACGATCCGCCGAACGTATCGTATCGGCATCGGCCGTGACACAGAACTCCGCCCCCAGACGCCGCAAGGCGTTCTCCACGGAGCGCAGGTTGCCCATCCGGTAATCCACTATCGCTATCATTGTTTTACGTTTTTCAAAGTTTTATTCTTACCTTGCATGAGACAATGCATACATGTACGCATCAAGCACTTATGCTATCTCATATCAATCCATGCATAAGCTCTTACAGTACCCCCTTGCTCGAAGGCAGCTCGCTGCTGAAGACATCGCGCCGCACGGCCATCTTCAGGGCGCGGGCGAAGGCCTTGAACACCCCTTCGATCATGTGGTGGTTGTTCTCGCCGCGGGCCTGCACGTGAAGGTTGCAGCGCATCGCTGCACACAACGACTTGAAAAAGTGGCTGAACATCTCGGTCGGCACGTCGCCCACATACTCACGCGTGAAGGGTACGTCCCACGAAAAGTCGATACGCCCGCCGAAATCTATCAACACCATGGCACGGCTCTCGTCCATCGGCAGCACGAACCCGTAACGGTCGATGCCGCGCTTCGATCCCAGAGCGTCATATATAGCCTCTCCGAGAGCTATGGCCACATCCTCGACAGTGTGGTGTTCATCCACCTTCAAATCGCCGCGGCACGCAACCGACAGCGACATACCCGAATGGTGCGGTATCTGATCCAGCATGTGATCGAAGAATTTAAGCCCCGTATCGATACGGCTTTCACCCTTGCCGTCGAGATCGACCTCGACACGGATATCCGTCTCCGACGTGCGGCGCGCAACGACGGCACGGCGCTCCGTACGGCGCAGGAACTCGGCCACATCGGCCCACGAATCGGTCATCAGCACACAACTCAACGCGCAAGGTTTTCCTGCCAACATACGCTCACCATCCTCGGGACGCTGCAACAGCACCGCCCGCGCACCGAGATTATACGCCAGCTCGACATCCGTAGCGCGGTCGCCTATAACGTAACTCGACGCCAGATCGTAACTGCCGTCCATATAGCGACAGAACATTCCCGTACGGGGCTTGCGCGTCGGGGTATTATCCTCGGGCATTGAACGGTCGATAAGTTCGTCCGAGAATATCACCCCCTCGCCCGCCAATGTCTTCAACATCTTGCGGTGCGCCGGCCAGAAGGTCTCCTCGGGAAAGGATGCCGTACCCAGACCGTCCTGATTCGATGCCAGAACCATGTCGTAGTCCAGCGCCGAAAGCGAGCGCAGCGCCGAGATCGCCCCCGGCACAAACTCCAGTTTTTCGAGCGAGTCGACCTGCATATCCTCCACAGGCTCGACGATGATCGTGCCGTCACGATCAATGAACAGAGCTTTCCGTTTCATACTCCTCAAGCGATTCCAACAGTTTTTCGTTCTCTTCCTCCAATCCTATCGTTATGCGCAGGCACCCTTCGCACCCCTTCACGCGGCTGCGGTTGCGGACGATTATGCCGTCGCTTATAAGGTGGTCATACACGGCATCAGCATCGTCGAAGCGCACCAACAGGAAATTGGCGTCGCTCGGATATACGTGCCGAACGATCGACATCTGCGCCAACGTCTGCGCCACCACTGCGCGCTGGGCCTTGATCTGCGTAACCTGATCGTCAACGGGACGATCCAGCAGAGCCTTTACGATACGCATCGTCGCCTCGCTGATGTTGTACGGATACTTGACCATCGACATAAGCTCTATGATACGTTTGTCGGCCAAGGCCAATCCGATACGAAGACCAGCCATCGCCCACGCCTTCGACATGGTCTGAAGCACCACGATACGCGGACGCGTGAATATCTCGTCCTTGAGACCCTCAGTCTCGGAGAAGTCGATATACGCCTCATCGACGACCGTTATGCCGTCGAACGAATCGGCCAGACGCAGCATCTCCTCGCGCGGGAAGGCATTTCCCGTCGGGTTGTTTGGCGAGCAGAGGAACATGGCTTTCGTATGGGCGTCGGCACGCGCCAGCATCGCATCCACCGGAAGCGAAAAATCCACCCCGAGCTGCACCTCACGCACCTCGATGTCGTTTATGGCCGCAGCAACCTTATACATGCCGTAACTCGGGGCTATGGCCACGACATTATCCTCGCGCGGCTCACAGAATATACGGAATATGAGGTCTATGGCCTCGTCGCTGCCGTTGCCGATAAAGATATTCTCCGCCGGCACGCCCTTGATGGCCGACAGCCGCGCCTTCAGGCGCCGCTGGTGCGGATCGGGATAACGGTTATATCCGTTCTCGTAGGGGCTCTCGTTGGCATCGAGGAATGTTCCCAGCTCACCCTGATACTCGTCCCGCGCCGTCGAATAGGGCGTCAGGTTGGCTATGTTATGACGCACGAGCCTGTCTATTTCACTTCTTTCCATCTTACACGTCATTTTACCGTTTCGTTCATCCTCACCTTCACGGCCTCGGCATGGGCCTGCAAACCTTCGGCATCGGCCATGGCGATAATGGTCGGGGCAAGCGCCGCCAACCCCTCGCGCGAGAGCTCCTGTATGGTCATCTTGCGCATGAAGCTGTCGATATTGACACCGCTGCACGAGTGTGCCCACCCCGATGTCGGAAGCGTATGGTTGGTACCCGAGGCGTAGTCCCCGGCACTCTCGGGCGAATACGCCCCGACGAATACCGATCCTGCAGCCGTTATGTGGTCCACAACCGACCACGCATCGCGCATCATCACGATCAGGTGCTCGGCCGCATACATATTGGCAAAGTCGACCATCTGCTCCCTGCTGTCGAATACGATAATACGGCTGTGTGACAATGAATCGGCCACAAAATCCTCACGCGACAGCATAGCGGCCTGCCGCTGCACCTCCGCCGCCACAACTTCAGCAAACGCGCGGTCGTCGCATACGACCATAGCCTGACTGTCACGGCCGTGCTCGGCCTGCGAGAGCATGTCGGCCGCAACGAACGACGGCGATGCCGATCTATCGGCCATAACCATCACCTCCGACGGCCCTGCGGGCATGTCGATCGAGGTGTTGCGGCCGCTGACCATCTGTTTGGCAGCTGTGACGTAACGGTTGCCCGGGCCGAATATCTTGTCCACCTTGGGGATGCTCTCCGTACCGTATGCCATGGCGGCCACGGCCTGCGCCCCGCCTGCCTTATATACCGCACCGACACCGCACTGACGCGCCGCATAGAGAACCTCGGCAGCCACGCGTCCGTTACGGTCGGTAGGCGTACACATCACGATACGGCCGCAGCCGGCAATCGAAGCCGGCAGTGCAAGCATCAGCACCGTCGAGAAGAGCGGCGCCGTACCGCCGGGTATATACAGCCCCACACACCCTATCGGCACGGGGCGTTGTATGCAGGTGACACCCGCCGTGGTCTCGACACGCACCTCATGCGGCAGCTGCGCACGGTGAAAGGCCGAGATATTGGCAATGGCCACGTCGATGGCGCACTTCAACTCCTCGCCTACGGCCTGCTCGGCCTCCGAGAACTCCTCCTCCGAGACACGAAGCGCAGCGAGGCGCACACCGTCGATCTCCTCGGCCAGAGCGTAGAGAGCCTTGTCGCCCTCGCGTGCTACACGCTCGACGATAGCCTCGACACGCGCCGCAACCTGCGTATCGCCGCTGCCGGCACGGCGGCACAACTCCGCCCACCGCTCCCGAGGCGGATTGATGAACATATCCATAGTCTAAGGTATTATCTTGTCCAACGTAAGCACCAATATTCCCTCGGCGCCGATAGCCTTCAGCTGCCGCACCTTCTCCCACAGGTCGGCCGCATCCACAACCGAGTGCAGCGAACACCAACCCTCGGCCGCCAGAGGCATCACCGTCGGGCTGCGCATGGCCGGAAGTATCTTCACCGCCTCGTCCAGAGCCGATGTCGGGATGTTCATGAGCACATACTTCTTCCCGCGGCTCACCTTCTCCGACTCGATGCGGAAGAGCAGCTCGTCGAGCAGCGCACGGTCCTCCTCCGAGAGATTGTGCCCAGCTATGAGCACGGCCTCCGATTCGAATACCCGCTCCACCTCCTTCAGGCCGTTCGATACGAGCGTTCCGCCCGACGAAACGATATCGAAGATCGCGTCGGCAATACCCGCCGCAGGAGCTATCTCGACCGAACCGGTTATAACCTCCAACTCGGCATCGACACCCTCCTGCTCAAGATAGCGGCGCAGGATCGAGGGGTACGACGTAGCGATACGCTTGCCGCGGAAATACTCCACGCCCGCATATTCGTCACCCTTGGGTATTGCGAGCGATATGCGGCAGCCGCCGAAGCCCAGACGTGCGACGACCTCGACATCAAAGCCGCGCTCGGCCACCTCGTTCAATCCGACGATACCGAGCGAGGCCGTGCCGTTGGCTACGACCTGCGGGATATCGTCATCGCGCAGGTAGAGCACCTCGATGGGGAAATTAGACGCCTTCGACAGGAACTTGCGCTTGGCCTCGTCGACATTTATGCCGATCTCGCGCAGCAAAGCGACGCTCTGCTCATTGAGCCGGCCCTTGTTCTGAATAGCAATTCTCAACATAACATATATTTTTTCGTTCGGCACCCGCGGCGGGCACCGCTGCAACATTTATATCCCTACATACGAAAAGAGGCCTACCGACAGCGGTAAGCCTCTTTTGGAATCGTCACGCCACTCCACGACCTACCGTACCTTTCGCAAGATATGGTGGTGATGGATATGGTTGAAACGTATCATTGTTTACTTTACTCTTTTCAGTATACTTCTATTTGACGCGACGGAATAATTTTCGTCCGATGTCAATGCAAATATAGCGTTTTATTCCCAAACGGCGCAACGCGCATCCGAAAATTATTGCTCCGGCCCGACAAACACGCATAAAAATGCCATAAACCGAAATTTCGGGTCAAAGCATGGTGACGATCCGAATATATTGCCTATATTTGAATAACCGATGCACGCGCCTTCGGTTCGGCTAACGCGAACGCACGTGCATCCCATATAAAAACAAGGTAAACCAAAACAACCGCACAAGACAATGAAACGAACACTTATTCTCATGGCCCTGATGCTGATCTCGGCCGCAGCCGTGGCACAGGACAACTGGTTCTTCCCCGCACAGGGCAAGGTCAACTGCTACACCACCACCGTAAAATCCATGTCGGGCAGCCAAACCATGTACTCCAAGATAAGGAGCGCCGCCGGCGACAACGCCATCACTGTCACAAGCAAGGTATTCACATCGGCCGACGCCGCTGCCCCAGCGCAGACTTCGTCCGTAAAATACAACATCACGGATGATGCCTATGTCATCGATTTCAAGGATGCGCTCTCGTCGATAATGGGATCTATGCAGGATGTCGACATGACCGAATCGTCGGGAGAGATGATCTACCCCAAGAATCCCGAAAACGGCAAAAACTACGGAACAGCCACTATGAAGTTTGCGGCCAGCATGATGGGCACGGATATCAACATCGAGGCGCAGGTCAAGGACCGTGCCGTGACTGCCGCCGAAACCGTAGAGGTGCCTGCAGGCAAATTCGATTGTCTGAAGTTCGAGGAGACCGTCGAGGTCGAATTGATGGGACAGCCTGTCAAAACCAAAAACACCTCATGGATATCGCGCGGCGTGGGCGTGGTCAAGCAGACTACCGACTCGATGAACGGCATGGTCATGGTCACGATGGAACTGACATCTGTGGAATAGAGACAATATTTTATATATAACGGATGCGGGGAGATACTGAAAAGTACCTCCCCGCATTCATAATACAGGCACGGTCACGACTCGGGTGCCGAAGAGTCTATGCGCACCTTTACATAATGGTATCCCAGACGCCGCAACGCGATCGAGACACCGAGCTGGTAAAACACCTTCGTCGTGCGGGCAAAGACATGGAAGGCCATTACGCTCTGAGGCTCGATCTGCTCCTTGCGTATCATCGACAGCGCCGTATGGGCCGCACGCCGAACGGCATCCTCTATCTTCACGGCCTCCTCGCTGCCTGACTTGCAGCCCAGAAGGCACTCGGTGACATACTCGTCCATGCAGTCGAAACCTCGCGGCGAAGCCATCAGCGCATACCAGTCATCCACATTCTTGTACTCGCCCCACGACTTGTCCCACAATACGGCGGCGCCCATGCCCAGATAACATGCCCACGCCACCGCGGCCGCCGGGTAATCGGCGATCTGCGGCACGGCCGCAGCCATATATTCCGGTGCCGACGTACGCCACTTGCCGTCCAGCTCCTCAACATCGATCATCTGCCCGTCCAACAACCCGTCCGCCGTACACGACTCGACAAGAGCCTGCGACACCCGTTGCTCGAAGGCATCGAGATATTCACGATCCTTAGTCTCCATTTTGCTTACAACTTGCGGTTACATAAATTACGTGCGCCCGTCTCCAGCCATACATACGCTCGCCACGCGGCACGCACATCGAAAAAAAGGGTCGGCAGCCGCAGCCCCGACCCCTGTTGCATTGCCTGCGATCAGAACGTTCCCAGACGGAAGACGATCTTCTGGCAATAAGTCTCGCCGGGACGCAGCAGAATAGAGGGGAAGTCGGCGTGGTTCACCGCGTCGGGATAGTTCTGGCACTCGATGGCCACACCTGCATAATCCTCATATCGGCCACCCGACTTCGTAACGGGGCATCCGCCCGCAAGCCAGTTGCCCGTATATACCATCGCACCGGCCTGTGACGAGAGTATCTCGACCTTGCGGCCCGTAGCCTCACAGCGCAGCTCACCCATGCGGCTCAGGATATTGGGACGCCAGCCATCCAGCACGAAGTAGTGGTCGTAACCGCGGAAATCCTTCATGTGGTTGAACTCCGAGTCGATATCCTTACCCAGAATACGGCCCGTAGTGAAATCCTGCGGCGTACCCTTCACGTCAAGATAACGGCCCGTAGGTATCTGTGTCGGGTCCATCTCCAGCACACGCGAGCAGTCGAGCTGCAACTCGTGGTCGAGGATCGTGCGTCCGCTGCCCTCACCCGCAAGGTTCCAATATACGTGGTTCGTAAGGTTTACGACCGTAGTCTTGTCGGTACGTGCCATGTAGGTGATCTCCAGAGCGTCATCGTCGTCGAAGTAGAAGCCCGCCTCGACATATACCTCGCCCGGGTAATTCTGGTCACCGTCGGCCGACACCAGCGAGAAGACCACACGGTTGGTCTCCACACGGCTCTCCCACACGCGGTTGGCAAAGCCTTTCGAGCCGCCGTGCAGGTGGTTGACTCCATTATTGATCTCGAGGCGGTACTCCACCCCCTCGATCGTCATACGGCCGCGCGCTATGCGGTTGGCAACACGGCCGACACTCTTGCCGCTGGCGGCGCCGTCTCCGAAGTAGCTCATCGGATCCTTGTATCCCAGCACCACGTCGTCGATCTTGCCGTCGCGGTCGGGAACCTTCACCGACACGATCGATGCTCCTATGTTGCACAGCTGCACCTCGCAGCCCTTCGAGTTGCGTATCGTGTAGAGCACGATAGCCTCGCCTTCGGGGGTCGAACCCCACACTTGCTGTAATATCTCCATTATTCTACAGGTTTTAGATTGGCCAAAAGATAGTCTATGCGGCGCAGGGTCTCCTCCTTGCCGAGGAACGACGTCACGTCATACATGCCCGGGCCCTTGCCGGCACCGACCAACGCCAGACGCAGTGTATTCATCACCTGCCCCATACCGTAACCCTTCCCGGCGATCCATGCATTGACCACACGCTCGGTATTCTCCAGCGAGAAGTCGTCGATCGAAGCCAACACCTCGCGCACCTCGGCCAGATGTGCCGGATTGTCACCCTTCCAATACTTCTTCACCTGCTTCTCGTCATACTCGTGCGGGGCGATGAAGAAATATGAGGTCAGATCCCAAAGATCGGTTATGAACGTCGCGCGCTCCTTCATGATACCCGCGGCGCGACCGGCGATCTCGTCCGGGACCTCGACGCCATGTTCACGCAGTATGGGCTGGAACAACGCAGCCAGCTCGGCATCGCTCTTGCGGTGCATATACTGGGCGTTGAACCACTTGGCCTTGTCGGGCTGGAAACGCGCGCCCGACTTCGAGACGCGATCCAGCGAGAAGGCATCTATAAGCTCCTGCATAGAGAAGATCTCCTGCTCGGTTCCGGGATTCCATCCAAGCAATGCAAGCATATTCACGAATGCCTCGGGGAAATATCCGTCCTCACGGTATCCGCGTGCCGTCTCACCCGTCGATGGCGACCGCCAGAAGAGCGGGAAGACCGGGAATCCCATCTTGTCGCCGTCACGCTTCGAGAGCTTGCCGCCACCCGTAGGCTTCAGCAGCAGCGGAAGGTGCGCAAACTGCGGACGGCTCGACTCCCACCCGAAGGCGCGGTAAAGCAGATAGTGCAGCGGCAGCGACGGCAGCCACTCCTCGCCGCGGATCACGTGCGAGATCTCCATAAGGTGGTCATCCACGATATTTGCCAAGTGATATGTCGGCAGGGCATCGACACTCTTATACAGTACCTTGTCATCGAGCGTCGAGGTGTTCACCTTGACATGGCCGCGGATCAGGTCGTCCATCTCGACCGTCTCGTTGACAGGCATCTTGAAGCGTATAACCCACTGGTCGCCGCGGTCGATGCGCTCACGCACCTCCTCCGCCGACAGAGACAGCGACGTCGGCAACTTCTCGCGTACCGTATAGTTATAGGCGAAAGTCTCGCCGCGCGACTCGCACTCCTTGCGCAGGGCGTCCAGCTCGGCCGCCGTGTCGAAGGCGTAGTATGCCCACCCCGCTTCGACAAGCTGCAAGGCATATTTGAGATATATCTCGCGGCGTTCGCTCTGACGATAGGGAGCGTGCGGGCCCCCGACACCGACACCCTCGTCGATCTCGATACCGCACCAGCGCAACGACTCGATTATATACTCCTCGGCTCCCGGCACGAAACGCTGAGAGTCGGTATCCTCTATACGCAGGATCATCTTGCCCCCGTGGTTGCGGGCAAACAGATAGTTGTAAAGTGCCGTACGTACGCCTCCCATGTGAAGGGGTCCCGTAGGACTCGGCGCAAAGCGCACCCTTACTTGCTGTGACATGTCTTTATGATATTGTTTGATTGTCTACGTTATACCGTTACCTTATTTTGCCGTCAAATTATGGTTCTCTTCATCACACGTTGAACAGGAAGTGCATTATGTCGCCGTCCTGCACCACATAGTCCTTACCCTCGATGCCGATCTTGCCCACGTCGCGGCACGCCTTCTCCGAGCCGAGCGCAACGTAATCGTCATACTTGATAACCTCGGCACGGATGAAGCCGCGCTCGAAATCCGTATGGATGATACCTGCCGTCTGCGGAGCCTTCATACCGCGCACGAAAGTCCATGCACGGCTCTCGTCGGCACCCGTCGTGAAGAATGTCTCAAGGTTGAGCAGTCGGTAGGCCGCCTTTATCAGGCGGTTCACACCCGACTCCTCAAGCCCCATGTCCTGAAGGAACATGCGCCGCTCCTCGTAATCCTCCAACTCGGCGATGTCGGCCTCGGTCGCCGCCGCCACGATCAACATCTCGGCATTCTCGTCGGCAATTGCCGCACGCACCGCCTCGGTATAGGCATTGCCCGTAACGGCGCTCTTGTCGTCGACGTTGCAGACGTACAACACCGGTTTGTCGGTCAGCAGGCTCAAATCGGCCACCAGCTTGCGGTCCTCCTTCTCCAGAGGCACCGTACGCGCACTGCGGCCCTGCTCCAGCGCCGCCTTGTAGAGCGACAGTATCTCGAACTGGCGTTTGGCGGTCTTGTCACCCGCCGTTGCCTGCTTCTGGCACTTGCCTATGCGGTTCTCCACCGTCTCGAGATCCTTCAACTGAAGCTCCGTGTCGATGATCTCCTTGTCTCGCACGGGGTCGATCGAACCGTCTACATGGGTTATGTTGCCGTTGTCGAAGCAGCGCAGTACGTGTATGATGGCATTTGTATTACGTATGTTGCCCAGAAACTTGTTGCCCAGACCCTCACCCTTCGAGGCGCCCTTTACAAGGCCCGCAATGTCGACAATCTCAATAGTGGTTGGAATGACACGTTTGGGTTTGTCGATCTCGGCCAGACGCACAAGACGCTCATCGGGTACGGTGATGACACCTACGTTGGGTTCGATCGTACAGAAAGGGAAATTGGCCGCCTGCGCCTTAGCGTTCGACAGGCAGTTGAAAAGAGTCGATTTGCCGACATTGGGCAGACCGACTATACCGCATTGTAAAGCCATGAATATCTAAAATTTCAATTTACATTCAAAACCAGTGGCAAAGATAGTGAAAGCCGAGCGCAGAGACAAATAGAAAAACAATGTTTTTCAGAATTTGGCTCGACCGAGGCGCAAATTATTTTTACAATTCATCTCCAAAATATCGGCCCATAACGGCAGAATATTCCAGCGTGTGGGTTTTCCTCCCTGACGGAGCCTCTGTACACAACAGTCGCAATCGCATAAATTTTGCATAAAAACCCGTTATGCACATATCGACACCGTGCGCAACGCTTAGGAGGTTTTTTTCTTGCAAAAACGTGTCTAAATTCATACATTTGCACCGTTTCGACCCTTACGGGCCCGCTTGAACCAAAATATTTTTAGCGATATGTACAGCAGAAAGGTTGCATCACAACTCAAGGAGTTGGAGACTCCGTTTTATCTTTATGACATAAATCTTCTCCGCCAAACTCTCAACAGCGTGGTCTCGGAGTCGAAGAAATACAACTACAAGGTCCACTACGCGATAAAGGCCAACTATGACGACCATCTGCTGTCGATAATCCGCGAGTACGGCCTTGGAATCGACTGCGCCAGCGCCAACGAGGTGCGCAAAGCAATAGAACTCGGATTCGACCCCAAAACCATAGTATATGCCGGTGTAGGCAAGCGTGACAAGGAGATACGCTACGCCATCGAGCAGAACATTCTGGCACTGAACTGCGAGTCGATCGAGGAGTTGCAGGTGATCAACTCCATAGCTGCCGAGATGGGCCGTCGTGTCGACGTAGGCCTGCGCGTCAACCCCGACATCGACCCCAAGACCAACCACTGCATCGACACCGGACAGGCCGACAGCAAGTTCGGAATAGCGTATGACGAGATTCTCGAAAACACCGAGCTGATCAAGTCTCTTGAAAACATCAACATCATAGGCCTGCACCTGCACATAGGTTCGCAGATACGCGAGCTGCACGTCTTCGAGAACATGTGCAACAAGGTCAACGCCATCGTCGAGAAGCTGCGTTCGCACGGATTCTCGTTCCGCATGGTAGATGTGGGCGGCGGCCTCGGAATCAACTACGACGTACCCGAGAACGAACCAATACCCAATTTCGCATCGCTCTTCTCGATCGTACACGAATACCTCAACGTAGGCGACTGCGAGGTGCACTTCGAGTTCGGGCGTTCGATCGTGGGCGAGTGCGGTGAACTCATCACCCGCGTACTCTTCAACAAGACTACGGCTACGGGACGACGACTGCTGATCGTCGATGCCAGCATGACGGAACTTATCCGCCCCATGCTCTACGGCGCATACCACAACATCGAGAACATCACCTCGCAGGACGAAACCCGCATGAAATATACCGTTGTGGGTACGGCATGCGAATCGACCGACGTCTTCGACGAGAACGTCAGCCTGCGCAAAAGCCAGCGCGGCGACCTGCTCTCGATAAAGTCGTCAGGCGCATACGGACGCTCGATGGCCTCGCAATACAATCTGCACGACCTTCCGGCCGCCGTATACAGCGATTCGCTCCCGTTCAAATAACAGGCCGAGACACGATATCTCCTGCCCGACAAACACTTGTTGCGGCAACGGCCGTCTGCGGCAATCTACGATACAGCTCCCTTCGGGGAGCTATTTTCGTATAAATAATTGGTATCTCGCCAAATTTCACTATCTTTGAACAATCTTTTATACCGAAAGATATGAATATCGAATTTATAAAATCGGAATTTGAAAAACTGACTCTCATACTCCGTTCGTGGAAGGAGGATCATAACATCTCGGCCATCGAGCGCGACATCGTGCTCGACAAACTCAAAAACATATACGATGCCGTCCGTTTTGCCGATGCCGATACCGATACCGCAGACACCGGCACGGCGGATTCTCACACTGCAGCCCAAAGCGCACAACAACCGGCAGCCCATGCTGCCGCAGAGACAGCCCCGGCCGCTCCGACGACCGATGCCGACAGCGATACCTCGGACAAAGAGGAGGAGCAGGGCGACGAAGTGGAGGTAGAGTTCATCTTCTCGGACGATGACGAACAGCCGGAAGAGACCTCTCCGGAGCCGACCGCAGCCGACACGACGGCCGAACCCGCCGCAACAGCCGAGGCCAAGAATACGGCAGCCGCTTCAGACGATGTTGTGGCTGATCTTCCGACATTACCGGCCGAGGACCATCGGACGCTGGCCGTGACCTCGACAATGCCGACAAAGGTCACCGTATCGACCGACACGACAGCGCAGAGTGTACCACAGGCAGAGCCGGCATCGACAGCCGACATGGAGGCTGCCGAGCAGCCGATAGCTGACACGGAGTCTCAACACGACGCCGAGCCCCATCCGGCGGCTGATACAACACATGACACGGATGAGGATTCTGCCAATGCAGCCGACAATTCGCATGCCCATGTCTACGCCACGCCAGATGATCACGGCACAGAGGCGCCCGCCGCCCGTCGCCCGATGCACAGTCTGTTCGGTTCCGACGAGGTAAGGCAGCGACAGCCCTCGCGCCACCACCGCATGATGTCGATATACGACGATGCGGAAAGCAAGCCCGAGAAGGTAGTCGACATATCGAAGATATTCGACAACGAGGACTACGCCCCCGATGCAAGATATGCGGCCGCAACATACACCGACCGCAACGATAATCACGACGATGCAACAAACGATATGCCCAAGCGGAGCCATGCGGCTGTCGGTGCGGCTGATGAGGGGGTAACGACCATTGCGGATGCGATGTCGGGATCGAAGCACACGCTTGCCGACACGCTGACGGGTCCCGAACCTCTGGCTGAGCAGATAACGCACAGCGCCACTACATCGCTGCGTGACGCCATAGGCATAAACGACAAATTCCTGCTCATACGCGACCTGTTCGCGGGCGACGATCACGAATACGAAAAGGCCATAGCCAAACTCGATTCGTTCGACAACCTCGACGACTGTCTGATCTACATCGCCGAGAATTATGCGTGGAATCCCAATTCCGAGGGTGCAAAGTTCATGATGCAGCTTCTGGAACGAAAATTGTCGTGATCGAATGTCCAAGCTCTACATCGTACCCACGCCCATAGGCAATCTCGACGACATCACGCTCCGCGCAATAAAGGTGCTGCAGGATGCCGACTTCATCCTCGCCGAGGATACGCGCACGACCTCTTTCCTGCTCAAACATCTGGGCATCGAAAAGCGGCTCTACTCGCACCACAAGTTCAACGAGCACGCCACGGCCGCCTCTCTGGCCCAAACCATAGGCGAAGGACATACCGTCGCTCTGGTATCCGATGCCGGCACCCCGGGCATATCCGATCCGGGATTCCTGCTGGTGCGCACATGCGTCGAGGCCGGCATCGAGGTCGAGACGCTGCCCGGAGCCACGGCTTTCGTTCCGGCGATCGTGCAGAGCGGATTCCCGTGCGACAGATTCTGTTTCGAAGGTTTCCTTCCGCAGAAGAAGGGACGGGCCAAACGTCTCGAAGAGTTGCGCGACCAGACCCGCACCATGATATTCTACGAATCTCCGTTCCGTGTGGTCAAATGCCTCGAACAATTCGCCCAGACGTTCGGCGGAGACCGGCAGGCATCGGTCTCGCGCGAGCTGACCAAGAAGTTCGAGCAGACCGTGCGCGGCACACTCGACGAATTGATCGCCTATTTTACCGAGAACGAGCCGCGCGGCGAGTTTGTCATCGTCGTGGCAGGACGCCCAAAAAGTGAACGGCACCGCGTCAACCGTTACGGAGACATGACGGAGCCCAACGACGGGCTTTCGGATACGGCAGTCGACGGGCAGGACGACTAACAACAAAACATCTGCAAGAAAATGAACGATTCCACGAAGAATATGTCATTCCGGCAAAGGGCGGAGCTCGAGGTGCTGTGGTTTCTGTGCCGATGTTTCGCCAAACTGCCCCACTTCGTCAGACACTACATATTCGGCACACCGGCATATCTGATCATACGATATGTCGTCCGCTACCGCCGCAAGGTCATAATGACAAATCTGCGCAATTCTTTCCCCGGGCGGAGCGAACGGGAATTGCGCCATATATGCGGCCGCTACTATCGCAACCTCACCGAACAGATCATCAACATCATAAGCCAATCGGGCATCAGCGACGACGAGTTGCGCCGCCGCATACGTTTCAACAACGTCGAGCAGGTCATGCGCGAGGTGGGGCAACGGAACGCCATCTTCATGACGGCACACTACGGGTCGTGGGAGGCCGGCAGCACCATAAGCCTTACGGCCAGAGACCATACATTCGTGGCGGCGTATCACAAGATTGAGGATCCCGTCTTCGACGAGCTTATGAAACGCATACGCCAGCACACCAACGTCAAGCTGGTGACGATGAAGCGCATGATAAAGTATTTCATCGACCACAAGGACCAGCGACCTATAATCATGGGTCTCATATCGGACCAGAACCCCACGTTCCGACTCAACTTCCACTGGTACCGTTTCCTGAACCAGTGGACCGTCTTCCACAACGGGGCGGAGCTGCTGGCACGCAAATATGCCCTTCCCGTCTACTATTTCTGTCCGCGCCGCATACGCCGCGGCGAGTATGAGGGTGAGCTCAAATGCATATACGACGGATACGAACAGGTCGAGGAGCACACCATAACCGAACGCTACGTGCGCATGCTCGAGAAGGACATCATAGCCGACCCCGAGATGTGGACATGGTCTCACAGAAGATGGAAATTCACACCGCCGGCAGAACTGCTGGCACAAAAGATATGATGCGCACGGCCGTAGTTATACTCAACTGGAACGGACGCAGCCATCTCGAACGTTTCCTCGGCAGCGTCACAGCCCACACCGCGGCGCCGACGCGTATCATCGTGGCCGACAACGGCTCTACCGATACGTCTATTGAGTTCCTTGCCGAACGCTATCCGCAGGTGGAGCGTCTGCAACTCGACCGCAACTACGGCTATGCCGGCGGCTACAACCGCGCTCTGAAACTCATCGATGCCGACTGCTACGTGCTGTTAAACTCCGACGTCGAGGTTACGGAAGGATGGCTTAAACCACTTGTAGATATGTTGGAACGTCATCCGGATGTTGCAGCCGTAGCACCAAAGATCCTATCATACAACACGCGCGAAACGTTCGAATATGCCGGCGCTGCGGGTGGATTCATCGATTTTCTCGGCTATCCCTTCTGCCGCGGACGCATACTTTCGCATGTAGAGCGTGACGGGGGGCAATACGACACCCCGCGCGAGGTATTCTGGGCCAGCGGCGCCGCCTTCTGCTGCCGTGCCGAGACATTCCACCGTCTCGGAGGCTTCGACGACGACTTCTTCGCTCACATGGAGGAGATAGATCTCTGTTGGCGCATGCAGCTCGACGGCTGCAGGGTGATGGTCGAGCCGCGCAGCCGCGTCTACCATCTCGGCGGCGGCACCATGCCCAACGAATCCCCCAACAAGCTATACCTGAACTATCGGAACAATCTGGCCATGATCTTCAAGTGCGCGCCGCCCGCGCAGAGGTTCACGGCCGCCGTGATAAGGCCGCTGACCGATATGCTCTCGGCGATGATATATATTCTCAAGGGGGATCTGAATCTGGCCGGAGCCACGCTGCGCGCATACCGTGACTTTCTGGCATGGCACCACGCGCTGGCACGCAAACGACGCGAAATACGCAGTGCGCGACGCGCAGAATCGAAACAGATATACCGCGGCTCGATCGTATTGCGTTATATGGCGGGCCGTCGCACATTCGGCAACATAATGTAACGCGCACATTCGAACGACATGAAAAGCAGGATAACACACATATACGGTTCGCTCACGCCCGACGCTCTGGTGGCAGTGTGGCTGGCAGTGTGGTGGGTGCTCAACCTCATCGAAGCGGGATGTACGGAGCTTGCAAACGACGAGGCATACTACCACCTCTTCGCCCTGCAGCCCGCGTGGGGATACTTCGACCACCCGCCCGTCACGGCCATACTCGTATGGCTGGGCGAGAAGCTATTTGCAGGTGAGCTGGGTGTCCGGTTCTTCTTTACGGCACTTCAGCCGCTATACCTCTATATCTTCTGGCGGACGATACGTCCGGCCGATGCCACACGCCGCGACGCCGCTCTCTTCACGATGATATGCGCCGCGATGCTAGTGTTGCAGCTCTACGGCTTCATCGCCGTACCCGACGGGCCGCTGATGTTCTTTACGGCACTCTTCCTGCTTACATTCAAACGCTTCACCGAGGAACGCCGTGCGGCATGGCTCCCGCTCGGACTGACACTCGGGCTGCTCGCCCTGAGCAAATATCACGGAGCTCTGGTGCTCATATTCGCACTTGCGGCCAACGCGGGACTCTTTCTGCGCCGTCCGCGGCTTATCGGGCGTATGCTGCTTGCGGGAATAGTTGCCACAGTAGTCATAACACCCCACCTGCTCTGGCAATACCGGCACGACTGGGCCTCGTTCGCATACCACCTTTCGGGACGCAACGGATATTTCGAGATATCGAACATAACCGATTTTCTGGCCAACATGCTGGTCGTATTTTCACCATTCTATGTACCGCTGTGGGTGCAGGCATACCGCAAGGTGAAGCCCGCAACATCAGTCGAGCGTACGCTGTGGCTCTACCCCGTCGCCTTCATCGGATTCTTCCTCGCAACGTCGCTGCGCGGATACGTCCAGCCGCAATGGGCCATAGTCGCAGTGTTCGGGCTCGTATGGCTGCTATTCAGTTATGCACGTGTGCATGTGCGCACACGTCGCTATGTAATGCGCGCCGGATGGGTCACTCTCGCATTGGTCGCACTTGTGCGTATAGAGATGATATTTAACCCGATAGGATTGAAATTCGAGGTCTTCGACAACCGGACCTCATACGCGCGCATCGCCGACGAGGCCGCCGGGCGTCCCGTCGTCTTCGACAGCAAATATGCCGTAGCGGCAAAATACCTCTACTATACCGGCGGCGAGGCATTCAGCCAGCCAAACGTCAGCCACCGCACCTCGCAATGGCAATACCGCAACGACGATGACACCTTTGTCGGCCGCGACGTGCTTGTCGAGGTAGATCCCGCAATGTACCGTACTTCACCTGAAGCTGCGCGGCTGCATACGATACACATGGACAACGGCAAGGATTTCCACTATGTCGAAGTGAAGGACTTCTACCCCACGCGCAAGGTTGAGATCACGGCCGAAGGTCTCGACCTGCCCGAAACGGTACACGGAGGCGAACAGCTGCATTTCACGCTGCACATAAGCAACCCATACCCCTACCCGATCCATGTAGACGGACAAAACTACATTCTGCAGATGTTGTGGGGATGGCGCAAGCAACAGTACCTGTTCTTCCCGCTCACGCAAGGCTTCACGCTTCCCGCCAACGGAACATGTGACGTGGAGTGCAGTTTTGTCGTGCCGGACAACCTGCGCGAACAACCATACGCCGTAGGGTTTGCCGTGCGCGGCCGCGACATGTACACATGGTTCAACGGCAAAAGCATCCAGACGCATTTCAAGGCCCGGAATGATTAGCCTCCGTTATAAACACACGTACAAATTCCACGACGTATGATATCGCTGACTGAAAAGATAAGTTTCTTTACGGACAAAATCTTCATCGAGAAATTCCTGAAGTTCTGTATCGTCGGAGGCTCGGGCGTCATAATCGACTTCGGCATCACGTTCGTCTGCAAGGAGCTGCTCAAACTCAACAAGTATGCGGCAAACGCCTTGGGATTCATCTGCGCCGCAACGTCGAACTACATCCTCAACCGCACGTGGACATTTGCCAGCACCAACCCACACATAGCCGAGCAGTATCTGCGCTTTATCGGCATATCGGTCGTGGGGCTTGCGATAAACACCTCGGTCATATACCTGTTGCACGGACGCCTCAAATGGAACTTCTACGTGGTCAAGCTCCTCGCCATAGGCGTGGTTACCGTGTGGAACTTCTTCATGAACTACCTATTCACATTCTGACCATCACAATACAGGCAACATAAAAAGCAGGAGGAGAAATTCGAATTTCTCCTCCTGCTACATTTCAGCCTCCGCACTCCTACTTGCACGACACCTCGTTGCGGCCGCGGATTTTACGAAACGGCAGCCGCAGCACCCCGAAGAAGGCTTCGCCGAAGATACCGCCGCTCATCTTCGAGGCGCCCTCACGGCGCTCCGTGAAGACGATCGACACCTCACCTATCTTCAGGCCCAGACGCCATGCCGTATATTTCATCTCGATCTGGAACCCGTATCCCTTCATCTGCACGGCATCGAGGTCGATACGCTCCAGAGCCCGACGCGAATAGCATACGAAACCGGCCGTAGCGTCACGCACGGGCATGCGAGTAACAAGACGTACGTACATCGATGCAAAATACGACATCAGCAGACGCGACATGGGCCAATTGACGACATTCACACCGCATACATAACGTGATCCCACAACAACGTCGTTACCCTCACCGACGGCCGAAGCGTACAGACGCTCCAGATCATCCGGATTGTGCGAGAAGTCGCAGTCCATCTCGAAGACGTAGTCGTACCCGCGCTCCAAGGCCCAACGGAATCCCGTCAGGTAGGCCGTGCCGAGTCCCAGCTTGCCGCGCCGCTCGATCATGAACAGGCGCTCGCCGAACTCCTGCTGGCGCCGCCGCACGACATCGGCCGTGCCGTCGGGCGAGCCGTCGTCGATGATCAGCAGATCGAAGGCGCCGCTCAGCGACATAACCTTGTCGATCATGGGCGAGATATTGGCTATCTCGTTATAGGTGGGGATTATGACTAACTTTCGCATCTCAGCTCTTCGGTTTAATATTGTTCCTTTTCGTTGGGGAAATCGCAACTCTTCACATCACCTACATATCGGCGTACGGCATTGCTCATAATACCGTTCAGGTCGGCGTAGCGGCGCAGGAAACGGGGCGAGAAGTCGTTCGTTATACCCAGCATGTCGTGTATGACAAGCACCTGACCGTCGACACCCGAACCGGCGCCTATGCCTATTGTCGGCATCTTCACCTCCTTGGTCACACGTTCGGCCAACGCTGCGGGAATCTTCTCCAGCACCAGACCGAAACATCCCGCCTCATCCAGAAGATGGGCGTCGTGCAGGAGCTTCGCGGCCTCGGCCTCCTCCTTCGCACGTACATTATATGTGCCGAACTTGTGTATCGACTGCGGCGTAAGGCCCAGATGCCCCATCACGGGGATACCGGCCGAAAGTATACGCTGCACCGACTCGAGGATCTCCTCGCCGCCCTCGATCTTCACCGCATCGGCCTCGGTCTCCTTCATGATACGCACGGCCGAGTCGAGCGCCACCTTCGAGTTGCCCTGATAGGTTCCGAAAGGAAGATCGACAACAACCAATGCGCGCGTCACGCCTCGCACAACAGAACGCGCATGATATATCATCATGTCGAGCGTGATGGGGAGCGTCGTCTCGTAACCGGCCATGACATTGGCCGCCGAGTCGCCCACGAGAATCACATCAACACCCGCGGCATCGACAATCTTGGCCGTGGAATAATCGTACGAGGTGAGCATGGCGATCTTCTCGCCGCGCTGCTTCATCTCCGACAAACGCAGAGTCGTGACGGCTCTGACTGCTCCTGCTACAGACATATTAATTCTTAATTGGGTTTTAAGTTGTTTTCAAGTTATGTGGTGGCAAATGTATGCAAAATTTGCATCTATACGAAATTTATCGTCCGAAACACGCTGCGCCTACCCTACCAATGACCGTAATGCCGCAAAAAACGGCCACAATACCACCCCTCCGGCCACCGATACGTTCAACGAATGCTTCGTTCCGGCCTGCGGTATCTCGATGGCTCCGTCGCACATGTCGACCGCCTGCTGCGACACCCCCTCAACCTCGTTGCCGAAGACCAGAGCGTAACGCTCCGCAGGGTCGATCTCCACGCGGTCGAGCATAACGGCACCCTCGACCTGCTCGACGGCCAGCAGGCGGTACCCGCGAGCCTTCAGGCTGGCCAGACACTCCGCGGTCGAGTCATGACGGCTCCACGCCACCGAGACCTCGGCTCCGAGCGCCGTCTTGTGTATCTCGCGCGAGGGAGGCACGGCCGTAATGCCGCACAAGGCCAGATGCTCAACGGCAAAAGCGTCGCACGTACGGAAAAATGCCCCCACGTTCTGCGCCGAGCGGATGTTGTCCGCAACGACCGTAAGGGGTATGCGCCCCATCGAGGCATACTCCTCGACCGAGGGACGATGCAGCTCGTCATTGGTTATTTTTCTCATTTTTTTATGACTGTTTGAGCGGCAAATGTAATACAAATCCAAGGAAATACATTAACTTTGCCGATCATATATTTATCAATTCGGGCAATGAATCGCATCTTACGTCTGACGATCACGGTTGCGGCACTTCTCACGGCCGGCACCACGCTCCGCGCACAGGAGGACTTCCGACTTGTCCTCGGCGCCTCGTTCGACACCTATTTCGACAACCGCGAATATGTCGACTGCCAATTCGGCGAGTCGCAAACGCTATTCTCGTCGCGCCTCACGCCCGAGGTCGGCATAGAGTGGAATGCCAAGAACCGTCTCATGTTCGGCATGGACCTGTGGTCTGACTTCGGCAACAACACCGTCGTCTTCGCCAAGGCACGGCCGCAGATATATTACCGCTTCAAGAGCGACAAGGTGGCCGCCTACGCCGGAATATTCCCCCGCGAGAAGATGTTGGGCGACTACTCGGAGGCCATCCTCAGCGACTCAATGCGTTTCTTCGACAACCGCATACAGGGATTCATGGGCCAATACGAGGGACGCCGCGGATATGTCGAGATGTCGGTCGACTGGTGCGGCATGTTCTCCGAAGCCTCTCGCGAGAAGTTCCGCATACTCTCCGCCGGACGCTACTGGTTCGACAACTACCACCGCCGCTTCTACGGCGGCTACGCCTTCATGATGTTCCACTTCGCCGGCAGCAAGCTCATACCCCACTGCGTGAACGACAACCTCACGCTTAACCCCTACGTCGGGACAACGTTCCACGCATACTTTGACTTCGACATAAAACTGCACTACATACAGACCTTCCAGCGCGACCGCGACAACGAGGATAAATACCGTATGCCGGGCGGCGGCATGCTGCAGGTACGCATGTCGAAATGGGGTGTCTTCATAGACGAACAACTATATGTCGGTGCCGGCCTGCAACCATACTATTCATCCTTCCGCAGCGAGCAGTTCCCCAACGGATACGGCGGCGAGCTGTACTCGGGCGAAACCTTCTTCGGCACCACCGAGAACATATACTCCTGCACCAAAATAGGCTACGACCGCGCATTCTTCGACAATACGGTGCGCGTGAAGGCATATCTGGCGCTGCGATACGACGGCACGGGGCTCGGCAACCAGCAGGTCGTACAGCTATCGGTACGTCTGCTCAAGGATATACCCCTGAGCCGCAAGAAGTAGCTGCACACACAACTCAGTATACATTCAACACAACGATACATACAAAACACTTCGAACAATGGATACGAATACACAGACAACCGAGCCCAAAGAGAAGCTCAACTTTCTGGAGGAGATCATCGAAGAGTCGATCGCCAAAGGCGAAAAACGCGTTCAGACACGTTTCCCGCCCGAGCCGAACGGCTACCTGCATATAGGCCACGCCAAGAGTATCTGCATCAACTTCGGGCTGGCCAAGAAGTACGGCGGCAAGTGCAACCTGCGTTTCGACGACACCAACCCCGTAAAGGAGGATACCGAGTATGTCGACTCGATCAAACGCGACATCCAGTGGCTCGGCTTCCAATGGGCCGAGGAGCGTTACGCGTCGGACTACTTCGACCAGCTCTACGAGTGGGCCGTGGAACTCATAAAGAAGGGTCTCGCATACGTTGACGACCAGTCGCAGGAGGAGATACGCCTCACGCGCGGAACAATCTCGGAACCGGGCAAGGAGTCTCCGTGTCGCAACCGTACGGTCGAGGAGAACCTCGATCTGTTCGAGCGCATGCGCAACGGCGAGTTCCCCGACGGAGCAAAGGTTCTGCGCGCCAAGATCGACATGGCGCATCCCAACATGCTCTTCCGCGACCCCATAATGTACCGTATAATCCACGCCGAGCATCACCGCACGGGCAACAAGTGGTGCATATATCCCATGTATGACTACGCACACGGACAGTGCGACTCGATAGAGCACATAACCCACTCGATCTGTACGCTGGAGTTCGACGTACACCGTCCGCTCTACGACTGGTTCATACAGGCTCTGGGCATATACCCCTCGCACCAGTACGAATTTGCGCGTCTGAACCTCACCTATACCATGATGTCGAAGCGCAACCTTCTCAAGCTCGTGAAGGAGGGTGCCGTGATGGGTTGGGACGACCCCCGCATGCCGACGATCTGCGCCCTGCGCCGCAAGGGTTACACCCCCGCATCGGTGCGCGCGTTTGCCGAGATGGTGGGCGTGGCAAAACGCGACAATGTAATCGATCTAGGCAAGATGGAGTATTGCGTACGTGAGGATCTGAACAAGGTAGCCGAGCGCCGTATGGCCGTGCTCAACCCCCTGAAGGTCGTGATCACCAACTGGGAGGAGGGCAAGGTAGAGATGCGCAACGCCGTGAACAACCCCGAAGATCCCGAGGCCGGAACGCGTGAAGTACCCTTCACGCGCGAGATATACATCGACCGCGATGACTTCATGGAGAACCCGCCCAAGAAGTATTTCCGTCTAAGTCCGGGCGGCGAGGTGCGTCTGCGCTACTCGTACCTCATCAAGTGCAACGAGGTGATAAAGGATGCTCAGGGCAATATCGTTGAGCTGCACTGCACCTACGACCCCATGTCGGGCGAAGGTTCGTCGAGCGACGGCCGCCGTGTCAAGGGCGTTATCCACTGGGTATCGGCTCCGACCGCCATAAAGGCCGAAATACGTCTGTTCAACCCCCTGTTCCGCACCGAGGATCCGTTCGACACGTCGGAGGGGCAGCAGTCATGGGAGGACAACCTCAACCCCGACTCTATGATCAAGGTGACGGGATATCTCGAGCCCTCGCTGGCCGATGCGCCCATAGGACGCACCTATCAGTTCGAGCGCGTGGGATATTTCTGCCCCGATACGGACTCTACGCCCGAGCACCCCGTATTCAACCGTACGGTGACACTCAAGGATTCGTGGGCCAAGATGAATAAATAGAGACTAACATACTCAATAAAGGACAGCCCCCGCAGACGATAACTGCGGGGGCTGTTGTCTAAGGAAAGGATATCAAGCGTCGGCAGCGCTCTGCTCGGGCGATCGGCCCGTTATCTTTTTATATATATATCTAAAATACGCCTCCGACCCGAAAGCCAGATGCTCGGCCACACTCCGTACCGACACACAACGTGTTGCGAGCATACGTCTTGCCGCCTCGATCCTGCGCTCAGTCATAAGACATTCGTGCGTACGGCCCGTAACAAAGAGCAGCATGTCGGAAAAGTATGCCTCCGACATTCCGACCACAGCGGCGCACTCTCCCACGGACGGGACACCCTCACTTGCCATTCGGCCCGATGCAATATAGTCATCCATCGAGTCGAAATAGAATTCGACAGCCGCCTTGCACTCCTCCTCGCGCATGGCGAACTGCCGGTCGTAGAAACGCTGCGCATAGTCCAGAATACGGATAACATGCCGAGCCAGAATCGCGCCCTTGTAGCTGTCGTTCTCATGCGGCAGCTCCCCGACTATATCCCCGACACATCCGCTCATTATACCGTACTCCGCAACCGACATGTGCAACGCCTCGTGCGGCGAATAGCCGAAGAATGTGTAGTTCGGCGCGTCGCTTTCGTGCGGCACCCGCGCCAACAGTGTCGGATTGAATGCGACCAACATGCGCAGCGTCCGCGGCATTGCCACTGTCCCGACAAGAGCCGAGGCCATCGCCACGGGAGCCATGCAGAACAAGGTGTAATCGCCAAAGTCACAGTTTCCGCGCCCCGTGGCGACCGCATCGCATGCCGCGCCTTCGGCTACGGCAATGACGTAATACCCGTGCGAACGCAGCACCGCAGACACATGCACATCGGCATCGTACTCGATGTGCAGTCCCGTATATCCAACCGTCATCCCCTTCATAACACGGTTCCCGGGCGGAAGACCGTCCCGTTAAGATTCATCCGCGCCATGCCGCGCTTACTGACGGTTACGGAATTCGTTCGGCGTACATCCAGCCACTCGCTTGAACATGCGGCTCATGTGCTGCGGGTATTGGAACCCGAGTTCGTATGCTATCTGGCTCATGGTCATATCCGACGAGAGCAGATACTCCTTGGCGCGGCCGATGATCTTACGCTGTATGTACTCCGACGCCGTCTGCCCTGTCTGGCGGCGGATCATGTCGCCGAAGTAGTTGGCCGAAAGACATACCTTGTCGGCAAAATACTTAACCGTAGGCAGGCCCTCCTTCTGCGCCAGACCGCTGTCGAAATAGTCATCCAGCAGACGCTCGAAACGCGCCACAATGTCGCTGTTGACGACGCTGCGCGTGGCAAACTGACGCTCGTAGAAGCGCATGCAATAGTCCAGCAACAGACCTATGTTGGCTGTAATCAGACGGCGGCTGTGCTTGTCGATCGTGCGGTCAAGCTCCGCCTCGATCTTGTTAAGGCAGTCCATCACCGTCTGCCGCTCCTGCTCCGAGAGGTGCAGCGCCTCACGCGTATCGTACGAGAAGAAGGTATAGTTGCGGATCTCCTGCCCGAGAGCCGTACCACGTATAAGATCGGGATGAAACAACACCCCGTGGGCGCTTGGATGCACGCCGGGGCTCATCCTGCCCGAAGCAACCTGCCCGGGTGCAAAGCTCACAATCGTACCCTCCTGATAGTCGTAGGGCTGGCGGCCGTAGATGATGTCACCGCATCGAGTATCCTTAAGGTATAGAGCATAGACTCCATAGTTGATCGTAAAACTGTCGGGCCACGTGGTGGCCTTCGACAGGTCAACCACACTCACCAACGGATGTTTGGTCTCAAGTCCGAACAGCTTGTTATATGTATCCACGCTGTCGAGTTTGATTATGTTGTCCATAGAGGATATATTTTTGGGTTATACGATTTTGCCATACAATCACCAATCCGACCCTCAGGTCATTGCAAATGTATCCATTTTATCGGTAAAAGCCACACTCAGAGACCAAAAACGGGGATAAGGGTTACAATATCCGTAAATCATATACGCCGCCGCAGGCGCAGCCTCCATAATTTTGCATCGACGTCACACGAAACGCCGCAAACCACAAATAGCCGGGCATACGGAACAGCTATTTGGTGAAAATTTATTTATTTTGCCGCCGACAACATCCGGCGCTGCCGACCGGCAGAGAACATATCAATATAAACACAATGGGCAAAAGCATATATCTGACCTTGGCATTGAGCCTCGCGGCCGTGACAGCAGCGGCCCAACAAATCTCCCGAACCGATTCGCTCGACATGCAGAGCACGCACCCCATCGACGAGGTGGTCGTCACCGGAACCCGCAACCGTACCGACATCCGCCACCTGCCGATGACCGTCACGACGATCGACCGACAGTCTATCGAACGGTCGATGCAATCCTCCCTGCTGCCCGTGCTGACGGAACAGATCCCCGGTCTGTTCATCACCTCGCGCGGCGTGATGGGATACGGCGTCTCGGGAGGCGCCGCGGGTGCCATGTCTCTGCGTGGTCTGAGCGGCGGATCGGGACGTATGATGGTGCTCATCGACGGCCATCCGCAATATATGGGCCTTATGGGGCACCCCATAGCCGATGCCTACCGTTCGGCCACGGCCGAGCGCGTCGAGGTACTGCGCGGGCCCGCATCCGTACTCTACGGTTCGAACGCCATGGGAGGCGTGGTAAACATCGTCACGCGGCAGATGGCCGACGACGGCGTGCAGACCGACGTGGAGTTGGGATACGGCTCCTACAACACGTTGCAGACCGAAGCGACGAACCGTCTGCGCAAGGGACGCTTCACCTCGACCGTCGACCTGTCGTATGACCGCACGGACGGCCACCGCCCCGACATGGGATTCGAGCAGACGGGGGCTTTTGCCAAGTTGGGCTATACGCTCGGCACGGCATGGAACATCCGCGCCGACGTCGATATCACACATTTCAACGCCTCACAGCCCGGAAGCATAACGGAACCGCTGTCAGATGCCGACCAACGCATAACGCGCGGCATGACATCTCTTGCCGTAGAGAATGACTATGGATCGACTTCGGGTGCCGTAAGCCTCTTCTACAACTGGGGCCGACACCATATAAATGACGGCCATGCGCCCGACGAGGCGCCTCTTGATTACCGCTTCAACTCGCGCGACAGAATGGCTGGAGCGTCGCTCTACCAGAGCGTACAGCTCTTCACGGGCAACCGTCTTACGGCAGGCGTCGATTACTATTACTTCGGCGGCAAGGCGTGGAACCGTTACGTCGAGGGCGACGATGCTGGTCTGGAGTCAGAAATAGCCGACAAAAGCGCGCACGAAATTGCCGGATACGTGGATTTCCGCCAGCACATAGGACATCTTATTACCTTCGATGCCGGCCTGCGCGTCGACCACCACTCGCATATAGGCACCGAATGGGTGCCGCAGGCGGGTCTCTCGTTCCACCTGCCCCGCACAATCGAAGTAAAGCTCTCGGCGGCAAAGGGATTCCGCTACCCCACCATACGTGAGATGTACATGTTCCCGCCGCAGAACCCCGACCTGCAGCCCGAACGCATGTGGAACTATGAGGTATCGCTCACGCAGCGGCTCCTCGGCGGCCGCTTCATGTACGGCGTCAACATATTCTACATCGACGGCAGCAACATGATCGTCACCGTACCCCGTGAGGGCGCCACGCCCCTGAACATGAACACGGGCAAGATCGACAATGCGGGCATCGAGCTCGAAGCCTCGTATCATATCAACACATCTTGGCACGTGTCGGCGAATTACAGTTTCCTGCACATGGAGAATCCCGTCATCGCGGCCCCCGAACACAAACTATATGCCGAGGGTCTCTTCACACGCGGCCGCTGGAGCGTCTCGTCGGGTGTGCAGTATGTCGCCGGGCTATACACATCCGTTCCGACAAACGGCCGCGGCGATTATCTGACCGAGGATTTCGTACTGTGGAACATGCGTGCGACGTTCCGCGCGGCAAAGTTCCTATCGATATGGCTACGCGGCGAGAACCTTCTGGCGCAGCGATACGAGATCAATGCCGGATACCCAATGCCGCGCGCCACGGTCATGGGAGGCATTAAGTTCAGCTTCTAAAGAACTATCAGCAAACAATAACCGTATGAAAAAGAGTGTAATCATGGCAATGACACTATTCTTCGCCGCAGCCGCCACAACGGCCGGCGCACAGACCACCGAGGAGGCCGACAAGCGCCCCGCGGTCTATTTCATCGAAGAGATCACGCCCGAGAACCTCGTCCGCATATACGAGGCTTTGGGACGCAAGGCCGAAGGCCGTGTCGCCGTCAAGGTATCGACGGGCGAGCCCGGAGGCCACAACTTCCTGCAACCAACCCTCATAGCCGACCTTGTACACAAGGTCGGCGGCACCATCGTCGAGTGTAACACCGCCTATGGCGGCGGCCGCTCCGATACTGAAAACCACCTCAAGGCGGCAGCCGACCACGGCTTCACATCCATAGCCGACGTGGACATCATGGATGCCGACGGTGAGGTCGCCCTCCCCGTAAAGGGCGGACGCCACCTGAAGGAGGATTTCGTGGGACGCAACTATCTAAACTATGACTTCACCGTCATACTCTCGCACTTCAAGGGTCACGCCATGGGCGGATTCGGCGGCGCAATAAAGAACATGTCCATAGGCATAGCCTCATCGAAGGGGAAGGCGTGGATACACTCCGCAGGCAAGACCAAGGACCAGAACAAAGTGTGGGGCGACCTGCCCGCACAGGACGACTTTCTCGAGTCGATGGCCGAGGCTGCCAAGGCCGTAGCCGACCACTGCGGCGACAAGATCCTCTACATAAGCGTAGCCAACAACCTCTCGGTGGATTGCGACTGCGACTCTTCGCCCGAGGATCCCAAGATGGGAGACATCGGAATCCTCGCCTCGCTCGATCCCGTCGCTCTGGACAAGGCGTGCGTCGATATGGTACGCGCGTCGAAAGATCACGGCAAGATTCACCTAATCGAACGTATAGACTCGCGCCACGGCATGCACACGCTCGACTACGGCGAGAAGATCGGACTCGGCAGCCAAGAGTACCGTCTCGTGCGTCTCGACGGGAAATAGTATTTTTAAGATATTACGTGCCGATACATCGTCCCGTATCGGCATGCCAAATAATACGGATGGAAAAAACTTACGATATTTTCCATCCGTATCTTTCGTTATGACACTTGCCATACGACATCCGGATCTATCGACGGCAGATCCGGACAGATCTGCCGCATAACACCAATATAGTATATAGCAGTAACATTTTTTGAATAATTTTCTTACCTTTGTAGCAAAATGTGGCGCAGGTGCGCAAAGATCAATATCAAACGATATTTTTCATTTGGGTACCTATTGACCTTTCGAAATATTATTTTTCCGATTTAGAACAGTTTACATGAACCGACTGTAAAAATTGCTTGCAAGTATGGATATACGAAAACTCGGCTCATCGCTCAAGGCAATATACGATTCGATGTCCGGTACCGAGATCGAAGGCGCCGGAGACGGTTGGGTCAATATGGCCGGGTTCGGGCTCGAACTCTCGCGCGGAGGCATCAACTACCGACACTACGGATACGACAAGCTGCGGTCTCTCATCGAGGCGCTGCCCGACATGTTTGAAGTATACCGTGACGATACCCTTCAGCCGCCCGTATTCTACATACGACTGCGGCAGAACGCGACCTCGCCCCAAACCTACACACCCGCCAGATCGTCTGTTCCACGGCTTGTCGATTGGGCTTGGCTCGGACACTACCAGAGCGCCATGCAGGATCTGGCCGAGATGGCTCTGCCCGAAGCATGGGATTTCGGTTCGGCCGCAACGCGGAACTACTCCATACTCACATCATATCTTACTGGCACGTTCTCAAGACTCTACGACCAGCACAAGATCGTCCGCTCCGACGACGGCCGTTGGGCCGCGTTCAATACCGGACTCATGAACACCGCATACAAGCCGATATATGCCCTCTTCGACAAGAACCGCAACGAAGGACAGCAGGAGTGGCATCTGTATGACTTCTGCGTCGAGGATGAGGATCGTGCGGGCAAGATCCTTACCGGCGAGTTCGATCTGCGGCCCGAGCCGGCACAATATCTCGACTCGGTATATGACGCGGTATATGACGTGAGATTGGGCGCACCCTCCATCGACCACCACCACATCATCATCGAACGGCTGGAACGTTACCCCTACCGCATACTCAAGGAGTTCGCACCCGAAGGATTCGATATGGTACGTCCGGAGAATCTGTCCGACGTACAGCGCGCCACATTCTTCCGCCGCCTGAAGCTCGCCCTCGAGAACGACAACAACACATACGACAGCTTCAAGGATAAGATCGACGACGCCGTCGCCATGGCCCTAAAGCGCGTGCAATGGGACTACAAGACCGCCGTACCCATGTACTATCCCCAAACAAAGGGCATATCTCTTTTGCTGCCCCTTGCACTCAAGGATCGGCAGTCGGTAGATCTGGCTCTCGTCGTCACCAAGGATGCTGACGGGCTCTACTGCGGACAGACAATATATCCGCTCGAATGGGCCTACCGTAACGCACGTCTTATATGTCGGCCCGAAAGCGATTGGCTCTCGACGCACACGTACAGCAGGACCGAAACTGCGGAGACACACCACACGGGAAGATACCAGCGTTAGACGTTCACGCATCAAACGGATAAGGCGGCAAGTCAACTTGCCGCCTTATCCGTTTATTGTCTCTTCCCCTATTTCGATCGGTGTTCCGCCACCCAGCGCGTCAGCTCCGTAAAGTCCGCCACGGACAACTGCTCGGCCCGCATCGAGAAGAAGCGGTGCTCCGAATCGAACTCTCCGAATGCCGCACGCAGCGAATTGCGCAACATCTTGCGCCGTTGTCCGAATGATGCCTTCACAACCTTCATGAAGAGCTGCTCGTCGCAATCGAGCGACCGCACGCCGTTACGGCGCAGACGTATGACGGCACTCTTGACCTTCGGCGGCGGATTGAATACCTTCTCCCCTACGGTGAACAGATATTCGATATCGTACCACGCCTGCAACAGGACGCTCAGGATGCCATACTCGCGCGAGCCCGGCGGCTCAGCTATGCGTACGGCCACCTCCCGCTGAACCATACCCACGCATTCGGGCACAAGGTCGCGGTTCTCGATAATCTTGAAGAATATCTGCGACGATATGTTATATGGAAAATTGCCTATGACGCGCACACCGCCAGAGAATCTCTCCCGCAGATCCATCTTCAGGAAATCGCCCTCGATAAGGCGCGGTGCAAAGTCGGGATAGTGTTCATGGAGATACTCCACACTCTCGCCGTCGATCTCGGCTCCGTAGACGACAATGTCATCACGCTGCAGCAGGAACTGCGTCAACACACCCATGCCGCATCCCACCTCCAACACCGTGGCCGGAGCTTCCGCCGTGCCTTCCGACAGCGATGCACAGATCTTGCGCGCAATGTTCAGATCGGTCAGGAAGTGCTGACCCAACGCCTTCTTGGCTCTAACTTGATCCATACTGCAAAGGTACTAAAACTACGGTGAAAACCCCGTCCCGACTTCGGTTTTTTGCGTCGTTAACCATACGGAGTTGACCATACGTCGAGTTAACCATACGTCGAGTTACAATCGCAAACTCTCAACACCGCATGGTATTCACCCTCCCCGAACGGCCGCCCGCCGTCAGCGGCGCGAGGCCTCACGCCACAGCCGTACGATCCACCGCACCCATACATACGCAAGCAGCGGCGCCACCACAACGACGGCACGGTTGTACTGCCACGCACCGTCGAAATCGAGGTAGGCCAGCGACACGAGCGCCCGCGTCATCCCGCATCCGGGACATTCGTGTCCCGTGATGTTGCGGATGATGCAGAGCGGGTGCCCCTCCGAGAATATCCACCCCTTGGGGATCAGATAGGTGATGAAAGGTGCCGCCGCCACAACCACCGCACGCCAATATCGCAACATGCGCCGCACGGCGAGAATTACCTGTTGCTTATGGTCTTGCCCTCGCCGTCCTTATAGCTCCCGCACAGCAGCATGATGAAGTCGACAAGCGTCCATATTCCGCATCCGCCGAGCGTCACAAGCTGTATGATACCTATTACGGTCTTGCCGGCATAGAAACTGTGAATACCGAGCGTACCGAGGAAAAAGCACAACAACAGCGTCGTAAGCCAATCCTTACGGCTCTTGTTCGGATCCGCTGCGGGCTCCTTGAGCGGGCTGCCGCAATAGGGGCACGTCTGTGCCGAATCCGAAACCTGCTTTCCGCAATCCTTGCAATAAATCAATGCCATAACACCAATATTTTAACCGTTATACATCCCAACCGCCACCCCGCCCCAAGTGCCAACGTCACACCCGGCATGCGGCATAACGGTCGATTACGAAAACAAATATATACACAAATTTACTATTATGCAATACAAAATAGCGAAAGAACGAATAAAAAAATTCCGCCAATCTTGGCATTCAGCCGTAAAATACGGCTAATCACGTAATTATAACGTAAAAAGGATGGGCTGTACTCAGACCGCCCATCCTTATATAACAGCGTGCGGCGATGGTCAGTTTCCCATCTCGCACATGAATTTGATACGCACGAGCCGTATCTCCTCCTCCGTATAGTCCGACCCTAGCTCCTCGACCGCCTCATCGAGCGAGTCGCTCTTCGCGTCCTCCTTGAAATAGAGGTATATGTCCTCGGCCTTGTCCTCATCCATATACTGCTCGATATAGTACGATATGTCGAGTTTGGTACCCGAGTTCACGATACCCTCGATATCGGTCAGCAGTTCGTCGAAATCGAGGTTCTTCGCCCGCGCTATATCCTCGAAATCCATCTTGCGGTCTATGGCCTGTATGATGAATATCTTGTTGCCCGACTTGTTGGCCACCGACTTGACGACCATATCCTGCGGACGCACGATCTCCTTCTCCTCGACGTAGGCCTTGATCAGCTTCACGAACTCCTCGCCGAACTTCTTGGCCTTGCCGACACCGACACCCGTAATGTTCTGCATCTCCTCGATCGTGACAGGATACTGTATAGCCATATCCTCCAACGACGGATCCTGAAAGACCACGAACGGAGGCAGGTCGTGTTTCTTGGCCACCTTCTTGCGCAGATCCTTCAGCATGGCGTACAGCTCCTCATCGGCCGCACCGCGTCCGACCGACGCCGCCATTGCCTCTTCCTCCTTCTCCTCGTCGTCATAGTCGTGGTCGAGTGTTATGCTCACGGGCGTAGGCGAGGCGATATATGCACGGCCCTTGTCATTGACCGATATAAGACCGTAGTTCTCTATACTCTTATCGATGAGCCCCATGATAAGGCCCTGACGGATGACGGCGCCCCAGAAGCGGGCATCATGATCGGCACCCGCACCGAACCACTTGAGCTTGTTGTGGCCGTAGCTCTTGACCTGCGCCGTGACCTTGCCCGTAAGCACGGCGACAAGATGTTCGATCTTAAACTTGTCACCTATGGCCGCAAGGGCCTCAAGCGCCAGCTTCATCTCCTTCTGCGCCTCGATCTTGGGCTTGGGGTTCACACAGTTATCGCAGCTGCCGCAGTTGGGCTCCGTGTACTCCTCGCCGAAGTAGTGCAACAGTGTCTTGCGCCGGCACATCGAGCTCTCGGCATACGACACGGTCTCCATCAACAGCAGCTTGCCGATCTCCTGCTCGGCAAGAGGCTTGCCCTGCATGAACTTCTCGAGCTTCTGGATATCCTTGTAGCTGTAAAAGGCAAGACAATGTCCCTCACCGCCGTCACGGCCAGCACGGCCCGTCTCCTGATAATACCCTTCGAGCGACTTGGGAATGTCGTAGTGGATCACATAACGCACGTCGGGCTTGTCGATACCCATACCGAAGGCGATCGTCGCCACGATCACGTCGACACGCTCCATCAGGAAATCGTCCTGATTGTTCGCGCGCGTCTGTGCATCCATACCCGCATGGTAGGCAAGCGCCTTTACGCCGTTTGCGACCAACAGCTCCGCCAACTCCTCGACCTTCTTGCGGCTGAGGCAGTAGATAATGCCGCTCTTGCCCGGACGCTGCTTGATGAAACGTATGATGTCGCGGTCGACGTCGTACTTGGGGCGTATCTCATAGAAGAGGTTGGGCCGGTTGAACGACGACTTGAATACCGTGGCGTTGGTCATACCCAGATTCTTCTGTATGTCCATCTGCACCTTCGGCGTCGCCGTCGCCGTGAGGGCTATGAGCGGCGCCTGCCCGATATCGTTTATGATGGGACGGATACGGCGGTACTCGGGTCGGAAATCATGTCCCCACTCCGATATACAGTGCGCCTCGTCGATGGCATAGAACGATATCTTGATCTTGCGCAGAAACGAGACGTTATCCTCCTTGGTAAGCGATTCGGGCGCAAAATAGAGCAATTTTGTCTTTCCGGCCAACACGTCGCTGCGCACTTGGTTGATCGCGGTCTTGTTGAGCGACGAATTGAGGAAATGCGCTATGCCCGAGTCGGTTGAGAAGGTACGCATGGCATCTACCTGATTCTTCATCAGGGCAATGAGCGGGGAGATGATGATGGCTACCCCGTCCATGAGCAGCGCAGGCAACTGATAGCACAAAGATTTGCCACCGCCGGTAGGCATTAGGACGAACGTGTCGCGTCCGGCCAACAGATTGCGTATAACGGCCTCCTGATTACCCTTGAACGAAGTAAATCCGAAGTACTCCTTGAGCTTATCATACAAAACGTCGTTGTTCTGCTCCATCATTTATCAGTGCTTTACAAGGCAGCTTGCCACGAAAAGGGAAATTTTACGTAAAGATAATCCTTTTTTCGGAAAAAATGATAACTTTGTAAAAAATTTATCGGGTATAATATGCGCCTGTTCACAAGCGAGCTGGTAAAGAAATACAAGTCACGCACGGTCGTGGATCACGTCTCGATCGACGTCAATCAGGGTGAGATCGTCGGACTGCTCGGCCCCAACGGTGCCGGCAAGACCACTACCTTTTATATGATCGTGGGTCTGATAACCCCCAACGAAGGCAAGATCTTCCTCGAAAAGGACGACAAGCAGATCGTCGAACTGACCGACGAACCCGTCTACCGACGCGCACAGATGGGTGTCGGATATCTGGCACAGGAGGCCTCGGTATTCCGCCGTCTGAGCGTCGAAGACAACATACGCGCCGTACTCGAGATGACGACATACAGCAAGGAGTATCAGGCCGAGCGGTGCGAGTCGCTCATCGAGGAGTTCCGTCTGCAGAAGGTGCGCAAGAGCCTCGGCATCCAGCTCTCAGGAGGCGAGCGCCGCCGTACCGAGATTGCACGCGCCGTGGCGATAAACCCTGCGTTCATACTTCTCGACGAACCATTCGCCGGAGTCGACCCCATAGCCGTGGAGGATATACAGAGCATCGTCGCCACACTCAAGAACAAGAACATCGGCGTCATAATCACCGACCACAACGTCGACGAGACGCTTGCCATCACCGACCGCACCTATCTGCTTTACGAGGGCCGAATCCTCAAAACGGGTACGGCGGAGGATCTGGCCAACGACGAGATGGTGCGTCGCGTATATCTTGGCAAGAACTTCCAGCTGCGCAACACCCCCGCCACAAATGCCGCCCTGCACCCGCAAAACGACGCAGACAAAAAGGACGCAGAGGCACCCGCGCAGCCGAACGATTAACCTCACAGCGCAGGTGACAGCATAAGGGATGGCATGCGACAAATGAAGGCATAACGCCGCAAGCAGCGACCATGAAATAGTATACGGACTGAATTAAGGTCAAAGAGGCAGAACGGCGACACCGGTTAAAGACGACTAAACGGAACCAAAACAAAGAGTACACTGCATATATGGATAAAACCGTCTCCTTGGGGAGTGCCAACGGAACAATTACTCCTCCAAGTTCAAAAAGTTACGCACAACGCGCCATAGCCCTCGCGCTGCTGGCCGAAGGACGCACGACACTGCGCAACATCGAATTCTGCAAGGACACCCGCTCGGCCATCTCCTGCATCGAGGCGCTCGGAGCCAAAGTCTCATATCTTGACGAGAGCACCATCGCCATAGACGGAGGCCTGCACCCCGTAACCGACACACTCATGGTCGGCGAATCGGGTCTGGCCACACGCCTTTTCACCCCCATCGCATCACTCAACTCGACCCCCATCTGCATCAAAGGCGAGGGCACGTTGCTCCACCGGCCCATGATGATGATGATCGAACCGTTGCGGCGGCTCGGCGTGGAGGTACGCGACGGCGGCGGCCACCTGCCCATAGAGGTCAAGGGACCCATCCATGGCGGCAACATAGAGGTCGACGGCAGCTTCTCGTCTCAGTTCATCACGGGACTGCTGCTCGCACTTCCGCTGGCAAAGGAGGATACCACACTGCATGTACGCTCGGCCGTATCGACACCATATATCGACATGACCATCGACACGGCAAAACGATTCGGCGTGGAGATAATGCACCACGAGGGTGACTATTCGGAGTTCTACATCGAGGGCGGACAGAAATACACCCCGGCCGACCTTGCCATCGAGGGCGACTGGAGCGGAGCCTCGACCATGCTCGTTGCGGGCGCCATCTCGGGCCGCGTCACGGTAAAGAACCTCTCGACTCTCTCGAAGCAGGCCGATACGGCCATCTGCCGCGCTCTGGAGCGTGCCGGCGCCGGTATCATAATCGAGGGAGATTCAATCACGGTAACCAAACGACGTCTGCGTTCCTTCACCTTCGACGCCACCAACTCGCCCGACCTCTTCCCCGCCCTTGCGGCTTTGGCAGCGGCAGCCCACGGACAGAGCACCATCATCGGCACGCAGCGTCTGCTCCATAAGGAGAGCGACCGCGCCGAGACAATACGTCAGGAGTACGAGAAGCTGGGCATCGAGGTAGACATAAGCGAGGAGAACGTGATGAAGATACGCGGCGGCGAAATACACCCCGCCACCGTCTTCAGCCACAACGACCACCGCATAGCCATGTCGCTTGCCGTCTCGGCACTGCGATGCAAGGGAGACGTTACCATCGAGAATGCCGAATGCGTCGAGAAGAGCTACCCTACATTCTTCGAAGATCTTGAATCAATAACCGTACGTTAAAATGAACTCTTGGGGCAACAGATTCAGAGTGACGCTCTGGGGCGAATCACACGGAGCGCAGGTAGGAGTCACCATCGACGGCGTGCCGGCAGGCATAGCCCTTGCCGAGAGCGATTTCGAGGCCGACTTGGCACGGCGCCGCGCCGGTGCCGCAGGCACCACACCGCGCAAGGAGAGCGACGCACCGCATATAGTTTCTGGAATTTACAGGGGTTTCACTACGGGCGCACCGCTCACGGTGGAATTCCTCAACGAGAATACACGTTCGGGCGACTACGCATCGCTCGCATCGCATCCGCGCCCGTCGCATGCCGACTGGGTCGCAATGAAGAAATTCCACGGATATAACGATCCCCGCGGCGGCGGCCACTTCTCGGGACGCATAACCCTCGCGTTAGTCACGGCCGGCGTCGTTGCAAAGAAGATTCTCGGCAGCGGCGTAACATTCCATACCGATATCATCGAAATAGGCGGCAGCGCCGACAAGGAGCGTTTCGCCGACATAATAGAAAGCGCACGCATGGATCGCGACTCGGTGGGCGGCGTTGTAGAGTGCCGCGCCGAAGGCGTGGCGGCAGGTTTGGGCGAGCCTTTCTTCGACTCGGCCGAGAGCCTCATGGCGCACCTGCTCTTCTCGGTACCCGCAGTCAAGGGCGTGGAGTTCGGCAGCGGCTTCGCCGCAGCCCGCATGCGCGGATCCGAACACAACGACCCCATCATCGATGCCGAAGGCCACACCTCGACAAACCATGCCGGCGGCATCGTCGGCGGCATCACAAACGGCAATGCCATTGTGGTGCGTGCGGCAGTGAAGCCCACAGCCTCGATATCGCGCGAGCAGCTGTCGTTCAACTGTGCAAGCGGTCAGGTCGACTCGCTCGTAATCAAGGGTCGCCACGACGTCTGCATAACACTGCGTGCGGCCGTAGTCGTGGAGTCGGCCGTAGCCATAGCGTTGGCCGATCTCACACTCAGAGCCTGAAACGATGGAGGCCACGCGGAGCGAAATAACGGCCTTCATAGCCGAGGCCGTACGGGGACTATACCCCGAGCGTGAGGCGCGGCGCATAGCCCTGACTGCGGCGGCAGCCCTCTCGGGCGAATCGGAGGCGAAATTTCTGGCCGACCCGAACCAAAGAGTCAACATAGACGGCGTGGAACGTTGTGCCGCGCAACTTGCCGCGGGATGTCCCGTACAATACGTTACGGGCAAGACCGAATTCTGCGACATGACGTTCCATGTTGACGGGAGCGTGCTCATACCGCGTCCCGAGACCGAGGAGCTTGTATTGTGGGCCGAGCAGTGTGCCGCAGGCTATCGGAATCCACGCATACTCGACGTCTGCACAGGCAGCGGATGCATAGCCATAGTGTTGGCGGCACATCTTCCGCAGGCCGAAGTGACGGCATTGGACATCTCGCACGCCGCCCTCGAGACGGCCCGACGAAATGCCTCCATGAACGGCGTCCGCATACGCTTCATTGAGGATGATGCCCTGAACGGCATGCCATCGCTTGCGGGCGAGACGTTCGACATCATAGTATCGAATCCCCCATACATACCCCACTCGGAGATCGAGTCGATGCACGTCAACGTCACACGTTACGAGCCTCACGAGGCTCTCTTCGTGGATGACGCCGACCCGCTCGTCTTCTACCGCGCCATAGCGCGCACAGCACGCACGATGCTCTCCGATGATGGCTCGCTGTTCTTCGAGGTACACGAAGCGTGGGCCGAGCGCACGGCCGAGATGCTGCGGGGCGAGGGATTCGGGCAAACAGAAGTAAGAAACGACCTGTTCGGAAAACCGAGAATGACATGCAGCCGACGGAGAAGGTAAAACGTGCCAAGACGGCACAACAGGCACTCGAGTCGCTCATGCGCCTGTGCGCACGGGCCGAACGCTCGTCTGGCGACGCCATGCGGCTGATGGCCTCATGGCAGGTTCCGCCACAGGAGCGTGAAGGGGTTCTGCAACGTCTCAAGGCCGACAAGTTCATCGACGACAGGCGCTATGCCGAGGCCTTCGTCCGCGAGAAGATCAATCTCAGCGCGTGGGGACGATACAAGATCCTCGCGGCGCTGCGCCGCAAGGGTATTGCCGAAAGCACAGTAAACGAGGCCATGAATATATATGAACGCAACGATACGGCCGACAGGCTGTCGGAACGGTTGGAGCGCAAGGCCCGAATGGTAAAATACGATACGCCGTACCAGCTGCGCACAAAACTCCTGCGACACGGCGCCTCACTGGGATATTCGTTCGACGAGGTTGCGCAGAGCGTCGATACGGTAATGAAGAAAATAACAAACGACACATGCGACGAGGATACATTCACTTCATTCTGACGGCCGCCGCTGCCGTCGGATCAGTCATCGGGAGCGCGGCTCAGCATCTCGATACGACATATTACGACTTTCCGCTGCGTGACGTTGCGGGATATTATTCGGCCAACTTCGGCGAGATGCGCCCCAACCACTTCCATTCGGGCACCGATATCAAGACCGACGGCGTGGAGGGTAAGCCTGTAGTGGCGGCAGCCGACGGATATGTCTCGCGCATATTCTTCTCGCCGTGGGGTTACGGCATGGCACTCTATATCGCCCACCCGAACGGCACGACGACCGTCTACGGACACCTGTCACGCTTTCGCAAGGATATCGCGGACTATGTCTGGCAGCAGCGTCACAGCCAGCGCAAGAACCGCGTCGACCTCTATTGCAAAGCCGGGATGTTTCCCGTCAAGCGCGGCGAGCAGATAGCACTTTCGGGCAATACGGGCTCTTCGGGCGGCCCGCACCTGCACTTCGAAATACGCGACTCGCGCACGCAGAAGACGCTGAACGTCATACAGCAGGGTGTACTCAAACCGAAGGACAACATCGCTCCGCTGATGATGAAGTTACACTACGTCGAGGTTGACACCGTCCGCAACACGCCTCTGCACAGCGCCCTGCGGACATATACCCTCAGAAAGGATCCCAACTCGGCATCCGGATCGGCCTACGCACTCACGCAGGAGACTCCCGTCAGGGTCGGCCGCCGCGGATACTTCATCATCGAGGTATCGGACCGCAAGAACGACTGTACAAACACATACGGTGTCTACCGCATAACCGAACGTCTGGACGACCGCCCGATATTCGAATACCGCAACGACGGCTTCCCGTTCGACTTCTCGCGTTACTGCAACTCGGTATCGTACTACCCCATACAACGTTCGTCGCGTAATGAGGCCATACGGCTCACCCATCTCGAAGGCGGCACGAGTTACTTCTACACCGTCATCGAAAACCGTGCGTTGATCTCGGCCGCCGAGGGCGAGCAGCACACC
>URBK01000017.1 GCA_900546065.1 uncultured Alistipes sp.
AGAGGACGTTTAGACGCAAGAAGGACGCTGAAGAGCTTAGTTGCGGATTTGAGGAAAAAATAAAAAAATCCGTAAATTTGTTCTCGTACAACCCTAAAACACTACCCTTATGAAGAACCTTATGCGCATCGGCATCGTCGTTCTGGCCGCCATGACGGCAGTCGGGTGCTGCGGCAACCGTTACGACGAACCCTTTTTCACCACACGCGGAATAGTCCTCTCGTGGGATGACGTCAAGGCTCCCGACCGTCTCGACTGGGTGGCCATGGCAGACAGCGCCCATGTAAATACCCTCAGCATATATTGCAGCGAGGCGACAAAACAGACACCCGAATACCGCGATTTCATTGACCGCTGCGCCGAGAAAGGCATAGCTATTGAGTTTCAGGAGCACGCCATGGCTGAACTCCTGCCGCGTGCGATATATGACGAGCATCCGGAATATTTCCGTATGGATGAGCAGGGAAACCGCGTGAACGACTACAACTGCTGCCCTTCGTCGCAGGAGGCGCTGGAGATAATCGCCCGCAACGCCAAGGCCCGCGCCGAGAAATATCCCCCGACAAATCACAAATATTATTTCTGGCTCGATGACGGCGGCAACAAGTGTTTCTGCGACAAGTGCCGCGATCTGAACGACAGCGATCAGGCCCTTCTGATCGAGAACCGTATAATCGAGGCGCTGCGCGAGGTTGATGACAAGGCCATGCTGGCACACCTGTCGTACCAGAATACGCTCGTGCCTCCGGCCAAAGTAAAGCCCGCCGAGGGTGTATTTCTGGAGTTCGCGCCATTCTTCCGCACATGGGAGCAGCCGCTCGACGAGCGCGAGGCCCAACGTGCCGGCATGCAGATCACACACGGAGAGTATCTGGATGCTCTGGAGGCCAACCTTAAGGTCTTCCCCGCCGAAACGGCACAGGTGCTGGAGTATTGGATGGACATATCGCTTGTGAGCGACTGGAAGAAACCGGCCAGAGAGCTGACATGGCACGGTGACGTATTCCGTTCGGATATTGCCACATACGCACGCCTTGGCATAAGGAACATCACGGCCTATGCCATATATCTCGATGCCGACTATGTGGATGCCTTCCACGACGTATCGTTCGTATACGACTACGGCAAGGTGCTGTGGGAGTATCGGCCCGAAAAATAATCTTTATGGGGATTATCGCAAGCAGGCTGCAGAATCGCAACTGAAACATCTATTTATAAAAACGGAAATTGGCAGGCGCATATCCTGCCAATTTTCATTTTATGTCAGGATGCTATGCCATGCGGTCTCGAATAAAAAATTTATCCGCTTCAACGGCGGACACACGGCAAACCGTCTACTCCAAACGAAGCATTAACAATACGGCTCAGCCTAAATGCTGAGCCAACGGCCTTTACCGTGCCGCAACAAAAACGACAGCGACACAAAACCGGAATCATATAATTACGGTCTCTTATCTAAAAACTCCGCCGACCGCTTTTGGTGTCAACACAAAAAACGCCCGCCAAACGAATGACGGGCGCATACATTCTACATAATGGATCCTATTCGGCCTTCGTCTCACCCGGCTCCTGCCCGGCGGTGTTGTCATCGGCAACCTTGAACTCCGTAAAGCCTGCCCCAACGAGAATATTGAACCACGACAGGGCCTTCTTCATATCCGACACATGTACGCGGTCACGGTCGTAGTCGGGCACGATCTCGGCAAAATATGCCTTTATACGTTCGGGCGTCTCCTTGTGCGAAAGCCCCTCCTTACCGCCCGTATGGGCATACATACGTGTAAAGACCTCGGCCAGAGGTATGTCCTCACCCTCGGTGAACATCGATATATCCGACAGTGCGCTCACGCGAGCCGAACCCGAGGCATTCAGACGCTTGCCGTCCGAAAGCGACTCGACGATTATGCCGCGCGTAGACTGCGCCACATACTTGTAGAGGCCCGGCATACCCGATATGGCCAGAATATCCTTAAATTCCATAATTTTGAAGTTTTAGATGAATTATATGCATTAAAACAAAATCTTTTCCGTTCAATCCTCCTTCGACAGATGCACATCGAGCTGCGGGAAGGGAAAGTGCGCCCCATGATCGGGCAGTTCCTTGTAGAAAGCCTCCATCACGCTGTCCAGTACATCCCAATAGTCGGCATTGAGCACCCACGCACGCGCCTCGATCACAACGGCGCTGTCGCCCAAGTTGTCGATGCGCACATACATCGCGGGATCATCCAGTACGCGTTTGTCACGCCGCATGATGCGCATCATCGCCTCGCGGATCATATCGTAGTCGTCCCCGTAGGCAACGGATATCTTCCAGCTGCATCGGCGCTTGTCGGCTGCCGAGTAGTTGTTTATGATTGATGTCGAGATGGTATTGTTTGGGATGTATATTGTCTGTTTGTCGGTAGTCGTGACGGTCGTGGTAAAGAGGCGTATTGCCTGTACGGTACCCTTTACGCCCTGCGCCTCGATATAGTCGCCAACCTTGTATGGCCGCAGCACGAGAATCATAACGCCGCCGGCAAAGTTCTGCAGCGTACCGCTCAAGGCCATGCCTATGGCAAGACCCATCGATGCAAGTATGGCCACGAACGAGGCCGAGTCCACACCCAGCACCGACACTATCACTACAATAAGGATGATATATCCGCACGTGCGTATCAACGTCAGCAGGAAACTGTGGAGTGAGATCTCGGTTCCGCGGCGCGTCATTATGCGATCGAACATCCTCACCACACGTCCCAGCAGCCAACGCCCGACATAATATATGGCCAGAGCGATGCAAACCTTGATTGCGGTCCACACCAGCCAAGAAACGATGTCATGTACAATGGACTGAGCATTCAGATCAGCCAGATTCTTCACCATCTCGACAAAACGTGCCTTCTGCACGCTGTCCGGCAAGATCAGATTCTCGATAGGCTCCTCGGCCTGCGCTTGTATCAAAAGCTTCAACATGGCGATAATATCTCTATGGAACACAAAAGTACACATTTTTCCCGAAAAACCGCTATCTTTGTTCACATGCGGGTCTCAATCACACATACGGTCAAATGGCGTGCTCTGCTATGCATTACGGCCGCCTTAACTGCAGCCGCCATTGTCGGGTGCCGCAAGTTCGACGAGCCGACTCCCACCCCTGCACCTCCTGCAGCCGTCACCATGTCCTTGGCCGACCTGCACGATCTCTGCCGCGACGCCACGCTCGAGATAGACGAGCAGATCGTCGTCGGAGGATACGTTACATCGAGCGACGCCGCATCCAATTTCTACAAGACATTCACCATCGAGGATGCCTCGGGCGGCGCCGAGATCATGGCCGGCATTACGGGCCTGCACAACATCTACCCCGAAGGGTATTACATCACCGTATCGCTGAGCGGGTGCGCCGCGGGCGAACATTACGGCGTCATGCAGATAGGTCTGGCGCCCGAATCATACGACTACTACCCCACGGCATACTTCTCGGCCCGCGCCGTCATCGACCGCCACGTCATGCGCAGCGACGTGCGGCATGAGGTTGCGCCAAGGCCCGTCACAATCGAAGAGATGCACACCGACATGTGCGGATGTCTGGTCTCGGCAGGAGGCCTGAGATGCGTAACCTCGAAGCTATTCCACGATACGTGGGAGGCAAACCCCGACGGCACGTGGCACGGCTACAACTTCTTTGCCGACGCCGCGGGCAACGTCATTGCCGTCTACACCTCCGACTATGCCGACTACGCTTCGCACGCCGTCCCCTCCGGCAATGTCGCCATAAAGGGTATCTTGCAACGCGGCAAGATCGGCGGCGGGGAGTATTTCATGATAAAGATGCGCGATGAGACCGACTGTACGCCTCTTGACTGAAATCGCAGCGGCCGTAATGGCCCTTGCATGCTGCGCCTGCACAAAGTCAGTCCCCGACTACGACGACGACCCGCGCGGCACGGTCTCGATCGCCCACCTAAAGACATTATGCACATCCGAGTCGGTTGTCATAACCGACGACATAGCCATAACGGGCCACATCGCGGCCAACGACCTCTATGGCGAATACTCCCGCACAATAGTTCTGTGTGACGACTCGGGCGGCATAGAGATCGCCGTAGACTCACGCCGCACGGCCGAGACGTTCCCCATAGCCGCACGCCTGACCGTACACTGCACCTCGCTGGCACTCGGCGACTACGGCGGCCGCGTGATGCTCGGCGCCGCACCTACGGCACAATATACGGTCGACCGCATTTCAGAAAGTGATTTTGCACGCTACTTCCTTCTGGATACGGCATCGGCACAGGCCGTAGATCCCGTACGCATAACCATTCCCGAGGCAAGACCCGAGCTTGTCGGCTCGTTGGTGCAGATCGACGACGTGACATTCGGCAGCGAGGCCGACCTTGCGTGGTGCGAAACCGACCCGGCAACGGGCGACCACATCGACACCGAGCGTACCGCAACCGACCGTGCGGGCAGGACTCTGGTTGTACGCACAATATCCCAATGCGAATACCGCGACGAAAAAATCCCCGCAGGATACGGAACCCTGCGGGGAATATTGGAATACTTCAACGGCGAATACTCGCTGCGCATAACCAACCATCAGATACTTTTCCCATCCGACGGTGCCATGCCCCAACCTTGAGACCCTACTTCTGCAACGCCTCCCAAAGCATATCCTTCAGACGGGCGATATTGAGTCCCGTAACCGAGGAAATGAATATCGTAGGGATACCTTCCGGCAGGTGAGGCTGCATCTGGCGCATCAAATCCTCATCCAGCATATCGCACTTCGTAACGGCCAGCAGACGCTGTTTGTCCAACAGTTCGGGGTTATACTGCGTAAGCTCGCCCAGCAACACCTCGTAGTCGCGCGCCACGTCGTCGCTGTCGGCCGGAACCATGAACAGCAGCACCGAATTACGCTCGATGTGCCGCAGGAAACGTGTTCCGAGGCCGCGTCCCTCATGCGCCCCCTCAATGATACCCGGGATATCGGCCATGACGAACGACTTGTGGTCCCGCACCTCGACAATGCCCAGATTGGGTTCGAGCGTAGTGAAGGCATAGTCGGCAATCTTGGGTTTGGCGGCCGACACCACCGACAGCAGCGTACTCTTTCCGGCATTCGGGAACCCGACAAGGCCCACGTCGGCCAACACCTTCAATTCAAGGATAAAGGCACCCTCGTCACCCTCCTCGCCCGGTTGGGCGTAACGCGGCGCCTGATTCGTCGCGCTCTTGAAGTGCCAGTTACCCAGACCTCCACGGCCACCCTTGAGCAGAACCAGACGCTCGCCATCCTCGGTCACCTCACCGACATACTCGTTCGTGACCGTACCATCCTCATGCTCCACGACACGGCGCGCAACCGTACCCAGCGGCACCGGAATGACTATATCGCGTGCGTCCTTGCCCGTAGAGCGTGCGCCGTGACCACATTCGCCATCCTCGGCAAACTGGTGACGCTGGTATTTGAGGTGTATGAGCGTCCAATACTGACGGTCGCCCTGAAGCACTATGCTGCCGCCCTTGCCGCCGTCGCCGCCGTCAGGGCCGCCGAAGGCGACGAACTTCTCACGCCGGAAGTGGCACGAGCCGGCCCCGCCGTGGCCCGAACGGGCAAATATCTTCACGTAATCGACAAAATTCGATCCTGCCATAATCTTGTGTTTAATAGGATTCCGACCGTACACCTTCACGCAACGATCGGACCACAAAGATAACTTCTTCGCGTCAAACGACCAAATCGGGCACTTTACGCCGCAAAAAAAACGGAGCGACACGCGCTCCGTTGCAAAAGTAACCAAATACAAAAAACATATCACAACCCGACCGGCTCGTAAGGCAGACCCCATGCCTCGGCGACGCCGCGGTATGTAACCTTGCCTTCGACAACGTTCAGGCCACGATATAGCTCCATGCTCTCACGGCATGCTCTCTTCCAACCCTTGTCGGCCAGCTGCACGGCATAGGGCAGCGTGGCGTTCGTAAGTGCCGCCGTCGACGTACACGGCACGGCACCCGGTATGTTCGCCACGGCGTAGTGAAGCACGCCGTCGACGTAATATGTAGGATTCTCGTGTGTGGTCGGGTGCGACGTTTCACAACATCCACCCTGATCTATGGCCACGTCGACAATGACCGCGCCGCGTTTCATCGTGCGCACCATCTCCGCCGTAACCAGCTTGGGAGCAGAAGCTCCGGGTATGAGTACCGACCCTATGACCAGATCGGCCGTACGAACCTCCTCACTGAGATTGTACCTGTTCGACATGAGCGTATGCACGTTCGCCGGCATCACATCCGCCAAATATGCCAGACGCGGCAGCGAGATATCGCATATCGTCACATCGGCACCCATGCCTGCCGCCACGCGGGCCGCAGCCGTACCGACGACACCGCCTCCTATAACCAGCACCTTCGCCGGCTTGACGCCCGGGACGCCGCCCAGAAGTATACCGCGGACGCCGCGCGGACGCTCCAGATAGTAGGCACCCTCCTGTACGGCCATACGCCCCGCGACCTCCGACATGGGAACAAGCAGCGGAAGCGTACCGTCGTCGCGCGCAACGGTCTCGTAGGCGCAGCAGATGGCGCCCGAATCGATCATGGCACGCGTCAGGGGTTCACAACTTGCAAAATGGAAATAAGTGAAGAGCAACTGACCTTGGCGTACGAGCGAATACTCGGGCTCGATCGGCTCCTTTACCTTCATGATCATCTCGGCCGCAACATATACCTGCTCGATCGAGGGAAGAATCTTAACACCGGCAGCGACGTAATCCTCATCCGAAAAACCGCTGTTTTCTCCGGCCGAAGCCTGCACATATACCGTGTGTCCGCGCCCCGCAAGTTCGTGGGCGCCGGCCGGCGTAAGAGCAACTCGATTCTCGTTGTTCTTGATCTCCTTAGGAACACCAATAATCATACTCATTAAATTAACTTGTCCAGTCCTACAAATATAAACATTTTTTCGACATAAGCAAAACGAGCATGCGGTTTTTCAAATAACGGCACTCAGAATTTCCACGACACCACACAATAATATGTTCTGGGATAGGAATATGTTATTATATCGGGCAGAGGTCTGTAAACATTTTGCGAACCGGCCGTATAACGTCTCAGCCGCGAGGACTCATACCCGCCGTAGACCGTATCGCGACTGCCCAGCAGATTGCGCACCGAGAGTGTCACCACAACCCTTCCGCGATGCGTATAGAACCACTTTGAGACCGAGGCGTCGACCGTCATGGCATCGTTCAGCCGCCGCTGCGACATGAATTCGTCAAAGATCTCCTCCGACACCGAAGCCTGACGGGCCACACGCTCCGTACGCCGCACGAACGACGGATCGACATACCGCGCCGCAGCAGCATGCGCACCGCACGAGACGGCCCAGCCGCGATAGTCGAGATATGTCAGTTCGGCCGTGGCGCACAACTGCGGCGCTCCTCCCACCACACAGTCACCCATATAGCTCTCGGAGCCGATGCTCACCTCGGCATTGTCCCTGTCCGAATAGTGCGACACCGACGGGTTGTCGGCATAACGGTAACGCGCCGCCGTCATGCCGAAGGCTCCGCGCAGACGCTCCGTGAAACGTACCTCGGCCGCAGCCTCCACGCCGTAGCGCAGAATACCGATACCGGCGACATCTACGTCGCAATAGAGGTACGAAAGATCGTCGTATGCGCGCATCGTACGCCGGCCGTCGCGCGTACGCGATGCAAACAACGTCAACGACACATCCGCCGCGGCCGAGGTGAAACGATACGCAGCCTCCGCCGCATAGCGTTTTTCGAGTACTGGATTGTCAACCATGCGGTTGTTGTACTGTGCATTGAGGAACATGTCGTCGGCATCGGGCGCAACCGCCGCCGACATCATCGCCAACGAGAGGTAATGCCTCGGCGAAAGTGAGTAACCGAGCGAAAACTTAGCCGTATATGGCGTAAATGTCTTCACATCGGAGCGTCCGTACGAACGGTTGCCGGAGAAAAGCTCCTTCTCGTAATACCCGCGGCGGAAGATCTGCGCGCCCGCCGCCTCAAGTCCTAACTCCGCAAGCCAGCGGTCGCTGCGATACTCCAGACGAGCCTGCAAGGCTGCCCAACGCTCCGTCAAAGCATAGTCGTAGGCAAAGCGGTCTCCCTCGACGATACGTCTGTCTGGATTGCGCAGATCGTTCTGCAACATGTTCGAATAGGTGTCGTCGTCGGTCAGGAAGTAATCTATATCCTCAAGATAAGCCGCTCCGAGAAGGTCGCGCATGCGTTTGTAGCGCCGCACGTTGTCGTAACGGCCCCTTATGCCGCAGCCAACAGTCAGTCCTCCTCCGGCATCATACTCCAGCTGAAGCGACACTTCGCCCCGCGCAATACGCTCCACGCGGTCGTCAAAGGCATATACGGCACCGCGCGGCGACATGGCATTCTCGGCGTACAGCTCCGCCCAATTGATCTGCGTATATCGCCCGTCATTATTCCGCCACGCCTCGGCCACCGCAGCGGCAGCATCCGGTGAAGAGAAATAACTCGGCAGATTGCGGTAGTTGTCGGGCATGGGTGTCGCGGCGTCGTACCACCCCAACGTCCCATATTGCCTCTCGCCCCAGTCGCCGCCTGCCGATATGCGCAACCGCGTCCGCTCCCACGGCGAGGAGGTATATGATGTCATGACGAACGGGACGGCCTCGCGCCGCACGCGCCCGCTGCGTCGGCGTCCCTGCTGAACGCCCCACGCCGGATTATAGAGACGGTTGCCCGTAAGCGTGAAGGCCTCCTCCGTAGAGCCCGAACGCAAACCTAGCTCCGAGACAGTTGCAGCGGCCACAACAGCCCACGTACCGCCCGACTCGAGTTCCTTCGTAAGGCGCAACCCCACATCCGCCGCCGAAGTATATACTCCGTAGACATATAGGTCGTCGCCGCCGCGCCCCGCCACATAGAGCGACATGCTCCACCCTCGGCGCATGAGCATCGACAGGGCCGCACGCCCGCCACCCAGATACCCGCGGCCGGAGAAGAACACGCCCACGTTTCCACCACCCAGCGGCACGCCTTCCGACGTAGAGAACTCGTCCGAGCCGACCATACCGACTGCAGCCGCCATATCTCCGGAAAGGCCCGCACGTGCATGTTCCGACAGCCCGAGGCGGCGTACAACCGAAATATTCGCACGACGCATCCCGATGCCATCCACCGTAGCCGGGCGGTCGGCATAATATACTCCGCGGCGCGAGTAGTCGACATGGAAGAACGAATATTCCGACACGCGCCCGAACAGGTCGTCGCCACGCTGCACGGCACGGTAGAAGAGCATCGTATCGGTCTCGATACGGCGTTGCGCCACGGCCTCCTGATCCTCCAGCTTATAGAGGTAGTAGTCCTCGCCCTCCTCCTGTGCCGCGGCGGCGACACAGCAGAGCGTCATCAATAACGATATTACGATTCCCTTCATACGACTCATACGACACCGGACATGCGCAGCGGCCAGCCGCCACATGGAAAATTTGTGTTACGTCATATCCAAAGATACGAATTTTTGCCGTATCGGAGCCTTTTCGTACCATATTCGGGCCTACAAATGCCATATCGCGCAACAAATAGTCTTCCGCACAGCCCCTGCTCCGCATAAAAATACTATCTTTGTAGGCACCTGTATCACGCTCACACAAATCGTGGCGGAACGGCAAACATATAAAGACTCAAGAGGCTGCAAAAAAGGATTTACGATGGAGATAGGCGAACTGCAACAACGCGTTGACGAATGGATCAAGACCTATGGCGTGCGATATTTCAGCGAACTGACCAATATGGCCGTCCTGACCGAGGAGGTCGGAGAGTTGGCGCGCATCATGGCCCGCCGCTACGGCGACCAGTCGGCCAAAAGCGGCGAGGAGTGCTCCGAGGAGCGTATGGCCGAGGAGATGGCCGACATAATATGGGTCGTCACATGTCTGGCCAACCAGACGGGCGTGGATCTCACCGCGGCCATCGAGGCGTCATTTGCCAAGAAGACTTCGCGCGACGGCACGCGTCACATGCAGAATCCGAAACTGCACGAGCCAAAATGATCCCGCAACCAACACGAAACTACATTAACCTGCAAATGAAAAGAATATCTACACTTATGGCCGCCCTGCTCATCGTCACGGCGGCATCGGCACAGACCACCGGCTTCAACGACAACCGTATCATCGCCCACCGCGGCGCATGGAAGAATACGGGACACCCGCAAAACTCGCTCGCCTCGTTCCGTGCGGCAGCCGAGATGGGATGCCACGGATCGGAGTGCGACGTACACCTCACATCCGACGACTCGCTGGTCGTGTACCACGATCTGAAACACGGCGGCATGCTTATCGAGGCAACCCCGTATGCCGAACTGGCCAAGGTACCGCTCAAGAACGGCGAGACCATCCCCACGCTGCGTCAATACATAGCACGCGCCATGAAACAGCACGGCACAAAGCTCATAATCGACATAAAGACTCCGCGCGAGGCCGCACGCGCCACCGACATAGCGCTGGCCGCCGACAAACTTGTCAAGCAGATGGGAGCCGATGAGTGGGTGGAGTATCTGGCAGGCTACCTGCCCGCCATAGATGCCCTGCGGCGTGTCACCGATCTTCCGGTAGCATACCTCGGACGCTGGCGCGACGAAGTGCCGGAGATGAATCCCGACACGGTCAAACGCCGCGGCATAAAGTACATAGATTATGAAGACCGCCACTATCTGGCTCACCCCGAATGGGTCGATGCACTGCGCAGGCAGGGCGTACACCTCAACGCTTGGATCGTAAATGACGAAGAGCGTATGGATTGGTTCATCGAAAGGGATTTTGACTACATCACCACCGACGAGCCCGAAAAACTCTTCGAGAAATATGCCGCCAAGGCCGGAAAATAGCCGCAAAGGCACCACGCACACGCGCAGCAGCAGACTTATCAGCGGAGACGATCCTCTCCGCTGATATTATTTTCCATTATCGTCGCCGCACCCCTTGCTGACGCACTTTTCGTTGCAGACACCCTTCGTTTCGCGTTTGGGGAACCACCCCTTGGCCACACGCTTGCGCTGCTCGAAAAGTTCGCCTATGCTCCAGAACGACGAGGCGCCCCACACTGCCAACAGCGTCGATATGAGGATATTTTCCGTAAGCAGCGATGCCGCCACGGCAGCCACGCCCGAGATGGCGAAGACCCACCATATACGCACGCCGAAATAGTATTCACCCTTGATTACCAGAGGGTGGAAGATTCCTATAATAAGGAATGTCGCGATGCCGATTACAAGTCCCGTAAAATACATATCCTGTCCGTTGCAAATTGTGTACCCCGACATGCGTCGGCGGCTGCGGCGGCCGCACGGTGCCGCAAGCCCGACAAAGATAACACATTATCGCCGATTAATCCGGAAGTTTTTGTATCTTTGCATCCGATCTTCGGCCGAGGGGCTACGGATAGGTGGCAGAGAGGTGACAGAGGCGCATTGCCAAATGCACACCAAGCCTTGCAAGGCCGCCGGTCACCGACAGTGTGCAACGCCTTGATGGGGTTCGCGCCGAGAATTGATTTACACGTTATTTACACGAAGAAACAACGATGTTCGAGAACTTAACCGACAAATTAGAGCGTTCCTTCAAGATACTCAAGGGCGAGGGCCGCATCACAGAGATCAACATAGCCGAAACGCTCAAGGAGATACGCCGTGCGCTTATCGACGCCGACGTCAACTACAAGGTGGCCAAGACCTTCACCGACGAGGTGAAGCAGAAGGCATTGGGACAGAACGTGCTGACGGCCGTCAAGCCCGGTCAGATGATGACCAAGATCGTGCGTGACGAGCTGGCGCAGCTCATGGGAGGCACCGCCACCGACATACGTCTCGAAGGCACGCCCGCCGTGATTCTCATAGCCGGTCTTCAGGGTTCGGGTAAGACCACATTCTCGGGCAAGCTGGCATCGATGCTCAAAAACAAGCGCGGCCGCCACGTGCTGCTCGTTGCGGGCGACGTCTACCGCCCCGCCGCAATCGACCAGCTCAAGGTGCTCGGGCAGCAGATCGGCGTGGAGGTATACACCGAGGATGGCAATATGAATCCAGTGCAGATAGCCCAGAACGCCATACGTTACGCCCGCGAAAAGTCATACAACGTCGTCATAATAGATACCGCCGGACGTCTTGCCGTAGACGAGGCCATGATGCAGGAGATTACGGCCATCAAGAGCGCCGTCAAGCCGAGCGAGACCCTCTTCGTCGTGGATGCCATGACCGGTCAGGATGCCGTCAATACCGCCAAGGAGTTCAACGACCGCCTCGACTTCGACGGCGTGGTACTAACGAAGCTCGACGGCGATACGCGCGGCGGTGCCGCCATCTCGATCCGTTCGGTTGTGGACAAGCCGCTGAAGTTCATCTCGAGCGGCGAGAAGATGGATGCCCTGCAGGTCTTCCACCCCGAGCGTATGGCCGACCGTATTCTCGGCATGGGTGATGTGGTATCGCTCGTGGAGCGCGCGCAGGAACAGTATGACGAGGAGGCCGCACGCCGCCTGAAGAAGAAGATCGTCAAGAACCAGTTCAACTTCAATGACTTCATCGACCAGATCAACCAGATCAAGAAGATGGGCAACCTGAAGGATATAGCCTCGATGATCCCCGGCATGGGCAAGATGCTCAAGAATGTGGACATTCCGGACGACGCCTTCAAGCAGACGGAGGCCATCATCGGCTCGATGACGCCCGAGGAGCGCGAGAAGCCCGAGATCATCAACGCCCGCCGCCGCGAGCGCATAGCCAAGGGCAGCGGCACGACCGTAGCCGACGTAAACCGTCTGATGAAGCAGTTCGAGGAGACACGCAAGATGATGAAGATGGTTGCCGGCGGCAACATGAAGATGCCCAAGATGCCGCGCGGGTTCCGACGATAACGGCCGTGACAGCCCAAACTCGGTTTCGGGAAATATATTTTCCACGGCTGAAATCCCTGCCTTCAACGCAGAAGGCAGGGATTTTTTATATATCCGCCACGGCAATCAAACCGGCCGCGCATGCCCCCCGTATTTTCCAAACAGAACATTACGCATGATAAAAAGAACAACAGAGAAGATAATATGAACAAATATTATCGCCATATACAATAAATCATATATGCGGGCGTTAGTCTCATGTAAAACATACCTGATTTTCATTATTATGAGACCTATTATTCGAGCCGCACTGCTCTGCGGCACGGCCTGCATCGCAATGGCCGCCACATCGTGCAAAAAGGACGAGACGGTAAAGATGCCCGAGACACTCAAGGGTTCCAAATGGGACCATTTCGAACTGAAAGACCCCGACATGGCCGTGGTCTCGTCGATGGAGTTCCGCGACGCCACGCATGCCCGCTACACCTCAACCACCTATAAGCTCGACACCGACGGAAAAGAGGACAAGGAGCAGATTCTCGAGCAGATCGAAATCGACTTCGACTACACCTACCGCAAGCCCGACATACGGATGACTCCCACGGGAGAAGGCCCTGCACTTACGGGCAGCATCGACAACGCTCCCGACTGCAACACCATGACGCTCAAGAAATCCGACGGAAGCACATTCTTTACGTCCAGCAAGGGTATCCGCTACTTCGAGTGGCAATAGCCCGAATACGGAAAGGCCGCCCGCGGCTGGACATCCCCTCAGAAAAACAACACCCGAAAGCCCTTGCGTTTGCAAGGGTTATTTTTTATAAGTATATTTGCAGGAATATATAATCCGAAAAAGGATGCACCGTTCAGGATTCGTAAATATCATCGGCAACCCCAATGTCGGCAAGTCGACGCTCATGAATGCGCTTGTGGGCGAGCGCCTCTCGATCATAACCTCGAAGGCGCAGACTACGCGCCACCGTATCATGGGCATAGTCGACGGCGAGGATTTCCAGATCGTATATTCCGACACGCCCGGAATACTCAAACCGGCATACAAACTCCAAGAGTCGATGATGAACTTCGTCCGCGGCGCCGTCGACGATGCCGATGTCATACTCTACGTAACCGATACCGTCGAGCAGAGCGACCGCTCGGATGAGATCGTCGAGCGCATTGTCCACAGCGGCATCCCCGCCATCGTGGTCATAAACAAGATAGACCTCTCGACACCCGAGGCGCTCGAGGCCATCGTCGACCGCTGGCACAAGAAGATGCCCGACGCCGAGATAGTACCCGTATCGGCCAAGGAGAAGTTCAACATGAAGGGGCTGCTGGAGGCCATCCTGCGGCGTCTGCCCGAGGGCGAGCCATTCTATCCGAAGGATACGCTCACCGACCGCCCGATGCGATTCTTCGCCTCGGAGATCATCCGCGAGAAGATCATGCTCTCCTACGACAAGGAGATACCGTACTGCTGTCAGATCGAGATCGACTCCTATAAGGAGGAGCCTGCGATAGACCGCATCTCGGCCACCATATACGTTGCCCGCAACTCCCAGAAAGGAATCGTCATAGGGCATAAGGGCGAGAAGCTCAAACGTGTCGGTCAGGCCGCGCGCGAGGATCTGGAGCGGTTCCTCGGCAAGAAGGTCTTCCTGCAACTCTTCGTCAAGGTGCAGGAGGGGTGGCGCGACAACGAACGACAGCTGCAACGGTTCGGATACGATCCGCAATGACAATCATAGCGCGCATTGAAATCCTTGCCGGCCGAAGACAAAATAATATAACCCGCCGTTACGTTTTGTAACGTGTATAGAGAGGGAGAAACCGAGATCCGAACTTGTGATGCGACCACGCACGATAATAAGAACCGTCATAACCCTTGCCGTAATATTTGCGGCATGGAGTGCCAGCACCCAATACAACAAGGAGTATTTCTTCTACATGGGCCGGCGTTTCATGATGGACAACAAGTATCAGGACGCCATAAATACCCTCAACGTGCTGCTGCGTTTCGACGAGGATGCCTATGAGGGCTATTTCCTGCGCGGCATTGCCAAGTACAATCTCGACGACCTGCTGGGTGCCGATGCCGACTTTACGATCGCCATAGAGAAGAATCCCGTCTTTACCAATGCCTACACCTACCGCGCCATCACCCGCTCGCGTCTGGGCAACTACGACGATGCGCTGAAGGATTTCCATGAGGCCATAGAACTGCGTCCCGACCTTCCCGGCCCGTATTACAGCCGCGGCGTGACGCGCCTGCTCAACCAGCAGTTCAAGGAGGCCATATCCGATTTCGACATGTTCATACGTCAGGAAAAGAAGGTTGCCGACGCCTACATCAACCGCGGCATGTGCTATCTCTACCTGAAGGATACGCTCAAGGCATACGAGGATTTCGAGACCGGCATACGCACCAACCGCGAGGACCCCAACGGCTACAACCGCCGCGGCACGCTCTACATGCAGCAGAAACGCTTCACCGAGGCCGAGAAGGATTTCGATACGGCCATAAAGTACGACTCGGCATACATACCGGCACTCTTCAACCGTGCCGTCGTATATTCCGACACGCAGCGGCCGCTGCTCGCACTGAAGGATCTGAACAGCGTCATAGCTCTCGACTCGACAAACTCGCTGGCGTACTTCAACCGCGCCATCATCCGTTCGCAGATCGGCGACTACAACAACGCCCTGTCGGACTACGACCGCGTGGCCGAGTACTCGCCCAACAATGTGCTGGTATATTACAACCGCGCCAATCTCTACACGCAGGTCGGAGAGATCGAGAATGCCGTGCAGGACTACACGAAGGCCATATCGCTCTACCCCGACTTCGCAAACGCATATCTGAACCGCAGCTATCTGAAGTTCCTGCTTAACGATCCCGCAGGCGCACGCAGCGACCGCCAGACAGCCGAGCGCAAGATAGCCGAATACCGCTCGCGCCTGAGTGATTCGACATATTCGATCTATGCCGACACCACGCAGAAGTTCGACAAGCTTTTGTCGTTCGATGCCAAGATGGCGGGCGACACATTCGAGACAACGGCCATGAACAGCAACGAGGCCGGCCCGAAGCTGCTGCCGATGTTCAAGTTTACGCTCATGTATCCCGATTCGGCGATCATGGCGCGCGATGAGATATATTATGCCCAGCGTGCCGAGGATTTCAAACAGAAGATAGGCAACCCGCTTCTCATACTATCGCGCGACGAGAGCAACATCGCGCCCGACTCGCTCGTGGCGATGGACCGCGCCCTGCTCGACACCATGCGCACGCAGGATCCTACGTGGGTGCTGCTCTTCCAGCGGGGTGTCACGCAGTCGCTCATCAAACAATATACGAACGCGGTCAATACCCTCTCGCTGGCCATAGCCGACAACCCATCAAACCCCTTCCTCTACATCAACCGCTCTACAACACGAGCCGAGATGATAGACTTCATATCGTCGATCGACAACACCTATCAGCGCATATCGATCGACTCCGACCCGGCGAAGCGTCTGCGCAATGCCGGCTCGCGCACGTATGACTACAACGATGCCATTGAGGATATAAACAATGCCATAAAGCTCTATCCCACATTTGCATACAGCTATTACAACCGTGCCTGTCTGAATGCCATCTCGGGGCACCTGCCCGAAGCCTATGACGACTACACGAAGGCCATCGAGCTGAATCCCGACTTCGGCGAGGCCTACTACAACCGCGGTCTGGTACAGATATTCATGAAGGATACGCGCAAGGGGTGTCTCGACCTCTCGAAAGCGGGCGAGTTGGGCATAGAGAACGCTTACGAGGCGCTGAAATATTACACCGCAGGCACAATAGACCAATAACGCTACACACAATAACAACACAAGTAACCCCTATTAAGGAACTACAAACACAAACGATATGACGCAAACCTACAAGAAACTAAACGACTCGCCGGCGATGCGATGGACCGCGTTGGGCGTGGTGGCCTTCACGATGATGGCCGCATACTTCGTCAACGACGTCGTAGCGCCGCTGAAGACCATACTCGAGAGCGACCTCGGATGGTCGAGCCGTGAATTCGGATTCTTCACGGGAGCATACAGCTTCCTCAACGTATTCCTGCTGATGCTCATCTGGGGAGGCTTCATCCTCGACCGCTTCGGCGCACGCTTCACGGGCAAGCTGGCCGCTACGCTCATGGTGGCGGGTACAGCTCTCGAATACTACGCCATGACCGCCATGGCAGGAAGCACGGCCACAATCCTCGGATACAAGTCGGGCGTGATGGTCGCATCGGCCGGATATGCCATCTTCGGGGTCGGAGCCGAGGTTGCAGGCATCACCGTCACCAAGATCATAGCCAAATGGTTCCGCGGCAAGGAGCTCGCAACGGCAATGGGTGTACAGGTAGCTCTCGCCCGCATAGGCTCGCAGGCCGCATACTCGGCCGCCATACCCCTCGCCCGCTCGTTCGGGCTCACGGCACCCGTATTGCTGGGTCTATGCCTGCTCGTCGGAGGTCTCATATCGTTCTTCATATTCTCGGTGATGGACCGCAAACTCGACAGCCAGATCGAGCAGACGGCCGACACCGACGAGGAGAAGTTCTCGTTCAAGGATGTGGGCAGCATATTCACAAACCGCGGATTCTGGCTCATAGCCCTGCTCTGCGTGCTCTTCTATTCGTGCGTCTTCCCCTTCCAGAAGTTCGCCTCGGAGTTCCTTATGAACAAGTACGGAATCAGTGAGCAGCTCACGGGAACCATAGCCGGAATGCCCGCAATCGGAGCACTTTTCCTTACGCCCATCTTCGGCGGCTACATCGACAAACGCGGCCGCAGCGCCTCGATCATGGCTCTCGGTGCCGCGATGCTCATATTCGTACATGCAATGTATGCCGTGCCCTTCATCACGGCACCGGCCGTGGCCGTAGCGCTTATGATAATCCTCGGCATAGCCTTCTCGCTCGTGCCTTCGGCCATGTGGCCCGCCGTCGCCAAGATCTTCCCTCAGCACCAGCTCGGAACGGCATACGCTTTGATATTCTTCATCCAGAATATCGGTCTGCTGGGTGTACCTAACCTCATCGGATGGATACTCGACACGTTCTGCATCACGGGCACAAACGGCGCAGCCAACACCTATGACTACACGCTGCCCGAGTTGACATTCACCATCATGGCGGCACTGTCGCTCATCGTGGCCTTCCTGCTCAAGGCGGCAGACCGCAAATACGGTTATCACCTCGAGGAGCCCAACATACACAAATAGACAAGCAAAAGCACACAAGACAACCTCATGTCCCGTCCGTCGAACCAAACGTGACGGGACATTTTCTCCGGAGAAAGACAACAGTAAAAAATCACACCCAACCGCCCCCACAACCAGTAAACCATACACTACCCGACCTACCCGAAAAAACCATACTTAGACCACAGATACAACGACCGCCTACTGACCTTAAACGACCTTTAGACAATACGTAAGAGTTATCATTTGGTTTAATATATAGAAATATGTGTGGAATAGTAGGATACATCGGCCCAAGGCCGGTTTTGCCGATACTCATCGGCGGACTCAAGAAACTTGAGTATCGCGGCTACGACAGCGCGGGATGCGCCGTCGTCACTCCCGATAATACGATGTTGGTATTCAAGGCCAAAGGCAAGGTCTCAAATCTCGAAGAGAAGACAAAGGAGTGCCAGCAGCCCTGCACGCTCGGCATAGCCCATACGCGCTGGGCCACGCACGGCATCCCGTCGGAGACGAACGCCCACCCGCACCTCTCGCAATCGGGCAACTTGGCCATCGTACACAACGGCATCATCGAGAACTACGCCACGCTGCGCGACCAGTTGCGCAAGCGCGGATATACGTTCAAGAGCGAGACCGATACCGAAGTGCTCGTACAGCTCATCGAGTACATAATGAATATCCGTCACAGCGATCTGGCCACAAGCGTACGCTCCGCCCTGAGGCTCTGTATCGGAGCCTACGCCATAGCCGTAGTAGACAGGCGCGTCCCGACGCAGATGGTAGCCGCGCGCAAATCCTCGCCGCTGGCAATAGGCATAGGCAAGGAGAATGGGGAGTTCTTCATCGCCAGCGACGCAAGCCCCATAGCCGAATATACCAACAGGATCGTATATCTGAACGACGAGGATGTTGCGCTCATCGAGCAGGGCAAGGAGCTGCAGATAGAGAACCTGCACAGCGGATCGGTAGATTACGAGATAAAGGAGGTCGACCTCGATCTGACGATGCTCGACAAGGGCGGCTTCCCGCACTTCATGCTCAAGGAGATCTTCGACCAGCCCACCGTACTGAAGGATTGCATGCGCGGCCGCATCATCGAACGTGACGGGTCGCTGCGCGTTGTTCTCAGCGCCGTGGAGCAGCACAAGCAGCGCCTCGTCTCGGCCCGGCGTTTCACCATCGTATCGTGCGGCACGTCGTGGCATGCAGGCCTTATCGGCAAGCAGCTCATCGAGCACTTCTGCCGCATACATACCGAGGTGGCATACGCCAGCGAATACCGCTACAACGACGTTGTGGTCGATCCCGACGAAGTCGTCATAGCCATAAGCCAGAGCGGGGAGACGGCCGACACGCTGGCCGCAATAGAGATAGCCAAGAAGCGCGGCGCCATGGTTTTCGGTATCGTAAACAGCGTAGGCAGCTCCATAGCCCGACAGACCGACACCGGAACATACGTACACATCGGGCCCGAGATAGGCGTCGCCTCGACAAAGGCATTCACGGGACAGGTGACGGTACTTGCGATGCTGGCTCTGGCGTTGGGACATGAGCGCGGCACGGTCGACCCCGAGGAGTATGAAAAGGTGCTTCGCGAGCTGACCCGCATACCCGACAAGATAGATCATATTCTCCGTCAGAACGACAGGATACGTGACATGGCCCGTATCTTCACCTATGCCCATAACTGTCTCTATCTGGGTCGAGGATGGAACTATCCCGTAGCTCTCGAGGGGGCACTGAAGCTCAAGGAGATCTCGTACATCCACGCCGAGGGCTACCCTGCCGCCGAGATGAAACACGGCCCCATAGCGCTCATAGATCAGGACATGCCGGTCATATTCATCGCCACGCATCACCGCCTCTACCAGAAGATCGTCTCCAACATGCAGGAGGTGCTATCGCGCAAGGGACGCATCTTCGCCATTGTAACCGAGGGTGACGAGCAGGTCCGAAACATGTGTGCTGAGGTGATTGAGGTACCCGATACGCTGGCATGCCTCGAGCCGCTGCTGACGGTCATACCGCTGCAGCTGTTGAGTTACCACGTGGCCGTAGCCAAGCAGCTCAACGTCGACCAGCCGCGAAATCTGGCCAAAAGCGTAACGGTAGAGTAAATAACGGCAGCACCCAAATACACAGCGGCGCGGAATATTTCAATATCTCCGCGCCGCTGTATTGCATATTAGGATACCATTCTATCCTTTGGTCATGGCATAGACCTCCTCGATCCTGTCGCACATCGCCCCCCACGAGAAGCGTTCGCGCTCGGCCGCGATATTCTTGCGCACGACATCCATCATGCCCCGTTCATACATCCTTCGCAGGGCATCCTCTATGCCCTCTACCGTAGGCGGACACACGACACCTGCGTGTCCGTCGCGTACGATCTCCGGAAGGCCGCCCACATCGGTCACGATCATCGGCAGCGAAAAGTTATATGCTATCTGCGTCACGCCGCTCTGTGTGGCCGTACGGTACGGCAATACCAACGCATCCGCCGCCGAGAAGTAATAACGCACCTCGTCGTCGGGGATGAACCGGTCGCGCAGCACCACATCGGCCGCGAGGCCCTCGCGTGATATTATGTCGAGATACTTCTCGCGCGAGGCGTAGAACTCGCCCGCCACGATCAACCGCCGCCCCGATGGACACCAACGGCTCCACGCACGCAGCAACATGTCGAGGCCCTTGTAATCGCGTATCAGGCCGAAAAACAGCGTATAACTGAACGAGGGGTCAACCCCGATGCGCCGGCACGCCTCCGCACGGTCGACACGGCTGCCGAAGTTCTCGAACATGGGATGCGGCGAAAAGAGCATCGGCGCCGAGGTATAACCCTTCAATTCGCCGTGCACCTGCTCCGACATATAGACGAAGCCGTCCACGGCACCCAGATACCAACGGTTGAACGGGCGGTCGACGATATGGTGTTCGTGCGGTTCGACATTGTCGATCTGGCATAAGACCTTCGTTACGCCGTTACCGCGTGCAAGCCGTGCAATCGACCCGAAACATGGGGCCATAAAGGGTGTCCAATACTTCATCAGCACCATATCGGGACGCTCGCGCCGCAGGCGCAGACCCACACGCAGCCAATTGAACGGATTGACCGTACTCACGGCCCGTTCGATCGATATATCCGCCGGCGGCGGTGTCGTTACATACTGGCTCTTACCCGGGAAGAGCATCTCGGGATACTGCACCGTGAAGGTCAATATGCGCACGTCGTTGCCGCGCCGGGCGAACTCGCGCGCCATGGTCTCCATTATTGTCGCTATGCCGCCGCGAAAAGGGTGCGCGGGCCCCAAAAGATAGATTTTCATCCCTGTTACGTTTACACAAAGGTATGAAAAGCCGCCCGCAAAGGCAAACAAATATATCTTTTTACGGAAATATTGCCATCCGCCCGCACGTCGGTGATACCACGGCGACGTCGGTTACCCTTTCGCACGCTCCTTGCTTCGGCCCACGGACTGCATCGTGAGATACAACTCGCCGTACTCCTGAAGGTTTTTCATCTCGGTGCGAAAGTCATCGAGATGGTGTTCCTCCTCGGCCGCCATATCTTGGAACATGCGCGATGTGACCGTATCGCCCATGGCTGCCGACTCGCGAGCCGCCGCATTGTAACTCTCGACGGTAGAGGTCTCGAGTTTCACGGCCAGCTGCAGCATATCGCCCACGTCGGTCAACTGCCGCGTCGGGTCACACGGGTTCATGTCGGCGTCGCCGCCCAGAAAGAGAATGCGTTCGGCAATATGTTCGGCATGGTGCATCTCCGAGATAGAGACCTTGAACATGTACTTGGCCAGATATTCGTATCCGGCATCCTCCAGACGCACATGGAAATACATATACTGCAACGACGTGGCGATCTCCTTGCGCAAGGCGTCGTTCAACAGCGCTATGCTCTTGGCATACTTGTTATCAGATTGGTCCATAAATAAAAAGAATTTGGAACACACCGTAGCAAAATGTGTTCCAAATATTCATTGTCAGCCCGCATATGGGCCCATTCACAGTCCCGCCGCACAAAACGCTATCCGCGTATCTCGAACGCCGCGCGGCACAGAGCCTCGCCATCTCCATTACGGTACTCGAATTCACGCGTGGATCCGTCGCCGTCCATACGCAGCGTCAGCACGTCACCGTATCGGGCCTCGCGCATGAAGTTCAGGTCGAAACGCATGGCCTGCATCCGCTCCAGTGTCTCAATTGGCATAACGTCGCACATTATGTCGATATAACGCATCGTATTCATGTGACGGTTGAAGTCTATATCGCTGTACACCACACGATGCTCAGCCGCTACGACACCCTCGACGGCACGTATGCGGCGCGGCCGCTCGCACGGCGACGGGGCATCGACAATGACACCCTCGTGCATGCACGCCACGGTCTTCATATCGGCCGGCATGCGGGTCGTGAAGTCGATCATGCACCACTGCGACACGGCACGGCAAAACTCACGTCCCGCGGAATCGGTCAGCGTAAAGTTTCGCGTCGAAGCCAACCGGTTGAAGTCGCTGATCCACGTGCGGAGCGTAAACTCCTCATATTCGGCAGGCAGCGCGTCGGCCTCGACACACAGGCGCGAGAGCACCCATGCCAGATTCTTCCCGCCCAGCACATCTATGCCGAAACCCAGATTATAGGCATCATCTCCGGCGGCATTGAGTATCATATCGCACAACGACGAGACCGATGCCCGCTGCGTGAAATCGACATAGCGGGGATCGACCTTGTATCGGAATTCGCTTTTCTCGGCCATAACGATAAAATTTATATGGCAAATATAATTTTTTTTTGTCTTAATATCAATTCCGCGCCGCCTTCTCCTCACGTCCGAGAATGACATATACGGGCAGGTGGTCGCTCACGCCACCCTCATAGTCCGAACCACGGTACGTAGCGTATGGTACGCCGCCGCGAAGCATCCACTCCCGTCGGAACACGCGGCCCATGGCACGGCCGTCGATACGGCAAAGCTTCAATCCGCCGACATCGCCGCTCACAAGGTTCGGCGACACGATAATCTGGTCGAGCATGTTCCAACGCCCGTCATAGCTGTAAGATCCGCGGCCTGCACGACGGCGCGCCGCAAATGGATTATAGAGATGCGTATCTCCATCCACCCTGCCGCGCGCCCCGAGGTCACGTCTTATGCTGCGATTATGCGGTTCGTCGTTCATATCGCCCATGACAACAACCTTCACCGCGGCATCCGCCGCACGCACCGAGTCAACCATACGGCGCACCTGACTGACGCAGGCGCGACGCTGCCGTTCTGCCCACTCTCCACCGCGACGCGACGGCAAATGCACCGCCACAACGTAGATACGCTCACCGTCAATGCGGCCATCAATAACGGCAAAGTCTCGTGTCAGCGGGTAGCCGCAGTCAGCTTCAACAGTACGGAACGTATCTACATGCAGTACGTCTGGCCGATATAGAAAACCCACGTCGATACCGCGGCTGTCGCGCGAATCGGCATAACACACCTCATATCCCGCGGGCGCAATCGCCCCCTGTGCCGCCAGATCCTCCATCACTGCTCGATTCTCCACCTCGGCCATGCCGATCAAAGCCGGGAAACCATACTCTTCGCCCATCTGCGCCACTACACGTGCCAGAGACTGGAGTTTGGCTTCATATCGCTCCTCGGTCCACCCTCTGTCGGCCAAAGGCAGCATATCCTCATCGGCCGCCAAAGGGTCATCCTCCGTATCGAAGAGATCCTCGACGTTATAAAATGCGACTACATGGCGCGGCACCTCCGCAGATGCATTCTGCGCACAAGCACCCTGCACCGACATCAGCGCAGCGGCCAACAATATGATATAACGTTTCCGAATCATTATCCTTCTCTTCAATTACCGTCGGGGACGCGTATCAATACGATGGCATTGCCCTGCTCGTCGGCGGCAACGGAGCGCAACAGAGCCTCCGCGGCCGTTTTGGATACGATAAGACGTACGAACTTGTCCCCCGAGAGCAACATATCGAACCCTCCGCCGACACTCTCCGAGAAGATCCAATACTCGGCCCGCGACTGCGTGAACCGCAATTTACCTGCACCGCTGCCCGTAGCCGAAAGATAGCCGTCGCCATCGAAACGCACATAATAACCGTTCTCCGTATCGGCACTCTCTATCGTTACCGCCACTGGCGCCGCACCCAAAGCCTCCAAACGCCCGTTGTCGAACGTAAACTCCGATGTGAGGCAATGGTTCACCGACGTAAGGCCTCCCGTGGCAAGATACAGGCGTCCCTTCTGGTAACCGCCGATATAATAAGTTCCCGGCCCGAGATCCGATAACGACGTCACCATAACATATCCATCCTGCGGCTCCGACGGCGTTACGGGATCATCCGGCACGGGATCCTCACCGGGCATATCGTCAGGATTGTCGTCAGGATTATCCCCTCCGCCATCCATACAGGCATAAGCCGCAACATCACTCCCGTCGCGCGGCATAAGCACCGCACGGCCGCCAATTACGGCCGCCAGCCCTACGATGTCGCCACTGACGGCATCGAACATATCGTCGGCAAAGACCGCAGCCGGGAGCACCCGTACCGTCAAATCACCGTCCGCAGTTGTAAAGAGTATATCTCCGCCAAGCGAAGCGTCGTACCACCTGCCGTCGCGTTGCGGAGTGGCATTGCGTATTCTCACGGCCATTCCTTGATACCCAGCCAATTCCGATGCCGTGATATCGACCGGCGGCACCGTGCATCCCGACTCCAGAATCTCGACCTCGGCCCACCGTGTGGATTCGTCTCCCGTAATCTCGTACATACCCTCGTAGTTCAGCACAACGGACACACCCGCCTTCAACGTCACGGCTACGCGGTCGCCCCGCCGCACACCCGTCACCGAAGGTTTCACGCACGAGCCGTAGAGCGTTATGCCGTTTCGCGGCTCCGCCGAGCCTTCCGTGGCAAGGGCCATCTGCGAGGCGTTGCAATTTCCGTTCATGACATCGTTCATCACTACCGCCTCCAAGATACGGTCTCGCGAAGCATCGATCACGGTCGGCCCGCCGTCCGATGAAATCATCGCTATTATCTCCGGAATGGTAACAGCCGACGGCGGCAACGGCTCCTGAATCTCAAAGTTTTTCACATCCTCGGCGTTGCGCGGGCATAGCCACGCTTCCCCGCCGCGTATCGTTACCACTCCGCTTATCCGACCGCGTGCCGCACCGAAATGTTTATCGGCAAAGGCGGCAGCGCCTCCGCGCACGAATATACGCAGCACGTCACCTGCCGAGGAGAAGAAATGCTCGCCATCCCGATCGTCGCACCATACACCCTCGCCGTCCGATTCAACATTCTCCACAGTCACCGTCATATTCTGATATTCAGCCAAATGCTGCACATCCACCGTTGCGACGGCCACCTTGGCAATACTACCCTCGGATTCGATCTCGAACCACGGCTCAGCACCTTTGCCCGTTATATAGAAGGCCCCGCCGTCGTTACACAGCATGGCCTCGCCACAAATCAACCGTATACGCACGCGTTCCCCCATGACCAAGTCGGCCGTAACGCTCTCCACACCGCTGCCGCACAGGCTGATGCCGCAACCGGCATTGACAGCGCCCTCCTCGGCCACGACCAACGTCGCGGCGGCATTATTTCCGCCAGCAAAATCGTTCTGGACGACGGCGTGGAACAACATATCGCTCTCCTCATCCGCAACGACACGTCCCGTCGAGGCAGGAATCATCCCTACGATCTCCGACACGGTCACCGTACGCTCGGCAGGCGGCTCGACGGGAGGTTCAGCTCGTTCGATCTTCCCTCCACCTGCGAGATCCACCGTCACACCGCCCTTGCTCGTGCTCAACGCCACATCGTCAAGACGCACCTCAAAGCCTTGGTCACAGACAAAGGCCAAAGAAACCATCTCAGGCACCTCAGCCAGCGAGAAGTCGCACGCCACCTCATGCCACCCCTCCACCGTCACAGGATCGTATTCCAGACGGCTCCAGCGCTCGCCGTCACCGCTGATCCAAACCGTAGGATACGGATCGTTATCCCCAACGACACTATTCCCAATCGATGTCAGATGACGCCCGAACGACAATCTCAGATCCTTATCCGACTCCTGCAACGCTATACCCGAAATCTGCAGCATGGAATACTCACTGATCGTAAGGTTATTGCATCCCGAGGCATCCGTATAGTCATCCGCTGTCGAGCGTACGTCGCTGCAAACGCTTACGCCTTCACCCGCGTATGTGACCGCCTCACTGCCGCGTCCTTCACATGCGGCGAACGTCGCAAACTCCGACAACGACGGCCATTGGTCCTTCGTCTGTCCATACTCCGCACGCGCCTCCTCCCCGTCGAAACTGTCACGATATATAACCTCGGGCTGTGGAGGCTCCGGCACCTTTTCGACGCGTTGCACCACATCGAACGACACACGCACCTGCGGCGCAGCCGTCATCGCCACTTCGACCACCGCGCTGCGCGAATCCGCCGCGCTCTCCAACGTAAGGGTCACACTGCCGTCACCCGATCCCTGCGTGGGAGACACATCAAGCCAAGAAGCCCCGCCCGAAACACTCCATTCGCCGTTCGAGCGTACCATGACCGCAGTTGTCCCGCCTTCACCGTCATAATCGAGGCTCCCGTCTGCCAGCGACACCCCTTCGGCCGTGAACACCTCAAGCCGCGGAGTATATGTTTCGACAGATGATCGGCACGATACAAACCATACGGAGAGGGCAGCCGCGACGGCCGTGGCAATGACAAACAAAGCTCGTGATTTCATACGGGCAATAGTTCAGAAAATGGTTTTACAATAAGACAAAACGTCCGAAAAGCGTGTCATACGGATCGTATCCATACAAATTTAATAAAATTTACGCTTCGCACAAGCCTCCGCCCGCCAATAAAAGCCGCAGGCCGAAGCTTTTGAGCTTCGGCCTGCGTACAGTTTATGCACACTCTCCGCCCGCTAACGGATACGGTCGAGCGACTTTACCAGAAGTTCGTCCTTGAAGATCGCACGCATGGCCAGATAATCCAACACCAGCGCCACCAACGGGAAGACGGCCGCTATGCGGAAACCCTGCGTGTGGAACTCCGCCTGCGAGACCATACGGGTACTGAGGTAATAATATATGCCGATAAAGGCCACCGATCCCAACAGCAGCACCAACTCCACGGCACAGAGGCGTATCTGCAACATGCGGCGCTTGAAGAGGAATATGTTTACCAGAGGTACGGCCGCCGCCAGCGCCATCACGATGCCCATATATATGGTTGACTGCGTCATTCCGCTGCCGCTCAGTGAGAAGGCGCGAAGCGTGTATTCATCCGTGCCGGCCGCAAAATAGGCCAAGGGTGTCAGCAGCGCCGTTACCATCAGCGCCGCAGCGGCAAACAGATAGAGTGTTTGAATACGTTGTATCATAAGTCTTTATGTTTTTTATCTTCGATATTGATTTTCCGGTCTACGAGATACGAGTTGCGATCCGTCGCGTTGCGGTTGACAAGCTCCCCGAGGAAGCCCGCCAAAAACAGCTGCACACCCAGAATCACGGCCAATATAGCCACAAAGAAGAGCGGCTGCTCCGTAACCGCACGCAGCGGCAGCCCATGCGCCTGCTTGTAGAGTTTGGCGGCGATGACCCACACCGTAGTGAAGCCGCCCACGAGGAACATCAACGTTCCCAGACTGCCGAAGAAATACATCGGCGAGCGGCCGAAGTGCGACATGAACGAGACGGTGATCAGATCAAGATAACCCTTGACCATACGTTCCATACCGAACTTCGAACTGCCGTATTTGCGTTCATAGTGGTGCACCACCTTCTCGCCTATGCGTTTGAATCCGGCATGTTTGGCCAGAATAGGAATGTAACGGTGCATCTCTCCGTATACCTCTATCGACTTGACGACATTGCGGCGATAAGCCTTCAGCCCGCAATTGAAATCGTGGAGCTTGATGCCCGAAACAAGCCTTGCCGTAAAGTTGAAGAACTTGCTCGGCAGACGCTTGCCCGCAGGGTCGAGACGCTTCTTCTTCCACCCCGACACCAGATCATACCCGTCCTCGAGGATCATGCGCCGCATCTCGGGAATCTCGTCGGGCGAATCCTGAAGGTCGGCATCCATCGTGAAGACCACCTCTCCCGCGGCCGCCTCAAACCCGCAGTACAATGCGGCCGACTTGCCGTAATTGCGTGCGAAGCGTATGGCGCGAATGGCCGGATAGAGGGCACTGAGACGTTCGATCTCCTGCCACGAACCGTCCCGCGAGCCGTCATCCACCATGATGATCTCGTACGAGAGGTTGTTCTCACGGGCCACACGGTCAATCCATGCCACAAGTTCGGCCAGCGATTCGCGCTCGTTGTAGAGCGGCACCACGACCGATATGTCCAGACTCTTATCCATCGATCGACCGATTTACTTGCGATCCGTTTCCGACGTCTCGCTGTCGTCCTGCTCGGCCTCCGAGACCGTAATGCTATCCTGCTCGAAGATGTCAGGCTCGCGCTTGGTGCCGATCGAGATAAACAGGCCGTAGAAGCCGTAACTCAATACAAGCGAGAAGATCTGCGTCAGCAAAACAGGGACGGGTGAGAACAACATCGAACGGTAGAGTTTCGACATGCTGTCTATTGCGGCGTTATCGAATGTCCCGAGCTGCGAATATACGGCCAGAATGTTGTTCAGATTGGTCTCGTATGTCGCCGTAAAGAGGAAATTGCTGGCTATGATCTCGTAGGCGCCGCTCACGATACCGGCAAAGAATCCCATCGAGACGATGAAACCGAGACTTTGTGCATAAGAGAATCCCTCCTTGGCAAAGAGTGCCGAACGACGGCTCGTATAACGGGCCAGAAGCCATATCTGCGCTACCAGAGCTACCAGTGATATGAGCAATGACATCGACTGAAAGCACAAACGGAGACATGCGAACAGAGCATGAACCACACCCACAATCGCTCCACAACGCGAAGCGTCATTCCAGAAACTGTTTTTAGACATATTTTTCATTATTATCGTTTATTTTCATTCTTGTTCGGCACAATCCCCGCCATCCCGCCGCAGCACCGCGCCGCCTGTCATTCTCATATCACGCTTCGGCATCTGCGACTTAACCGTCTATTCTCCACCCACATGCAACAGCATGTACGGTACGCGGTCGGCATATACATCAGATCATGCAATTTGCAAATATAGTGAAAGCCGAGAGCAGAGACAAATATAAAAACACCGTTTTTAATATTTGGCTATGCCGAGGCCGCATCCTATATTATCCAAATATACGAAAAGCCGAGAGCAGAAGCAAATCGAAAACACAGTTTTTAATATTTGGCCCCCAACCGTCGGCACTACTTTATCTTGCGTTTGTTCAGCTCGCGCTGGTAGGCACGCGCATTGGCATTATGTTCGGCGAGCGTACGGGCAAAGTTGTGATAGCCGTCAAATGTCGGTCGCGCGCAAAAATAGATATAATCGTTCTGCTCGTAATCCAGCACGGCGTCTATGGCAGCAATGCTCGGCATACATATCGGCGAGGGCGGCAGTCCTCGATGAAGATAGGTATTGTATGGCGACTCGTACTTCAGGTGGCGGTAGAGTATGCGCCGCAGACCGAAATCCTGCATCGCGTACTTTATCGTCGGGTCGGCCTGCAAGGGTATGCCCTTACGCAGGCGGTTCATGTAGACACCCGCTATGCGCGGCATCTCGTCCGTCTTGCGTGTCTCCTCATAGACGATCGAGGCAAGCGTCGACACCTCCACGCGGTTCAGGCCGCTGCGCTTGCGTTTCTCGTCACGCTCTCCCGTCCAGAACTTCTTATACTCCTTATACATGCGGTCGATGAACTCCTCGGGCGTCACCGTCCAGTAGAACTCATACGTATTGGGCAGGAATATCGAGAACATCGTCAGCGGCGACGAGAACCCCAGCCGTTCGGCCGTCGCCCCATCCATAAATGCCGATGCCAGCGATGCCGAGTCGGCCTCGATCTGACGCGAGAGCTTGCCCGCAAGCTGCGCGGGGGTCTTGACGTTGTTCATCGTCACCTTGACTGGGGTCTGCAGCCCCAATTTCAACATGCGCACAACGTCGATGACGCTCATACCCTTCTCCATGACATAATGTCCGGCCTTAAAGGTATCGGCCAGCTTGAGACGGCGTGCATAGAGGTCGAAGGCCCACTTGTGGCTGATATCGGCCCGGACCGAGTCGGCAACCTGCGCGTAGGGATAATCCTTGTAGACATACAGGTCGCGCTGCTCGCGCACGCAGCCGCCATAGAACGACTCATAGAGCCACCATGCCGCCGCAACGGCAACGACCGCGACAACCGCGATGATGGAGATGACAACTTTTTTCATATTCACAATATCCGACATGCCTTGCCGTCACCGGCAGCGATGCCTATTTCAACAACCATCTGTTAAGCGTCGTGTGCGGTGTCGCCACGACAAATTTATAGAACCGGGATTCGGGATACTGGTCCAGATGAACCACCATGCGTCCCGCTCGAGCCTTTACGCGGCCCACCTCGATCCACTCGTCACGGCCGCCGCTCTTGAAGTTGTTCGTCACGGCCATATACACCACAGCGTCATCCTTCGAGCGACCGCACCGCCACCGCAACTCCACATCATTGTCATAAGGATGTGTCGTCAAACAACTGATATCGGCCTTGCCGCAAAACGGCACCCCGTCCAGCTCGAAGGCCCGATCCCGCGGCAGCGTGAACCCCATGAAGCGGCATATCGTCGGCAGGATATCGACCAGTGAGAGCGAAGCATCCCCGAAGCGGGCGTTAAGGCCGTCGGCATTTGTCGAGATCCACACGCTACGCTCACGCGCCGACTGCCCGCCGTGATGATGGCCGCTCTCGTCGCGGCCGTGGTCGGTGGTTATGATGACCATCCACTCCTCGTCGAAATTCTTTTCGCGATATTGTACCGCCTCCCAAATCCGTGCCACCTGCTCGTCCGTGCGGCGGACATACTCATCGACAAAGGAGCTGTCGCCGTGCGCATGAAACGCCTCGTCCGTATACCACAGATAGACCCAACTAAGGTCGGGCGCAGCGGTTCGTATGCACTCGGCAGCCTCGCGGCACACGACCGAATCGATGGCAAAGACATCCGGACTGCCATCCGCACGCCGCAAGGCCGAACCCTCAAGTTCGTAACCGTCACGAACGATGTCTATCGAGAGGCTGTCGGTCTCGGGTTTCCCTGCTCCGATGAGTACCGTACGGTTATCCGTCCAGCTCGAAAACAACGCCGTCGTAAAGGCCCTCGGCTGCTGCTTGGCTATGCGGAACAGCGACCAATAGTTATAGTTCGGATCCAGATTGGAGTTGCCCGGCACGTTGTGCTTGTTGAGCCACGTGCCAGTCAATATGTTCATATACCCTACGGCCGATATGGTCGGGGTCTGCGAGTATCCCCCGATCTCACCTCCGGTCGAGGCTCGGGCATAGCCGCCATGCCGCGCAACGTCGAAGACGGTGGCAGGATGCACCCGCTCGATATAGTCGGCCGGTATGCCGTCCATTACCACATATACTACCTTTCGCGTGGCCGCCTGCGATGCGGCACAGGCAAGAAGCGCCGTCAAAATAATAAACATAAACCGTCTCATCGTGCAGTAATCGGGGTTTGAACAATCGATATTAGGTACAAATGTAGTAAAACAAGCGCGCAGAGACAAATCATTGAGCCATTTTTCGATTCCTCCACACTACGATAACCCGCCAAGGCCATCCCCGCCGGCCGCTACGCAGCACGTGCAACTGATACTCTGCATACGCCCGGAACACTCTCTGAACACAAATTTCACCGCACCGTTTGCGCATTGCAAAAATTTTTCTACCTTTGCGCTCGGGTAAGTCTTATACGACCAGCTCCTGCAGAACCCCCCAGGTGCGGAAGCAAGCAAGGGTATGCGGTTGTAGCGGTGCGATATAAGTAGCTTACCCTTTTTTATTTCCCTTTCAACTTCCCCTTCCGACACGCCCGTTACAACATCATTCCAACTCCATCTAAGATACGGGACTTGCGGTACGCCCACTCCCAATAGCGTACCGACTGCATTTTACCGGTCGTTCGGAGCCACTTGTCCCGACACCCGCGCCCGACACACCACACGACGCATACGAGGCCACACACTAATAAAAAACAGAATATGCGGATAGCCGAAACGCAAAAGAACAAAAAAACAGTCCGAATCTTTTGCGATAGCGATAATTATGCGTATCTTTGAATATGATAGGAGGCCGTATGGATGGGTCAAATTCAAAACTCTGTTTTCATTTGTTTCCACCCCTACCGCTCCTGTCCCGCAAACCATACACAACAACTTTTTACTACTAAACACGCACTACTATGACTGGCAAAGTAAAATGGTTCGACAGCAAAAAAGGATACGGATTTATCCTTAATGAAGAGGGCCGCGAAATATTCGTTCACTACACGGGTATCGTAGCCGACGGTTTCAAGGCGCTTGCCGAGGGTCAGAACGTCGAGTTCGAGATCGAGAAGAACGACAAGGGCGAGCAGGCCGTAAACGTAACCGTACTGCACAAGAAATAACTCATTCGTTCACGAGGCGTCCGCATGACATTTTACGTACGGCGCACCATTTACGTACGGCACGCATGCGAAAACGGAGTTTACCTTCCGGTAAGCTCCGTTTGTTGTTATCCGTCCGCCGACATATCACTTCTGGAAACGCATCGTATAGTTGCGCAGCCACCTCATCACGGGACCTGAAACCATACGGCACAACGGTATAAAAAGACGGAACCACCAGTCGGGCACAATACAGCGGCGACCGCGGCGCATAGCCCTCAACGAGCGGCGCGCACAACTCTCTGCAGACATAAGCACACCGCATCGCAGGCCGATCCTCTGCCAGCGGGGCGAAAGACCGTAAAGGTCGGTCGCAATACCCGCAGGACACACGGCCGTAACCGTAACACCCATATCGCGCACCTCCTTGGAGAATGCCACCGAGAAGCTCTTCAGATAGGCCTTGCTCGCGCTGTACAGCGACAAGCCCGGATACGGCATCCAGATCGAGTAGGAGGACATGTTCAGTATGCGTCCGCCGCCGCGCGAGGCCATATCCGCCGCAAACAGGCGGCAGGTAACTGTAGCCGTAAGGTCGTGAAGCATGATGATGCGGGTAATGCGGTCGATCGGGGTATTCAATATGTCACAGAAGGAGAAGATACCGGCATTGTTTATCAGCACATCGACCGCAATACCCTCCGCCTTTGTCCATTCAAAGAGCTCCTCGCCCGCCGTCTGCGTAGCCAGATCCTTCGACAGCCACCGGACCGACACCGAGGGATTTGCCGCACGCACCTCCACGGCCGTGCGTGCGAGCTGCTCCTCATCCACGGCAACCATAACAACATTATACCCCTCGCGCGCCAGTTGAAGGGCGAAACTGCGCCCTATGCCCCGTGAGGCTCCCGTCACCAGCGCCGTGCGCGTACCTGCGGCAAAAGATTCCCGGCGGCTCATCGTTTGCGCGGTAAGCCCAGCTCCCGACATATCTTATCGGGGAGGTCGGGACAGTTATGACAACACTGCATGTCGATCGAATACATACGCGCGATGCAGTAATCCTTATGGTCGCAGCCCGAGCGCGTATTGATATCGCCCTCGCGCATACGGTTCACGAACGCAGGGTCGTTGACCAGAGCTCGGGCCATCTGCACCAGCTCGAAGCCCTCGTCCAGCACGCGCTCAACCCCGCGGCGCGACACAAGCCCTCCGACATACACCAACGGACACTTCAACTCGCGGCGGAAACGCTTGGCGTTCTCCAAAAAGAAGCACTCCTCGAAGTCGTACTGCTTGATCATCCACTGTCCGAAGAGCGACACCACGATCTTCTGCGGCCACATCTTCCACGGCATGTAATACCCCATGGTCTTGGTCGGGATACGGCCGCGCATGACAGCCATCGGCGCCCGCGAAACGAATCCAGACGAGAGCACTATGCCGTCCACGCCGAACGACTCGATACGCTTGGCTATCTCGATCGACTCCGGGACCTCGATGCCGCCGCGGAAACCGTCCTCCATGTTGTGCTTCACCAACACGGCCATACGGCAGCGCGCCGCCGCCTGCATAACCTCCTCGAGGCACATATCCATGAAGCGCATACGGTTCGCAAGCGAGCCGCCGAACTCGTCGCGACGATGGTTCGTATATGGCGAGAGGAATTGCGATATGAGGTATCCGTGTCCCGCATGCACCTCAACGCTGTCGAAACCCGCCTCGTGCGCCGTCTCGACCGCACGGCCGAAGTCGCGCGCCATCTCCACGATCTCGTCGCGGCGCAGGCGCCGGTGGAACGTCGGCGAGTAGAGGTTGAAGCCGTTGGAGGCCGACACGGGGAAGCATCCCGCCGTTGACCAGTGGGTCATATTGCCGCAATGGCCTATCTGTATGCCAGCCGCAGCCCCTTCGGCATGTATGGCATCGGTTATGTCGCGCAGCGCGGGCACGATCTCGGGCCGCAGCCACAACTGGCTGTTGAACGACACGCCGCTGCGGTTGATCGAGGCGTAGGCCAGCGTGGTCATGCCGATGCCGCCGCGGGCAACGCTCACGTGATAATCCTTGAGTTTTTGCGTCGGGCCGAAATCCTTGCCCATGGACTCGAACGCCGCCGAGCGGATCGTGCGGTTACGCAGCGTCACCGGGCCCAGCTTGTAGGGCGTAAAGAGTTTCGACTCCTTCAGATCTTTATCCATTTTATAATAACGATTTTTCTATTGCAACCACCCGTGCGGTCAATATATGAACGGTATCAGCCGCTTGCGGTGCAGCGAGGTGAACTCCTCGCCGAACTCCTTCTCGTAGCGCCGGTAAAGCGATGCCGAACGCGGCGCCAGATTGGCAAACGTCCACCATACGAATACTGCGCCCGCCCACGACCACGACGCCACGGCAAAGCCCGTCCACTCCAGCAGTTCACCGAAATAGTTGGCCGACGAAACATATCGGAACATGCCGCCGCGGGGAATATAGTGGCGCGTGTCGCCCTCCTTGCGCAGGTGGCGTATGATATAGTCCGACTGCAGGTTGATGAACATGCCGGCAAAGAAGAGCACCGCCCCGACATATATGAACGGCTTGCAGAACCAACCGTCGTAATAGCCTTCTGGGGCGAAATAGAATATCCATCCGCCCTGCATCAGAGCATTGAGCGTATTGAAAACCATACCCATAAGGACTATTCCGAGAGGCATCTTCGAGCGGCCGCGCATCAACAGCGGGAAGATGAACGAACGCTGGAAATAGTGCAGCTGGAACATTGCCAGCAGCGTCAGCGGCACGGCATCCCACATACGGTCCGACAAGGCCCACAACACCCACATCATGATAAAGACGGGCGACTCCATCAGCACCCACCCGACCTTGTTCGGCACCGGAGGCCCGTAACGGCGGTCGAACAGATAGCCGTAACCCGCCTCAAAGAAGTGCAGTGCCACGAATACACACAGGGCGATGAAGGCCATCACCGCCAGAAACGTATTGTATGCAGCAAGATAATTTTCCATATCAGCACAAGTTTACCGTTATCGCTGCGGCAGCTCCGACAACGCGGGACCGATATCCCCCCGCCTGCCGACTAACCGCCTGCAACGGGCAAAGATAGCGAAAGCCGAGAGCAGAGGCAAATCGAAAAACAAGGTTTTTCAGAATTTGACTCGGCCGAGGCGCATCCTATCCAAAACAAAGTCAAAGATACCAATAAGCCGCCAATATTCCGCCTCAAAGCGTAAAAAAATCCCTTTTCGGACATATTCACATACGTTTGGTTCAATGCCGCGATGTCGAAATTGAGACCAAAATAAATTCTTTCGGGCGATCCTACGTTACGTATAATTTCGTATATTTGTCACTGATTTTAATAGAGGAAACGCATACAGATATACTCAATGGCATAGCATTATTATTCTGTGCCATACATTTTTTGTTTTACACGAAGCTGCATGCTCAACCGGAATCAGGAATGGAGGGGATTCTTACACCGGACAAAGGCCTTGGCAAGGCAATACTTTCCGACAAGCGGCCGCATACCGAACCGCATCTCCACATACACCGTTCGGCGACAGACATGGCGACCCTGCACTTCGTCTCAATCATCCATTACGGATCCCTCGGGGTCGGGACCCACACTAACAGCGTATGAAGAAATTTAACATCCTGTCAGCCGCCCTGCACAAGGGCTTCATCTTCGTGGCGGCAGCTGCCGTAATGTCTGTTTTGTCGCTCTCTTCGTGCAAGGAGGAGAAGAGCGAAGCCGCCACCGTTTATGAGATGCTGCAAGGCACTTGGGTCAGCACCCACGTCGAAGGCCACGACTATCTTATCGACCCCGATACGGGCCAATACAAGTGGAAAGACGACTTCAACGAGGATATAAACGACATATCGAACGAGATGTGGATCAAGTTCCGCCTTGACCGCAACAACAAAATCACGATTCTCGAATTGGGCGACCCCGAAGACCTTACTCTGCCTGCGGTGCTTAACTACACCTTCAACGGACGGCAACTCGGCGGCGTAGCCTTCAGCGGCGACTTCACCAAATACACCAACATCGTCGAAATCACCGACACCAAACTCGTCCTCGAACTCGACGACAAGGGTACCGACGAGAACGGCTACAACGACTATTACGAGCTCAGCACATACGTAAAAGTGAACGAATAACCCCAAACCGAATATTATATGAAGAAAACTTTACTCCTTCTCGCGGCTGCAATCGTAGCCGTATCTCCCCTTGTTGCCGGTAACGGCGACACCGCCGCCAAAGGCAATATTTCGGCTGAGATTCCCGCGTATGCTCCGGCCGCCAAGAGCGACAATAAAGAGACTAAGGCCAAGAAGGGCCCGTGGGATCGCAAGAAGTATATCAACCTCGGATATATCAAGCAAACACTCTCGCCCGAATTCGGCAACGCCTTCGAGAGCAAATTCGGCGCATCGTTCTCAAGCGGACGCAACATCTACCTGCACAAGAAGCCCATTGCCAATATCCTGAAGTTCGCCATAGACTTCGGATCGGAGGTAAACTACGCCCAGTACAAGGATCTCATCGGCGACTATGACTACTCGGACAACGATTTCGGATACACCGACGAAAGCGACAACAACTATGATCTCGGCTACGAAGATGAAGAGGAGGATATGGATCTTGGATTGCACCATATAGACGTAGGTCTGCACATAGGCCCCTCTATCTCGATCAATCCCGTATCGCATCTCAAGATTCTCGCCTACTTCCGCTTCGTGCCGTCGTATTCGATGCTCATCCTCAGCGAGGAGTTCTATCAGGGATTCACCCCGCTATTCTCTTACGGCGGTGAAATATCGTACAAGTTCATCGGTATAGGTGTCGAAGGCCGCACCGGCTCTGCCAAGTATAAGGACATGATCGCCGAATACGAGGGTACGGACGCCTTGAAAATCAAGTATAAGACCAGCGCAATGCGTGTCTACATATCGTTCCGCTTCTAACGCGCAAACAGCCTGTCTGAAATCAATCGGGCCCGCAGATTCATTTGGTCATGCGGGCCCGATTTGTCTTTATTTATTATTTATTGTATCCCCCGTATCTAAGGTAATTCCACAAACTGATTCCGGCTTTCTATCGTAATCATCCCAAGCACAGCCAAAACACAGCCAAAACATTAAACACATCTAAAGCACATCTCAAGTGCCTCTCAAACCCTCTCCAACTAACCTCAACCGAATCCGTGCCATCATATCACCGCCCGCCCCGCCTACAATATATTGAGCGTCTCATACGGTTCAGGGCAAACGGAGGCCCCACAATAAGTGCACAAAACAAAGACACCCGCCTTGAAGCGGGTGTCTTGTTTAACATAACGGTATTTCGGGTTACTTCACGAAGGGAGCGGCCTCAAGATAGGCGGCGCTCTTGGTTACGCCGTCCCACATACGGGCAAAGCGTGCCTCGTCGGTCTCACCCTCGGGTCCGCGCGGCATCTCCTGCTCCACGACGAAATCCTTGTAACCGTTGGCGTAGAACTGGTTGAAGATTGCCTCGAAGTCAACCTTGCCGCTGTCGCCGATGACCATATCATCCTTTATGTGCAGCATCTTGATGCGGTCGGGATACTTCTTCAGATAGTCCACGGGGTTCTTGCCGCCCATGGTCGTCCAATATACATCCATCTGGAAGAATACGCACTCGGGATCGGTGTGTTCCACCATATACTCCCAAATGACCTGTCCCTCCATCTCCTTATACTCGTGCGAGTGGTTGTGGTAACCCAGCAGCAGGCCGTACTCCTTTGCCAGCTTGCCCACCTTGTTGAAGTAGTCGCACACGCCCTGCAGCTCCTGCAGATTGCTGCCAAGACCGTAACCCGGGATCACGCAATACTTGGCGCCCATGACGTTCAGCGCCTCGAAGAGCTTGCGCCACTTGTTCATCGTCCCCTCCTCGTCATTGGGATCAAGACCGATTGAGGCGTGAGTCGAGATGATCGAGATACCGTACTTGTCGCACAGGGCCTTGAACGATGCGGGGTCCATGCCGAAGCATCCCGGGTCGCCGCCCAGCGTCTCCACTACATTATATCCGGCCTCGGCCACCTTCTGGATCGAAGCCTCCACGTTAGACATGTCCTGCGCTACGGAATAGAGCTGCAGGCCGATCTGCTTCTTTGCGGGCTTGCATCCCGTAAAGCCGACCATCGCGGCAACGGCCAGACAGACCGTAGCCAAAGAGATAATTTTTTTCATAGGCTTAAAATTATAAAAGTTGAGTCTTTCTCTATCCGGGTTAGATATCAAATCGATTAATATACACAAAAGTAGAAAATTATTCTTTCAAGACAAAATTATACCGCAACAAGTATTGCCCGAAGGCCGCATAAAGGCCAACTTTTGCATTTTTATGCTTTCCGTTTCCCTTTCATATCGGATCATATCGAAATACCGCAGCCGACCTCACAAGCCCTCCTCACGCTTCATTTCATCCATACGCCAACAGCACAAAAACCCCGCGGAGGTTAATCCACGGGGATAATATTATGTTCCGTACCGGCAGCTACTTCACGAAAGGCGCCGCCTGCAGATAGTCGTAACACTCGGCCAGCCCCTGCCACAGCTCCGCAAGATTGCGCTCGTTCTCGGCGGCATCCTCACCGATCGTGAACGGCAGCTCGAACTCGACATAGTAGTCGCTGTAACCGTTGGCATAATACTTATTGAATATAGCCTCGAAATCGATCTTGCCGCTGCGACCGAGAACACGCTCGTCCTTGACATGCAGGAGGCGTACACGGTCGGGATACTGCGTCAGATAGTACATCGGATCGGCCCCGCCCATATTGGCCACGTCGAGCTCCAGCAGGAACAGTTCGGGATCGGTATGCGCCAGAACATAATCCAGAACGGTTTGCCCCTCGACCTGCACGAAATCTCCCGCATGGTTGTGATATCCGAGCTTCAGGCCATATTCGTTGGCGAGTTTGCCCACACGGTTGCAGTAGTCGCAGCTGGCGGCAATCTCCTCCAGCGTCGAACCGAAGGCATAGCCCGGCATGATACAGTACTTGGCACCCATCGTACGCAGGGCATCGAACAACACACGCCAACGCTCCATTACGGTCTCCTCGTTTGCGGGGTCGTTCTGTATCGAGGCGTGGGTCGAGGTTATCGTCAACCCCACCTTGTCGCACAGAGCCTTGAAATCGGCGGGCGACATGCCGAAACAGTTCGGATCGCCGTTGCCGTTGAGCGTCTCCACACTCGTATATCCTATGTCGGCAAGACGCTGCAGCGATGCCTCGACATTACCCATATCCTGATGCAGCGAATAGAGCTGAATCCCGACACTCTTCTTCTGGGCGGCACCTCCGCCGCAAGCCGTTACGGCACCCATACACGCAACGAGCGTTAAGGCCAGTAAAAATCTCTTCATAATGAATCTTATTGTTAAGGTAAAACGGTAAATTCGGGTTGTCGTTCGCCCGCCGCGCACAAAATGACTCTTCCGCCACGGACATACGCAAAGATATGTAAAGCCGGGCGCAAAGCCAAATGAAATCCCGCATTTCGGGCTCCGGACAGCAGCAAAACAGCATATTTTCCGCAATCGGGGTCCGCAGCCGCACCGCCGCACAACATTCGCCGTCAAAAAAAGGCTCTACCAATACCGTATAAAGTTATTTTTTGTATTTTTGCGCAGATATTAACGTCTATTAATTCACATAAAAAACAATACACCATGAAAGAGGCTATTGCAATTCTCACGGGCGGAGGTCCGGCACCGGGCATGAATACCGTCGTCGCCAGCGTCGCCAAGACATTCCTTGCAAAAGGTTATCGCGTAATCGGTCTGCATTACGGTTATTCGGGTCTTTTCAACCCCAATCCCCGTCACGAGGATCTCGACTTCTTCAAGGCCGACTACATCTTCAATCAGGGCGGATCGTACCTGACGATGAGCCGTTTCAAGCCTACGGACAAGGATTTCGAGGAGAATTTCAACCTTGCGTTCTTCCAGCAGAACAACGTCAAGCTGCTTGTAACCGTCGGCGGCGACGATACCGCCTCTACGGCCAACCGCATCGCCAAGTTCCTTGAGGCCAAGCACTACCCCATCGCAAACATCCACGTACCCAAGACCATAGACAATGACCTGCCCCTGCCCGCCGGCACCCCGACATTCGGTTATCAGTCGGCAAAGGAGGGCGGCACCGTCATCGGCCGCGCCGTCTACAACGACGCCCGCACCTCGGCAAACTGGTTCGTCGTTGCCGCCATGGGCCGTTCGGCCGGCCACCTCGCATTCGGTATCGGTTCGGCCTGCCACTACCCCATGATCGTCATCCCCGAAATGTTCAACAAGACCGAAATCACCGTCGAGAAGATCGTCAACATGGTCGTATCGTCGATCATCAAGCGTAAGATCATGGGCGTCGAGTATGGTGTTGCGATGATCTCGGAGGGTGTATTCCACGCCCTGAGCAACGAGGAGATCAAGAAGTCGGGCGTACACTTCACCTACGACGAGCACGGACACCCCGAGCTGGGCAAGGTATCGAAGGCCCACATCTTCAACGAGATGCTTGAGAACAAGCTCAAGGAGCTCAAGATCAAGGTCAAGACCCGTCCCGTAGAGATCGGTTACGAGGTTCGCTGCCAAACCCCCATCGCATACGATCTGGTATACTGCTCGGAGCTGGGTATGGGTGTCTACAAGCTCTTCTCGGAGGGCAAGACCGGATGCATGGTATACATCAGTCAGGAGGGTTATGTTTCGCCCCTCTACCTGAAGGATCTTCAGGATCCCGCCACGGGCAAGATTCCGCCCCGTCTGGTCGACATCAACTCGGACAAGATTCAGCAGGTGATCAACAACATCATGAATTACATCACCCCCGCGGATTACGAGGCTGCCAAGGCCTACGTCCCCAATCCCGAGGCTTACGATTTCAAGAAGATTCTCAACTGGTAGTCACCATAAACCGTTAACGTAAGCCGCAAAAGCCGTCCGAAGATTGGTTTTTGCGGCTTCGTTGTCTCACAAGGCAAGGCCCTCAAATTACCGATGCCATGAAAAACGACAAGCAACAAAGAAACCGTCGTCTCTTCCACGACAAGTTCGAGCAGATCGAGCGTTGCGTCGCCGCCGCAGCCACTCGCCCGAACACCTATCTGCCCAAGATCGCGTCGCTGCGATACGACCTTGCCAGCAACTGCTGGTTCGACGATCAGGACGGCGTTACGGCCGAAGAGCAGCTTCTGGCCGCCATTGATGCATGCGACAGATATACGGGACGCCGCCGCGATGTGGACGCCCTGCGTATTTCGGCCATCGAGGCCCTGACGTTCATATACAACCAGCTCGGACGTCTGGAGGATTCGGAGCGAATGATGCTCCTGCAGCTCGAAGCCGAACGGGAGCGTGCCGCCCAGAACGAAGAGGTATATCTGGAGAATGTGGCCCTGCAGCTGTGGCACCTCGGAAACCTCTATGTAGACATGCACCGTGACAAGGATGCCGAGGCAGTATATCTCGAGGCATTGGAGCTGCGCGCACGCTTCGACGACGAGGACATATACCGCTACCGCCCCGCAACGGCACAATGCCACCGCAGTCTGGGCAATCTATACTTTTCAAGATTGGACAACCCCGACGCGGCCGAAGCCCACTACAAGGAGGCGGTGAGGATATCGGAGGAGTTGTGCGAAAACCAATACGAACGCTGCAACCACATACGAGCGCTGGCCAAGTCGCTGCGTCTGCTCGAGGCATTCTACGAGCAGCGCGGACGCCATGATCTCGCAGAGCCCCTTGCGGAGCGTGCCGCCAGTCTCGAGCAGGAGTTCGAGGTGCCGCTGCCCTTCGACATGCCGGCCGAAGAGTCACAGTCGTAACGCGCCGCCGAAGCGCGCATGATCAAAGTCAAAGTCCGGGCAGGCTCAACTGCTCCGACGGACGCAGGTTTATGACGGGCACGCCGCTACGGCGCGCCCGTTTTACCGTATATGCCGTTCCGCCCTCGCGCCTGCCGTCATACCATGCCACCACCACGGCCGAATGGTCTACAAGATAGTCGTTGCGCAGGCGGTAGCTCATAACCGTATGTGTATCGCTCACCGTAACGCGCTCACTGCAAGCGGCCAGCACCTCGTCATATTCGGCAGCCGCATCGCCCTCGAAGAGATCCCTGAACCCGGCAAAAGGCTCTACGGCCACCAACTGCACATCGTCATGGCTCTGTTGAAGGTCTATGACGGCACGTGCGGCCGCGAGATCGAATCCCCACGCCATACCCGTAAGAAAACGCCGGTATCCATCCTTATATAACATTTGCAGCACGTCGTCCAACTGACGGCGGCCCTCGTCACGATAGCTTCGGTGGCCGGTAAACGACACGCTTACAGATCTCTGCTTGTCCATATTGCACTTACTTGCGGGCGGCCGTGCGATACGCCGCCCCCACAAATGTATTCACATGGCCCGAATTTTGCAACTCCACGGGGTGAATCTTAAAACTTCAGGTTATGAAAAACAGAGGAATTTGCTGTCTTGTCTCCATGTTTGGAGGCATGTTGCTCGGATCGGTAGTAACGATGCTCGTAACGCCGCAGTCGGGACCCGAATTGCGCAACAAGATCCGCGACTACATGGACAACGAGATCGAGAAGGCGCGTTGCCGTTGCGACGAAGCGGTCGACAAACTCTAAACGTCCGACACGATGGATGAGCTCAAAACGGAGAGCCGCCGCATAGCGGCCTCGATCCTCTTCTTCGCCGTCACCACAACGGCGGCGATCGTGCTGTTCATCACCGCCGCAGTATCGTGGCTCGCCGACATGATCGGTTCCACGGCCGCAGCCGCCGCAATCATGGGCGGATTTTTCGCCCTCGTGGCCTTTATAGTCTATGCGGTAGGCGTACGGCAGTCGATAGAGTATCTCCGTCGACGCATCGAAACCGTCTATGAAGTCGCCGAGACTGTCCGTAAGGGATATCGTTATGCGAGCAATGTGGTGAATACGTTTTTGAGCGATCTGCTGAAATGAACCGCACCGCGCGAAGGCCCCGATATTTCGGGGCCGTTTTTTATCCGTATCCGTCGTTCATCACATACCATCTTACAACTGGCTCTCGCCCCGGCAACATCTCATAACGTCACGCCGCAGCCGAACATACAAAAAAACGCCGCACACGGTAAGTGTGCGGCGTTGCTTTAGTCGGCTTGCGTACTGCTATTTGCCGAAGTAACGCTTGTAGAGGCCTTGGAAGCCGGCACCGTGGCGTGCCTCGTCCTTTGCCATCTCGTGTACCGTGTCGTGTACGGCATCGAGATTCTGCTCCTTGGCCATGCGGGCCAGACGCATCTTGTCCTCGCAAGCACCGCTCTCGGCGTTCATGCGCTTGTAGAGGTTGGTCTTGGTATCCCAAACGACCTCACCGATGAGCTCGGCGAACTTTGAGGCGTGCTCCGCCTCCTCGAAAGCGTAGCGCTTGAAGGCCTCGGCGATCTCGGGATAACCCTCACGATCTGCCTGACGGCTCATGGCAAGATACATACCTACCTCCGAGCACTCGCCCATGAAGTGGTCGTTCAAGCCCTTCCAGAGCTCCTCGCTCGAACCCTTGCCGTCGCCGAGCTTGTGCTCGGTAACGAACGTCAGGTCACCCTCCTGCTCTACAACCTCAACGAACTTATCTTTGCTTGCCTTGCAAAGCGGGCACTGCTCGGGAGCCTCATCGCCCTCGTAGATGTATCCGCAAACCGTACAACGAAATTTCTTAGCCATAATTTTAATTATTTAGTTTGTTTACTGTTAGTTTGTGCTTGTCGATACAAAAGTACTATTTTTTCAATTCACACAACAAAAAACGGCCATCATATTTTTTTATTGTGCCATAAGCAAAACTTATTTCGTTTCGGCCGACGATATGACTTCCTCTATATATGCGACATCGACGCAATCCTTTACCATAACCCGCTTTTCGGCATCGAGCAGATAGAGCGACGGGATGGCCCGCAGATCATACAGACGCTCCTTGGTAATGGCGCCGCCGTAGTCGTAGGCGTTGATCCACGCCGGTGGATAGTCGTCCAGATGTTCACGCCACAACGTCAGGTCCATGTCGGGATATATAACCAGCACCTTCAGCGTTCCCCGCTCGATTAGTTCGTTCAACATGGGCGAAGCCTCGATCTGCGAACGCACGTCACGGCACATGGGACACCCCGGATTGCTTATGAATAACAGCAGGTAGTCGGCCCGTATGTCATACATGCGCCCCGACCGATCAGAAGCGAGCGTATAGCGAAAATCGTTCGCCTTGCGGCCCACACGGTTCTGGCGCGCCATGTTGAGATCGTACTCGTACGGCATTCTCTCATATTCATCCAGAAGGCCGCTGCCGAGCGCCGTCTCCAGAACGGGTATATACAGCTCGTCATCACGCAGCGGCGAGTTGGGATCGTGCAGCACCGACTCCGTGAGCATCAAAAAATATTCGAGCATGGATTTCGATACCGATGCCTTGGTCATAAGGCGCGTCATCGACTCCGCTGCCAGCGAGTCGGGGACGAATTGCTGCGTATATGCGGCCAATGCCGTGATCATCTGCAGCGTATCGGCCTCCGAAATGAAGAGCGTGTCGGCAAAATCGAAATTATCCCAATAGTGCTCGTTGAGATACGCCGCCTGCTGTTCGGGATCCAACATCGACGGAGCCGGAGCCGGTTGAAATACGCGGTTCCTACTCTTGGCACCTGCATCTGCTTCACCGCCGTCGGCACCGCGCCCGGCGCCATGCCCGCCGCAGCCGTACAGGAATGCCGCGACGACAATGACCGCGGCCGTTACGAATCTTCTCATAATCCGAATAATCAATAATCATCTTAAAAGAACAAATATACGACATATATTCGGAAATCCATTCCTTCATGGCCGCAATCTCGCCTACAAACAATTCGACAAACAATTCGACAAGCACCAGAGAGCATGCAGGTTCGGTTCGCACTGCCGCCCGCGTCGCAAACGCTTCGACTCGTCACCGTCCGTTCGGGCCGTTCCGTGGTCTGCATGGCGGTTTGGTGCGGTTATTGTTTTACCACAGCCAAAATACCATCACAAACAGTTATAAACCATGAGTACAAAAACAAGCACAGGATTCAAACTCTCGGTCATGACGCTCGCCATAATGAACGTCACGGCCGTGGTAAGTCTGCGAGGGCTCCCCGCCGAGGCCGTATACGGGCTCTCGTCGGCCTTCTACTACCTCTTCGCAGCCGTCGTCTTCCTGATCCCCACAGCGCTGGTGGCCGCCGAGCTGGCCGCCATGTTCTCCGACAAGCAGGGCGGCGTCTTCCGCTGGGTGGGCGAGGCTTTCGGCCCCAGAACAGGTTTTCTGGCCATATTCCTGCAGTGGATCGAATCGACAATATGGTATCCCACCGTGCTCACATTCGGCGCCGTGGCCATCGCCTTCATCGGCACCGACCAGCCGCACGACATGTCGCTCGCATCGAACAAGGTCTTCACGCTGGCCGTAGTGCTGGCAATATATTGGCTCGCGACATTCATCTCGCTCAAGGGTCTCGGCTGGGTCGGCAAGATCAGCAAATGGGGCGGTATGATCGGAACCATAATCCCCGCCGCGCTGCTCATAATCCTCGGCATCGTATATCTCGCCACTGGCGGACACAACAATATGGACATGTCGCAGAGTTTCTGGCCCAACCTTACCAAACTCGACAATCTGGTACTTGCCAGCGGCATATTCCTCTTCTACGCCGGAATGGAGATGATGGGCATACACGTCATGGAGGTCAACAATCCGGGCAAGAACTACCCCAAGGCCATCATCATGGGCTCGCTCATGACCGTAGCGATATTCGTTCTGGGCACCTTCTCGCTCGGACTTATCATTCCGGCAAAGGACATAAACCTTACACAATCGCTCCTCATCGGATTCGACAACTACTTCAAGTACCTGCACGCCTCGTGGGCTTCGCCCATCATAGCCATAGCCCTCATGGTAGGCGTATTGGCCGGAGTGCTCACGTGGGTAGCCGGCCCGTCGAAGGGTATCTACGCCGTAGGCAAGGCGGGATATCTGCCCCCATTCTTCCAGAAGAGCAACAACAACGGCGTACAGCGCAACATCCTGCTCGTACAGGGCGGTCTGGTCACGCTGCTCAGCCTGCTCTTCGTCGTGATGCCATCCGTACAGTCGTTCTATCAGATACTCTCGCAGCTCACCGTACTGCTGTATCTCATAATGTACATGTTGATGTTCGCCGCAGCCATCGCCCTGCGTTACAAGATGAAGGGTGCCGTACGCCCCTTCCGGCTCGGCCGCGGCAACGCCCTCATGTGGCTCATCGCGGGCGTCGGCTTCGCCGGCTCGCTGCTGGCCTTCTCGCTCAGCTTCATACCGCCCTCGCAGATCGCAACCGGAAGCCATACCGTATGGTACGGTGTACTTGTAGCCGGATGCGTCATCATGGTGGCAATACCTCTTATAATATACGCCATGCGCAAGCCTTCATGGCGTGACGCCAATGCCGCAGCTGATTTTGCGCCCTTCCACTGGGAGCAGCCGTCAAAGCCTGCACAGCCGCAGAATCCGAATTCACAATCATCTGCTGCGCAGCCTTCGGCCCCGACTGCTGCGCCTTCGGCCGCACAGCGCAAACAGAACAACAACACCGAAAAACGTTAGGTCATGGTACATGAAATAGACAAGTCGGCCGTCGTTACGGCCGTAAACGAGGCATACACGCAATATGCCAAGACTACGGAGGGGCAGAACGCCTCCTACATACCCTATCTTAAGAATATTCCGCCCTCGCTCTTCGGCATATCGGTATGCATGGCCGACGGCGAGCGCATCGAGGTCGGAGATACGGGTTACCGCTTCGGTATAGAGTCGGTGTCGAAAGTGCCGACGGCGATCCTCGCCATGAAGCAGCACGGCACGCAAACAGTCATGAAAAAGATCGGAGCCGACGCCACGGGACTGCCCTTCAACTCGATCATAGCCATACTGCTCGAGAACGACCATCCCTCCACGCCACTCGTAAACGCAGGTGCCATCACCGCCTGCTCGATGATAGCGCCCACGGGCAACAGCGACGCCAAATGGCTGGCCATAAAGGGATTCGTCGAGTCGTTATGCGGTTCAGCCGTCGAGGTCATAGACGAGCTATACCGTTCGGAGAGCGCCACCAACTTCAACAACCGCTCGATAGCATGGCTGCTGAAGAACTACGGACGCATATACGACGATCCCGACCTCTCGCTCGACATCTATACGCACCAATGCTCCATAGGTATCACGGCATCGCAACTCGCCGTCATGGCTGCAACCATCGCCGCCGACGGCCGCAACCCCGTCACGCATGACGAGGTCTTCGCAGCGGAGATAGCCCCGCGCATCGTCTCGCTCATGTCTACCGTCGGCTTCTACGAGCGCACGGGTGACTGGATGTTCCAGACGGGTATACCCGCCAAGAGCGGTGTCGGCGGCGGAATAATGGGTGTCATACCGGGTGTGATGGGCATAGCGGCCTTCGCGCCGCCGCTCGATGCCGCCGGTAATTCGGTAAAGGCCCAGAAGGCCGTGAGCTACATAGCAAAATGTCTCGGCCTCAACATATACTCTTCGCAACACGCCACGCTGCGGCAACCCGTTGCCGTGGAGGCGTAAAGCCTAAACCGACATAAACCGAATACGGGCGACTGCAAAAACACGTCGTCCGTATTCGGTTTTAAGCATATATATACCGTTACGGCAAACTTTTTTCGTACATTTGTAGATATAACTATATCCCCGCAAACAAACACTAACCCCTATCCCATGAAAAGATCCCTACTTATCAGCGTTCTGGCGGCCACGGCCGTAACACTTCTATGCACGTCATGCGGCGGCTCAAAGGTCGGTCGCGCACCCGTCCGCGACCTTGTCCTTATATACGACGGCGGCGAACACCGCACAGTCAAATGGAATGCCGAGCAGTTTGCCGACTACGTCGCCACCGACGGCGAAACGCCCGAATGGCTCTTCGACGGCTTCCTCTTTCTCGAGATACACAGCGGTACGGGACTAAGCTACGCCTCGGGATATACCCCCACCCCCGCACGCAAGCAGGATTGGATCACACTCATCGACAAATACCTCACCCCCGGACGCGACATTGCCGCCCTGAACGAGTGCGTAGGCACGATGCGCGAGCGTATCCCCGGGCCGTTCCACCGCCGCAAGATCGTACTGTCGCTGCCCGAGCCCATACCCGGACAGACCGACTGGGGCGAGATTGACGGCCGCAGCCTTGATTTCAACGACGATGCCGACCGTACGGCCGCCTGCAAATGGTACATCGACCTGCTCATCGAGCGTTTCACCGCTGCCGGACTCGACAATCTCCAGCTGTGCGGGTTCTACTGGCTGGCGGAAGAGGCCACCAATACCCGTACGTTCGTAGCCGAAGTCTCGGACTACATACACGAGAAGGGACTCGATTTCTATTGGATCCCCTACTTCAAATCCGACGGTTACGACCAATGGCGCGAGCTGGGATTCGACAAGGCCTACTTGCAGCCCAACCACTTCTTCAACGACGCCATCCCCGACTCGCGTATCGACGAAACGTGTCGTCTGGCCACGCAGGCCGGCATGTCACTCGAGATGGAGTTCGACGAGAATGCGCTGCAACAAAACGGCCGCGGCAGCCGCATGAAGGCATATATCGACTCATACGAACGTAACGGCATCTTCGACAACAACGATCTGGCATACTATCAGGGCAACAACGCCTTCTCGCTCCTGCGCCACGGCACGGCCGAGGACCGTGCCCTCTACGAACGCCTTGCCTCCATCATAGCCCGCCGGCAGAAGGAGTTCTATGGAAAGAGATAACACGACTTCTCCATAAGTAAAAGAGATCGGGAGGGATATCTGATCACAAGATTGGATATCCCTCCCGACGTTGTTGAAGCCCCTTAACGAGCCGCTACAATGCACGGCACTTGCCGTCACGGATCTCCAGCACGGCACTGAAGATATAATCGGGATCGACACGGCTGTCGACCGTCTCGGCAATATGTTCGGCACGGCGCTTCACCTTACCGCAGAAGACCTCACGGCCTCCTATAACAACACGCACGGGTTTCGACAGATCGACAAAGCGGTCGTTAAGCCATATACGCAATGTCGGGAAATCGTTGCGCGTCACGGTAAAGGTATTCCCTTCGCGATAGAGACGCACCTCGCGGCCTCCTACCGCCTCCTCGTCCGGCACCGAAAGGTAGTAGAACGACGGCCTCGGATTGCTCATCTCCTGACGCCATACGATATGGTCGGGATAGGGGTTGCGGCGGAAACGTGACATCCAGCTCACGGCCGCCGTATCGGCACGGTTCATCCAGTGCCCGCACTCGGGCAGGATATGCGTCTCGTGGACATATCCCTCGGGATCGGCCCGCTGCAGGTCATCCATCCAGCGGCCATATTCAGCGGCCAGCGTATTGCGGTTATAGGCACGGTCCTTACCTCCCATCCATATCATGTAACCTATATTGCGCAGGTTCACGGGCGACGACTCTCCCGGGTGTCCCGCCATCATCGACGCCGCAGCCCAATGGTCCGCCAGACGCGGCGCCATGCGGTAGACTCCGTCGCCGCCGGCCGAGTAACCCATCAGATAGACCTTGTCGGGATCGACATCCTCCATTACAACCGCCATACGGATAATCATATCGAAGAGTGTATCGATATGCGGCCGCAGCCACATGTTCCAATCGTTCACCGCCGAACGTGGAACCATATAGACACCCTCGGAAGGCCTGTACAGACCTTTCTGGTTCTCCCACTGCTGGTCGTTCACCTCGGCCGGGACGTTGCCGCCGCCGTGCAGCGAGATGTAGAGGCTGCGTCCCGATGACGGTTTCTCCCCGTAGACCGCATACCAGAACGGCATCCGCAGATTGTTGAGCTCCAGCGTGCGGTTATTCCACATACGGCCGTACTCGGCCTTAAGCGCCGCCTTCTTACGGTTCCACAACTCCGCGGCAAGCGCCTCGGCCTGTTCGGCATTGAGCTTGCCGCGGCGGACACCGTCACCGCCAAGCGCCGCACAGGCAAAACCGAGTGCCAACACTCCCGTAAATGCAATGATAAAGATACGTCTCATATATCCCGATATTAAATGTTATGATTCAAATATCAAAAAACGGAGAAGGTTTGCGCAACCCCCTCCGTTTTCACTTGCGTGCGCCCCTATCAGCAAGCCTCGTCCACCTCGTGGATCAGATCGACATCGCTGCCCTCAGAGTTGGTTATAACCGTAGAGGCGGCGGCAATATACGCCTCGGCCATCTTCAGGAAGAGCTTGGCATCCGAACCGTACTCTTCGGCCTCGCCGGCCTCACGTGCCAACAGATAGGTCATGATTATGTGTCCCGCGCTCTCGACAAGACGACGCGCATGCAGATCCTTGTAACCCGTATGCTCACGGTTGACCTCCTCAACACGTGCCACCATGCAGTCGAACGTCGCGCGCAACTCACGCAGCTTGGCCACCACGGGCTGCATGGCCTCGCAATACTCGGCCTCCTCGTAGCGTGAGATCTGCTCGGCGAAGGTACCCTTCGTCACGGCATTGATCGCCGCCACAACCTGCAGCTGCGACGTACCCTCGTATATGTTCATGATACGGGCATCACGATAGAGACGCTCGCAGGCATAATCCTTCATGAAGCCCGAGCCGCCGTGTATCTGTATGGCGTCGTATGCCAACTGGTTGGCATATTCCGACGAGAAGAGCTTCACCAGCGGCGTGAAGCCGTCGGCCAGACGGTTGTAGAACTTCATCGTCTGACGCTCCTCCGGTTCGAGCGAGCGCTCCGACGAGATGTGCATATACTGCTTGTATATCTCGACAAAGCGCGCCGTCTCATACAACAGGGCACGTGCACCGTGCAGCTTGGCGCGCATGTTCGACAACATCTCCGCAACGGCCGCAAACTTGATGATGGGCTTGCCGAACTGCATACGCTCGTGTGCATACTTCAGAGCCTCGCGGTATGCAGCCTCGCACAGACCTACCGACTGTGCGCCGATACCCAGACGCGCGGCGTTCATCAGCGACATAACATACTTGATAAGGCCCATCTTGCGGTCGCCGACCAACTCCGCGGGAGCGTTCGTGAAGACCAGCTCGCACGTAGGTGATCCCTTGATACCCAGCTTGTTCTCGATACGGCGAACCTTCACGCCGCCGTTACGCTTGTCGTAGATGAGCATCGACAGGCCGCGTGCATCGGTCGTACCGTCCTCCGTACGCGCCAGAACCAGCGAGATATCGCCGTCGCCGTTGGTAATGAAACGCTTCACGCCGTTGAGCAGCCACGTGCCCTTCTCCTCCGACCACGTAGCCTTCAACATCACGGCACCCAGATCCGAACCGGCATCAGGCTCCGTCAGCGCCATGGCGCACGTCGCACCGGCCGATACCCACGGCAAATATTTCTGCTTCTGCTCCTCCGAGGCGAACTCGTTGATAGTCTCGGCGCAGTCCTGCAGACCCCAGATATTCTCGAAGCTGGCATCGGCACGCGCCACCATCTCGTTTGCCATGACGAAGCATACGAGCGGGAAGTTCAGACCGTCATACTTGCGCGGCAGCGTCAGTCCGCTCAAACCTGCATCGACCACGGCCTTCATGTTCTCGACCGTACCCGAAGCATACTCCACGTGGTCGTTCACCACGCGCGGACCCTCATGGTCGACGCCCTCGGCGTTCGGTGCGATAACGTCGCCGCACACCTCGCCGGCGATCTCCATGACGCGGCGGTACGAGTCCATCGCATCCTCGAAATTCTGCGGAGCGTAGTCGTAGAGATCCTTCTCGGCAAAGCCGCGCTCCTTCAGCTCCACGATCTTCTGCATCAGCGGATGCGAGAGCTGGAACTGCAAATCCTTGTTATCTAAAAAGAAATTAGCCATAATTCTATATCGTTTTGTTGTTTGTTACGTTTACTGTTCCCGTGTCGGAGAGAATATTACACCCATCACATAGAAATGCGGCACATGACTCACAATTTCGCTCGACAGGTCGGGTGCGATCTCCTGCTCGCCGCAGAAGCGGTAGACTCCGTATTTCTCGTCATACCACATCGACCCGAAGAACACCAGCGGTATGAACTCCCCGGGCATGACGCCCTCGACAGTCTCGAACGGACGCGATATGTAGTGGTAACGAGGCGCACCCTCGGCCGCTATGTTCCGGAGTTGCAGGCGCGGAAACATCTGCGCAACATCCTGCAACTCGACCATCCATGTCGCAATCGAATCCACCTTCGAGGGGTAACACCCCACAACCAGCTTCTCGGCACGCGACACGACACCAGCCTCGTCGGCAAAGATATCGGAACGCTGCTCCTCGGGATAATCCGTCAGAAAGGCCTTGTTCTCGCCCAACACATAATCCGTCGAGTCGATCTGGCGGCCGTCGGCATACTCGCGCACGCGCAAGGTCACCGTATAACGGCCATCGTTCTTAAGAAAATCCCGTATATCGAAAGCGTAAGCCTCGAATCCCGCCGCCGAGAGCAGCGGACGATACTCCTCCAGCCCGCACTCCATGCTTGCCACATGCTGTGCCGCGGCAGGCAGGAGGCTCATCAGAGCCGCTACGAAAGAGAGTAAACGCAACATCGCTATTTCGAATTTTGCTTGTAATACTTGATCATCTTGGGTATAACCTCGTTCACGTCGCCCGTGATGGCATAGTCGGCGATCTTGTTGATCGGCGCATCGGGATCGGTGTTGATCGATATGATCATCGACGACTGATCCATACCCGCCGTGTGCTGTATCTGTCCCGAGATACCGCAGGCAATGTAGAGCTTGGGACGTACCGTAACACCGGTCTGCCCCACCTGACGCGCATGCTCCGTGAAGCCCGCATCGACGGCGGCACGGCTTGCGCCGACCTCGGCACCCAGAACGTCGGCCAGCTCGTGTACCAGCTTGAAGTTCTCCTTCGAGCCCATACCGTAACCGCCGGCAACAATGACACTCGCGCCCTTGATGTTGATCTTGCGCTCCTCGATCTGACGGTCGATGATCTTAACAAGCAGATCCGTATCCTTGACATAGTCGCGCCATGCGATCTGCTTGACCTCACCGGCCGCGGGCTTCGCAGCCTCGGCCTTGCGCATCACGCCCTCACGTACGGTGGCCATCTGCGGACGGTGGTCGGGATTGACGATCGTGGCGATGATGTTGCCGCCGAAGGCGGGACGTATCTGATAGAGCAGATCCTTGTACTCCTTGCCGGTCTTGGCATCCTTATGGTCGCCGATCTCGAGCTGCGTACAGTCGGCCGTAAGACCGCTGTGCAGCGCCGACGATACGCGCGGCGCGAAGTCACGGCCTACGGGCGTAGCGCCGAACAGAACGATCTGCGGCTTCTCGGCCTCGATCAGACCGCACAGGGCCGACGTATGGGGCAGCGTGCGGAAGGGTGAGAAGATCTTGTCGTCGGCAACCCACACCGTATCGGCTCCGTACTTGGCCAACTCCTTCTCTATGCCGGCGATATTCTCGCCCATGGCCACAGCCTCGAGCTTCACGCCCAGACGGTCGGCCAACTCGCGTCCCTTGGTGAGCAGCTCGAGGCTCACGTCGGCGACAGCGCCGTTTTCGAGTTCTACATATACGAATACGTTATTCATGATATCCTCCTTCGATTAACCGAGCGTATGGCTCGCTATAAGTTCCACCATCAGTTCATTTATATCGGCATCGGCCCCCGTCAGACGCTTCGCCTCCTTGGCTTGGAAGACCACATTGTCGACCTTCTTCACCTTCGTGGGCGAGCCGGCGAATCCCAACTGGTTCTCGTCGGTGTCGATATCGGCCACCGTCAGCTCGGTGATCTTCAGATAGTCGTGTGCGGCCACCATACGTGCGCGCTCCGAGTCGGGCTCGGCCGCAATCTCCGTAGGGATCATCGCATACTTGTACTTCATGACGCGGCGCGCATTCTTCGGACGCACGGCCGGCGCCGACGAGTTGACCGTGATGACGGCCGGCATGGGGCACTCGACAACCTCGGTGCCATGCTCCAGACGACGGCGGATCACCAGCGAATCACCCTCCGCACGCTCGATCTCCTCGACGTAGGTTACCTGCGGCAGGCCCAACTTCTCGGCCACCTGCGGTCCCACCTGAGCCGTATCACCGTCGATAGCCTGACGTCCCGCCACGATCAGATCGTAGCCCACCTTGCGCAGCGCGCACGACAGAGCGTACGACGTAGCCAGAGTATCCGAACCCGCAAACTTGCGGTCGGTAAGCAGATAACCGCCATCGGCACCGCGGAACATCGCCTCACGGATGATGTCGGCGGCGCGGAACGGGCCCATGGTCAAAATATGCACCGTCGACCCGGGACGCTGCTCCTTCAGGCGCAATGCCAACTCGAGGGCATTCAGATCTTCGGGGTTGAAAATGGCCGGCAGCGCCGCACGATTCACCGTACCTTCGGGAGTCATGGCATCCTTACCCACATTGCGGGTATCGGGCACCTGCTTGGCCAGAACAACGATTTTCAATGCTTTGTTCATCGGTTATAAATGTTTAGTTTATTAGGGGCAGGGCCTAGCGGCCGCAACCCGCTTACATATATTTGTCCAATCAATATTCTACGGTCGGTTCAAATCCTCTCAACGCGTAATCACCTGCAACGCTCGAATATGATCTATCTCGCACGCCACCTCTTACACACCATTCCCATCTGCACGGACTTTTCACACATCACCCCCTCCGCCAACCGTACTACTTTGCTCTCGGGGCGACCTCGATGAGCTGCACCTCGGCACCCAGAGGCACCGTCACATGATCCGTACGGCCGTAATCGGCAACAGCTTCGTCCGACTCGTTGGGAACATACCGCCGCATATCGAATCTGCGTGCTGACCGTACCGTCACATCCACAGGCTCCACCTCCACATCCGTCAGACGTTTGAGATCGTAAACCTCACACTCGCGCATCAGCGCCAGAAACCATCGTCCGTCACTCTTTTGCAACAGCGTCGTGCGTATCGTGACACCTTCCGGCGCCTCGACCGCATAATCCAACGGACGGCATCGGCAATCAGCCCCATCGTCATCCGAAAGCACACGCAGCAGATTGCGTATGGCAGTAAACGTCGGTTTCACCGAGCCGTCAGCCCGCACAAGCCCGAAATGACACTCCATGTCGGTCATGGCGTCATCCTCACGCAGGTCGAGCATCTCATATTTATAGCTCCTCTCCACACCTTGATTAAAATATATGAAGAAGAGATGCAGGTGGTATATCGCCGCCGCGCGTTCGCTTACACCCGGATGGTTCGGGTTGCGCTCCTTGTTGTGGTATCCGCACTCGGTCACCAGCAGAGGCTTGTCGCCGCTCACGCAGCGCGCCCGCGCCAGTGCATCCTCCATCGACATGCCCCATCCCCAATGCCGTGACGGATATTGTCCTGCCGCATAGGGATGCATGCCGCCGAAATCCATCCACTGCGACACATCGCCCAAAAGTTCGGGGCTGTTTCGTATGTTTGCCAGCGACACACCAACAACGGCCACGTCGTCCAGCCTTTCGTCGCCCCTTACCGTCTCATACAGACGCTGTTGTTCGGTTCGTGCACGTTCTACCCACTCGCCGCCGCGCCCGTCGGGTTCATTCTCGGCCTCCACGCCCCATAACATGGGGCCTATGGCCTCGGCCTGCCCGGCCACACGCTCCGCCGACGTTATCAGCAGAAGCCGCACGCCCGACTCTCCGACGTCACGGTACTTGCGCGCCACGTCGTCATTGAACGTACCGTCGCGTATATGTTTTACGCCCAACTCCAACAGGCGCGGCCGCAACACCTCCTCATAGAGTCCGTACTGCGTGTCGTAATACCCGAAATGGGTATTCACGCCTATCGAGTTTACAAAGTCGTACGCCCTGCGCGGCATCTGACGGCCGATACCGTCCGTGCGGCCTTGCGACACCATCGCCGCAAGCGCCGCCACCGACAGCAATATCTTTGCGCGCAACGACATCCGAAAGGATTACCTTACGATGGTATCCTCACGGTCGGGACCTACCGAGATGATCTTCACGGGCACACCCGTAGCCTTCTCGATAAACTCCACATAGGCCTTGAACTCGGCGGGGAAATCCTCATAACGGCGTATGCCGCAGATATCGCACTTCCACCCCTTGAACTCGGTATAGACGGGCTCCAGATCGTCCGTAACCTCATACGGGAAGACATCGGTCTCCACACCGCCAACACGGTACGAGGTGGCGATCTTGATAGTATCGAAATCGTTCATTACGTCGGCCTTCATCATGATAAGTCCCGTCACGCCGTTTATCATGACGGCATACTTAAGGGCTACCATGTCCAACCAGCCGCAGCGACGCGGACGTCCGGTCGTAGCGCCGAACTCATGTCCCACCTGACGCAGTTTCTCCCCGACCTCGTCGAAGAGCTCCGTGGGGAACGGGCCGCTGCCCACACGCGTGCAGTATGCCTTGAATATACCGTAGACGTCACCTATCTTCGTGGGGGCTACGCCCAGACCCGTGCAGACACCGGCACATACCGTATTCGACGAGGTGACGAAAGGATATGTTCCGAAGTCGACATCGAGCATCGAGCCCTGAGCGCCCTCGGCAAGGATGCCCTCACCGGCGGCAATGTAGTCGTTGACGGTCTGCTCGCTGTCGATGAAGCGGTAGCCGCGCAGGAACTCTATGCCCTCCATCCACGTCTTCTCGTACTCGGCAATATCGTACTGGAAATCATACTGGCGCAGCATCGCCACGTGCTTGTTCTTGAGCTTCTCGTAGCGGGCCATGAAGTCGGGAGCCAGCACATCGCCGAAGCGCAGTCCGTTGCGACCCGTCTTGTCCATGTAGGTGGGGCCTATGCCCTTGAGCGTCGAACCGATCTTCGACTTGCCCTTGGCAGCCTCGCTCGCAGCATCGAGAATACGGTGCGTGGGCAGGATGATGTGCGCCTTCTTCGATATGAGCAGACGGCTCTTCACGTCGACGCCATGCGCCTCGATGTCGGAGATCTCCTTGGCCAGAATGACCGGATCGACCACCACGCCGTTGCCGATGATGTTGACCGAACCGTCGCGGAAGATTCCCGAAGGAACGGTGTGCAAAACAAAACTCGTATCGCCGAAATGGAGCGAATGTCCGGCATTGGGACCACCCTGAAAACGGGCGATAACCTTATACGAAGGGGTCAGTACATCCACGACCTTACCCTTGCCTTCGTCGCCCCACTGTAAACCGAGAACTACGTCTACTTTTTTCATTATACCTTTAATTATATGCAAAAGACGTTTTTTGCTTTCAAAGATAGCTATTTTTTCCGAACCGCGCATTTCCGCGGAACAATATTTTATCAACATCTTCTTCACCATGTTCCACCTCCGCGCCACACACGTCCACCCCCGCCGAAACCCTTGCCGCAATATTCGGCACACTCCGACACACAATCGGCACACCCGGGCACAAAAAAAGAGAGAACCGACATTCGATTCTCTCTTTTTCGACACAACCGGCAACTAATCCTCCATATCGTCATCATCGTCGGCGCCCATATCTCCGGCCTCGTCCGACAACTCATCGGCACCCTTTATCTCATCATCGCCGTCATAGTAGTCGTCGTCGGCGCCGTCGTCGGCCGTATCGTCTATTTTGACGTCTATCTTGACTAAATAATAGGTGTCGGCCGTCTCGTACGGTACAGCGTAGAAGAAATCGCCGTTGGGCTTGTCGATGCGCATCATCACATCCGAGAAACCCTTGGGATAGAGATTCTTCAATTCGTCCTGCTGCTCGGCCGTGAGGTTATGAATGTTGGTCACTAAACGTTTTTTCGTGCTATTTGGCGTCATATCTCCAAAATTTTCTGCAAGTATAAGCAAAAATTACATACGTCGTTATTTATGTATATTTTTTTCTATTTTTTTTATTTCGCCGAAATCTACCGAACAAAATATGTACCTTTGAGCAGCCGTTATTATCCCGCCATGACAGAAGAACAACGCATAAAGGAGCTTCGACAGCGTCTCAATTACTATAATTACCGCTATTACATCGAGAACGACCCCGCAGTTTCAGACTACGAGTTCGACACCCTTCTGCGTGAACTTCAGGACCTCGAGGCGACACACCCCGAGATGGCCGACCCCAACTCCCCGACGGCACGCGTAGGCAGCGACGTCACGAACGAGTTCCGCAGCGTCCAGCACGCCTTTCCCATGTTGTCGCTCAGCAACACCTACTCGCTCGAAGAGCTGCACGAGTGGATCGACCGCGTGCAGAAGGAGATCGGCGAGTCGGAGTTTGTCTGCGAGCTCAAGTTCGACGGCACGGCCATATCGCTCACCTACCAGCACGGAGCCTTGCTGCGCGCCGTGACGCGCGGAGACGGCACCCGCGGCGACGACGTTACGGAGAATGTGCGCACGATCCGCAGCGTACCCCTTACGCTCACTGGAGACGACTATCCCGACTTCTTCGAGATTCGCGGCGAGGTACTCATGCCCTACGCCTCGTTCGACCGCCTGAATGCCGAACGCGAGGCCAACGGCGAGCCTCCCTTTGCCAATCCGCGCAACGCCGCGGCCGGGACGCTCAAACAACAGTCGTCGCAGGTGGTGGCACACCGCGGGCTCGACTGCACGCTCTATCAGCTTGCCGGGGACAACCTTCCCTACGACTCTCATTGGGGAAGTCTCGAAGCGGCCCGCCGCTGGGGATTCAAGATATCGGACAAGATGTCGATATGCCGCAACACGGAGCAGATCGACGCCTATATAAACCATTGGGACACGGCCCGCAAGGCGCTGCCGTTCCCGACCGACGGCGTGGTCATAAAGGTAAACCGCTTCAGCGACCGCCGCGCCCTCGGCTTCACGGCCAAGGCCCCGAAGTGGGCCGTGGCATACAAGTTCAAGGCCGAGCAGGCGCTCACGCGGCTGCTAAAGGTTACATATCAGGTAGGGCGCACGGGAGCCATAACCCCCGTCGCCAACCTCGAGCCGGTACTTCTGGCCGGGACGATCGTAAAACGTGCCACGCTCCACAATGCCGACCAGATCGCCGCCCTCGACCTGCGCGAAGGGGACATGGTCTACGTCGAGAAGGGAGGCGAGATCATACCCAAGATCACGGGTGTGGATCTCACGCAACGCCCGTCCGACAGTCGTCCGCTGCAATTCATCACCGAGTGCCCGGTATGCCACTCGCCGTTGGTGCGTTACGAGGGCGAGGCCAAGCACTACTGCCCCAACCAGAGCCATTGCCGGCCGCAGATCCTCGGCCGCATCATACACTTCATCCGCCGCAAGGCGATGAACATCGACGGCTTGGGTGAGGAGACCGTCGAGCTGCTCTTCGAGAACGGTCTTGTGAGCTGCATAGCCGACCTGTACGATCTTCGGGCCGAGCAGCTGGCACCGCTGCCGCGTCTGGGCGAAAAGTCGGCCGAGAACATCATACGCAGCATCCGCAAATCGACCGAAGTTCCATTCCACCGCGTTCTCTTCGCTCTGGGCATACGTTTCGTGGGCGAGACGACGGCAAAATATCTCGCCGCGCACTTCCGCTCGCTCGACGCCGTCATGAAGGCCACGCGCGAACAGCTCGTCGAGGCCGACGAGGTGGGCGACAAGATCGCCGACTCGATCATCGACTACTTTGCCGACGAGCAGAATAGACACATAATCGAACGTCTGCGCGCCGCAGGCCTGCAATTCGAGCAAAGGGAGCAGACTCCCGAATCTGAGGCGCTGCGCGGCGTTTCGATCGTCATCTCGGGCTCGTTCCGCGACCACTCGCGTGATGAACTCAAGGCCATGATCGAGGCCCACGGAGGCAAGAATCTGGCCGCCGTATCGGCCAATACGACATATCTGCTCGCGGGCGACAAGATCGGCCCCGCGAAGTTGCAGAAGGCACGCAAACTCAATGTACCGATCATATCGGAGGATGAGTTTTACCGTATGTTAGCCGACAACATGGTCGGCGACACCGACGACCTTGACGGAGAGGATGACGCTGCGGAAGACTATAACGACATTGCCGCCTCGGATCCGGCCGGCAATACTCCGCTACGGAGCGGCGTGAAACATGACAATGCTGTCACACAGGAGCCGAGCGAGACTCAAGATATAGATTCGAATAAGGCGGAACGGCCGCAACAGGGATCGCTCTTTTAGCACCCGACAAAACGAGTAACTATACAACAGAATATGGATACAAGCAAATTCTGCGGCGCAGGCGCCGCCCTGATAACACCTTTCAAGAAGGATTTTTCGTATGACATAGAGGCTCTGGAGAGCCTTATAGACTACATCATAGACGGAGGCACGGATTATATCGTGGCACTCGGCACCACGGCCGAAACGCCCACAATCAAACCTTCCGACCGCGGAAACATACTGCACATCATAAAGCAGCGCATAGCCTCGCGCGTACCTCTCGTAGCTGGTCTTGGAGGCAACTGCACGGCCGAGGTTGTGGAGTATGTCGAGCATACCGATCTGGAGGGCATAGATGCCATCCTGAGCGTCACCCCCTACTACAACAAGCCGTCGCAGGAGGGACTCTACCGTCACTTCCGCGCCATAGCCGAGGCCTCGCCCATACCCGTAATACTCTACAACATACCGGGTCGCACGGGTGTCAACATGACAGCCGAGACCACATGCCGCCTTGCGGCCGACGAGCCCAACATCATCGCCGTGAAGGAGGCATCGGGCAAGATCGAGCAGATCGAGCAGATCATACGCAACCGTCCCGACGGTTTCCGCGTCATCTCGGGCGACGACAGCCTCACACTGGAGGTTATGCGCCGCGGCGGTGACGGAGTAATCTCGGTTGCGGCCAACGCCTTCCCGAAGATGGTCTCACGTATGGTCGATCTGGCCGCCGCAGGCGACTACGACAGCGCCGAACAGATAATGGGACACCTGCGCGAGGCCATTGCCGCCCTCTTCGAGCAGGGTAACCCCACGGGCATCAAGGCCGCCCTTGCCGTCATGGGCCGCATAGAAAACGTACTGCGTCTGCCCCTCGTACCGGCCACGGAACCGCTCATGAAGAAAATCAAAACACTCATTACGGAATACGATTTGCGGTAAAGGTACGTTATAACCCTCAAATCCGCAACTAAGCTCTTCAGCGTCCTTCTTGCGTCTAAACGTCCTCTC